>JACPDA010000004.1 GCA_016184225.1 Candidatus Daviesbacteria bacterium
AGACGGCCAAGACCACCCAATCTATGCCTATGGCCTTAATATCCCCGGCAGCCCCGGAAAAAGTACCCTGCTTTCTAACTCCCCCAAAACTATTAATTGCCCTGCCCCTCCTAATCCCAACCCTAACCCTCCTCCTAACCCCAATCCTAACAAAGCCAATACTCCCTGGATACAAACTACCGGAGGAGATGTCCATTCCAATACCAGGATTAATACCCCGGGAGGACCATGATGAAGAAGGTTACAGGTTATAGGTTACAGGTTATAGTCTTTTTAGCGGCGGCTGTTTTTGTGATGTTTGCTGCTCCGGCCACAGCTTCAGCTGCCCCTACAGCTACCATTTCCGCATGGCAGTGGAATGGCAGACCCGGGCAAAATCTTACTTTTACGGCTAATGCTACTGGTGGTGGTAGCACCACCGGGGTTCAAATTTACAGAAGCCCTACGTCTACCCAATCTTGGACATTAATAAACCAAACAATATGCAATGGTTCAACCTGTAGTTTGAACGGGTCTTGGACAGCAGAAACAGGAGATTGGTATATTGTTGTTAATGCCTATGCCAATCCTAACCCCAGCAACTACTACACCGGTAATTCGGCCACAGAGTGTACCGGCAATCCGTGGGGATATAATTCGGCCTGGTCGTCCTGCGGTTCAAACAGTAATATCTGGATCCGGATCAGCAATCCACCTACTCCTAGTGTAAGCCTCAATAACACTTGTACTGCATCAGATACCAGTAATCTGGCTACTATTTCCTGGGCCGGCAGCAATCCAGCAATCACTTACGTGGACATCAGCACGAATAATTTTACCAGCTGGTATAACAAAGCTGTTAGTGGTACTTCTACTAATGCCTCCGGTGGATTTAACGCTTACACCGGAGTTAGCGGTTCCTTAACTCTTCAACCTAATACCACCTACTATACCCGGCTCTGGGACGGCTTTAATCTTAGTAATACTGCCAGCTTTACCACTCCCGCCTCCTGTACCCCTCCCACTGCCCCTTCGCTCTCTACTCCTTCCTGCCCTGCTCCGGGAACCACTGCCAATTTTAGCTGGAGCGGCAACAATAGTGCTACTAGTTATTACGAGCTATTTATAGATAACAAAGCCAATCCCTGGGGAAGTTACAGCACTGGTAATGATTCCGCTAATCGGATCAATTCCCCTACTAATACTTTTAGTTCTACTACCTTTGCCGGTGCAACCTATGGCTGGTGGATGAGAGCCTGTAACAACTACGGTTGCAGTGGTGAAGTTTATGGCCCGCAATTTAGCTGTACTCTCCCCAATTGTAATGCCAGTCCTGACTGCGATCTTTGTTCTGCTCCTACCAACACCTGTTCAACCAACAATGGTACTCAAAGCTGCAGATATACCTCCTACAATGGTAGTGGAAACTGTAACAGAGTCAGCTTTAGCCAATCATGTACCAAAAGCAACTGTTCTTCAGGATATACCTGCAGTAGTGGTACCTGTGTACCTCCTCCTCCCACTGCCAATATCAGCTCACCTGCTAATAACAGTTCTGTCACAATCGGCCAAAGTATGTCTGTTTCTGCCACTGCCAGTGGCACTAATCTCCGCTGGATGGATATTTACCGGGCTCCGGAAGGCACCCAATCCTGGGAAAAGATAGCCGAAGGATCATGCAGCGGTTCAAGTTGCACCTTAAGTGGCTCATGGACTCCAACTGCTACAAACGGCGGCCTCTGGAAAATTGCTGTTAATGCTTTTGACAGTTATAACCAACAATGTAGCGGCATGGAAGTTACCCAACCAAGTTACTGGACAGCTTGGTGCGGCACAAATGGAACCACATCTAATATTACAGTCAAAGTTGTTCCCCCTGCTCCTACCAACCCTGCCAGCTCTTGTCCGATTCCCGGAACTACCGCCTCCTTAAGTTGGACCGGTGTGAGCGGTGCCAGCCGTTATGATGTATTTGTTCAAGATTTGGCCTATGGCCCGCTAAATTGGAATACTGCCCAATGTGACTCAAATGGCTTAGTGGTCTGCCAACAAGTGACTAGCGGCACTTCTTACTCTTTCTCTACTACACCCGGAAAAAACTACCAATGGTTTGTCTTTGCCTGTAACAGTGGTGTCTGTGGTGCTGCTGCCAGTTATTCAACTACCTTTAGCTGTACTCCCTCTCCCACCCCTCCTACTCCCACTGTCAGTACCAGTCCAGCCTGTACTCCCACAAATACTGCCAGTATGTATACTATCTCCTGGGCCAGTGTCTCTCCGGCAGTCAGTTATGTGGATATTAGTGAAAGCAGCAGCTTTGGCACTTTCTACAATAAATATGTGGCTGGAACTACTTCTACCTCTGCCACTTCAGGCTTTAATCTCTATGGCGGCTCCGGTTCCCTAACACTCAAACCTAATACTACTTATTATGTCAGGTCGTGGAACGGCTATACAACTAGTGGAGCCAGCACCTTCACCACCCCTGTCAGTTGTACCTGTAGCGGTTACACTACTATTGATATACCTGTTGATGGTGCAGCCTACACCACAGGCAATACTTACTCAATGGCAGGATGGGGAACATTCTGTTCCGGACCCAATGGCACTAACCGCAACCGGGTAGATCTCCATGTCTGCGACCAGGGAACTTCGAATAATTGCCGCTATATTGGGTCTGCCGCCTCTTACCCTCGCCAGGATGTAGTTAATGCCAGTTGGACATGCGGTAACCTAAACCCGAACCCTGACGGCTGGTCCTCGAACTGGACTCCGGATAGTACCTTTATAGGAGCTAAAACCTTAAGGGTAGCTTCTGTTAATGACCAGGCAACCACTTGTGTTTCCTGGGATGCTAAAAATATAAACATTACTCCTCCCCCTCCTCCTACGGCCAATATTACTGCACCCGGCAATAACAGTTCTGTCACAATAGGCCAAAGTATGACTGTTTCTGCCACTGCTACTGGCACTAACCTAATTAAAGTCAATATCTTCCGGGCTCCTAAGGGCACTAATAACTGGACACAGATAGCGGAACAGACAACACAAACAAACCCTAGTTGCAGTGGTTCCAGCTGCAGCTTAACTACTTCCTGGACTCCTACCGCAGCTGAGGTAGGCCAATGGGACATCTCTGTCAATGCCTTTGATGGATACGGTCAACAATGCAGCGGTATGCCTATTACTAAACCAAGTTACTGGACTGACTGGTGTGGCAGAAATGGCACTACCAGCAATGTCACAGTTAATATAAATCTGCTCCCTCCCCGGGCTACCCTACAAGGACCCATCACAGCAGTGGTCGATCCCACTGGTTATGCCTCTTCTTACACGGCTACCCTTTCAGGAGGAGCCAAAAGCGGCCAAATTTGGATTACCAAAGGTGATGATGAATCAGACTTCAACTGCCCTGGCGGCCTTTACACTGCCTCTAACGGAAAGTGGTGCAAGATAGGCGAAGGCATAGTCGGAACAGACACAACTATCGCCGGTAAATACAATTTTACTGCAGCTGATACATATACCGCCGCAGTCAACGCCTACAATAGCACCGATTACACCGGCACCGGGCCGGCTAACCAGTGTACCGGTACCCCTAACCCTCCTTTTACGTACGATTCTAACACTTGGGCTGCCTGCAGTCCCGGCGATAATAATAAAAGCGCCTCTGTTACTACCTCTGTAACCCAATCTGTCAATGCTACAAATTGTGGTAACGGTCTTCCCCGGGCAGAAGGCCTGGTCACCACCCCTATCTTAGAAGGAAAATTCGGTACAACCGGAAAGTGCGCAACAGGAAACACTGTTACCCCTTTAAGAGAGGTTGAATTCAGGCCTTTTAAAATCCCCACCTATGAGGACCTAAAATCCCTTTACTATACCCAATCAAAGGTCAAAGTGGCCCCCAAATCTGATTCTGTACTACTGCCGGAAACCGAAGAGGGAAAAGTCTTTAGTTACACTGCTTCAGAGGTAAATATCAATGATATTTACCGGTATGATAAAACTGCCGTGATCTTTATTGAAGGAAATTTAAATATCAATAAAAATATTATCACCGCTCCGGCCGCCCCTACCAAGGGATTAGTGCTGGTTGTTAAAAATAACATTAATATAGACAAGGCTGTTAATCAAATAGATGCAGTCATTATTTCATCCGGTAATATCTACACGGCCGGAGCTGCCTGCTCTACTAATTTAATCCCGGCAAATGCCTTGACTGTTAACGGCAGCTTAGTCAGCTTAAATCCCGGCAAAATTGTATTTTGCCGTACCCTGAATAATAATAGCCAGGCTGCCGAGAAAATTAATAACCAGCCAAAATACCTGGTGATTTTAAGTAATTTATTTGCCACCACCTTACAAAAATGGTCTGAGATTCCTTAAGAGCTATCAGCTTTCAGTCATCAGTCGTCAGACAATTTGTTTCCTAGTCTGATAGCTGAAGACTGACTACTACTTACCGAAATTCCTCTTTTGGTTTTTATACCAATCCAGGGCTTTTTTAAATTCCTTTTTATTAAAATCAGGCCACAGGGTTTTAGTAAAGTAAAACTCGGAATAAGCAGTCTGCCAAAGCAGAAAGTTTGAGAGCCTACTTCTTCCGCCTGTCCTGATCACCAACTCCGGGTCTGGCTGGCCATTGGTATAAAGATTTTCCCTTAAAGTTTCCTCGCTAACCTTTTTAGGAGTAACCTTCGACTTTAGTATTTTTTCTATAGCTTGCAAAATTTCCCTCTTACCGCCGTAGTTAAAGGCAATATTCAACTTAAAAGTAGCATTTTGGGTGTGTTTTTTCTGAATATCAGCGATGATTTTTTTAACAAAGACCGGCAGTCCTGCCATCTCCCCCAGCATATCTATTTCTACTCCCTCTTTCATCCAAACCTTTAATTTATTAAGATAAGTCTTTTTTAAAAGGTTAAACAAACCAGCAATCTCGCTTTTGCTTCTTTCCTTAACATTTTCAGTGGAAAGAGCATAAACAGTCACAATTTGTACTCCAAAATCCCTGGCTGTTCTGACAGTCCGCTCCAGCGCTTCGTGGCCTTCCTCGTGGCCTTTTAGGTCAGGGAGGTGGCGAACCCTGGCCCATCTTCTATTACCATCCATGATAATGGCAATATGGGAAGGAATATTATTGCTATCCAATTTACTCATAGACAAGTAATTTTACCACAGCAGGATAAACCCAGATTTGGGCTGTCCGCTGCCTGATCGGGTTTTTGCCTTTTCCATCTCTGCCATCAAACTCAAACAGGGCAATTTGTTGATATTTGCCTAACTCCAACTTACCCCCCTTTACAGGCACAATGACACTTGAATGAGAGAATGTTAAAGCACGGATATGGCTGCCGGCATTATAATCCTCATCGATTTCATCACAATATGGATTATCCTGGCACCGATGCAAATAATCGGCGGTTGGGTGAGAATAACTCCTGTTCACTCTGGTAGAGCGTTTATCCTCCGGCACATGTTTTAACGTATGGTGGAGGATGTCTTGCACAAGATTTGGTTCGGCAATTTCTTGAACTAACACCCCCAGGGTGGTGTGCTTACTATTTACCATCACAAACCCATCTTCAGCACCACTTTTTACCACTACCCTCTTAACCTCATCGGTGATATCTTTTAAATAGGTATGATTAGTTGAAGGGAATTTTAGCTCCTTTAGGAAAATTTTCATTTCTTTGTTATACTATTAGTCATGAGTTTACCAAAAAACCCACAAGAAAGATCCCTTAAGTTTAAAACTTTCGCATTTTTGTATAGAAAATTCAACTTACCTTTGATGAAGTTTATAGTCAAAAGAATGGGTGGAAATCAGGAGGCGGCGGAAGAAGTGTTCTCCCAAACAGTGGAGGCAGCGCTGAAAGGCTGGTATGCTTTTGAGCATAAAAGTAGCTATTTTACCTGGGTATGCAGGATAGCATTAAATAAAATGGCAGATTACTACCGAGATCAAATTAACGAGAAATCTGTACTGATTGCCCCTGGATTTGAAATCCTGGCTAAAATTGGCAGCCACTCCTTAAGCCCTGAAGAAAAAATGGCTTTGGATGAGTTAAAACTTTGTATTCTGGAATGCCTCAGGCTACTCCCTCCGGAAAAAAGACGTTTGCTTTATCTAAAATACTGGAAAGAGCTAAGCCATAAAGAAATCGGGAAAATAATGGGTTTAACAGAAAGGGCTGTGGAAGGCCAACTTTATAGAGCCAAACAGGCCCTGAAAGAAATTTTACAGGAAAAATATCCGGATCTTACCCCTGCCTACCTTTTTAGAAAATGAAGAAATTATTGATAATTAAACTCGGTGGCAGTGTGATTACTTACAAAGATAGTCCTACCCCCAAAGCCAGGTTAGATACCATCAAAAGACTGGCCAAAGAAATTGCCCAAATTTACCAACAAAATAAATACCAATTAATTTTAGTCCATGGCGCCGGCTCCTTTGGCCATCCAATAGCCAAAAAATACAACCTCCACCAGGGAATGAAGACAAAACAGCAAGAGTTGGCCTTCAGTTTAATGGATCAACAAATGATTGAGTTAAACTCCATAATTATCCAAGCTTTACTAAAAAATAACCTTCCGGCTATCAGCCTTCCTCCTCGTTCATTCGTCCAACAATCAGCCGGAAAATTTGCCGGATTTGACTCCCAAATAATTAAAAATTGTCTTGATCAAAATCAAATCCCTGTTTTATTCGGGGATGGGGTGCTAGATGATAAATGGGGCTGCTCTATTATCTCAGGAGACACCATTGTTTCATACTTAGCTCAAAAATTACACACCCACCAAGTTATTTTTCTCTCTGATGTAGATGGTATCTATACCAGTGATCCAAAAACAGATCAGACAGCCAAATTGATTCCGGAAATCAGTAACAAGAATTTTAATAAAGTTATAAAAGGCCTAACTCCTACAAAAAGACACGATGTCACAGGAGAAATGCAAGGTAAGATTATTTCGCTTCAGCGTGGTCTAAAGGATGTACCTGTAGCGATTGTGAATGGGCTAAAAGCAAAGACCTTGCAGCAGGTGTTGATGCAAGCTTCAACCGGAACAAAGCTTCTTCTAAACTAATACCACTCTCGATCATATCAAACAGTTTATCTGGTATATAATCCTGTAAATCACCATACCTGTATACCTGCGGCGTATAACCAGCAGGATTTATTTTGTACGACAGATGGGCTTGAATCACTTTTCTTGTGCCTGGCCTAATACCCAAATCTCCTACAGGAGCATTCAACACATCCTCAAATCTAGTCCACCCCAAGTCTGCAACTTCTTGCGACTCTGAACCGATTATTACATCTACATCCGGGGAAACTTCTAGCACTGATGCATGAAGAATCACTCCAGATCTTAATTCACATAAACAAAGTCTCGTAACTGCTCTAGGATCATACCTGAAGTTTTTAATCTGGATTTCCTCTCTTGTCAGTCTCTCAAAAGTCTGTGCATACTCTTCTCCGGGTTTAACCGTCTCCATGGGCAGAGTTAACATTCCAGCTACTTTATGTGTAGATCTTTTACTCGTCAACTCTCTTAGCGTCAAAAATCCCCGACCAGGATCCTCAGGAACAACAATTAATGCACCCACACCTGCGACTCTTCCCTCTAGCCCTTCTGTTCTGATCATGCTTTAAAGAACCTTTCTTTTTTTAACAGTTCAACTGATTTGATTGCCCAAGGAGAATAATTTTTAGGATGAGCTTCAATATCTTTCAAAAATTCCTGCATATCCACCCATTTGTAGCCATAACCTACCGCCAGGTTTAACTTAAACTGGCCGTTATACTCCCCGATCAAAAGATAGCAATGCTCGTTCTCGCAAAGCCCATCGTATTTAGCAAAGTAATTAAATGCTCCCAGATTTTTTAATGTAATATTATCTATATCATACTCTACTTTAAGGCATCGTTGTGTTGCTTCTTCTAAAGTTTCATCAGTATTATTTCCCCTGTGCAGCGGATGAGTAGCTCCTGTCACATCCCAAATATTATCAAAAACCTGGTGTTTCCTTTTTTGCAGTAAAACTTGTCCTTTGTAGTTGTAAAGCAGCACAGCAATGGCCAGATGCCGCCTACCTTTTCCGGTATGACCTACTTTTTTGGGAATATACTTACCACTAAATACACCTGCCCCATTGCAGGCTAAAATTAACTGATCGTCCATATCTACCTGTATATAATTAGTCGGGAGAAACCCTAAAACCCCACGAAGTTTTTAAGAAATAACCTTAAGCTCTCTTCCAACTTTAGCAAAAGCCGCAATACCAAGATCCAAATCTTTTTTATCGTGGGCTGCAGAAGGTATCACACGAACTCTATCTTTTCCTTTGGCAACCATGGGGAAAACAATCGGTGTGGCAAAAACATCCAGCTCAAAAAGTTTAGCGCTAAACTCCCTGGCTAAATTCTCATCACCTAACACCACCGGAGTAATTGGAGTCTGAGAATGACCAGTATCAAATCCCAATTTCTGAAACTAAGGATGTCGGAAAAGTGAAAGTAAAGCTTAAAGCATTAGACTTCGTCAAGGACATCATTGTAAATATTCCCGGAGAAGGTGCTAGGCTCTCACAAAATCACCTTTTTGAAGTTTCCGAGTGAAGACAAGTAGAAGCTGGTTCCTTGCATTTAGAACAGGTTTTCTCGCTCTCACCTGTTCTTGCAGGACCACTAAAATAAATTGTGCCTACGGGTAATTTTTCTTTTTTGAGTAATTCTTTAATACTTTCAACGACCAACACTCTTCCAGAAGTCTGCGGCCTGCAAGGAGCGCAAGAACCGGCAAAAGGACAACCTTCACACCCGCTTCTTGCCCGCATAGCCTTAACAGAACCTCTTTTCAGTATTTCAACTGCCGCCATAAACTGATATTATAACTCATCTCCAAAAATAGTGCCCCTATTTGAGCTAAAGATGATATACTCAGCAAATGAACAAAGTTTTCCAAAAGGGTGAATGGGAAAAGGTAATCGATGTCAGAGATTTTTTATACCACAACTTAATCCCCTACAGCGGAGGCGCAGAATTCTTAAAAGGCCCCTCAGAAAAAACCAAAAAGCTTTGGGATATTTGTAAAAATCTGCTTAAAAAAGAAGCTGCAGCAGGCGGAGTTTTAGATATTGACACCAAAACAATTGCAACTGCTGTCAGCCACAAACCAGGCTATATTAAAAAAGATCTTGAGCTTATTGTTGGTTTACAGACAAATGAGCCATTAAAAAGAGCTATAAAGCCCTACGGAGGCATCCAGGTGGTTGAGCAAGCCTGTGAGGACTACGGCAAAAAACTTGACCCAAAGGTAAAAAAGCTTTTTACTACATACCTAAAAAGCCACAATCAGGCTATATTTGATGCTTACACAGAAGAAATCAGAAAATACCGCTCAAGCGGCGTAATTACAGGCTTGCCCGATAACTACGCCAGGGGCAGAATTATCGGTGACTACCGCCGGGTAACTTTATACGGCATAGACCGTTTAATTGAAGAAAAGAAAAAAGACCATGCCGGAAAAACAGGTTCCATGACAGATACGGAAATCAGGGAGCGCGAAGAAATTGGCGAAGAAATTCATGCCCTGGATTTAATTAAGGAGATGGCTGCCTCATATGGCTTTGATTTAAGCAAACCGGCTCAAAATGCCAAGGAAGCAATCCAGTGGACTTATTTTGCCTACCTGGCAGCCTTAAAGGAGCAAGACGGCGCAGCTATCAGTCTAGGCTCTGTCAGCGGGTTTTTTGATATTTATATTGAAAAAGATATTGCCGAAGGAAACTTAACGCAGGAACAGGCCCAAGAGCTTATTGACCAGTTTATTATTAAACTGCGCCTGGTCAGACAGCTACGTATGAAAGAATATGACCAAATCTATGCCGGCGACCCAACCTGGTTGACTGAAAGCTTAGCCGGGATGTTTTTGGACGGCCGCCATAAGGTTACCAAAACCTCTTACAGGTTTCTGCAGTCGCTGTATAACCTTGGCGCCGCTCCCGAACCAAACATCACAGTGCTTTGGTCTGAAAAACTGTCGCAGAAGTTTAAGGAATTTTGCGCCAAGGTCTCTATAGATACATCTTCAATCCAATATGAAAATGACGACTTAATGAGGGAAATTGCCAATTTTGATGATTACGGCATTTCCTGCTGCGTATCCCAACAAAAAATGGGATCGCAAATGCAGTATTTTGGCGCCCGGTCCAACCTCCCTAAAGTTTTGCTTTTGGCTCTAAACCAGGGCAAAGATGAAAATGCAGCTGTAGTTTTGGTACCGGGGATCAGTCCCCAACCAGAAAGAGCTTTGGATTTTAACAAGGTCATGGCAGAGTACAAAAAAACTCTTAGCTATGTAGTAAAAGTGTATGTAAATGCCATGAATATTATTCACTACATGCATGACAAGTATTATTTCGAACGGGTACAAATGGCTTTGCTGGACACTGACTTAGACAGATTAATGGCCTTTGGTATTGCCGGCTTATCAGTTGTGGCAGATTCCCTGTCTGCCATTAAATACGCCAAAGTAACACCTATCCGGGATGAAGATGGAATCACGAAAGACTTTGTTATAGAGGGGGATTTTCCAAAATACGGCAATGACGATGACAGAGTTGATAACATTGCAAAAGAATTGGTTGACAGTTTCAATGAAGAACTAAAAAAACACCAAATCTACCGGGGCGCCAAGCCAACTTTGTCTGTACTGACAATTACCTCAAACGTGATGTACGGCAAAAAAACCGGCGCCACTCCTGATGGCAGAGCCAGCGGCGAACCTTTTGCCCCTGGTGCTAACCCCATGCATGGCCGCGACAGCCGGGGCGCCATTGCCTCCTTAAATTCCGTAGCCAAAATTGATTATAAAAGTGCCAGGGATGGTGTTTCCAATACCTTTTCCATTGTTCCCCGGGCATTAGGCGCTACTAAAGAGGAACAAACCGATAACCTAGTGGCTTTAATTGATGGTTATTTTCATAAAAAGGCTCAACATCTAAATGTTAATGTCCTAAACCGGGAAACCTTGCTTCGGGCTATGGCCCATCCTGAAGAATACCCCCAACTCACCATCAGAGTCTCAGGATATGCTGTTAATTTTGTTAAACTCTCCCGCGAACACCAACAGGAAGTTCTGGCCAGAACCTTCTTTGAGTCAATGAAGTGACGTTTTACGTCATCCTGAACTTGATTCAGGATCCATACAATTATTTATATAGCTCCCCCGATTAAATCGGGGGATGACAAAGAAAAATTATGCTGCAAGTTCACTCCATTGAAACATTCGGCACCCACGAGGGACCGGGCATCAGGCTGGTTATCTTCATGCAGGGGTGCAATTTCCGCTGCCTGTATTGTCATAACCCCGATACCCGTTCTTTAAAAGGCGGCACAAAAATGAGTTCCGAAGAAATCATTGAGCTTTTAAAAAAGCAAAAGCCTTATTTTAAAGATACAGGGGGTCTGACTGTTTCCGGCGGAGAATCCCTGCTGCAAAGGAAAGCTTTACTTGATCTTTTTACCAAAGCCAAAAAGCTAGGTTTCAATACTACCCTGGACACCAATGGTTCTATTCTTGATGATGATACCAAAAAACTTCTAGAAGTAACTGATTTGGTATTACTGGATGTTAAACACATCGACCCGGTCTGGCATCAGACAGTTACCAGCGCTTCTAATGAACCAACGCTTAGGTTTGCCAAATATCTGAAAGAAATCAATAAGTCAATGTGGCTACGCTATGTTTTAGTCCCCGGCTACACTAACCAAAAAGAATTCTTAGAAAAATGGGGTGCCCATTTTAAGGATTATAAAAACATTGACAGGGTAGAAATTCTACCCTTCCATACCTATGGATTTTACAAATACAAAGAACTAGGCATTGAAAACCCGCTGTCAGATTGTCCTGTTCCTACTGAAAAAGAAATTCAGGAAGCTCTGACTATTTTCGAGAAATACTTCAAATCAGTATATGTCAGATAAACCCCACGGCCCTAACCCGTATGATACAATATAGTCATGGAAAATATGGATAATGGCCCAGTTGCCATAATTAAAAAGATTGCTAATCCATTCCGTAGGAATGGTGAAAGATCGAAAATCCCTTCCACCCCCGATCTTTCAGACCATCAGCCGACTCTACAAGAGCCGGGGATTTTAGGTGACTTTCTCAAAAGCGAATATCCACCTAAGAAATAACCTTAAGCTCTCTTCCAACTTTAGCAAAAGCTGCAATGCCAAGATCCAAATCTTTTTTATCATGGGCTGCAGAGGGTATCACACGAACTCTATCTTTTCCCTTGGGAACCATGGGGAAAACAATCGGTGTGGCAAAAACATCCAATTCAAAAAGCTTGGCGCTAAACTGCCTGGCTAAATTCTCATCAGGTAGCATCACCGGAGTAATTGGTGTCTGGGAGTGGCCGGTATCAAATCCTAACTTTTTAAACTCTTCCCGTAGGTAATTAGTATTATCCCACAGCTTCTTAACCAGCTCATCTGATTCTTCCAGAATTTTAACTCCTTCCAAAACTGCGGCTGTATCCGCAATTGTTAAAGCATTTGAAAATAAAAATTGCCTGGCTTTTTGCTTGTAAAAATTAATCAAGGTGGCTTTCCCGGTGATAAAGCCACCCATCACAGAAAAAGCTTTGGACAGTGTCCCCATTTCAATATCCACCTGCCCATGAAGATTAAAATGATCAACAATACCCCGGCCGCCTTTACCCAATACCCCTTCCCCATGTGCATCATCAACCATAGTTAAAACCCCATACTTTTTAGCCAGTTCCACAATTTGCGGCAGCGGCGCTAAATCTCCATCCATAGAAAAAACACCATCTGTCACAATTAAAATTACAGGCTCCTCTCCATTCTCTTTTGGGGTCTTTTGCAACTCCACCGCCTCTTTAAGCCGCTCTTCCAGCTCACCCATATCCAAATGTTTGTAGATAAACTTATTTTTAACCTGGGACAGCCGGATCGCATCAATAATAGAAGCATGGTTTAGCTCATCGGAGATCACAATATCTTCTTTGCCAATAATGGTAGCAATGGCCGCGCAATTGGCCATGTAGCCGCCGGTTAAGACAATAGCCGCCTCAGCTCCCTTAAACCGGGCTAGAGCTTCTTCCAGTTGAACATGCAAGGTATGAGTACCTGCCAGAGTCCGGTAACCTGTGCCGATACCGTATTTATCCACTGCCTCTTTGACAGCTTCTTTTAGTCTATCATCTACAGCCAACCCTAAATAATGGCTGGAGCAAAAATTCAGTTTTTTCTTCCCATTAATGGTAAGGTACGCCCCTTCCCCTGATTCAATCACATAAGGAATTTTGCCACTTTTCACTGCTTCTGCAAGATTGCGATAGAAGTCCGTAGTATTCATGGCTCCAGAATTATTTTACCGCATTGCCTGCTTTTCATCACCGCCATGGCTTTATCAAAATCTTTTAAGCGAAATTTATGGGTAATGATTTTAGATAAATCAACTTTACCTGATTTCAAAAGGTCTGTGGTCTGGTGCCAAGTTTTCCAAAGCTGCCTGCCAAACACCGAACGGATAATCAGCTCTTTATTTATTAAGTATTTGCCCCAATCGATAGAAATATTCTCCTTAGGTATACCAAAGGCTATAATCGTACCGGCGATCCTGACTGCATCAAAAGCTACCTCTATCCCTAACCTATTACCGCTCATCTCCAAAACGGTGTCAAAACTGTTATGTTCTTTAATATCCAACACATCCACTACCCTATCAAACCAGCCGGTTTTCATGGCTAATTTCCGTCTGTAAGGCTCATCATTTACCCCCACCACTTCTTTGGCGCCGGTGGCCCGGGCCACTCCTCCCGCACAAAGTCCGGTTGGCCCCAGCCCCATAATTAAGACTTTTTTACCTTTGACTTTGGCTTTACCCACTGCATTGACAGCATTACCCAAAGGTTCCTGAACACTCATCGCCTCAATCGAGATGGCAGGATCATTCTTCCAGGTAGTTCGCAAAGGAATGGTGGCATACTCGGCATAAGCCCCATCCCGACCGATGCCAAAAAGCTGGATATTTTCGCAGACATGGTAATTTTTAATCTTGCATTGGAAACAGTTTAGGCAGAAGATGTGAGTTTCAGAAGAAACCAAATCCCCGACTTTTATATCGGTTTTTTGTTTTGTATTAACTTTTAAAACTTTTCCTACCATCTCGTGACCGATGATTGTTGGTGGTTTAATATGAGCGGCTGCCCAGGGAATCCAGTCATAAATGCCGATGTCCGTGCCGCAAATTGAAGCGTAAATTACTTTGACCAAAACCTCATCTTTACCTGGTTTTGGAATGGGGACTTTTTTTATTACAACACCGGGAGCAGCACTAACTTTAACAACCGCCAGCATTAAATTTTTCTGCATAAATAATCTTGGGCTATAAGATTACCATGATAGCATTGAAAAGCTCGTTACACAAGAGGATAGGCTGTTATTCCTGCAGCTGCCCAGGGGGTATATCTTTTGGGAAAACCGCTAAAATAATTTGGCTATCACTCATACACGGCCTTCCAGAACAGAAATGACCAGATATACCACTACTACTCCCAAAAGGAGCATTATAGTTTCCCAAAAGGCCACTTTCTGATTATCCCGGTTATGTATTTCCGGGATCAGATTTGCTAAAGCAATATAGATAAAAAAGCCGGAGGTAAGAGCCAAAATAATAGGCAAGAATTTCTCAATACTGCCTTGATACAAATAAATCAAGATAGCTCCTGCTAAAGCTGAAAGAGCGCTAAAAAGATTGATCAAAAGCACCTTTTTTCTTTCTAAGCCCTTGTTAAGCATCAGCCCAAAGTCCCCTATCTCTTGTGGGATCTCATGAGCTGCCACTGCCAAAGAAGTCACAATCCCTAAAGGAATGCTGATTAAAAAAGTAGCAGCAATGGCCATGCCATCGGTAAAATTATGCAGCGTATCTCCGATCACCACCAAAGGGATGATTGATTTTTTTTCTTCTTTAAGGACACTGGTGTGATCGTGATGATGGTGGATAAACCGCTCAAGTAAGAAAAAGATCAGGATGCCTAAAAGAATCCAAAGCGGCAAATTTATATCCAGTCCTCCTTCTTCCATATATCCCGTAGCCTCCGGCAGCAGATCAAAAAAGGCAGCAGAAAGCAGCGCTCCGGCTGCAAATGAAGATAAATAATGGGAAATAGAAAGAGCAAACTTTTGTTTAACTAGCAGCAGTATTCCGCCAATTAAAGACACCACACTGCCTATTAAAGTAAAGATGATGATGTATGCTAAAATCCCCATTTTTAAAGCAGCGGATCTATGACGGCCTGGAAGGCAGAATATGGTTGGGCGCCGACTATAATCGTACCGGTAATAGTGCCTGAGGGATCTGATTTTCCCACAAAGAAACTCGGTGTGCCGGAAACTCCGGCCGCACTGCCATCAGCCACATCTTTTTTAATCTCTTCCGCATACTTTTCCGAATCAGCACAAGATTTCAAATTTGCCTTGTTTAACCCCAAATCAGCAGCGAATTGGTAGACCTCGTCTTTTGTTAACCCGTTGCCGTTAGATTTGGTTTTGGTAAATATGCTGTTGTGGAATTTAAAGTAAGCGCTATCTCCCCCTTGTTCCTTAGCACAGTTGGCAGCCCCAGCTTCAAAGGTGGCCATGGGATCATGGAAAGGCAGAGGATAATCGCGAAAAACCATCTTCACTTTACCCGTATCTATGTAATCTTTTTTTAAAGAAGGGTAGACTTGGTCGAAGTGTCTTTTACAAAAAGGGCATTCATAATCAGAAAATTCTATCAAGGTTACTTTGGCATCTTTACTGCCCAAAACCGGATCATCATCTAAAGACACTTTGACTGAAGTTGGTTGCTGGGGAGCTTGTGGGACTTGCGGAGAAGCTACCGGGGCAGTGATTTTCGTACCGGCTGTCTTAGGGGCAATTTTAATAATTCCCCCGTGAATTAAGATAGCGATTGAAATAAGTACTGATCCTAACAGAATAGACATCGGGATCGTTAAAAAGGAGTTGCGTTCCATTGTCCTTTAGTCTAAAGAGAAAAATGATCACTGTCAAGAATGGAAACTTTTAGAAGCAGCGAAATCACAAGTAAACAAAAAATGTTGAGGATTTTGTGCTAACTGCCCCCATGCCATCAGATTAATGGTATCCACAAAATACTCACAAGCGAGCAAGTCTCTACTGTGCGAGCGATTTTTTGTACTGTGACGAGCTGCTTACCTAATTATACTGATTTTGGGCTTTTTCTAAACCCTTTTCCAAAAGCAAATTAAGCGCTTTGATTGCTTGTTTCATTATATGCTTAACCTGATGCTTTTCTGATTGCACAAAAGGCTCCAACACAAACTTTTCCACCACTCCTGTGGCCGGGCCAATTCCCAATCTCACTCTTATAAATTGGTCTGTCCCTAAGGCTGCAATAATAGATTCCACTCCATGATGCCCGGCTGCTGCCCCACCCATCCTGATTTTAATTTTACCTAAAGGAAGGTCTAAATCGTCATGGACCACAATAAGGTCAGTAGTTGGTAGCTTGTAGTAAGTAGTCAGGAGTTTAATAGCCATACCAGAATTATTCATATAAGTTTGGGGTTTAGCCAGAATAAGTGACAAGTGATTAGTGCTAAGTGATAAGTCAAGGCGCAGAATTTCAGATTTAAACTTTTCTTTGTACTCCCACTTTGCACTTTGCACTTTGCACTTTGCACTTAACTCCTCCACCACCATAAAGCCTAAATTATGCCTGACACCAGCATATTTTTCTCCCGGGTTTCCCAGTCCCACTATTAGTTTCACTTCTTAAGTGCCTCCAGGATTTGCTCATGTATCAAACCATTTGAAGCTACAATATTTAATCTCTCCTTAGTCCAATCCGGCTCATTACCTGCAAAATCACTCACTTTCCCACCGGCTTCTCTGACAATTACCGCTCCTGCCGCAAAATCCCATTGCCATCCTTGAGCCACATACCCGTCTAAAGCCCCTGTGCCAACTAGCGCCAAGATTCCTGCCGCCGGTCCGAACGAATAAGGATATCCCGCCTTCAAGGCCAATAGGTTAACATAACTTTCTATTTTTTGTTTCCGTCTAGCCTTATGGCCAAAATCCAGATCAATAACTGCCCCGTCAAGGTTTTTCTCCCGACTGACTCGAATAGTTTTGCCATTAAGATATGCCCCCAGACCTTCCTGGGCAAAATATAAATCCTGCGAGTAAACATCATTGATAACGCCTAGAATAGGCTTATTACTCTTTAACAGGCCGATTGATACCGCAAAGAATGGGAGGCCATGCGCATAAGAGATAGTGCCATCCAAAGGATCAACAACCCAAGTATATTCGGATCCTTTATTTATTTTATTTTTTTCTTCTGCAATAATGTTATGTGTCGGAAAGTTTTTGGATAAGATCTCAACAATTTTTTCTTCTGATTCAAGATCTGCATATGTAGCAAAATCGCTTTTATCTTCATTTTTTAAGCTTAAGCTTAAACTCCTGCCGGAATATTTTTGTATTATTTTTCCAGCCTCTATAGCTGCCTGTTTGGCTACTTTTAAAAAATTATCTTCACTCATAGATGTGGTCGCGCAAGCGGTTTTTACTGCCGTGACGAGCTAGCTTCTAATAAGTATATCACCTCTTTATCTGTCACAGGCTCAAATTGATGATAAAACTGACCCACAGCCTGGAAATATTCAGGCGCCTCCAGTACTACACTCTGATCAACTTGCCCTTCCACCTTTCTTAGGGCATCTTGACTTGCAACAGGTACAGCCAATACTATCCTTGCTCCGTGTCTTTTTAGATATTTGATGGCTGAAAGAACTGTAGCTCCGGTGGCTATTCCATCATCTATCAAGATGGCCGTTTTGCCATTTACATCCAAGAGGGATCTACCGTTTCGATATAAATCTTCCCTTCTTTTAAGTTCTTTCCACTGATCGAGAACCTCTAGTTTCAGATCGTCAATCTTAAGTCCTAAATCACTTAAAAGCCTATCTTCCCAGACCACTTCCCCGTCAGGATCAACTGCACCTAAAGCTAACTCCTCCTGACCAGGAGCACCAATTTTGCGGGTGACTACAATATCCAAGGGCAAATTTAAATCTTTGGCAATTTCAGCAGCCACCACCACCCCGCCTCTGGGAATACCTAAAACAAGA
This sequence comes from Candidatus Daviesbacteria bacterium, assembly GCA_016184225.1. GTDB lineage: Bacteria > Patescibacteriota > Microgenomatia > Daviesbacterales > UBA10151 > UBA10151. Next base: position 18,194 of record JACPDA010000004.1, read on the forward strand.
TCAGCTTTGATATCTTTCAATCTATTTGCCAGCAACTGCCCGGCAGATTGTCGATCCTTAAAGATCTTCATAAATAGCTTTCAGTCATCAGCTATCAGCTTTCAGACTTAAAATTGCAATAGTCTGACGACTGAAGACTGAAAGCTGACGACTATTTCCTAATCAAACAACCCCAACTGGGGAGCCTCCTCTGCTTCTTTGGCAATCTCCTTCCCATGATCCCAAATCTTCACTATTCCATACACCCCATCATATCCCGGATCAATCACCAAATCTCCTTTTCTCACCTTTTCCACCCCTTCTGCCACTTTATGTCCTGAAACTTTAGCAATTTCATCTGTTTTTATCTTGGTCAAAATTTTCATCTCATTCCCTAAGAAAGTTGTTAACTTTTTATACTCGTTTAGAACCTTTTGGGTTGTTGGGGCAGTTTCAAAAGCCTCAGCAATTATTTGTAAAAGCGGCACTAACATTCTATATCCAGCCCTTTCTGGAAACGCTCTACTTTTTATTAACCCTTGGACATTTTCAATTTTCAATTCTACATTCGATCGCGAAGCCATCGCTTCTACTCTTTCCATTACTCCCACGGTTAATCCCCTGCCACAAACCGGGCACTTCTCCCCTTTTAGCTTAGTATCCTCCGGCGAATACTTCACATTACAACTGCGGTGTCCTGTGTAATGATATTTCCCCTCCTCCGGATAAAATTCAATAGTACCTACTATTCCGTCATTGCGAGGAAGTTTACCCTGAGCTTGTCGAAGGGTGGCAATCTTGTTTGAAATAGCTTTCCATAAACCTTCGTATCTGTCTTCCAGATTACCCCCAAAAACCGTTGCCTCCCTGCCTAAATTAGGCAAAGAATGGGCATCAGAACAAGATATAATTGAGCGGTTGTCTAACTCTTTAATCCGCCAGTTCATGGCCGGATCGCTGGACAACCCGGTTTCTATGGCATGAATATACTCTGTTAAATCTTCGAAGCAATCTTGCAAGGAGTTATACCCGGACTGCGAACCAAAAATGCCAAACCAGGGAGTCCAGGCATGGGCCGGCATAAAAATGACGTTTTGATCTATTTCCAAACACATCCTGAGCAATTCTTTAGAGGGAATTCCCACAATCGGCCGGCCGTCGGAGGAAAGGTTGGCTTTTTTTACCAGTAGGGCTTTTTGCAACTTCTCCACTGATTCAAACGAAGGCAGCATAATTACATTATGAATCCGGCGGACTGCGCCTTGGTGGGAATAAATCGAGGCCACTTCCACTGTTAAAACAAACTTAACTGCCGGATCTTTTTCAAAGCTTAAAAATCCCGAACCGTCATCTGTTAGCTGGCTTTTAAGCTCGGCAAACCAAAGGGGATGCAGACAGTCTCCTGTCCCCAAAACATCAATCCCTTTCAGCTTCCCCCATTCCACCAAATTAGGAACATTTAATGCTGGAGAACAGGCCCGGGAGTACCTGGAGTGAATATGCAAATCAGCTACATAGCCCATGCCCGCATTCTACCATATTAAATAACCAAGTACCTCTTGACTTATAGATTATACACCTGCTATAAATGGTTCATGATTGAGCGGGTCGGAGGTGTAATCAAAAAAGCAATAGAGCCACTTGTTAGGGTTGAAACCCAAACCTATGAAACTGCTGTTGCAAATCGCCTTGGCAGAATCGAACAGACAGAGACAAGGCGAGAATCTCTTATAGAAGAAAGTGTAAAAGGACAACCGAGAACAAGTGCTTATACCGAAGTTAGCGACGCCGCACTAGATTGGCTACACGCAACAAGCAGTGGTCTTGTGGCCGAAAGAAAAGCCATCTTATTAGGTCGCTTCGTCCTCAATTTACCATCTTACACATACTCGTGGCGTAACGCTAATTAAACTATTAATACTATCTATTCTTTCTTCTTTGCCATCCTTCTCTTAAAAAGATTCTCTCTAAACCCGCCTTCATTAACAAATTTTTCTTCTAACCATCTTAACTTTTGATCTAATAAACGGTTGGTTTGGTTAATTAGGCAAATCATCGCATTTGCTGCGCTTTCTGCATTTTCAATATAATCTTTATAATTTTTATAATTATTATAATCGTTATATACAAAGCCCCTGACTCTCCTGGCTTCCATAGAATCTTTCTCCCAAAATCCTAACCCATGCTGGCGCAAAAAATCCTGATAATCATTTAGGAGCTCTTCCAAGCTACCCCTTGCCACTCCTAAAAGTTTAATCCTTCCTTCTAGGCTCTTCTGTAAATACCCCTCAGCAATATTCTGTTTTCCGGATCTGGCAGCCTGCTCCATCTGGTCTTTGGTTCTGGATTTGTAGTCAATATATTTTTGAACAAACTCAACAGTAAAATCATAAATAATTTCAGTTTGTTTAAAGAAAGGTAAATCTTTGTAGCCGCCGCTTGCCATTTTGTTTTTATATAAATTTTATAATTTTTATAACTATTATAACCGTTATATCTATTTCTTAAATTGAAGCTTATACATCTCAACCAACTCTTTAACAGTTGTAGCGTCTTCAGCGTGTTTATCAGAACCACGGAACTTGACCAACCTGGGAAATCTGAGGGCGTAACCGGGCTCTGAGCCCTTTTTTCCGGCAGTATGAACCGGGCTTCTTGTGATCTCATCTGCCAACACCTCAATCACTATCTTTGGTTCCACCCAAACACTCGGTGTAATGAGCGAGCTCACTCTGGCTGGTTTACTTTGCACTTTGAACTTTGCACTTTTCACTTTTATCTCCCTCCATTCTTCATCAGTTAAACCGGTGCCGATTTTAGAAACCGTCACGAATTCGTCTTTTCCCTTATCGTAAACACCCACCAACAAAGAACCAGCTCCGAACCCTGCCCGTTTCCCCCGGCCGAAGATATAGCCTAAAATTACGCAATCAATTGTGTCTTTGAGCTCTCCTGCCGAGTGTCTTTTTAGCTTGACCCAATTGAAATTTCTGGCTCCTGCCTCATATTTTGAATCAGGCCTTTTACAAACAAGCCCTTCCAATCCCTTGGTAATTGCATCATCAAATAATTCAATAATCCGTTTTACTGACTTGGTAAACTCCCCGGGCTGCGCAAGTAAAACCGTATCAGGGGTGATGACTTTTTTCAATTTTTCCATCCGGGCTCGGAGGGATAAGTCAATTAAGGATTTCCCATTTAAATACATAATGTCAAACACAAAAGCTTTTAAAGGTAAGCTTTTTGCCATCTCCTCAATGTTATATTTACGCCGTCTTTTAGTGGTTTCCTGGAAAGGCAAAAATTCCTCTGACTCCGGGTTAAAAGCTACTGCTTCCGAGTCCAAAATAATGCTGTCTGCTTTAACTTGTTTCAAAATCCCCTGGATAATCTCGGGAAACATGGGTGTAGTTTCCTCTAAATTCCGGGAAAACAGCCTGACTTTTTGACCTTGTTTGTGTATTTCAATCCTGAAACCATCATATTTATACTGAACATGTGCTTCGCCGCCAAATTTTTCTAAAATGGTATTGGCATCAGGCAAACGTTCTGCCAGCTGCGACCTGATGGGTCGACCCACTGTCACATCCAAGCTCCGCACTCCCTGAATTCCCTGACTCCATAATGTTTCCGCAATCACTCCTAAATCAGAAGTTTTATTGTAAGCTTCTTCCAGCTCTTTGCGCCTTTTCCGGTCCCCCAGCTTAGCCAGGGCAAAGCCGTCTAACACCGTCGGATCCCCTATTCCCAACCTGGAAACACCCAGAGGAATCCTGACCAGATGTTTTGCCGAAACCGGATCCATCTGCTTTAGCAGACCGGAAAGAAGTTCCAATTTTTTCTCAACTGTCCCCTTCCCGGCAGTCCCGGCAATCTCTGTCAAAGTCTTAAATACATCTGTAATTGTCATTCTGGCTTGTCCAGAATCGATTCTGGATGCGCTTTGCTTACCAGAATGACGTTGTGCCACAACCCCTAAGTCTCCTACCTGTCCATATTCTCTCAACACCTCTTCCCGCTCTACTCCATAAGCTCTGGCAATAGATTGAGCCACCAACTTCTCGCTCATACCGATCTCAATCGGTTCATAAAAAGGCGCCACCCGGCCCTGGATTAAATAAACCACTTTGGCAATTTCCGCAGGTTTAACTTTGGAAAAAAGCTCTGCCAAAATATCAATTAAAGAGAGTCTGGAAGAAGTCTGTTCCAATTTTTCAAAATACTCTGTAAGTTTAGAAAATTTCATTTTGTTTCTGTCATTGCGAGGATCCCGTACCGATTCTGGTGCGGGAGACGTAACAATCTTGATTGAGTTAAGATTCTGACGCTTACTTCGTTCGCTCAGAATGACAATAGTAGGATTGTAATAGATTCCAAAGCTATTGTAAAATACGCATCTATGGTTTATTCTGAAGGTTATATGCTTGAAACACACGGTGCATCCAAAGAGACTACGCAACAGGAGGATCCTCGGGTAACAGAACTAGCAGCTGAATTACACAGCAGATTGATAGCTGTTTTGCCAAATCTGCCCGATGATAACAAAACCTCAGCTGATCTACTCAATTTAGCACACCAATTGGCAAAGGAACAAGTAGCTTTAAAGGAGGAAAATACAAGACTACAACAACTGATTGATAGAGATCCTTACAATGATGAAATATATTCTGCTATTGGATGGAATAGGGTTATGAAAGATAAATTGGCGAAGTTAAGAAGAGATAAACAAGGCGCAGTACTGATAGCATTCGATCTCGACCATTTTGGGGACTACAATGATATACAGAAGAGCCATATTGAAGGTGATATGGCTCTGGGATTAGCTGGGCAACTTGCCAAAAGCGTATTAAGGCCAACAGATTTGATAGCTAGACTACATGGAGATGAATTTGAAGTATTGGTAGATACGGATCTCGAAACCGCAATTCTTATAGCTGAAAGAATGAGGAAAGCTATATCCGGAATGTCTGTTTTACTAAAAACATCCATACCGCTTAGTGCAAGTTTTGGAATCGTAAGATTAGATAGAAGCATTATAGAAACGCAATATAGATCAGACGAAGAGCGTTCGAATGCCTTGGATCAAGCATATAAATTAGCAGACCATGTTCAATATGTAGGGGCAAAGGAGGTAGGTAGAAACAGTATTGGCGTTATGTTAGATAGTGGTAAAATTCAAACAGCAATCGTAAATGTAATAGGAGTCGCCGATCCACACCCGACAATTAGTTACAGGGAGCCTTAAAAGCTACTATTTTAATACATAAACCGCTTTTTTGGTGCCGCCGGATTTTTTCACCAGGCCTTTTTGGCGGAGGAATTTAAGTTCCCGTAAAACCGTATCATCAGAATGATCCGGAAAAATCTTACGGAACTCTTTATTGGATAATCCCTTGTGCCGGTGAATATATTCCATAATCAACATTTGCCGCTCGTTTAACTGGAGCTGCTGTCCCAGCTTATCTTTGATCCTGGCATCAACTGAAATTCTTTGCACTTTTTCTTTAACGCGATTTAGTTCAATTGCCACTCCCTCGACGAAATACTCCAGCCACGGTGTTAGATCACGCTCATGAGTATCCAGAACGAGCTGGTTTGATACAGCTTGCAAGGTTAAGTAATACTTCATGGGATCCTCATCAAAATATTCTTCAAAAGAGAAAAACTTTCTGATGTCATAGCCATCCAGGAATAAAATTAAAGTGGCCACGGCCCTGGCTACCCTACCATTACCGTCTACAAAAGGGTGGATTCTCGCCAGTTCATAGTGGATAATCCCGGCTTTGATAATCGGATGAAGCTCTTTTCCTTCATCAGAGTTAATCCAAGTTACAAGATCTTCCACCAAATACGGTACTTCCACTGCCGGTGGAGGGGTATAGGAAACCTGTCCGGTTTTGGTATTTTTGATCACCACCTGCCTAATCCGAAATTGCCCCGAGGTTTCGGGGGACAAAATCTTCTCCGTAGTCAACTTGTGCATCTCCAGAATGGTTTCCAAGGTAAAACTGTAACTGCCGGAGGAGCCAATTTGGACAAAAATACCTTCAATAAACTTTAAGACATTACGGTAATTGATAATCTCCTGGACATCCCGATCCCGGGCAATTACTTCCTGGCCTTCCAGAACATCTCTTACCTCTTCCGGAGACAAAGGATTACCTTCCAAATGAGTGCCATGGTGAATTGTCCGCTCAATCGCTTCTTTGCGAAACTTTGCTTCCCAAGCCGGCACCAAAGGAGCATTCATAATCACTTCTCTGGCCGCTTCCACAATCCCAATATCTTTGAGGATCTTGTTTGTAATTGAGTGTTTCGGAATGAACATTTTCGCTAGGGTTTAGGGGTTAGCGACTAGGGTATAGTAGAAAAAAATTTTGCTTTTTGACTATACCCTATACCCTATACCCTATACCCTATACCCTATACCCTATACCCTATCTTCCCACATTTCCCGCAAAAAATCTAATTTGAATCTTGATGTACCAATTGCTTGTACGATCGCATCACGAAATGGTATGACTAGTCAAACGATTGACTTCCATTACTATCACCCACTTTTCTATCCCCAGATCCTTAATATATGATTCCAGTTTATCAAAAACATTTCTTCTGCTAATCCAGACGGATTTTTGCAGATGTTTAAAACCCCATTTTTTTAAATTCCTTCTAAAAAGATTTCTGATAATCCGCTTCTCCTCCGGTATATCAAAAATTACTATCCTCCATTTCCCATCCCAATTTTTCTCTTCAAACGGATCACTAATTAAATCCCTTCCTGCTTCTGTTAATTTTATAATGACATCATTTTTAAGCTTGACTTGCTCAATTAAACCACCTTCTCGGAGTCTTCTTAATGCTTGGGATAGTGCAGATTTTTTAAGTTCAGGAATGTCGTAGTGATAGCGGTAATGGTGATAAGTAAAATCCTCAAATCTGACATAGCCATCGACTGCTTTTTCCAAAATATGCAAAATCGCATTAGCCAAACTTTTTTTGTAAACCCCCATATCAATTTATTGTACGATCGCACACTAAATTGTCAATATGCAATTGATTTCGTGGCTGGAATTTTCAGTTGTAATACATGATGGTATACTGGATTGAATGAAACAAAAAGGTTTACCCGTCCGCCAGACGGGCTTAGTTCCAGTTGTAATTGTTATTTTGATAACTCTGACTTTAGGCGTATACTTATTATATAGCAAACAAACTAAACTTTCCAACGCACTCTTACCTACTCCAACTTCCAGTTTTGAATCATCTACTGCTGCCGAAACTGATGATAAGAAAGAATTTTCAAAACGACAAATTAATCTAAATGCAAAGTTTTTCGCCGATATTGATTATCCGAGCACAATAACAAGTATTCCTGAAACAGATCTGGTTGGTTTAAGCTGTACAAGTTACTATGTATTCACCAGATATTCGGGTTCAAAGAAATACTATGAAGTGTTACATTATGATAAAATTGGAAAAGAAAATTTTTCTATTGATCAAAATAAAAACCACTCTACAATATACTCTTCGCTTCTTCAAGTATTGAATAGGGAATCTTTAACTCAGATTACAATATGTGATACTGAAGATAATAGAACATTTGTAGAATACGGCATTCCATCCAAAAATACCTCCTCAAATGTATTCCCTATCAAAACAGCCTATGCCGGCGGCGGCGGAAGTGATGTCTACTTCGGGGAATTTAACTTTGCTAACAAGTCATTCAAACAGATTGTCTATATTCCTTATGAAAAATCCGCCTATTGGGGATGCACACAACCTTTACAGATGACAAAATCAAATATTTTCTACTTACTGTGTGCCGGGGGCGAAGGAGGAGGATTTATAGGTAATTATCGTGCCTCTATTTACGCTATCAATGTTTCCAGCAACACCTACAAGCGGATCATATTATGTACATACGTTGAAGGCTCAAAACCAGACGAAGCTATACCTTCTTGCCAATAGCATTTATGTAGAATATTAACTAGTTATTGGGAAACATATTCATCCCAACTCTTGATTTTTAAATCCTCCATTTTCTTATTAGTTAATGCTGAAATTAAAAGTTCTGCTGCCTGTAAATTAGTTATCAGGGGTATTCCTAAATCAACACAAGTCCTCCTGATAATAAACCCATCGGTTTCACCTTTTTTCGAACGGGGTTTGGAAATGTTTATCACTAAATCAATACCGTCTTGTTTTAACAGGTCCAAAACTGACGGGTGCTTTCTTTCCGAAATTTTAGAGACTCTGGTACTTTGAATATCATTCTTACTTAAAAACTCATGGGTCTGCGGTGTCGCATATATCTTAAAACCTAAGTAGAATAAATCCCTTGCAGACGAGAGCAAATCCAGTTTATTTTCTTCTCCGCCAATAGTTAATAAAACTGATTTTTGGGGCATCTTAAAACCGGTGGCCAGTATGGCTTTAAGATAAGCTTCCTGCAGGTCATCACCAAAACAGGCCACCTCCCCAGTTGAAGACATCTCCACCCGAAGCCTTGGATCAGCTCCCTTAATCCGGCTAAAGGAAAACTGAGGAGCTTTTACCCCGACATAATCTAAGTCTAAGGTATTAAAGTCTCCCGATATCTTCTCCCCCAGCATCACCTGAGTTGACATTTCCACAAAGTTATAGCCGGTTACTTTAGAAACAAACGGGAAAGAGCGGGAAGCGCGCAGGTTTAATTCAATCACCAAAACCTGATTATCTTTGGCTAAAAACTGGATATTAAAAGGACCGTTTATATTCAATGCCTGGAGAATCTTTCTGGTAGCATCCTTAACTTTTCTCACAGTTTCCAAATACAACCGCTGCGGCGGCAAAACTATGGTGGCATCCCCGGAGTGCACCCCGGCATTTTCCACATGCTCGGAGATGGCGTAAATTAGAAGCTGGCCATCCTGTCCCACCCCATCCACCTCAATCTCTTTGGCTCCTTCCACAAATTTAGAGACAACCACCGGATGCTCTGCCGATATATCGGCTGCGCTTTTTAGCGCTCTTTTCAAATCAGTGCCGGAATATGCCACGTTCATGGCAGAACCTGATAAAACATACGAGGGCCTGATCAAAACTGGATAGCCTATTTTTCTGGCAAACTTAAGTGCCTCATCAGCAGTTTTCAAGCTCTGCCAATCCGGCTGCAGAATTCCCAGTTGATCCAGCAGTTTAGAAAACTTATCCCTATCCTCTGCCCGGTCAATGCTTTCCGGGGAAGTCCCCAGTATTTTATAACCGGCCCGGAAACAGTCCATTGCCAAATTATTGGGAACTTGCCCGCCAAAACCTAAGACAAGTGCTGAGTGCTTAGTGTTTAGTGTTGAGTTTTTCCAACTTTGCACTTTGAACTTTGCACTTTGCACTTCTATTTCATAGATATCACTCACCCGCTCAAAGGTCAGTTGCTCAAAGTACAACTTATCTGCCGAGTCGAAGTCAGTAGAAACAGTTTCCGGATTACAATTTATGATAATTGTTTCCAAGCCCCTACTTCTAAGTGTTTGCGCAGCTGTCACCGAGCACCAGTCAAACTCCACTGAGGAACCAATCCGATAAGGCCCGGAACCCAAGACGATTGCCTTTTGCTTCTTTTTGTCATCCTGGCTTGTCCAGGATCCTTGCTTTTTTGATTCTGGACGCACTTCGTTTGCCAGAATGACATTCTCTTTCTCCGTTTCATCTCCATGATATGTCAAATATAAATAATTCGTCTTGGCCGGATATTCTGCTGCCAGGGTATCAATATGTTTGACCTTCGGCACTATGCCATTCTTTTTCCTAAACTCCCTTACTTCTTCCTCCGTTTTTTTAAGCCCTTTAGCCAATATCTTATCTGAAAACCCCAACTTCTTAGCTTCTCTAACAATTTCTGACTGCAACCTGTTGCCTGTAACCTGTAACCTACCTTCAAACTTCACTATTTCCTGAATCTGATACAAAAACCAAGGATCAATGCCGGTTGCCTTATAGACAGCCTCTACAGATTCGCCCTTGCCGAATCTTTTGGCAATCACAAATAGCCGCTCTGTTGTAGGTAAAAGTTTCGTGTCGTCAATACTGTTTTGCAGTAACCCATCTTGACCTGTTTCCAGCATCCTGATGGCTTTTTGCAGCACTTCCGGAAAACTTCGTCCGACAGCCATCACCTCTCCCACGCTTTTCATCTCCGAACCAATCGCCTCTTTTGCCCCCACAAATTTTTGCAAATCCCAGCGCGGGATCTTAACCACTATATAGTCTAACGCCGGCTCAAAAAATGCCGAAGTTGACAGAGTCACGCTATTTTTTAACTCCGGCAGGTTATAACCTAAGGCAAGTTTGGCGGCAATGTAGGCCAAGGGGTACCCGGTAGCTTTTGAGGCCAAAGCAGAAGACCGGGACAACCTGGCATTTACTTCAATCACCCGGTAGTCATTATTTTTAGGATTTAAGGCAAACTGGATATTACATTCACCGACAATCCCTAAATGTTCAATCACCGCAAGAGAGATTCTGCGTAAAAAATGATACTGGTAATTATTAAGAGTTTGGGAAGGAGCCACTACAATACTCTCTCCGGTATGGATGCCTAAAGGATCCATATTTTCCATATTACAAACAGTAATTTTGTTGCCTAAATTGTCCCGGACTACTTCATACTCAACCTCTTTCCAGTGCTTTAAATACTCTTCTACAGCTATCTGGGGGGCCTGCTTCAAAGCTAAAGTCACCATCTGGATAAGCTCTTTTTCATTTTCTATAACTCCGGACCCCAATCCTCCCAAGGAAAAACCGCTTCTTATGAGTAAAGGGTATCCTAACGTTTCTGCAATTTTTAGGGCCTGATCTAGTGAGCGGGCAAACCCGCCTTTGGGAACCTTAACACCTATCTTGGCCAGCTCCTTAGCAAACAGTTCCCTGTCTTCTGTAATCCGAATACTTTTAACCGGAGACCCTAACACTCTTACTTTCTCACGCTTAAATACCCCTTGATCCTCAAGTGCCAGGCCACAATTTAGGGCTGTTTGTCCTCCAAAGCTTAAAAAAATTCCATCCGGCTTTTCCTTCTCAATTACTTTTTGGACAAAATATGGAGTCACCGGTAAAAAATAAATCTTTTTGGCCAAACCTTCCGAGGTTTGAATGGTGGCGATATTAGGATTTATTAAAACCGCCTCAATACCTTCTTCTTTCAAAGCTTTCAACGCTTGTGAGCCGGAATAATCAAACTCTCCAGCTTCACCGATTTTTAATGCTCCTGAACCCAAAACTAGGACCTTTTTCATGTTTTTTGATTCCTATCAAAAAAGACAAGGTTCTGCGAGCGCGTTGTAAAATATTTCATACAACAGTGCGAAGCAGGTCCTTATATTAAATCCAAAAATTCATCAAATAAATAACCGCCCTCTGTCGGACCCGGGTTGGCTTCCGGGTGAAATTGTACTGCTATAAAAGACTTTTTATTGTGCCTAATCCCCTCATTTGTGCCGTCATTTAAATTAACAAACCACTCTAGCCACTCTTTTCCTAAAGATTTCATATCCACCGCGAAACCATGATTTTGACTGGTTATGATAGCTTTCTTGTTATTTTGATCTAGTACAGGCTGATTTTGGCTTCTATGACCGAACTTTAGTTTGTAAGTTTCTCCTCCAGCTGCCAAAGATAAAATCTGGCTGCCTAAACAAATACCAAAAGTGGGGACACCTGCATCAAGCAACTGCTTAACAGTTTCTATAGTGGCTTTAGCCTGTTTTGGATCTCCCGGGCCGTTGGAAATTAGAACTCCGTCAAATCCGCCAGCTGGCGGACTAGCTATCGGATTAAAATCCCAGGGCACCCTGGTTACCCTGACTCCTCTTTTAACTAAACTCCTGATAATATTTTCCTTGGCTCCGCAATCAATTAAGACTATATTTTTCTTGTTCATCCTGAGCGAAGTCGAAGGACCATACACCTCCACCTTTTTACAACTAACATAAGGCAAGATATTCTCTTTATTCGGATCATAAATAGAGTCGCTAGTCGCTAGAGTCGAGAGTCTAGACTGTTGATTCCTAGACTCTAGATTCTTGACTCTAGACTCTACTTCTATTCGACCAAGCATCACTCCATGCTTCCGAAGCTTAGTAGTCAACTCCCTGGTATCAATCCCCTGCAAAGCAGGTATCCCTTCATCTTTCAGCCACTCCCCCAAAGTTTTCTGGCTTTCAAAATGTGACGGGTGGTCAATATAGTTTTGCACAATTAACCCCTTAACCTGAATTTTTTTTGATTCCCAAAACTTTTTTCCCGGCACCCCGTAATTTCCCTGCAAGGGATAAGTCAAAACTAGGATTTGGCCAAAATAAGATGGGTCTGTCAAGGATTCCGGGTATCCCACCATACCGGTATTAAAAACCACCTCGCCTGAGGTAGCTACCTCTTTCCCAAAGCTTTCTCCTAAAAAAACTGTCCCATCGGACAGAATCAGTCTCCCTTGCATAAATTTACTCTCCTTTTATCGAGAATTAATTCTTCCTAAGACTAAAGCCAACAACGCTTCTCTAATATATAAACCATTCCTGGCTTGAGCAAAATAAATGGCATTTTTATGACTATCTAGCGCCGGATCAATCTCATTTACTCTAGGCAAAGGATGCATCAATTTTATTCCCCGATCCAGGTACTTCTTAAAAGAAGAGTCTAAAATAAATTTATCTTTAATCCTTTCGTATTCCTTTAAATCTTTAAATCTCTCTTTCTGCACTCTGGTTTGGTAAAGAAAGTTTGCCTCTAAGTTTTCCGGCAAACGTTCATATTCTTCATAAGTCACTTTCCTGCTTTTTAAAATCTTTAAAAATTCATCAGGCATCGCAAGATTAGGGTGTGAAATAAAAATCTGTTTAACTCTAAAAAGGCTTAAAGCAAGAGAAAGCGCATGAACGGTTCTGCCATATTTTAAATCCCCCATCAAGGCTACTGTAATCCCATCTAACTTCCCGGCCTCCTTCATCATCGTATAAAGATCAAGCATTGTTTGAGTTGGATGCTGATTAGGCCCGTCTCCTGCGTTTATAACCGGAATTTGGGCAACTTCTGCTGCCTTTTTTGCTGATAAAGCCTCCGGGTGCCTCATAATTAAAACATCAGCATATGAGTCCATAATTCTGATAGTATCTGAAAAAGTTTCACCTTTGTGAATGGAGGTGGCCTCCGGATCATTAAAACCAATTATCCCCATGCCTATTTTTTGGGCTGCAGAACGGAAGGATTGTTCTGTCCGAGTAGAAGGTTCAAAAAAAAGCAAAGCAACAATTTTACCTTGGGCAATAGTGTAATTTGACCTGTCGCTTTTAACAAAAGCCGGATCAAATCTTTTAGCAGTTTTTAAGATATATAGCAGCTCTTCTTTGGAAAAATCATTTATGTCTATAATATCTCTGCCTTTAAATTTCATATGTCATTCTGGCTTGTCCAGAATCTCTCCAAAAAAAATCCGCCCATTGGCGGATCAATAAACTATTAAATCTAATTCAAAAATACATTTCTTATGCATAGCCTTGAGATAGTTTAATGCTAGATGTTTTTCCTGTCAACCCCTGAAAATCGAAACCTACTTTGCAAGTCTTGTCCTCTTGAATTCTAAATATTCAACAATCCGCGGATCATCTATCGGTATTGGACTATTTTTTTGACCAAGTGCCACACATAGACCTCCAAGATATGTTCCAATTCCTTCTGGCGGTATTCCCAGCTGCGCAACCAAACTTTCTACTAAAGGATATCCCTGGCCTGCGTCTCTCTCAGTCTGACCCATTTCTATTTTTTCTACCATAATATTTTCTCCATTTAAAAAACCCTTGTAAATCTCCAATCATTAGATCAGAAACTTACAAGGGCCTTTTATGGCGGTGCCACCTTGCTTAAATTTTTTTACAAAAATTTATCTCTTTCAGCGCTCCGTTCCGCCAGCTGGCGGACGACACGCTTATTGTATTTGCACAGTTCAATTTCTGTCATACTCTATCCTTCGACTTCGCTCAGGACTGATGTATGCTGCTTGTCCGCTGCGGCGGACTTATCGTTGCTTACGCAAACAAACGCATTATGAATACAGTATACCATAAAAACTTAAGTTGTCAAATCACCCTTTCAGAATTTGTCCATATGGACCAAAAATGTTTTGGCCATCATAAACCATCTTCCCTCTTAAAACCACTTTTTTAACTCTCCCTGTTACCTTCATTCCAACAAAGGGGGTCCAACCACATTTGGTAAACAAGTTGTTAGGGTTTAGGGTGTAGGGTATAGTTTCTACTTCTACAAAAGTTTCTGGTTGTTGGAGAATACCAAAAATTCTTTTGGGATTGGTGCTTGTCAACTCGATCAATCTCTCCAGAGTCAATCGCCCATCATTTACAGCTGTCAGTAGCAGTGGTAGCGTAGTTTCCAACCCCGGCACACCGTATGGCGGCTTTTCCCCTTCTTTTTCTGCTCTGGTGTGCGGAGCATGATCAGAGGCAATCATATCAATGGTCCCCTCAACCACGGCTTGCCATAGGGCATCTTGATCTTCTTTGCTGGAAAGAGGTGGCTTCATCAGTCCATATGCACCCAACCTTTTTGCGTCTTCATTAGTTAAAAACAGATGGTGACAGGTTACCTCACTGCTTATTTGCAGGCCATTCCTTTTGGCAGCTTTAATTAGTTCAATCTCTTTTCGCAAAGAAACATGACAGACATGCAACTGATTACCAAATTTTTTGGCCAAGAAAATGGCTTTTTGCAACGTATCACCTTCTGCATGAACTAAAACAGGCAGGTTTTTTGGCCAGGTGGAAAAAACAGCCTCCAAAGTTTGATCATCCTCCATCAATAAATCCCCGGTGGTCTGATTCATATAAACTTTCAACCCAAACACCTTACCGGAAATTTCATTGAAATACTGAATGCTTTTACTGCTGGCCCCAAAATGAAACCCCACATCAGCATAAATTCTTCCCCTGGCCAGATCTATTTTTTCCTGCAAAGCCTGCGGTGAAATAGTGGGAATAGGATTATTCGGCATATCCAAAACTAAAGTATACCCACCGGCAATGGCAGCTTTGGTGCCTGTTTCAAAGTCCTCTTTTTGGGTGGCACCCGGTTCCCGAAGGTGCACATGAGGATCAATTAACCCGGGGAGTTTAATCTTATTTTGCATTTACCATTACATTCTAACAAACAAGTGTTATTTTTGTTAGAATTATTATATGGCGAAAAAGGATCAGGTATTCCACAAAGAGCTAATTAGGCAACTTCTTACCCTATCAACATCAGCTTTTGGTCTGGCTGCAGCATTGGCTTGGAATGAAACCATCCAGCAAACAGTCAAGGAATTTATTGAACCCTCCCTACCGGGTTCAGGAGTCTTATCAAGATTTATCTACGCTATCTTGGTCACGCTTTTTGCTGTGCTGATAACCTTCCAACTTTCCCGCCTGGCCCAAAAATGGAGGCTTAAAAGTTAATCTGCCCGTCCTCAACCCTTAAGATCCTAGCAGAATCTAAAAATTCCTGGGGGATATTCTCCAGCTCTACTGTAGCAATAATGGTTTGTTGCTTACCGACCACCTCTACCACATGAGCCCGGTGAGGAACATCCAGCTCGGAAAAAACATCATCCAGCAAAAGCAACGGCCGCTTCCCCAAAATTTTAGCCATATACTCAAGTTGAGCCAGCTTAAAAGCCAAAGTGGCTGTCCGCTGCTCCCCACGGGAACCGAAATGAGCTATATTCCGCCCTTCCAATAAAATCCCAAAATCATCCCTGTGCGGACCGATTAACGTGGCAGCTGCTGCCACCTCCCTACCGTTTGTTTCAGCCAACTTCTCAGCATTGATCTCACTGGGCTCATACTCAAATCTAAATTCCCCTAACGGTCCGCCAGCTGGCGGATTATTAATAAATTCAAAAAATCTTTTTCTCTTATCAGTTATCAACCCTCCCCGACTTACCAAACCCTCTGTCCAATAATCTAGCTCATCTTTCTTACCATACCCCTCCCTGATCCGCTTTAACACTCTATTCCTGGCTGTTAAGAATTGTTCATAAGCAGTTAAGGCTTTTTTGTATTCCTGGTCAATCTGGGCTAAACCTAAATCCAGATGCCACCTACGCAGGCTGGGTGAACCGGTTACCATATTAATATCAGACGGATAAAAAATAATTGCCGGCAAATTACCAATAAAATCCACTACCCTCCTAGAAATTCCATTAACCAAAACTTTCTTTCTAAAAAGCACTTCTTTACTGGGTCTGTTTAAAATTATAAGCAACTCTGTTTCTCCCCTGTCCTCCAAAAAGCCTTCTACTTTAGCAAATTCTTCCCCTTCTTTTATCAGCTCATCTTCTGTCTCCACCCGCAGCGACTTACTGGTAGAAAGAAGGTAAATCGCCTCCAAAAGATTAGATTTGCCGGCCGCATTATTACCAACCAGAACGGTCGGCCGCTGATCGAAGCTTAACTCGAGAGATGAATAATTCCTGAAATTAGTTAAATTTAACTTTCTTAAAAACATCTACTTCCCTTCCCAATGCCCCAACCCTAAAAACTCCCTCACCCGATAAGATAATTCATGTTTTCTAAAAAATAAACTAGGATTAAGCCCAAAGAGCCCCACCATAATTACCAAAAACCCTAGTCCGATAAAAATAGGGGTGGTGCCGAAAATATCAGCCAAAATACCTACCAGAAAAATCGGGATTAAAGAGAGCGCAGACATGGCCACCCCTAAGACAGAAAAAACTTTCCCCCGGTTGCTTTCCGGGGTATTTTGCTGCAGTACTGTTTGTGAAGGAATCAGGATGGAAACTATAGCCATTCCTATTAAAAACGACCCCACTACCAAAACTTTAGAAAGCGGCAACTGGTAAAAAAAGGGCACGGGCCGCGGATGCTTAAAATAATTAACAGCAGGAGACACAAGCGGGGCAATCCCTACCAAAAAAAGCAATAACCCCACAAAAAGAATAGCTCTGGAAACTAATTTCCTCTTGACTAAACTGCTCCCAAATTTGCCCAGGATCATTCCTCCAGTGATAATCCCCAACCCCAAGGGGATAATCAACACATAAGTTGCATCCGTTGCTTTAATTTGCAATGACCTTTCCAAGAAACCAGGGGCTAAAACTGCCATAATGCCTATGCCCATCTGGACTCCTGCCAGGATCAGGATAGAAGATAGCACCGGCAATTTTCCCTTAATAATCCTCATTGTTTCTGAAATTTCAAACATGCCGATCTCTTTGATCTCGGAATATTTTCTTTTGGCCAGAGCCCAGATAAGCCTTTTACCTTGTGCATCCGGCGTAGATTGAATGGAAGGAAACAAAAGTGACAATATAAATGCCCCGGCCAAAATTACTCCACCCAATCCAAATACCACATTAATGCCTAAATGGGTAATCAAAGGCCCGGCCAAACCAAACCCCACCAAAAAGGCCGAGTACAATGTAGCCGAGAAGAGCGAGTTGGCAGTCAACAGTTGATTCTTTTTCACCACCAAAGGGATGGCAGAGGCTTCAGCCGGGGAATAAAATTGACCTAAAGCATTAATTAAAAAAGTTATCGCTAAAATTGCCGGAAAGCTTCCCTTAAAAAAAATCAGGCTGAAAAAGAGGATACTTAAGAAAAAATCAATCACCATAATGATCTTTTTCCGGTCAGTAATGTCAACCAGTACACCAGAAAATAACCCTAAAATTACTGCCGGCAGGTAAATTGAAAAAAGCAGGGCCGACACAGCAGTGTTGGAATCAGTCAGTTTAAAAACCCAAATAATCAGGGCAAAGTTTAGGGCATTAAAAGATAATTGAACTAAAATTTGGTTAACCCACAGGTTTAGAAAACCCTTGTTTTTTAACACCCCGGAAAAGGAGACTTTTTCAGCCATAGGGTAGATTATACGGCTTTCTGGCAATGAGGGCAAAGGTAGGTGCCGCGGCCGCCGAGTGAGATTTTTTTAATCTCTGTCCCGCAAACTTTACAAGGGTGTTTATCGCGCCAGTAGACAAAGGCATAATCTAAAAAATAACCTTTGTGTCCTTCCGCATCTACAAAATGTGCCCTGGTTGAACCTCCGTGCTTTATTCCTTCCCTTAAAGCCCTGACTACCCCACGGTGTAGAGCTTGGAATTTCCTATCAGTCAATGTAACCACTTTAGTCCGAGGATCTATTCCAGCCATAAAACAGGCCTCATTAGAGTAGATATTTCCCACTCCTGATACCACGCTTTGGTCCATAATAGCCACCTTAACTGGCATTTTCTTATGTTTCAATAAATTCTGCTTAAGAACCTGCCATGTAAACCCTTTTTCTAAGGGCTCCGGTCCAAGATTCTTGATTGAACTGTCCACTGTAACCTGTTGCCTGTCCACTACCTTCACCCATCCAAACTTCCTCTGGTCATTAAAATATAAGTGGCTAGTCGCTAGAGTCGAGAGTCTAGACTTTTCATATTTTTTTCCTAGACTCTTACCACTTGACTCTAGACTCTGAAGTGTAAATATCACCCTGGTATGAGAGTTTGGCATCTTACCTAACATATCCTCAGTCGGATGTCCGCCAATAAATTTATTGTCACCTGTCGCCTGTTGCCTACCGCCTTCCCATATCAGTTGGCCTGACATCTTCATATGAAAAAGAAGAGTTATCAGGTTAGAGGTTACAGGTTTCAGTTTTGAAACTTTTTTAACTGTCCCCTGTCCACTGTACCCTGTACCCTCTGCGAGGTCTATACCGAGCAGCTTCGCTCTTCTCCAAACTTTGAGTACTTTTTGTCCCTGGGCCAAATTAGGGTTTCCAATAAAAGATTTAGGAGATAAAATCTGGATCTTTTGGATCTTCAGTCCAATAATTTTATTTTGTAGACCCAGTCTAATGACCTCAACTTCGGGAAGTTCTGGCATAAGGATATTGTACTACAGAAGAATCAGTCTACAGTTGTCGGATGAAAGCACCTAGGGCATGTAGGCCTGATGACAATTTTTTTGGTAACCAAGGCTTTGACATGGATGATAAAAACTTGTTTCTCTCTCTAATAGTGGGCGCTACTATTATTTCTAACTCTTCCGGACTAAAATCTGGAGCATCTACACTACCTCCCTGTATAAGAGCTTCCCTTGCTTTGCTTACCTCACTCCATCTTACCGGAGAACCTAATCTGTCCACCTCAACTTGGATAGCCATATCTTCAGTCTAACCCATCTGAAAAATCTGTCAAGACCTTTTTCCCAGTTTGAATTTGATCAGTAAAAAAAGAGTAAAACCTAACAGGGAAACATAAATTGGGAAGCCGCTGTGGGCAAAATCCCACTGCTTAATAGTAAACAATGTAATGACTGCACCTAAGCCATTAAACAAGTACACCTGATAATTTTCAGTTTCCGGAACCTTATATGACTTAACTATAGTATGTAAAATCACCAAAGAAAATAAGAATAGCAGCCACAAATACAAATTTCTCATCAATCATAAAGGGTTTAAATTAATTTAACTAACCTGCCGCTTCTTAAGGATTTCTTAAACACCAGAGTGAAAAAGATCAGCGAGGCAACCATATAAATTATGTTCAATAAAACCGCTGTCCAGAAGGAACCATAATCAAACTGGCCAAACTTTAAAGTATATCTCATACCCTCAAATACATGGGAAATAGGCAAGAAAAAAGCGATCTTTTGAAATATGGGTGGCAAGACAGAGATCGGATAAAAAACAGCGGCAAAGGGTTGGACAAAAAACGGCAAAATCCAAGTTAAGGGTCCGATTGAATGGCCATATTTTAAAATTAAGGAAATATTAAAAATGCCGAAAGAGATGGCAAAGATAAATAAATTTATCCAAAGCAGGGCCAAACCAAACCCCAGGCTGGTAATTTGAAAATTATAAAAAATCCCGGCCATCAGCCACATAGAAGTTAAGGCAATCATGATTTTAATAAAACTAATTGTTAAAAGCCCTGTTAAAAATTCTAAAAATGTAATTGGTGAAGCCAAAAGGTTGATAATATTGCGGTCCCAAATTTCAAACATAAAATTTACCCCGATATCAGTACTGACTTTTTCAAAAATCACCCACAAAATCATCCCCCCAAGCAAAAATGATGCTAGCTGGGAAGACTGGATATTTTGCACATATTTTGACAAAAATCCCCACAGAATTAAAACCAACACCGGAGAAATAATCACATCAAAAAACCTCTCCAGCTGATGCATGGTGGTAAAAATATGCCTTAAGACTATCGCAAAGATTCTGTTAAGATTCATATTTACTCCTTGATAGGTGGATGAATACATCCCTAAGGTTTGGCTCATCCCCTTCCAGCTTAAGCACACTCTGAGTCAACTCAAGCGGGGTACCGGAAGCCACAATTTTTCCGTGGTTTAAGAAAATCACATTATTGGCAATCTCTTCTATTTCCCACATGTTGTGGGAAGTATAAAGAATGGTAATTTTTTCCTCTTTTTGGATTTGTTTGAGCAAATTAATCCCTTTATCCACCACATCAGGATCCATGGAAACCATCGGCTCATCTAAAAGCAGTAGTCTTGGTTTATTAAGCAAGGCCTTACACAGGTTAGCCCTAGCCCGTAGCCCTGTTGATAAATCCCGGGTAGCAGTGTTGCGGAAATCAATCATTTCAAAAAGCTGGAGCAGTTCCGTGATTCTTTTTTTGGCCTCCGGCACTTCATAAAGCTTGGCATAAACCAATAAGTTCTCCCAAATAGTTAAATTCCAAGGCAAATTAAAATCAGCCGAAGCATAATTTACTTCTTTAAAAATTTCACTCCTGTCTTTGGAAATATCCTTGCCAAAAATACGGATATTACCCTCATCCGGAACAATCAAACCTAAAATGCAATAAATAGTGGTAGATTTGCCTGCCCCATTTGGTCCTAAAAATCCCAAAATCTCCCCTTCTTTCAAAGAAAAAGAAATATTATCAATAGCAGTAAATCCGCCGGCTGGCGGACCAAAGTTTTTCCTTAAATTTTTCACTTCCAAAATCACCCTTTTATCCATAATTTTCCCTTCTGTCATTGCGAGCGATTAGCGTGGCAATCTAATTAAGGATTTACCCACCCAAGATTGCTTCGTCACTACGTTCCTCGCAATGACAATTGTATTGTATTTATTGTAGTTTAGATTGAGGCTAATTACCAGAGATCAAGCAGGTTTTGCGGAACGGGTTACAACCCTGAGCGAGCGTTAGCGAGTCGAACGGGCCTCAGAGACTTTTTGGGCTCTTTCTAAAAAGCTTTTTTGGGCAGCCTGTACATTTTCTTCCTTCCCGACCCAGACGGTTAAGGCCTCATCCTGCAAAGCCCGGCCATATGAGAAAGACAACTGCCAGGGACCACCAATTTTGGTGATAGCAGCCAAATTCTCAGTGGCCTGATCTGGAGTCTGGCCTCCTGACAAAAACACAATCCCGGGAACCTCTTTTGGTATTACTTCCAGGAAAGTTTGTACCGTAGCTTCGGCAATTTCTTGACTGCTGGCCTGAATAGAACTTTCCTTCCCGGAAATAACCATATTAGGCTTTAACACCATCCCTTCTAATACTATTTTGTGGGCTTTTAACCGGTTAAAAACCGCTTTCAAGGTTTTAGCAGTTACTTCCCAGCATTTTGCCAAATCATGGCTGCCGTCCATCAGCACTTCCGGCTCCACGATCGGCACTATCCCCTGCTCCTGACAAAGTTTGGCATATTCAGCCAGCCTTTCAGCGTTTTGCTGAATACAATTATCCGTCGGTATTCCCTCTCCGATGGTAATAACAGCCCGCCATTTGGCAAATTTCGCACCTAATTGCTTGTATTCAGATAACCGCTCTTTTAATCCCTCTAAACCTTCCGTGACTTTCTCACCTGCAGAATTTGGTAAATCTACCAAACCCTGATCCACTTTTATTCCCGGTAAAATCCCTTTACTTTCCAGGTATTTTGGAACAGACACCCCATTAATAGACTGCCTGATTGTTTCATCATAAAGGATGACACCTGATAAAAACTGTTCAATTCCTGGAGTAGTAAAAAGCATTTTGCGGTAAGCTAAATTAGTTTCCGGGCTGGACTGCAAACCGATTTTTTCAAATCTTCTTTGAATGGTTTTAGTAGATTCATCAGCAGCCAGGATCCCTTTTCCCGACGCCATTAGAGCTTGAGCAGTTTGTTTTAGTATAGATATATCCATATCCTCCTCTTGTCATTCCGAGGAGCGAAGCGACGTGGGAATCTTTATTTTTTAATCAAGATTGCCACAGCCACTTCGTGGCTTCGCAATGACACTTAACGGTGTAACCGTTTTTCTATCTTGGCACCTCTTTTAGATACTGTCAAGGTTGTCACTTCATGTCCGCCGTCTTTTTCTACTACTCCGGATAAATCAAACCATTTATTATCACCGGTTATGGCAGAAATGGAGACCGAGCAATCCTCCTTTTTACCGGAAACCAACTCATCTATTTTCCAAGCCTTTTTGTATTTTTGGGCAATTTCCGTATCAGGCGACCAACCCCTACCTTCCCCTACCGCCCCCAAAGCTTTGGCTGCCACTGCCGCGAGTACCCCCTCTTCAAATCCTCCAATCCCCATCACCAGATGTATTCCTTTTGTCATTCTGGCACCGACTCTGTCGAGTGTCCTCGATTCCATCGGGACTTGTCCAGAATCTTTTTTAGGATCCATACAAGATAAGATAGACGGCAGAAAGTCTCCGGCGGGAATCTTAATGAGATTAACCCCGAATTTTTGGCAGGCATTAATCAAATGGCTATTCCTGTCCCGATCCATCATCACCACATTAATCTCAGCAGGTTTGACTCTAAATATATCCACCACTTCTGCTAAATTTTCCTCTACTCTCTTATCAATGGAAATCTTACCTAGTAGCTCGGGTGGGCCAAATAATTTATCCATATAATCTATATCCGGCGGAGTTGGCATCAAGCCTTTGTGGGAACCTACTGCGATCACAGAAACAGCCCCGGGAGAATTTAACTTGGCAGCTTTACTGCCTTCCACCACATCGTTAACCATGTCCAATTTCAAGTCACTTCCGCCAGCTGGCGAACCAAAAGTTCCCTCCAAAGTTGGCAGCGCTTCCCCGTATTGATGGATATGTTTTCTGCCCTCAGAGCCAACTACTTCCAAAACAAACGGGATATCGGTTAAAGCAGCATACATAGCATCCACCCCGGCCTGGTCAATCAATTTCTCCCGGGCCTTGGATTCTTCTTCTGTCAAAAGATCTTGCGGGCTAAAGCCTTTTTCCTGAATTAGCCTCCAAACTGATAAAGCAGTTAGCTCGGTGGCACGAATAATATAATCTCTAACTTTAGGCATCTTTTTTAAGATTCTTCTCTATTAATTCCAAAATTTCTTTTTTAAATCGCTCCTTAGAAAACCTTTCGGCATTTTTCCTTAAATTTTCAGCTTTGAAATTATCTTCCCTGAACTCCCGCAGTACACCGATCAAACTCTCTACTGTCACCATTCCCGGGCCACCGTATAGTAATCCTGTTGCCTGGTCCACCACTGTTTCCAAAAACCCGCCGCTTCTCGGAGCTATCACCGGAGTTCCGGCTGCTTGGGCCTCAACTCCGGTAATGCCAAAATCCTCATCTTCGGAGGCCAAAATCAGAGCTTTAGCGTTTTGCAAGAGTTTGATTCTTTCTTCGTCAGAAACCCAACCAAGAAAGGCATCAGGTTTCAGGTTACAGGTTACAGCAAGATTCTTTAAATTGTCCAGTTCAGGGCCGGTTCCGGCTACTTTTAGCGGCAACCCTAATTTTCCGCAAGCCTCCACCACTATATCCACTCCCTTTCCCCTTACTAATCGACTTAAAACCAGGAAATAGCTATCAGCTTTCAGCTTTCGGCTTTCAGACTGTCTAACGACTGCGGGCCCCCGAAGGGGAGGACGACTGAAAGCTTTAATATCTACCGGCGGGTATATCACCACACTATCCCTTCTATAAAACTTCTTGATTCTCTCTTGGATATTTTTGGAATTAGCCACCAATATATCCGGCCGCTGGGAAACTTCAAAATCATAAATCCGTAAGAAATGATTTGCTAATTCTCCTAAAATCCGGGTGACAGGATTCTTCTTATAATTAAATGAGGTGGTGTAGCCATATAAAAAACGCGGGGGGGTGTGAATATAGCTTAAATGCAAAGCTTCAGGTTTAGTGATTGCCGCCTTAGCTGAATAAGTAGCAGCGGAGGTAATTACCAAATCATAGGCCGAGAAATCAAAGCTTTCAAACATCATCGGGGCAAATAATCTAAAAGGAGACAATAACTTATTGGCAAAAGGAAATTTCTGAAACCAAGAAGTCCGAATATCCCAACTTTTAAACCTTTTGCCGTTTTCTCCCATTGAACTAAGGTTTACATAAGCAGTATACAAAGGAGCCTCCGGAAAAATTTCATGCAAAGCTTCCAGCACCCGCTCAGCACCACCATATTCCCTTAAATAATCATGCGCCAAGGCTACTTTCATCTTTAAGTATTATACCTTCTAAAAGGCAACGAAGTCTAAGCCAGTCAAAAAATGTTGAGGATTTTGTGCGAATTGTCTCAATGATAAAAGACCAAAATCCTCCACAAAATTCTCACAAGTGAGCAAGTTCCAACCGTGCGAGCGATTTTTTGCGGCCAGACGAGCTGCTTTATACACTCTTTGCTGCCTCTATCAACTCCTCAAAGCTTAATTTAGTGGGTTTGGAATCCGGAGCAGAGGAAGAGCCGCAAATTACCATATGATGGCTTTGGTGCAGAAACCAGGTAGCCCCCGGATCTAAGGCTTTAACTTTTTCATAAATTGGCTTTAAATCAATCTCAAAAGAAGGGGTAAAAAATTGGACCGAGTGGTATTTGGGATTATACATCAAAAAAAGATTTCCCCCCTGCTGCCGGCAAAACTCCCGGTCTACTGTTTCAGAAATAACGGCAAAGCTCTTCCCAAATTTAGTTTGAAATTCTATTCTTTTTTCCCAATCCTTTATACTTTGCTCTCTTCTTTTTAAGACCTTCAAGATCCTCTCCAGTATTTCCATTCCCAGCTCAACTGACTTGCCGGAAGTTTGTGAAGAATTATCCCGGCTCCTGATAAAAGCCTGGACAGAAAACTCATCAAACTGGCTATCCGGGGCTTTGCCGGTATCTACTAATAGGTTCCACTGAGTCAGCTTGTCTAAAGCTTTCCGGGTAATTTCATCTGCCGGAATATAGTTTTTTTCTTTTAAATACTCATAAACTAAAGTGCCGGCACAAGTATCCAAGCCTTCTTTATGTTCATCAAACCTACCTCCGCCTGTGCCTACAAAAACTTTATCCTTCGACTCGCTTTGTTCGCTCAGGACTCCCGCTTCGCGGGAGGCTGAAATAAACTCCAACTTGGCATCTTTAAAATCCGGATGGAACTTTTTAAACAGCCAAATACAGGCAATATCATCTAAGTGCGGGTTGATGTGAGTGACTAAAATTTTCATGTTATGATGGAAAGTATACCATGGCTATAGCCAAAAAACTTATTCTTGCCCCTTTATTTCTAATTGTTTTTGCTTTGCTTGTCTCTCAACTGAGCCCTTTTTTAAAATCCTATGATTTTATTTTTTCACTGTCGATCAACACCTTGATAACACTATTAGTTTTGTCTTTTTATGTCTTGATCTCATGCTTTCTGTTTGTACTATTTGCCACACTGGCTCAGAACTTCAAAATAATCTTGCCAATAGCTTTTTTATCTGCTTTAATACCTCTGCTTTTTCTGGAATCAGCCTTAGCCTTAGTACTAGCTGTCGCCATATTTGTCAGTTTTTTGCTCACTTTTTTATCCCTGGCCAATTCTTTAAAAAGTTATTTGACTTTTAAACCAGAAGCTCTACTCGGTCCTGCTATCAGGAGTCTGGCTGGCTTCTTGATTGCAGCAGTCTGTCTGGTCTACTTTTTATCTGCCAATAAAATTGTGGCTGAAAAAGGCTTTCAAATTCCCGATTCTTTAATTGATACTGCACTGCAGTTGAGCACATCTTCGCTACCTAGCGTCCAACCAGAACAAGCCAGTTTATCCCAAGATCTTATCAAGCAAACTGTCAAAGACCAAATACAAACTTTTATTAAGCCCTATATCAACTTCATCCCCGCCGGCCTGGCTCTACTGCTATTTCTAACTCTCCAGTCTCTAACTTCCATCCTCAATCTTCTAATCTATCCCCTGCTTTGGATCACTTTCGCTATTTTGGAAAGAACAGGATTTGTGAAGTTTGAGGTCGAACAAAGACCGGTCAAAAAACTTGTTGTTTAGATCAACTATTGCCAGTTGAAGACAGGAACTTCAAGAATCTGTCTGGGTTTTTGATCTTTAGAAGTCTTTTTAACTAAATTATCAAGCCTCTTTGAAACTTCAGCTGAATAATATCTCTCACCACATTGAGTACATACTTCAACCGGCACATTTTTGACAACATATAACTTATCGCCCCACCTAAAGTCGACATCGATATTTTTTATTCTGGTAGCTCCTTTACAAAAATAGCATTTATTCACGATTTTTTAACTCCTTTGCTCTTGTTTTCCAATTGACCCAAGCTGGCAGTTTTGGTCTGTAAACTGTCACAACCAGCAATCTCTCCCCTCTAAATCCACAAACAACATGCAATGTTTTACTTACTACTAAACAGCTTGAACCTCTTGGATCTTTTGGATACTTTTCTATTATACTACCTTTTAAAATAGTTTTCTCTATTTCCTCAATAATAATTTGTTCATCCTGGCGCTCAGAATGAGCATGAGCTGAAAGATCATATTCCTGTGATCTAATTTTCCGCCTGATGAGTTTAATATCCATCTACATCTAGTTTAGCATTATTGGAAAGAACAGGATTTATTAGGTTTGAGGTCGAACAAAGACCGGTTAAGAAACTGGTGGTTTAGATTCAACAGCTAAACCAACTAAACTCTGTAGGTCGATTCTACGAGAAAACGATCCTGCAGTAAACTCATAATATTGTTTGAAAAAAAATGCTACATGCTCACCTCTGACTAAAAAAGATAAAGGATACCATCCTTGTTCGTCCAGGTTCAATTGAACAAATGCAGCTTTTGTTTCGGGAGAAGAATCAGACTCAACCATAATCATTTCATAACGAGGCCTTTCTCGACAGGTATAGGCACGAACAAGACTTGATCCTTTAGCTTCAACTATCCTCCTTACTGCATCCATCGTCTTAGGTGATGTTTGATCTGGTTCTACAAACAAACTTATCCCGAAATCTTCCTTTTTCTTGCCTTCTATGATTTTCAAAACCGGCTTTGTGGCCATAATCTGAACCATTGTGTCGCCCACAACTAAAACACTCTGTTGCGCTTGTTCCAGTAATTCGCCAATCTTCTGTGGGTGTCGAGGAGGGGCACAAAACTCCATATCCGGATTTAAACCTAGTTGAAGAAGCCCAACGCTAAGTGCCTTCAGTGTTATCTTGCTTCTATGCGCCTCCTCGCGTAGTAGTTTATGTATAGAAGATGGAACACCAATCGTCATTACTACGGGTATATCCCACCCTCCTGTTTGTGTTTCTGTCATTGGCCGTAAATATATCACAAAGGAAGTTAAATGTGAAGCGGCTTCATTTCTCCCCAGTTGGCTAAGTATCAAATTGGTACTACCCAAAAAGCAACACCACAAAACTTATTGGGCTTATTATAACTCCAGTCAGAGACGCTCGGACCCTTACCAGCAACAAAACGACCGACCGTGGCAAAACGGGTACGTGGGTTATTTGTTGGAGTGCATGTTATTATAGTAGGAAGCTCACCATCAGACTGATCCTTATAATCTTCACCAAGCAAGCGGATTTTTTCTTGATCAAAATACCAAAACAGCACCCCTGTAGCTTCTGAGGCCTGAGGCCTCCGAATAGTTACCCCCTCCAAACCCGGTCTCCTTCTTAGTTTTTCTGCTTCCTGTTCAATCAATATATCCTGTTCATCTCTAGTTTTATTAAAAGAATTAGGAATAAAAAATTTGTTTGAAGCAGGGTAAAAGGCCACCTCAACCAGTCTTGACCTAAAGCCACCCAATATACATCCTGCATTAGCTGTATACTCGACACGTTTCCCTGCCTCCATCTGGTCTTTTATCGTCTGCCCTTCGGGAAGATGTGTTACAGCCCCAGCATTCCTTAAAATATCCCTCTGCCGATCGTTGAAGGTTTTTACTAAAGCTAAATCGGATCCTACCTCAATCATATTGCTGGCATTTTATCATCCTATAGGCCATATGTCAAGGATTTAATAGTTTCATTTCTCCCCAGTTCTTACCAACTTTGAGGTCAACTATGACAGGCACTGAAAGTTTGAGAGCATTTTCCATTTTTTCTTTCACCATTTTCCCCACTTCGCGAACGCTTCGCGGGGTGCATTCAAACAAAAGCTCATCATGAACCTGGAGAATAAGTGAACAGTGCTGAGTGCTAAGTGCTAAGTCCTTTTTCCCACTTTGCACTTTTCCCTTTGCACTTAACACTTTCCCAATCTCCACCATGGCCTTTTTAATCATATCAGCCGCCGTGCCTTGGACCGGATGGTTGACTGCAGCTCGCTCCCCGGCTGCCCTGATCATCCGATTCCCCACTTTTAACTCCGGAATATACCTTTTCCTGCCCCAAATGGTCTCCACAAAACCGTTCTCATAGCCAAATGCCAAAGTATCTTCCGTCCATTTCCTGACTTTGGGAAATTCGGCAAAATACTCATCAATATACTGGCGGGCCAACTCATATGGCACTTCCAGTTGGCGGGAGAGCGCATGCGGCCCCTGGCCATAAAGGGTGGCAAAATTCATGGTTTTACCCACCATCCGCTGCTCTCTTGTCACCTTTTCCAAAGAGACATTAAAGATTTTTGAAGCAGTTAAGGCATGAATATCTACTCCTTCCTTAAAAGCTTTTTTCAAACCCGGGTCATCTGCCAAATGGGCCATAATCCGCAGTTCAATCTGTGAGTAATCAGCTGTTAGCAACACCTTACCTTTGGGGGCCACAAATGCTTTCCGAATTTCTCCTCCGGCCTCGCCTTTAATGGGAATATTTTGTAAATTAGGGTCTTTGGAAGAAAGCCTGCCGGTAGCAGCCCCTTCTACATTAAAAGTGGAATGGATCCTACCGGTGCTATCTACAAATTTAGGCAGGGCATCAATATAGGTGGAAACCAGCTTAAATAATTGCCGGTATTCCAGCATCAGTGGCACTGCCGGATGGGTTAGCGCTAACTCACGCAGGGTGGCTTCATCAGTGGAACGGCCGGTTTTGGTTTTTCTCACCACCGGCAGCTTTAGCTCATCAAACAGCACTTCTGACAACTGCTTTGGGCTGTTCAGATTGAACTGATGTCCTACTTTTGAGTAAATCTCCTTTTCAATCTTGGCTAATCTGGCTTTTAGCTGTTTGCCAAACCTGCTTAAAAACTTCAGGTCAATTAATACCCCGGCCTCTGACATTCTTTTAAGAACAGGCTCTACCTGATGATCCAAATCTGCTGTTTGCTGGTTTTGTGTCATTCTGGCTTGTCCAGAATCCTCTTCTTTAGATTCTGGAGTCCTCACTGCGTTCGTCCCCAGAATGACATTTTGGGAACCGGAAACCCTGGCTATCAAACTTTTGAATTCGAGTTCTTCAAACAACTTAACCACTTTTTCTTTATCAAAATCGTGCACTATACATTCTTTCAAATTAAGCTTAATTGGTGCTTTTAAATCCAAAGTAGCCAGTCTTTTGCTCATCACGGCAGATTCTGCCCCCTCGGAAAGCAGTGTTTGCATCCTCTCCGGCAAGGTTTTCAGATTTTCAGATTTGTAAATATTTTCAACTGAACCAAACTGGTGAATCAATTTAGTGGCTGTGACATCACCAATTCCCGGCACCCCGGGAATATTATCCGAGGCATCCCCGGAGAGCCCTTTATAATCAGTTAATTGTTTTGGGAAAAAGCCATATTTGGCCACAAACTCCTCCAGTCCATATAATCCTACATCTGCCAGGGTTTTTTTGGGCATAAACACCTTAACTTTCTTATCAATCAGCTGCATGATATCCCGATCCCCGGTCACAATAATAGTTTCCAAATCCGTTTCTTTCTCTGTTTGCTTTGCCAAGGTTCCGATTAAATCATCTGCCTCATAACCTGCCAGCTTAAACTCCGGAATATTAAAAGCTTTAGTTATCTCATGCACCCTTTTGTATTGACCGGATAAACCCTCATCAGTGGCAGTCCGGGTGGCTTTATACTGGGTATAAGCTTGATGCCGGAAAGTCGGACCCTTTTCATCCCAGGCAATAGCCAAATACCGCGGGTGCAGCTCCGAAATCACCCTTAAAACCATGGAGGAAAAGCCGTATACGGCATTGACCAACTCACCCGAGGAGGTAGTAAAAGGCGGTGTGGCATGATAGGCTCGGTGCAACAGGGCATTCCCATCCACTAATACTAAACGTTTCATGCGTAGATTGTAGCATTATCCAATCTTTGTGTCACTTGAAGTCTTGACACCCATTATCAAACTGTTATAATTATAATATGAATACTATACTTCAGGTCCCTATTAGTAAACAGTTGCGTGACCAGGCTGCATCTTCCGCCCACAAAATGGGTTTTTCTTCCCTGCAGGAAACAGTCAGGGTTTTTCTGAGGCAGTTGGCAGAAGAAGAAATCAAGGTTCGCTTCGAAGAAACAGTCAAACTCTCTCCTAAGGCAATCAAGCGTTATAACAAGATGATTGATGAAATAGAACAAGGCAAGGTTAAAATGAAGTCGTTTTCTGATGTTAAATGAAGTTATCTTTTTTGATATCGGATCCCACAATCAAGTATATTAAACAGTCAGATAATTACATATAATTACATACATTTAGACGATCGTATCAATGTGCGTTCAAACCAATTTGGTGTGCGATCGCATCATGAATTGGTACGATGGATTGTAGCTTACTTAAACAAACCCCTGGCAAACTCTAAATACTCCGGATGACCATTTGCTGCCATAAAGTACCACCACTCTACTCCCCAAAGATAGGCTTTATCAAAGCCGGTTTTTTGAGCAAAAGTTGTGTAATTTTTTAAGTCTTGAGTTGTAAAAACCTTGGCTTGCTCCTTAGCTGATATAAAATTACCATCTGCCAACCAAGGTTCAGCCTGAAGTTCCGCAATAACAGTCTTCTGGTTGTTTTTGGCGAAAAAGTACCGCACTAAATTTGACTTAATACCATAAAAGAACGGCGGGACAGGATAAGTCACATACCCCAACCACTTGTCATAAACCTGCCTATAGACAGTGGTACCAAATATATCTGACATTTGCATGGAAGTAACCCATAAACCCAATTCTCCTGAATCTGTCATAATAACAGGCTTATTACTAATACTCCTGACCAATTCAACCTCTCTCTTGAGAAATTGCTTATCAAGAAGATTGCAGTCCTCGCCAAAGCCTTTTAACAATGGTTCATTCTCCACCTGCCAAGCCCAAACCGCCCCCTCATCCTTGTACCTTTCTATCACCTTCTCTACCAACTTCAATGCTGTTTTTTGTCTCTGCTCGACCGGCAAACCCTTGGCCCAAGCCGGGATATGGCATTCCGGCCAGCGGGGCTGCCTGACCCCTACCACTAAAATTACCTTGGCGCTCCTCTTGCCTGCTTCAGCGAGCAGATAATCCGTCTGTGTAAAATCATATTGCCCCCTTTCAGATTCCACGATATCCCAATAACTGAGAAGTCTTAAGTTTCTAACTTGCAAATTATCCAGTATTTGGGTATAAACTTCCTGCCAGTCTAGTTTCAAATACCTGGCATATTTGGGAGAAAAAGTCACTCCATATTTAACCGGATAAGTAGCGCTCTGGGGGAAAATCAGACTGACAAAAACCACCAGAACTGCCGCTATACCAAATAAGATGATGACAGTTTTTCTGGACAGTTTCTTCATATTTTAAGGGCGTTTCCTGGGCTGGTCTGCTGCCGTAAAATGACCAAATTCATACTTAAGTGGGATATCCTTATAGCCTTTTCGCACGATACGGAAAAACGACCAGATACTTTTTAGAGTAAGCTTAATTCGACCTTCTTTCTCAAACCGTCTGGGTGAGGTATGAATTTTAGGGTCGCTGATTATTGAAAATTTACCTCCTGCTTTGACCAGACGATAAACTATCTCAAAATCCTCCCCCACGGTAATATTCTCATCAAAACCCCCTATCCTCTCAAAGGTTTGTCTTTTGATGTACATGTTGATACCGGTGGCCAGTGGCCAAATCGGCTTAAGGATTTTAAAAAGTAAATCCATGGCAGTAAAAAATACTTTATCCTTCCAGTAATTGGTGGTCGGATTATTGGTTACTACTGCCAAGTCCGGATTTGTCTTTTTGATTTGTTCAAAGTACCGTTTTAAGACATTTGCTCCCCGCAGCTCTGTATCCGCATCCAAAAATAGTAGGTGCCGGGCGCTGGTGTGTTGGGCACCGAAGTTTCGCTGGCGGGAAACAGTAAATTTCGGGATTTGAAAAAGCTTAAGTTGGGGCAGCAGACTTTGTCTTAACTTAACTTGCTCTACTGTTTGATCCTGTGAGTAAACATCAACTACTACTATTTCCTTGGGCCAAACAGCTTGTTTGATAATCGAATCCAACAAATACCCCACAAAATGCTCTTCATTTAAAGTCGGGATCACAATCGCTAAATCAATTCTCTCTTGGTGCTTATGCATAAATCCATTTTATCAGATATAATCACTTAATATGAAAATTGCATACTTCACAGATACCTTCCTACCCCAGCTAAATGGGGTGGCAACAGCTTTGGCAAACCAAGCCTCTGAACTAGGAGCAAGAGGTCATAGCATTTTAATTTTTACTCCTAAAGTAGACCATATCAAGAGAAAAAAATTTAAAGCTGAAAATGTCCAACTAGTGTACTTACCTGCAGTTTCCGCCCTACTTTACCCTGAATTCAAACTAGGAATATTTGGCCTACCTAAAGTTATTAAGCATCTAGTCAGGTTTAAACCAGATATTATCCATCTTCATTCCCCTTTAACAGTAGGGGCAGATGCAATCATGGCAGCAAAAATTTTCAATAAACCTTTGGTAGGGACCATTCACGTATATATTCCTGAGTCGGCATATCTTAGATGGTTAAAATATGGGCTAGCAGTAAAGATTGTAGATAGCGTGGTAGAACGTTATATGAACTTTATGTTCGCCCAATGCGACCTTGTATTGGCTCCTTCAAAGATGTTAATTGAAGAATTGGGTAAAAACGGCTTTAAAAAACCAATTTCCTATTTACCAAACGGTGTTAGTTTAACAAAACTTGAGCCTTTATCAGATAAAACCACCAATGCTTTAAAGAAAAAATACGGCCTTAAAGAAAAAGTGGTGCTGCATTTTGGCAGATTGTCACACGAAAAGAATGTTGACATACTGATTAAGTCTTTTTATCTCCTTGCTAAAAAACATTCAAATGTCAGCTTACTGATTATCGGTGACGGGCCAGCCAAAAAAAAGCTCATCCAATTGACCAAAAAATTAAGGATAGAAAAAGCCGTGGTCTTCACCGGATTCATGGAACATCAGACCCTTATTTCTTCCGGCATCTTAAGTTTAGGTGATATTTTTGCAACAGCCAGCACTATGGAAAATAATCCAATGGTCGTACTCGAGGCCATGATGTTTGGCTTACCTATTGTTGGGGTAAAACAGGCAGGCCTGATAGAGCTAATCTCCTCTAACGGTTTCCTGGTTAAACCCGGAGATATCAAAGAAATGGCGGAAAAGATGGAAAAGATATTATTCGATGAAAAATTATCTAGCCGGATGAAAGAAAAATCGCTACAGCTTATAAAACCATATTCCGTTGATAAAGCTGTTGATAAACTTTTAGGATTATATCGCACCCTCTAAGCATGTCTTGGCCCGATCGGCCAGTACTTTCCTTTCCACCTCATTTAAAGCCGAAGAGCTGGCCTCCTTGGACAAAAAACTACACCCGGAGAGTTTCGAATTAATAACCTGTTCTGATAAGGCCGGTTGAGGCTCTGGGAGTAAACTAAATCTATCAATCAGCTCCTGTTCCCATTCTGACAACCTATAAATAGCAGCCCTGAGGGACCTTTTTGCTTTTGGATCTGACGCTTCCTCAAATGCTCCTAACAAATCATTCATCTGCAGTACTACTGCCCGGCTGACTCGCCCTGCCATATCCTTATTATTTAAGTCTAAAATACCCCTTAACTGTCCTAAGGAAGACCAATATTTTTCCAGCGTGGGTTGTATCAGATATTCCTCCGGGGTTTTAACCAGGCTGTTAACTTCCCTAATTCTCCGATTGGCGAATTCTAACTTATATAAGGCCTTAACATGTGTGCTTCCGGCAAATTTGATCTCCAAAATTTCCCGGATTGATTTCAAAAAATACAAAGGTGAAGCCGCGTTAATCCGAGCCAGACCAATATCAGGAGATTGGGCATAAGCCGGAGCAATGTAAAATGTCAAAAGCCACAGAATTAACCCAATTGTAAATTTCTTCACTTCCCTATTTTACCACTTCAGCTTGCCGGGTAAAATATTGCTCTCTGACTGATGAAGGAAAAGCTTCCTCGTACGCTTCATCAAAAACCGCGACAAAATTTAAAGGAATCACCGAACTTTTTCTGGTTCTATGAATTAAATTTATAAATGCCTCTTTAACAGTCACATGATCATCGTTTGCTTGACTGTAACTAGTAAGTTCTGTCAAACTGTCCAGATCCACAATCCGGCCGTCCAGGGTAATGTTATGGGAGTTGAGGTAACGATGATACCAACCATTTTTATGCATCAAGCCAACACTCTGCCCTAAAACCTTACCAAACCATTTCAGATAATCCTCTTCCGAAAGAGTCTCCAAGGCTAACTCCTGGCCGACAATTCGTCTGGCATCATCAAGAGGAACCTGAAGAGGAATCCGGCGCTGTTTGAGATAAGAACCTGTGATATCCGTAATCCTGGCTCTGGTGGCAAAAGCCCGAACTTCCACGGCCGGCTTAAAATCACCATCTATAATCCCCGCTCTTCTGGCTTCCTTTAAAGATAACTTTTCCCCTTGAGCGATTATTTCTTCAAGGCCGATGACTGCCATCACCCGGCAGGTTCTGATGCCGGCATTTAAGAACTCTTCTGTTAATTGATAATCTGCCAGTGCGATATCCACATCGAGCAAACCGAGCCTGGTTTTATCATCATCTCCTACCAGACCAGGCTGCCAAACCTTAAGCGCTTTCCTACCAGGAGGAGTATTAATAAATCC
The DNA here is from genome assembly GCA_016184225.1 of Candidatus Daviesbacteria bacterium. Classification (GTDB taxonomy): domain Bacteria; phylum Patescibacteriota; class Microgenomatia; order Daviesbacterales; family UBA10151; genus UBA10151. The sequence goes on from JACPDA010000004.1 coordinate 53,528, forward strand.
CATCCCCTTAAGGTCAATATCCCGGTATAACCGGCCCTGTCGGTCTTTAAAAATTACCCTGCCCAAAATAGCCGAGCGGCCATGCTTTGGCCAGGCCTCCAGAATTCTGCTGCCTTTGGGAAGTTCGGGAAGAACCCATTGTGGGGGATTCCGAAGAGCAGTGTCGGCAAATAAACCTAAGGGGCAAGGTTGGCCTTTTTCCAATTTGAATGGCATTTCAATTTCCGAATTGACTGTCAAAACTGTATTTTTAACCTGGGAAAAAAGTATCAGATGTTCCTGCCATCTTTTGCGGGTTAACTCATGCAGTGTTTTGGCCTCACCAGTGGGGAAATTGGGTTTTACTTCCATCGCAGACTCGCCATCAGACATACTTTAAATTCTACCATAGCTAGCCCGAAGTTTTCTTCTTCCCGACTATTTTCTCAAGCTCATCCGGTTCTAAATTCCTTAGCCAACTTTAAGTCAAAAGTTCTAAACGATTTTACATTCTGCTCCCTTGCAAAAGTAAGATTATAACAATCTTCTAAGCTTAAGTTCGCTTCGGCAAATAAATGGACGCTACTAACTAACAATTGATGTTTATCAAATTCAATATTCAATTTTAGCAATTTGTCCAAAATTTCTACCAATGTTTGTTTATCTTTTCCATAAGTTGAGCGCAACACCCAAAAGACTTCGAAAAACACCACTGTTGAGCTTATAAGTTCTTCCTCTCCTTTTCCAGCCAGCAGGAAAAGATTTTTTGCTTCTTGGTATTGACTCCCAATATCCTTTAGGAGAAATCGCAAAAAATAGTTGGTGTCAACGAAAATCATTTCAGTCGGTATTTTTCTTTAAAATATTCATCTTTGGCTTGCTCCACAATCCGGTCAATGCTTGCGCCTTTCCACCTTTTTGGCATAGGCACAGACCCTGCCAACTCCTCCACTAATCTCTCGGCGGGAGTGAGTACTAATCTGCCATTTTCTTCGGAAACAATGACCTTTTGGCCTATTCTTAAACCCGCTTTGCGAAAAAGCTCAGCTGGCAAAGTAAGTTGTTTCTTGCTGGTAATAGTGGCTAACTGATTCATACAAGGATATTATACCATATGCAAGGAAGATTTGCAAAAACAAGGAAGAGTTTCTAATTTTTCTTCTTCCCCACAATTTTTTCAAACTCATCTGATTCCAGAGTTTCTTTTTCGAGAAGCTCTTTAGCCACAGCATCCAGCTTGACTTTATGCTTTCTTAATAAATCCTGGGCGTTTTTATAGCAGGAATCCATTATTTTCTTCATTTCCGCATCCACCGCATCGTGCATCTTGGGTGAAAGTTCAGATCCTTCATCCATCCCCCGCCAAATTCCAAACATCGACCTGGGATTAACACTGATCGGTCCCAAGCTTGACATACCATATTGAGTCACCATGGCCCTGGCAATACTCATGGCCACCTCAATATCAGATGCTGCCCCAGTGGAAATATCTTTGAAAATTAAATCCTCTGATGCCTGGCCGCCTAAAGCTGCTGTGATTTGGTCAACTAAACGCGACCTGCTCTCGTTTGACCGGTCTTCTGTAGGTGGAAACAAGGTGTGGCCGCCGGACATACCTCTGGAAACAATGGAAATACGATGTACCGGATCAACATTTTTTAAGAAATGCCCGACTATTGCATGGCCTGCCTCATGATATGCGGCCAATTTACGATCTTGTTCAGACTGCATCCTTTTCCTTTGCGGCCCTAACTTCTCTTTAGTGGCTGCCTCTTCCAGATCTTTACTATCTATAGCCTTCTTCCCTTCGCGAGCGGCGAGGATAGCCGCTTCGTTTAACATATTGGCCAAATCCGCTCCGGAGAATCCAACAGTCCGCCGGGCCAGTTTTTCTGTTGAAACATCTTTGGTGAAGGGCTTGCCTTTCATATGCAATTCAATAATGGCTTTTCGCTCTGTCAAATCAGGCAGGCTTAAAACCACTCTTCTATCAAAACGGCCGGGCCTGATTAAGGCAGCATCCAATAAATCAGGTCTGTTGGTCGCTGCCAGAATTATTACCCGTTCATTAGGGGTAAAACCATCCATCTCCACCAAAATTTGATTTAAGGTTTGTTCACGCTCGTCATGTCCGCCGGAAATACCCATGCCGCGCTGCCGACCGATTGATTCAATCTCGTCTACGAAAATAATGGCCGGAGCAGCTTTCTTGGCTTGAGCAAACATATCCCTGACTCTGGCTGCACCCACTCCCACTAACATTTCCATAAATTCCGACCCAGCAATGGAAAAAAACGGCACTCCGGCTTCCCCGGCCACTGCTCTTGAAATTAAAGTTTTCCCTGTTCCGGCAGGCCCTACCAATAACACTCCTTTAGGAATTCTTGCCCCTAATGCCTTAAATTTATCCGGGGTTTTAAGAAATTCCACTATTTCGGACAGCTCGCGCTTAGCTTCCTCTGCGCCTGCTACATCAGTAAATTTAATCTGCGGAGAATCTTTGGTAAAAAGCCGGGCTCGGGATTGAGCAAAAGAGAAAATTCCCTGGCCTGCCTCCCGGGCATTGCGGAAAAGAAAGATCATAAGACCGACCAAAATTAAAATAGGTAAAACTGCAGATAATATTCCTATCCAAGCTTGCTGCAATGACAAATCCTTAACTTCAATAGTCACGGATTTGGGGTCAACCCCGGAAGATTCCAGAATCTTATAGATAGACTCACCGGCTTCTTTATGAGAGGTGAGTTTCTGATCAGAATCTTTTACCTCGGCGGTTATTTTATCTCCTTCAAGGGAGATTTTTTCAATTTTTCCGTCTTTGGTATCAGTGATAATTTGCGAGATCGGCACCTCACTGCCAGAAGTAGTAGGCCCGCCGGAGACTTGATAGAAGAAAATCAACGCAGCCAAAGCAATTAAAATATAGATGACCAAACCCCTGACAACAGCCCAAACTTTCTTATTTACATTAATCTTCCTTTTACCATTTGCCATACCGGCAATTCTAGCACACTTAGCCTGAAATTGCTAGGTTTTAAAAGTAATCCAATTTCATTGCCTTTTTCACTTCTGCCAATGTCTTCTGGGCTTCAATTCTTACTTTCTCTGTCCCCTCTTTTAAGATCCGCTCCACCAAACCTGGCTCTTTTTCTAACTTATCTCGCCTTTGGCGGATCGGATCCAGGAAATTATTCAAAACCTGGGCCAGGTACTTTTTCACCTCAATATCTCCCACTTGGCCTTTTGTATATTCTTCTTTTAGACTTTGCACTTTACCCTTATCGCTTTGCACTGAAAATGCATCTAGGTAAGTAAATACCGGATTTCCTTCTACTGTTCCAGGATCTGTAGAATGAATCCTTTTAGGGTCTGTATACATACTCATTACTTTTTTCTCTACTTCTCCGGGAGAATCTGTCAAAAAGATGGCGTTCCCTAAAGATTTGCCCATTTTAGCCTGGCCATCTGTACCTGGCAAAGTCGGCACCTCTCCTATCAAAGGCTCAGGAATAGGAAAAACTTCGCCGTAAAGGTTATTAAACTTAAGGGCAATATCCCTGGCAAATTCCACATGAGATTTTTGATCCTTCCCTACCGGCACCAGATTTGCCCTAGGGGCCAAAATATCTGCTGCCATGAGGATTGGATAATAAAACAACCCCACTGTATCCTGTTCTCTGGCATCAAGTTTTTCTTTTAAAGCCGGCTGCCTGGCGATCAGCGGACGGGAAGTCAAAACACTTAAATAATAGGCAAGCTCGGTTATCTCCGGAACTTTGGATTGCAGGAAAAAAAAGACCTTTTTAGGATCCAACCCCACAGATAAATAACCCAACATTAACCCTTTGATATTTTTTTCCAACTCGGCAGTTTTATCAAAATGGGTGGTTAAAGCATGTAGATCTGCGATGAAAACATGTGTCTCATACTCATCCTGCAACTTCACTCTATTTTTAAGCGAGCCAATATAATTTCCCAAATGGAAACTGTCATAAGTCGGCCTATCCCCTGTTAATATTCTTTTCATAATTTATTATTATACCCCATCAACCTTCCCATGATAATGTCTTTCCAGCAAAGCTCTGGCTAGAATCTCCAGGCAGTCAAATACCGGAATGTCAAATCTCTTGGGAAAGATCAGAGGCAATTCTGTGCAACCCAAAATAATACCCTGAGCGCCTTTTTTCTTCAAAGACTGAGCCATCTCAACCAGCTTAAGTTTATCTTGTTTTCCAGTCTCCCCAGAGATTACCCTCCTAATTATTTCCTCTAAAATCTGCTGATTCTTTATTGACGGTTTAATAATAAACCCACCTTTCTGGCCAAACTGACCTTTCCGGCCTGAAAGCCTTTTGGAATAGGCCTGACTTAAAAGTGGTGGGCGAAGCTAAGAGTCCCACTTTATTAATTCTTTTGCTTCTTAATTGCTTAATTATTTCATCAATCATGGAAACAAATGTTGCTTTGGAGACTGATTTGAACTCATCAAGCAAAATATGGGCAGTATTGCAAGCTAGGGCAAACAAGGAAACACTCATATCTTCCATCTTTTTGATCCGCTCACAGAGCCTCTTTGCAACTATTTTGCTATTTTTCTTATTGGAAATAAAATCAGGGTGAGGGGTTGAAACAAGTATAATTTCCGGAAAATCCTGGCAATCTTTGGCACCAAATTCCTTGACAGATAAAACCACCAAAAGTTTGACCAGATGCACTGAAGCTTGTGGTCCCATTCCGCCTAATATCCCGATAATTGGTTTTTGTTTTTTCATATTTTTTATAACCCTGAGCGTAGTCGAAGGGCTCCACTAAAAAACCGCCTTGATGGCGGTTTATCCTAAAAAAGACACTAAAACGCCAACAAGGTTAGTTGTTTGCGTTATACCAATTAGAAACTGTTTTAGTTAATATTTTCATACCTTGACTAGTCTACTATAAGGTATCGCTTTTGTCAATAACGGGCAACTCATTTATAAGACCTTCTGCTAACCTCGCTACATCGACTACCTGTTTTTCTCCAACTTGGCTGACAAAATATACACAACCTGCAACTTTGTTCAATAAACGAATCGGAAAAGATTTGTGGGGATTATTATTAAGTTGGACTATATATTTCCCTTCCTGTGAATCTAATACTCTAATATTTGTAATACAATTAACCACCCCTGGCCTTATTTTAAGTATGCCTAAATGTCTTCTAACTAACTCCGTCAAAGGATGAATTAATCCAGTTTCAGTTCGAGGTAATACAGGTGATTGCAGCTCCACATCAACTTTTTTTATTCCATTAGCTATGGCAATGCCGGCCATATAACTTCCATAATCCAATACTAAACCTACACCCAGTTGGTCTGGTAAAATTCTGGGGTGAGCTTGGACAGGAACTATGCATCTGCCTCCTTGAAAATTCGCAGCAGCCCTCTGGACTGCCTCTTCATCTAGATCTAGGTTCTGTCTCGTAGTTAATAAATTACCAACTGGGACTCTTTGTACTAGTGTTCCTTGAGGAATCTCCAACTGCCCTACTAATCCCAACTGTCGAAATTGTCCATAGGGTATGACCAAGCCATCTGTATTTGCCTGAATCGATCTTCTGTTTCCTGATAAACTCGGTAAGTATTTTTCTACCATATTGTTACTCCCATAAAAAAACCGCTCCTTAGAGGGCGGTCTGAATAAGATTGCTCCCATTTCTTGGGATTATCTTCACTCAAACCACTCTCTTTTAAGAAAGTAGCATCTTTGCCAATTAATATTTTGCTTGAGTGTATACATATACTTTTAAAAAATAGAAATCCTCAAAAGGATGTTCTATCTACATAGAACCATATCTTAAATATTCTTGTCAATACCTATTCTACTATAGGGTGAGAAGAAAAGCAAATCTACTTGGTGTAACAATTTTAATTCTCTTATAGTGTTTAAGTTCCAGCAAATCTAGGTCCCCTGTAACAATATAATCACAATCACCCTCAATCGCTGCTTCCAGTACCCTGTTATCATCCTTATCTCTTGCAGCATCCAAGGCCATACGGGGCTTAACTATCACAAATGTTTTTTGTATTTCTTGTTCTAGAAGCAACATATCTGCTAAAGATAAGGGGAATTTTTTGGTGATAACATCTACTAATTCCGCCTGCAGAACCGGAGAAATAACAACTTGGATTTTCTTCTCTAAAGCTAGTCTCAGTACTTTTTGGGGGATTCCCCCATATACTAATGCCGAAGTTAGTATATTAGTATCCAAAACAACTCTAACGGGATTTCCTACCGTGCCTATATTCATACACTATCCGATTAACATCCTCTTCGCTTTTTATACCCGCCTTTTTTCCCGCCTTTTTACCCGCTGCAAAGATTTTTTCCCAATTTTCCATGTCTTGTAAATATATTCTTAGCGATTCACGGATAAGTTCGCTACGGTTGCGGTACTCTTTTTTGGCCTGCTTATCTACTTTTTTGACTAATTCTTTTGGTAAAGCAATGTTAAATGTCTGTGTTTGCATATACAGTTATTGTATGCATCTTGTATCGAATTGTCAATACTTCAGCTTTGTTCAGTATTGACCCTGAGCGTAGTCGAACGGGTCAAGACTCAAGTTTATCCCTAAACTGGTCATAACTGATTTGGGTAGCTTTATAATCCTGGATCTCAAAAGATTCTTCTTTGAAAGTGATCTTTTTATTTTCTTTTAAGTCTTTCCTTAAAACTACTCCTGGACCAATAAGTGAGTTGCTCCCTACTCTGACACCGGGCATAGTGGAAGCATTCACCCCTATCCGCACCCCTTTTCCGGCAATCAAACCTAGCTTGTTTCTGCCTGTTTCAAGATGTTCCTCCCCCACAGTAACATCTTTATTGTCTAATCGCAGATTGGCCAACACAGCTCCCGAACCCATACCAAAATCCCCTTCTAATACAGAATCCCCGATATAATTGGTGTGGAACCAGGAATCTGGGCCAATATAGCTTCTGGTAATATCGGAATTAAAACCGGTCACACAGCCGTCCTCCAGGTTTGATTCACGGACCATGGAATTGTTTCCCACGATGCAGTTTTTTCCGATGTAACAAGGGCCTTTAATCACCGCTCCTTCAAACACCTTTGCCCCATCTTCAATAACCACCTTGCCTTCAATAGTGGCCTTTTCCGACACTTTTGCCCCCGGGGAAATTTTCTGTTCAATTTTTGAGTCTTCGAGAAAATAGTCCACGTCTATCTTGGATAAAAAGTAAGCTGTAACATCCAAAATATGCCAGGGGTATTTTAAAGGAATCCAGGTTCCTTCGTATTTTGAAAACCTAACATCCAATCCGTCTTTTATCATTTGATCTAAAGCCACTTCATAAACATCATCCCTTCGACTTCGCTCAGGGTCAGAGACTTTTTCTAGGTACTCAACTAGCTTTTTACCATCTTTAAAATAATCCACTACCAGTTTGACCAGATCAGAAGGCTCCCTACCTTCTCCTGGTTTCTCTACTATCCCCTGTACCCTGTCACCTGTAACCTTTAGATATCCTCCAGGAAAGTACTTATCCATTTTCAGTCCTGCCAGAACTACATCTGCCTGAATTCCCAAAACTCCCTGGAAAACTTTAGGGTTCAAGACATCTTCAGCATTAACTATTAACACTTCTCCCTCTATCAAATCTTTGGCAGAAAGCAGAGCATCTGCCATTCCTTTGGGCTCATTTTGAACTGCTATTTGAAAATTCAAACCCAAATCCTGGGCAACTTTTGCAACTGCTTCTTTGCTTTGGGGATTTGTTACGATGATAAAGCTACCCAGTTCACCTGGAAGGTGGGCTTTGTTCCGTAGGATGTTTTCTCCTTCCAGGTGGAGCTTGATTTTCTGCAAGTTATGATACAACAGGGGTTTGCCTAAAAAGGGAATCAGGCATTTATCAGTTTGGATCGGCCACATCCTTTTGCCCTCTCCCCCAGCCAAAACAATAATCTTCATAATATTTATTCTACTCCTAACTGATTAGTAGCAGGGATGAGAGTTGAACTCATGATCTCTTCGTTATGAGTGAAGCGCTTTAACCACTAAGCTACCCTGCCATCAGTCCCTAAATTGTACCAAAGAACCGAAGTTTTTGCCTAAAAGTAGTATAATATTACGTTTGATGAAACAGATCCTTGTTACCATATTAATAATCGTCGCAGTTATTGCGCTAATCGTTATCGCCTTTACTATCAACCAGGTCGGTCAAGAGGAACAAAGAATGAAGACCGATCTTCAATATCGTTCAACGCTTTTAGCCGAGAGCCTGAAAGAAACAGTTGAACCAAATTTTATTAATAAATCAGAAAATTACCTTCAAAATGTGGTAGAGAAGTTCACCGATAAAGAAAGGTTCGCGGGACTGGGAATTTATGATAATAAAACCAAAGTTATCGCCGTCTCATCTACCATTCCCGAGGCAACTTCTGCTGCGCAAGAGGTAGTTGCCAATGCTATGGATGCAGATAAAGCAAATGGGGATTTTGCTAAATTTGGCAGTAGAAAGGTCTATCTTTTGGCAGTGCCTTTGCATGACGACAAGAGTGTGGTAGGCGCTTTGATGGTGGCACAAAACGCCGGATATATTGATGATCGCCTAAACGAAATCTGGAAAAATAATCTGATAAGACTGCTTATCCAGGCATCTCTATTATCCTTTGCTACGATTCTCCTGATACGTTGGATTATTTATGAACCTATTCGAGGATTGGTTGAAACATTAAGATTGGCAAGAATGGGAAACGAGGGACAAAGCACCAAAGGCTTGACAAATTCTTTATTTTTCCGGCCTTTAGTTAAAGAAATTTCCAATATAAAAAGAAGCCTGATGGATGCCAGAATTTCTGCCAGTGAAGAAGCCAGGCTGAGACTGGAGAAACTAGATTCCCCATGGACAGCGGAAAGGTTAAAGGAATTCATCAAGGAAACCTTAAAAGGCAGGACTATTTTTATGGTATCCAACAGAGAGCCCTATATCCATATTAAAAACAGAGGGAAAATTGAGTTTTATTTCCCGGCCAGTGGTCTGGCAACGGCAATTGAACCGGTGATGCGCTCTTGTGGAGGAGTCTGGATTGCCCACGGCAGCGGTGATGCGGATCGGTTGGTGGTTGATAATAGTAATAAAATAAACGTGCCGCCGGATGAACCAAAATATACCCTCCGCCGTATCTGGTTAACCGAGGAGGAGGAAACAGGCTATTACTATGGATTTTCCAATGAAGGCTTGTGGCCTATTTGTCATATAGCTCATAACAGACCGACCTTCAGGAAAGAAGACTGGGAGAAATATGTCAGCGTCAATCAAAAGTTTGCCGATACTGTCCTTTCGGAAATAAAGAATCACGATAGGCCGATCGTTTTAATTCAAGATTTTCAGTTGGCTTTAGTCCCGAGAATGGTCAAAGCAGAGCACCCCGGGGCGGTAATTGGACTCTTTTGGCATATCCCCTGGCCCAATCCGGAGTCTTTCAGTATTTGTCCCTGGAAAAAAGAAATTTTGGAGGGGATGCTGGGCGCAGATTTAATCGGTTTCCAGACTCAACTTTACTGCAATAATTTTATAGAAACAGTCGGAAGAGAACTGGAGTCTTTGATAGACTTTGAACGGTTTGCAATCACCAAAGGTAGCCACACCTCTTATATAAAACCATTCCCAATCAGTATTGCTTTCCCCAATGGCTTCGATGAAACAGAAAACCAGGACGGAAAAGAGAAATTGTTGAAAAGTTTAGGGATCAAGACAAAATATATTGGGTTGGGAATTGACCGGCTCGATTATACAAAAGGGATACTGGAACGTCTCAAAGCCATAGAGATTTTCCTCAATAAATATCCCTCTTACCGCGAAAACTTCACATTTATCCAGATTGCTGCCCCGAGCCGGACCAAAATTCAAAAATATCGGGATTTTGCTATTGAAGTAGAAGAAGAAACAAACAGGATTAACTCCTTGTTGAAAACAAAAAGCTGGAAGCCAATTGTGCTTTTGGGGAAACATCACAGCCATGAAGAAATTCAAAGGTTTTACAGATTAGCAGATTTTTGTCTGGTAACATCCTTACATGATGGAATGAACCTGGTAGCAAAAGAGTATGTTGCGTCAAGATCTGATGAAAAAGGGGTTTTAATCTTAAGCCAATATACCGGCGCCTCAAGAGAACTTAAAGATGCCCTGATTGTCAACCCATACAATGGAGAACAAACGGCAAATGCCATAAAAGAAGCACTCCAGATGACAACAAAGAAGCAAACAAAAAGGATGCATGATATGAGAGAAATAATTAAAAATTATAATGTTTACCGCTGGTCGGCAGAACTTTTAAAAACTATAGCGGATTTAGGGTGAAATATGAATTTATGGAAAAATTTAGACAAAATAACTGCCCAATTAAAAAACAGCCCTGCAAAAGTTTTAATGCTGGATTTTGATGGCACTTTAACTCCGATTGTTAAATCTCCAAAAGAAGCTAAGCTGTCTTATGAAATGAAAAATTTATTAATAAAGCTTAGTAAAAAAGAGGGGCTTTATTTGGCAATTATCAGTGGTAGAAAACTGGCAGACTTAAAAAAGAAGGTTAACCTGCAAAACATAATTTATGGCGGCAGTCACGGGCTAGAAGGAGAAATCTTTGGTCAAAAGCAATCCTTCCCCATCCCGAATAAAACATTAGTAATTTTAAGAAATATCCGGGAACAACTTAATAAACTAGCCGGACAAATAACAGGAGTATTTATTGAGGATAAAGGGTCGGTTTTAAGTTTTCATTACAGATTGGTAGATAAACAACAAATACCAGAACTCAGATTGTTATTTAAGGAAATATTGCAGCCTTATGTTGAGGATGGATCCATCTCTTCAGTTGCAGGTAAGATGGTGTTTACCATCCACCCTAAAGTCAATTGGAATAAAGGTAGCTTTGCGAAGATGGTAGTTGAGAAAATACCCACAAATTCAAAAACAGTACCGACTGCTGTTTTTATCGGCGACGACACAACCGATGAAGATGTTTTCCAAGTACTTAAAAAAAGTATTACTATAAAAGTGGGCGCAAGTAACCAATCAAGCGCCAAGTATCGTTTGAAAGACACGAAAGACGTTTTTAGTTTTCTTGAGTGGATGAATACAACTTTGGTATAGTATTCCTAAGTTATGACTGACATAAAACAGAAATGTCTTCGGATCCTTTTGAATAACCGGCGAAAAATTAAGGATTTCCAATATACGGTCCCTTCTCATGATTCTTATCCTTATCAATGGCTTTGGGATTCATGTTTCCACGCCATAACTTTGACTCATTTTAATATCGCTGATGCCAAAAAAGAAATTCTCTCCCTTCTCTCTAAACAATTTGATAATGGTTTGATACCCCATATGATCTATTGGGATAAAACCAGACCGACAAATTTTCCGATAATTAAGTGGGGTAAGGAAGATACCAGCAGCATCACCCAGCCGCCAATGATAGCTTACGCAGTCTGGACAATTTATCAAAAAGATCAGAATAAATCTTTTGTAAAAAAAGTATATCCAAGCCTTTACCATTTCTATAGATACTTACTGACTGAGCGCGATCCTCATGAAAACCATCTAGTTGGTATTATGAACCCTGATGAGTCAGGTGAAGATAACTCCCCCAGGTTCGATCTGCCTTTGGATCTACCGCCGGTGCAGAATCTAAAAGAGAATACCAAAAAAAGACTCAAATTAGTTGCTCAAAATGTAGAGTGTAAATTTGACGCGCCTTTTTGCATGAGAAATTTCTTCTGGGTGAAAGATGTGCCGTTTAATGCGATTATGGTGACAAATTTAAGGCTTTTGGCAAAGCTTGCTGAAAAACTGGGCAGCGATGAAGATGCTGCTTATTTTACAAAAGAGGCAGATGCTATATCTTTTGCCATGAGGCGGTTAATGCTGGGTGGCGGCATCTTTTACTCGACTTATGGTGAGGCCTATGAAAAAATCAAAGTCAAAACCTGGGCCATATTTACCCCACTCTTTGCTAAAATTTTAAGCCAGAAAGAAGCAGAAAAGTTAGTATCAAACCATTTACTCAATAAAAACGAATTTTGGACAAAGTTCCCGGTTCCCGCCACTTCTTTGGATGAACCCTCTTTTGATCCCTCCGGCTTTTGGAGAGGACCTACCTGGATAGGGGTGAACTGGTTTATCTACAAAGGCTTACTAAATTACGGCTTTTCCGATATTGCCAAGCAGATCAAAAAATCTTCTCTTGAACTCTTGCAAAAATCCGGTTTCCGGGAATACTTTGATCCTTTTACAGGAGAAGGTCGGGGCGCTCATAATTTTACTTGGGGCTGTTTGGTTGTAGATCTTGACGCCCCCTGACAAACGGTTTACTCTTAAGCTAAGTTATGCTTTCTACTGATAAATTTTTAGAAAAAGTGGCTGGTGCTCCGGCAGAGGTCTTGGATAAAACCATTGATACCTCAAAAAAAATTACTAAAGTGTTTATTTCCCGAAAACAACTAGGCCAAGCTAGAGACTATTGGAAATCTTTAGGTCCGGGGCTGACCACCGGGGCGGCTGATGATGACCCCTCCGGCATTACCACTTATTCTCAAGCCGGAGCAGCTTATGGCTTTAATTTTTTATGGCTGGCCGGCTTTACTTTTCCTTTAATGTCAGTGGTGCAGGAAATGTGTGCCCGCATTGGCCTGGTGACCGGCCGAGGCCTGGCAGCCAATATCAGGCAATACTATCCTAAATGGGTTTTATACATTGCCACATTGCTTTTATTTTCTGCCAATACATTAAACATCGGCGCAGATTTAGGCGCCATGGCCAAAGCTACCCAACTGCTCTTTCCGGATGTCCGGTTTACAACATTAATCTTAGGCTTTACCATGATTACTTTAGCTCTCCAAATATTCACCACTTATGAAAAGTATGCCAAATACTTAAAGTGGCTAGCCTTAGTACTTTTGTCATATGTTTTCTCCGCCCTAACTATTGACATAAACTGGAACGAGGTAATACAAAAAGCAGTTATACCGACTATTGTTTTTTCCAAAGACCAAATCTTTTTAATTACGGCAGTACTGGGTACCACCATCTCTCCTTACTTATTCTTCTGGCAAACCTCACAAGAGGTGGAGGAACAAATCCTAGAAGGCAAAACCACCTTAAAACTTCGCCGGGAAGAAACTACTCCAGGGGAAGTTAAAAATATGAGAATGGATGTTTGGTCAGGAATGTTTTTATCGAACTTGGTAATGTTTTTTATCATAGCTGCTGCTGCAGCTACACTTTTTGCTCATGGCATTACCAATATCACCACAGCTGCCGAGGCTGCAGAGGCGCTGCGGCCAATTGCCGGAGAACGGGCGTACCTGCTTTTTGCATTAGGCATTATCGGAACAGGTATGCTGGCAGTGCCTATTTTGGCAGGATCGGCTTCCTATGCCCTCTCCGAAAGTTTTGGCTGGAAATTTGGGCTGTATAGAAGACTCCGGGAAGCAAATGCTTTTTATGGAATCATCATCATTTCCACAGGCATAGGACTGGTTATTAACCTCCTAGGGTTTGATTCTATTAAAGTATTAATTTATTCTGCTGTTTTTAACGGTTTAATAGCTCCGGTGGTATTGGTGCTGATAGTTCTAATGAGCACAAATGCTAAAATTATGGGCAGATGGGTTAACGGTAAAATCACCACCTTTTTTGGGTGGTTCATTGTAGCTTTAATGACCCTGGCAGGATTGGCCACCATCATCTCTTTGGTTATGTAACTTAACTACCTTTTCCTGTAAACCTCATCATGAGTGCCTATTTTGTAGAAAAAATATTCCTCATCAGTTTCTATGTAAATTATCCTAAAGCTTTTAGTTATGGACATACTCCAGGAATTTTTAATCTCTCTTGTTATTTTATGAAGTCTTAAGGATTTAAGTTTAGGATTTTGCTGAAACAACTCTAATTGCTTTAGTATTCTTTTATAAAGTTGATTATCCTTCTTTTGGATTTCATTTAGCTTTCTAAGAACATCTGTACTGAATTTTAGAGATTTCACAAATTCTTTAGATATTTATCTAATTCCTCTATATTATTGAATGTGACTGCTTTGTCTTTATTCTTTAAGGCTCTTTTGTATGCTTTAATAGTAGCGTCAGAGGCTTCAAATTCCGGATATTCCATGTTTTCCACATCTCTAACAATCAGATGTCTGACATAAGTAGCAAGGGGCAGGCCAAATCTCTGGGCTCTGCTTTCCAGGAAATCTTTTAGAGCTAACGGTAAGTTTATTTTTATCTGAGATTGTTGAGTAATCATAAAATGATGATATCACCAATTTCAGGACTTTTCAAGGACTAAAATAAGTGGTATTATTCAGGAATGAAAACGCAGTGCCCATCATGTAGACAATATAAAGAATCCACCAAACCCAGATTCGCAGGGAAAGAATATATGAGAAATCCGGAATCTAATACTCCACAGCTTACCACTAAAACATTTATCCTCTGTGATGATTGTGCAAAAAAGCTTGGATTGGGTCTAAAATAATTTGGTTGCGGGGGGGAGAGTTGAACTCCCTGCCTCAAGATTATGCTCTCCTGAAAGAGTAGACTATACCATCATCCCTTTAAACGGATGTCCAGCGTATAATTTCAGTTTAGATTCCAGAATATCTGGTACCTGAAATATAAGCAAAGCTTGATAGCTTCGCTATTAAGTCGTTACAGGGTACATTTATGTAAACTAAACGTACTTCCCACGGTATTACCATTTAATTGATCTTTTTCTAAAGGTTTCACCGTTATGAGCTGGATTCTCTCCGATAATTACTCATCGGAGGGCCCAAATTGAGCCTTGTGTGCAGCCGTTACACTTCCCCGCAGGCATATTATAGCATAGAATATGTTGTATGTGGTTTCTCTATATTCTCCTTTGTAAAGATGGAAGTCTTTATACTGGAATATCAAACAACGTAGAAAAAAGATTTTCCGAGCACAAAAATGGCAAAGGAGGAAGATACACCAGGTCACATAAACCTATTAGGTTAGTTTACCAAGAACAATTGCGAAACCATACAGAAGCTTTAAGAAGAGAATGTGAAATTAAAAGTTGGACCAGGGCAAAGAAGATTAAAGTTCTAGAGTTTGACTAGTAAATAGAACGTGTTAAAATAACAGCCATGTCTAAAGAGAAAGATGCAACGAATAATGAACCAACGCTGGAGCAGCTTAAGTCAGCGTCCCCTGCAGATCTAATACGATCCTTAGCCATAAGACTCTTACAGCCTGAAGAGCAGCCTGGAGAGCAAATAAGAGTAATTGACCCACTAGCCAAACACGGCGATATCTCTCTTGTAGTGGAACTCGGAAAAAGAGTAGATTACTTCACTCCTCAAGATGTAGAAGCGGCTTCCGCAATACTTGCTACCATTAATTGGGAAAGCCTACCTCCCCAGGGATATCTCCCTGAAGCAGCTAGATGGTTAAACAAAGAGATTGCACTCATCCTCACTTAAAAAAGACCTTCCACCAACCTAGCCAGTTTGGATATCTGATTTGGGCCGGGGAGCTGGCTCCCAGAACCAGCTTTAACTTTTCCTCCGGAATAATAACCACTGTCTCCCCTGGCTTGGCAAATCCCAACCTATTTCTGATTTCTTCTTCCAAAAACTCCGGTGATTGAATCCGGGCCAGCTTCTCCTTTAAAGACCTATTGCGAACTTCCAATTGATATACCACATCTGCGGATTGAGACAGCCTCTCTCCGGATTTAATTGCCTCAAAAATTTGCCTAATCAAATTATAGGCGATTATTAAAATCACCAAGACAATAAACCCTAAAGCGATTTTTTTAAGCATTTTACCCCCTTGACAAATATGACCTATAACATTAAGATACACACTATGATTACTTTACGCGATGCACACCAGCAATTTATAGGTCACCTAAAAAACAAATCCAGAGCTTCTGCTACTATCTTAGCCTATGGCAAAGACATTGAGCAACTGGTTAATTTTCTGCGAGACCAGGGTAAAACTGACCCTATTACAGTGGAAACTGTTGATCTTTCTGCCTTCATGCAAAAACTGGCAGATGAACATTATACCCCGAAATCAATATCGCGAAAAACCAACTCCACCAAAACCTTTTTTAAATTCTTAAAAACTTCCAATTTGATCACTAATGATTCAGCTACCGGCTTGGACCATCCTAAATTCGAAAATAAACCACCCAGGATTTTAACCAAACTGGAATACAGAAGCTTGCGGGATGCCTCCAGAGGAGATCTCCGAATGTCTGCTGTCATAGAAATACTCCTTCAAACCGGAATTAGGATTGGTGAATTGGCCAAGCTTCGTGTAGAAGATATCAACCTGGAAAATCTCACCCTGCATGTTCCCCTATTTGAAGATACTAGGGAAAGAATAATCCCTTTAAATAAACCTGCAGCTGAAGCCGTTAAAAATTACCTTCCCCATCGGGCTAAAACAGCTAACCATGCCTTGTTTGTGACCAAAACCGGCCGCCCACTCCTCATTAGGAATATCAGAACTGCTATTGATAGATACTTTAGGGTAGCAGGGATTAAAGATGCCAAGTTGAATGATTTAAGGCATACTTGGGTGGCTTTTCAGCTGCAAGCCGGAGTACCTATGACTATGGTGTCCAAGTTAGCCGGTCACAAAAGGCTTTCCACCACTGAAAAATACCTGCAATTTATCACCGGCCAAAACGGTGAAACTAAAGTCAAATTAGAAGAGCTGTAATATGCCAGAAAAAGCAAGAGTTTTTGCCGCAGAAGATGACCCAGATTACCTTGATACTATGAAGATAGAGCTAGGGATAAAAGGTCACACTTTGGCTCTAACGGCCACCACATTAGAAGAGGCTCTTAAAGCTATCGAAACTTTTCCCACAGCGGGAATACAAATTGCTGCACTTGATGGTAATCTCAAAAGGGGTGTTAAGTCTGGATCTGATGGTCGTCAAATGGTAGCTGCAATAAGAAACATTTCTCCCAGTGTAAAAATAATCGGAATGTCTGGAGAATCGATGGAGGGTGTTGATATCGACTTGGGGAAAGACAGGATTTACGAACTTGGAAAAGTAGTTACAGAATTATAATGATGGTGGGCGGACCAGGTTTTTGGTAGGCCCGGAAGGAAAATACACCCAATTTCTCGCATTTGCTCGAAATTGCCGAACCCTCGTGAATTGTGTAAACACGCCCAATCAAAATTTGGTGGAACTGCCTGGATTCGAACCAGGAACCAAATGTGTATAAGACATTTGCTCTACCGTTGAGCTACAGTTCCAAATTTTGATTGCAAGACACCCGCTCTACCGTTGAGCTACGGGCCTGTGATTGGAATTATAGCAAAATCGAGATTAGGATACTACGATATTAAGATATTAGGAGTTTTTAGATAATTCGCTGGTCTTGCGAATTAAACCACCAAGCAATAAATGAACTCTCTCGGTTTGCGGCCAGACTTTATCTAAGACAGATTGATTTATTAAACCCACTTTAAGCGCATCAAGTAATTCACTCTGGACTTCGCTAAGAGAACCCCTAGCATCATAATAGAATCGCAAACGATCCTTATAGTGAAACCTACTAAATCCTTCAGCTATATTAGCAGTAATAGAAACTACTGCTCTCCGAAGTTGCGAGGTTAAACCGTAAACTTCTGATTTCGGGAATCTATTAGTCAGCTTATAGACTAAATCAACCAACATGTGTGCTTCTTGCCAAGCATCCAAATCGCTGAATTTTGTAATCTTCCCCATCTCGTAATATCCTTATATCCCAATATCCCCTATCTCTTACAATCTCGCTCTTGATGCTATGTCTCCTTCTACCTGAGTCACATCTTTGCCAAACTTAAGTCTCGACAGCTCCCTGATAGCAGTACCTACTTGCGGGTTTAACATGGCCTTCCATTTTTTCATATCCTTGGTGGTATCCAGGGAAAACGGCACCACCGGTTCGCCGTTGACTATGGTCTTAATATAAACATGCGGTGATTCAATGTTAACCAAATCTGCCTCGGTAAAAGTGGGTGAGAATTCATGCTGCAGGTAATTGGCATCTGTTACCCCCACCCGGAAAGCAACCAGTGTACCGACATTGCCAAATACGGCATTTTTTAAATCCTCCCCAATTTGTCCGATAAACTGATTAGCCACAATTAAGTTCAAGCGGTATTTTCTGGCCTCAGATAAAATATCGGCAAAAGTATCGGTAGCAAAATTTTGAAACTCATCAACATACAAATAAAAATCCCGTCGAGATTCCATGGGGATATCGGAGCGTGACATGGCGGCAGCTAAGATTTTTGGTACCAGGATAAGTCCTAAGAAATTGGAGTTTTCCTCCCCTATCCGGCCTTTAGATAAATTCATAATTAGGATCTTGCCTTCATCCATAACTTTTCTAAGGTTAAAGGCAGACTTTGACTGGCCAATGATATTTCTCATCATCTTATTAGTTACAAAACGGCCGAATTTGGAAACAGTGTAGTCCAAAACTTCAGATTTGTGGAAATCCGTAGTTTGGGCGATTTGGTCTGTCCAATAACGCCTGACAACCGGGTCAGCAACTTTTGGTAGCAGTTCTTTGACAAAATCCGCATCAGTCATGATCCGGACCACTTCCACAAAAGTGGCTCCTGGATCGCTCATGGCAGTTAACATGGCATTTCTGACACCATGCTCAAATCTGGGACCGATAATTCCGGTTTTGTTGGGGTCAAACAGTTTATACATCAGGCCGATAATGGAAGCTACCACAAAGTGTTTCTGCTCCTCATTGTAGGCCTCCAGCATATTTAAGCCAAAAGGCCTGGCCATATCAGAGGGGTCAAAATAAATGACATCCTCGGCCCGGGAAGGCGGGATCAGCTGCAACATCTCCTCTGCCGCATCCCCGTGGGGATCTATAAAACATAAGCCCTTTCCGGCTAGCACATCCTGCAACATCAAGGTTTTTAAAAGCTCAGACTTACCAGTACCAGTCCGGCCGATGATATACATATGCCTTCGCCTGTCATCCTCAGCCAGATAAACCGGTCTATCCACACCCCTAAATACAGATCTTCCTAAATAGAGACCCGATGTGGGGATTTTTTCCGGGGCCGGAGCCCGTTTGGACGAAAGCCAGCTGATGTAAGGGGTTTCTATGGATTTATTCGGAAAGTGGAAAATAGACGCCAGCTCATCAGGAGTCAAGACCGGCACTTTCGAGTATTTCGGCATATACCGGTAAATAAAATCAGTCAAAAAACCCTTTTCCGAATAAATCTTGGCACCGGTAAACTGATTATAGGGGCCGGATAATTGTTCAAAACCAGCCTTGATATTTGCCAGGTGCGCCTTGGCAGATTCTTTAGAAGTACTGGAAACGGCAATTCTAACCACCGCCTCAAAGCCTGACCTGGCCAGTTTCCCTTCAACTGCCTCCAACTCCTTAGCATCCGGAGGAGCTTTGGGATTTTTTTCATCCCCCGGCTCTTTTTGCTTTTTTAGCCATTTCTTCCCTGTCTCCTGCCAGTTGCCGGCTGCTGGGGAAATAATCAGCTGAATAGCTGCCCCTTCGTTAAACTGCATCTTAGCCAAGGCTGAAGTCATGGCAGAAAGAGGATCTGTTGGCAAATCACGGAAGGTTTTAATTGGGAAATGGTCAGCCTGCTTTAATTTAAGCTGGGCATAGGCCGTTTCACCGGTTTCGGAAAAGATATTATATTCAGATACTTCTTTGATTTCAGCATCCGGGTAGGCGCCGTGAATTTGTTTTTCGATCAAATCCTGATGGGATTTATGGACTGAGACGAAAAATCTGATTGACTCATGCAAAGCTACAATCTCAAAAGATAAATGCGGCTGCGGCGTAAACACCCCAAACAACCCACCTGATTTTCGAAGTGAAGCTAAAGTAGCAAACAATTGTTCGGCCACATCAATTTTAATCTCGTTACCCCGGGGCACTTTTATTTGCAAAAGCACATATTGCAAGGAAAGTTTTTCCCTATCCCGGTATTTAATCCAGCCTATGAAATATTTTTTTAACAGAAAAAATAAGCCCACCAGTACCCCGAGAGCCGCCAAAACTCCAATGATGGCTACAATCAGGCTATCAAAATTTGTTCCTGTAGTAGTTTGTGTAACTTCCATAATTTTTAGGCTGCTTTTCTAAATAGCCTCCCTTTTAGCATTGAAATTGGTGTTCTTCCTTGTGCAGTTCGAATGTGAGTTGTGTCATTGGTGCCGCCAAACACTTCCTGAATCGTGCTTCCTACTGTATGAGTAACATCTGCCAATTTAATATCTGGTTCTGCGCCTACCCTTTCGGCTCTAGCCTGCTTTAAGGCTTGGCTGTCTGGGATGGGTTGGGTAGCATGGGGAGTTGCTTCATTTGTTGTGAAAGAAGGACCTATTTTCTTCTGGACATGTTGCACCACACGCTCTCTCCATTTTCTTTCCTGCGTCGGCAGATGCACAATCTTAGCGTTTTCTCCAGTTGGTATGCTTTGAATTTCTGTGGGAGCAGGTCCTGCCATAACAGTATTATCTCACATTCTGACTACCGGACAAATATCACCTTACCGATAATCTCCGACTGATCAATCAGACCGAAGTTCCTGCTGTCAGTACTATACCTTGCATTATCACCTATCAAATATACTTTATTACCCTCCACTTTCTGAATTCTTTTGACTATTTCACTTTGCACTTTGAACTTTGCACTTTGCACTATTACCATATCCCCTTTTTTTGGTTTGGAAAAAATATATGCCCAGTTAAAACACAACACGTCCTGACCGGATCTTAGGGTTGGAAACATACTGTTACCATGAATCGTAAATCTCTGAATAGGAAAAATATTCATCACCAGACTATTTCTTTGTCTGCTCAAAAACTTCTGCAATTTTATCCACCGCTTCAATTAACTCCGCTGCCTTACCTTCATCCACTGTCCTTTTATTTTCAGAACAAAGCTTAGTTACCTTCCAGACTAAATCATGCAAATTAGGAAACTTTTCTAAATGTTCAGCCTTAAAATAATCTGTCCAAAGAATTAAAATTTCTCTTTTGCAAAGTTCGGCATGATCCTCCTTCACTCTAGTGAGTCTGGAGATTTGAGAGATAATCTTTTTTCTTTCATCAAAAGGGGGCTCGGAGACGCTTGGTTGCAACTCATTTATGAGTGAAACCATCTTTAGCACTGTCTTGGCAGCCAGTTGTGCAGCGTGGGGATCATAAATCCCGCAAGGAATATCACAATGGGCCAAAACCACTCTGGTTGGCAGAAGCCTGATTACTAACTTCATTAAATCCATAAATCAATTATACACTCACCCGCCGTTACCTTCTGTAGGCAATTTCATTGCTTCCAAGTACTCCTCGATATCAAAAGCTGCTTTACATCCCGCCCCGGCCGCTGTAACTGCCTGTCTATATCTATAATCTGCCAAATCACCTGCTATAAAAACCCCGGGAATTTTTGTCCGGGTTTCACCCTCAACAACTACATAACCTTTTTCATTTAGTTCCAGTTGTTCTTTTAAAAAATCCGTATTAGGCTTGTGGCCTATCGCCACAAAGAGTCCGTCAATTGGGAGTTCGCTAATCTGTCCGGTTTGAGTATTCTTTAACTTCACTCCGGTTACTTTTTCCTGTCCCAACACTTCTACTACCTCAGTATTCCAGACAAATTCCACATTTGGTTTTGTCTTCACCAACTCCGCCAAAACCGGTTGGGCTCTTAAAACATCTCTCCTGTGAATAATGATGACTTTTTGGCAGAGTTTAGCAAGATAATTCGCCTCCCTCATAGCAGTATCCCCTCCTCCCACTACTGCCACTACCTTACCTTTAAAGAAAAAGCCGTCACAAACAGCACAGGCAGATACACCTTTACCACGTAGTCTTTGTTCGGAATCCAATCCAAGCCACATGGCTGAAGCTCCGGTAGCGATAATCAAGCTGTCAGCTGTCAGTCGTCGGCTTTCAGACTGAATCACAAAAGGTTTAGCCTTTAAATCTACCGAGACAACATCCTCATTAATAAACCTGGTATTAAACCGTTCGGCTTGTTTTCGCATCTTGGCCATCAACTCCGGACCCTGGATGCCCTCTTCAAAACCCGGAAAGTCATCCACATCAGTAGTCAGCGTCAGTTGCCCGCCTGCTTCTCTACCGGCAATAACTAGTGGATTTAAATTCCCACGGGCAGCGTAAATAGCAGCTGTTAAGCCTGCCGGACCAGAACCCACGATGATTAATTTCTCAACTTCAGCCTGAGATCTGTTCATTATATGTATTTTAACAGATGGTTTAATCTTCCGGTTTATCAGCACCACTTCGTCTATCACTCCCAGTTGGACTTGAGGTAGGACTCGAAGTTGGACGCGGTGAGGCGGTCCGTTGCACTGCTCCCCTTGTTGCTTCCTTGCCCGAAGGTGTAGCAGATGGACTGGCTGTTGAAGTTACTTCCGGTGTTGGTGTAACCTCCTGCACTTGCTCCTCTAGCTGAGGAGAAACAGTCGGAGCAACCCTACTTCGAAGCCATACCAAATATCCGGCGATAACCACTAACACCAGTAAAACTACTACAATTGAAACATTTCTATTCATTCTCTTCACCTCCCCCCGGGCATTTTCCGTATCTTAAACCTTTTTCACTCTTAAAATCAATATAGAAGCAAAAAGGCCTGTTGAAAGTCCCAGCAGTCCCCCGCCCAATACATCCGACAACCAATGCTCACCCAAATAAACCCTGGTTATACCCATCAATACAGCTAGCAAGATTAGGGAACAAACCATAAAAAACCGGAGGGGAATGTTCCTTGAAGAAAAAACGGCCAGGAGAACAAAAATAGTGATAATGAAAATTGTCCTGGTCATATGGCCTGATGGATAAGAAAAATCAGTGTGGATGTAAAAAGAAGGCAGTGAAGTAGGCAGGAGGCTACGGTGGAAAAAGACCGGCGGGCCGGGATGGAAAAGAACCAGCTTTCCGAAAACTTCTGCCAGGGATGCCGGAACAATCACCAACCAGCCCGGTATTGCCAGCCAGTGCCTTCTGAGAAACGACAGAAAAGCCAATGCCGCACAAAAGCCTACTGTTACCTCGGCTGAACCCAACAAGCTAAAATAGGAAAAGATGCCGTCAAAACGGCGCGAAATATGGTCTTGCAGTTTAACCGTGGTGTCGAAATCAATCTGCTGCCATCTTTCTTTTGCCACCGTATATGAAAAGTAGGTAAAAAGGCCAACGGAAGAGATTGCGAGCAGAAATAATTTAGTTTTCATTAATTGTTTAAAATTCTACTGGTGGAATGATTACCTATGACCTTTGTCACATAACGTAGTTTAGCCCCGCTTAGCTTAGCTGTACGCTTTTGGTGGTTCTTGTTTGCATAACCTGCTGTTAGCGCAATGGTATCAGGTCTAAATTTCTGTACTAGTTTATCATACAAGGTTTCCGACTCCATAAAAGGCAACATCACAACGAGATCTACAAATTCCAGGGCTGATAAAACTTTAGCTCTCATCGGCTGAGAGTGGACCGGGCGGTTAGCTCCTTTTAATCTTTTGACCTTTTTATCGCTTTCTAATAAGACTACTAAATAGTCCCCTTCTGCCTTGGCTTTTTCCAAAAAAATCACATGCCCTGGGTGTAAAATATCAAAACAGCCTCCCACCAATACAATCTTCTTGCCCTGAATTTTCAAATCTTTAACAATGCCTGTCGATTCCCTAATTGACACAATTTTTCCCATCTTTCAAGTATACCAGGCTCACCTGAATTCAAGCAAATAGGACTACTCATTCCTGCTCTTTTCCATGACCATAAGAGTCTCATTGAGGAGAATTTTGACCATGTATCAGCTGGTCCTTTTGAAAGAGCTGCAGGAGTTCCGGGTGATAGACCTATTATTGTCTGTGGAGCATATGATGCTGTTTGATGCTTATATTTCTAAAGAAGGGACTCTACCATTTACTCCCAACCAACCAGCATTCAAACAAAAATGACTACAATTCTGAAGCTAATTTGAAGCCTTTACTTTTATAGAACTTATCAAAGCTAAAAATAGCATCAGCTTTATATTCTTCTGCCACTGCTGCAACCACGCAATCAAATAAAGTATTTTTCTTACTAGAATTAGGGCTAAAATATTTTTGGGCATTAGTTAGAGTTTGTTTATTTACCTCCACCACCTGAACAGCTGGGTTAATCATTAACTCGGCAGTACCATAAGCAGTTGCTCCACTATTTAAGGCTCTTTGAATATGAGTAACAGCTTCAACAACTGCAGTCGCTGGATAAATTACATTGACTTGTGAATCAACCAATCCTTGGGCTATTTTAACCGCTTCATTATGATTTGAATCATCAGAGTTAGCTTGGGCAATGATTGCATCTGCATCCCCTACTACCAAATTATTTTTCATCCTTACTCCAATCCTTATCCCATAAATACTCATCCATTCTAGTAGAAGAATCTCTGGGACCTTTAACCCCAAACTTCTTACCTAGTTCGGCTATTTTAAGCAATACCTCAGCAGAAGCAGTTCCTTGTTGTTGCACTGTACCAATACCAGTTTCTAGGGCTTGCCTGATAACTTCTGCTTTACTTCTGTTCTGAGTTTTTGCAGTATAATCAATTTTTTTATTTAAATGCTCTGGAATGTATAAATAAGTTTTTAGCATAAATCTATGCTAACATGTTGTATGATATGTTGTCAAGAGGTTATACTAAGACTTGTAGTGCTCTACTTAAGTTGGAGAGGCTAGGACTAGCCACATTGGAATCGGAAGAGTTGGATCATGGCTGTGCAGGAATTCCTTCCTGGATCGGATGAGTTTCGGTTTTGGTTGAACCTCCTGATTTAGTTTCAATACTGGGAGCCTTTGAAGGTATCGGAAGTGGGCGTTTTATGGTTGTTGGCGGTTCGTCATGGTGCACTATTACAGGACACCAGTCCCACCACCCTACGCCATCGGTAAATTCTACCGAGTAAGGAATAGAATCGGGCTCATCGCGTCTTGGGCCATCAACTTTTTTTGATTTATAAGTAAAACTATTCCCATTTTGGGTTATTTTCCTTCTATCATTGTCGGGCTTGACTAAAGTGCTCAAAGCAACCGATTTAATTTTTTGGGAAAGTGGGTCTGCTTTGATTGTAACCGTTTTTTCATCGCCATGATTTAGAACCAAGGGATTCGGATCGCAATACGAGAAATAATCTTTTGGTGTTTCAGTTAGGTTCCAATCCTCAATCTCGCCGCTTAAAAATTCACCGGTAGCGGTTTCATTCATTTGTTGATCTAAAGTTACTGCACCCCGAAACCAAATCTCTCTGGTATTTTTTCCAGCAGTAAATAGAACTTGGTAAAGGGCAATTTCTTCGGTTTGTTTGCTAACATCAACAGCAAAATTTTGTACTGCCCACTCAGTTCCGCATTCATCTTGGCCACCCCACCTGCCGTCCTTATTCCAATCTGCATACAAATTTAGATAGGCGGTGCCTGTCATTTTCCCCGGATTTTTAATATGCACAAAGAAGTAGGCGCTACTTTGCTTGCAAGAAGGTCCCACAAGCTTCACCCCATCATCATTTTCATCCTTATCCACTTGTTTGGAATCTCTTTCAACAGTTACTGCTTGCCCAAGCCAGACCTCATCGGTTTTTTTAGTACGGGCTCCATTGGAGCTAAGAAGAGAGGGGAAATTTTGTCCTTGGCTACCGTCAGGCGCATCTCCGAAGTCAAAGTCAGCCCCAACTACCTTGGGTTGTTTATCTGTAGAAAAATTTTGCTTATTTGCTATGTTTGCAGAGATAAAATACCCGACAAAACCTAAAACAAGAAGGCCTAAAACTCCAGCAACTAGTTTTTGATTCATAACAAACTCCGTCATACTACCACAACTGTTTTAAGTTGACAATTTGGCTCCACTTAAGTTGGAACACCACCATCATTTAACCCCCAATTTTCCATACTCCTTTTTCCCTAAAAGCCGGAATGGTCTGGCGTTTGGCAGCATTTAATATAACCGGAGCAGGTTTGTTTTGTTTAGCTGCAAATTCAGTAGCCTCAATAATTTTGTTTCCCTTAAGATAGGCTATCCTTTTATGCAAGGACTCCATTAGAGCAAGGGTAATTACCTCCTCCATTGTTTTGGTTTTTCTGTCATCCCGATATTCCACAAAAGACCGGTAATAAACAGCTTTCTCTTTATCACGGATAATTACTCCAGGAAACCCCAATCTATATAGTTGATAATTTATAATCACTCTGCCGATTCTGCCGTTACCGTCATTAAAAGGGTGAATTGTCTCAAATTGCAAGTGAAATTTAGAAATCTTATCTACAAAATAAGCAATCTGATCACTTGAATGTTCAATTAAAGCCTCCTCAAGCATCCGTTCTATATGCTCCGGAGCCGGAGCAATAAAAGTGCCCACCCGCACATACTCTCCCTTTTTTCGTAATCTGCCGGCAACACTGTCGTCAATATTTCCAATTAACATTTGATGAAGCAACAAAATAATCTCTTTAGAAAGTTCTTCTGAAGATTTACCCCGGATATATTCCATTACCCGAGCCAGATTCTTAGCTTCAAATACTTCACGCAAACTGACATTTTTCGATACCTCCATCTCTAGAAGTATCTTCTCTGTTTCTTTTAAAGTAAGGGTGGAGTTTTCTATGGCATTGGAATTGTAAACACTTTCCGGGATTTCCACTTCATCAATAATTTTAAGCAAAGACTGCTTACCAAGCTTTAAACGGTCATACTCTTTTTTCAGAATTTCTATTCTCTTTTGAAGGTGGAGTGGCGTTGGCATAACACGTGTATTATAGCAAATTCACGTTATTTTGTCAATTTACCGTGAATTTAGTGCCATTTACACTATAAATTCACGGTATTTATGAATCCTAATTGGCTCGAGAATCGTAACACTAATATAACCAAGCAATTGTCTCATATTTTCAAAGCTTTCTCTGACTTTAGGCTGGTAGCTCAGATTCGAGAGGAGATTGAAAAACTGGAGACGAGTATCGCTCTGGTCAATTCGTAGAATATTTAGCCAAATTTTATTCCGCCATAAATAATTCCTGGATCATATATTTTTATCGTATCTTGAACCCTGCTTACTACTACGTTATTTCTCGATACATCTTTTAGCCATTTTTCTGCCGAATCACAAATATCCCCACAAAAAATATCAACTCTAAGTTGTAAACTTGTTTTCATTCTTTGGCCATTAACATAGTTATTTTGCATATATGTGCAATGAGGGCCACCTGTCATAAAAATAAATTTTTCTAAAATTTTTTGAGCACGCTGTTTTGTAATATCGTCACTCCCTTCATGTAAAACCGCGCATCGTAACGCATAACAATCATTACCAGATAGAAAAGTTGTTCCGTTGTGCTCATATTTAGTACTCATATATTTGTCGAACCAGTCTTTATACCTCTTAGGGGAAGAAAGATTTGGATGTTCTACTTTACCGCAAATATCTGGAAGTGTGAGGGCCATAAATAACGCGCCATACCAATTCTTATTTTTTATAGATTTTTTTATAGCCTCGATAAAATCATTCATAACAATACTCCAATATAAAAACTTACTTTATTGAAGGGTCAAGAGTTGTAGTATTTTTGATTGGGCCAGGATATCCACTCGCTCCACTTGAAAGTGTTGTCGTACGCGTATTTGGAGAACGATATATCTGTCCTTCTCTTAAACTGTCTATTAGGGTTTTGTGTTTTGTTTTAAATCTTTCAATCTCATCTAGCGCCTTACTCATCCTTTTCTGATATTTTTCCTCAGTCAATTGTACCTTGAATTTGTCGAGCGAATCCAAAAAATCCATTACTAAAGTTTCAACATCCAATATTGCACCAATCCCACTCTGTTTATATACAACAGGCCTCAAATTATTCCTACTAATAGCGCCTCTTGCAAAATACTCATGCGCCAATCCATTTCTGAAAATATCTCTCAAAATATCAATCGGGTACTCATTTTTGTGAGTAAAACATTTATCAATGTATTCTGTGGCATTATTGGTAAAGCTCCCTTCTTCTCCCAATAAAAATCCACCAAGATACTCTATGTAAGCTAGAACGCAAAGAGCAAGAGGAAAATTGATATTGCCAACCGCACCATCTAGAGCAGGAATTTCCGTTCTCATTCTCTCTAAATCATGCTTAATCCAACCAAAGACTATTTTGTTATGAAAAGTATCTAAATCCATAAAATATTTGGGTATATTAAGTGCCAACTGGCTCCCCTGACCTTGAATTATTATACCCCAAAGTTTTGGAGGCTTTCAGCAATAAAAGTTACCTTGGAGAATTAAGACAAAGGTGGCTAGAGATTAAAAGGTTAAGTCCTAGCCTTCCTTCTTAACTAACTCTAACCGGGGTTCTCCATCACCAAAGTAGTTATCCTTCCAGCCAATGATCTTAAACCCCACCTTAAGGTAAATTCGTAATGCAACACTGTTTTGTGGATGGACAACCAGTTCCGCCTTTTTAATATTTTGGATTTGGTCCATCACCCATCTCATAGCCTCAGTTCCATATCCTTTACCAGTACAACTGGGGACAATAGCCAAACCATCGATATGTGCAAGCTCCTGGCCCTTAGTATTAAAGGCTACTGTTCCCACTGGCTGTTCATCTTCCATCACTAAAAATACCTGGTCTTTTTGTAAATAGTCCTTAATCTCCTTTTCAGACTCATAGGCAAGGAAAAATCGGGGTGAAACAGAA
Organism: Candidatus Daviesbacteria bacterium; assembly: GCA_016184225.1. Classification (GTDB taxonomy): domain Bacteria; phylum Patescibacteriota; class Microgenomatia; order Daviesbacterales; family UBA10151; genus UBA10151. The sequence goes on from JACPDA010000004.1 coordinate 82,291, forward strand.
GCAGCCTCTTTTTCTAAATCCCGGACCAATTCCCAGTCGTTCTCAGTAGCTTTTCTATAGCTTAAACTCATATTACACTCACTTCATTTAAGTAATGTTGAATTTCCTCAAATATAATCCTGTGACCCTCTGTAGTAGGGTGTAAACCGTCAGTAAGCAGTGCCTGGTATCTTTCTTCGGGGAATTTACTCATAACCTCAACGAAAGGAATATTTTGCTCTTTACTAACTTCTTTTAGAACTTCTTCATATTTCTTAACAAATTCAATCCTGTATGCTTTACCCGGGGTCCACGGGGTAGGATCAACTCTTTGGTCAACGGGGGTTAGACCAACAAAAATCAGATCTGCACCGTTTTGTTTAGATTGATTGATTAAAGTTACTAAATTTTTCCTGTAATCCTCTGGCACTACCCTATGCTGATTTTCTTCTAAAACAAATTGAGAATCGTTTATACCAATTTCAATTAGTATTAAGGTCTTTTCTTCCTCATCTATTCTAGCCTTAACTTCGGTATCAAACCTTTCTAGTAGATCAGTAGTTTTGTCCCCGGAAACACCTAAACAATAAGCAGCAGTGTAATCGTCGAAATTAGCCTCGACCGCCTTACTATCACAATAGCTTTTTAATCTTTGTGCCCAACCACCTTCTTTATCCCATGCGCCCCAAGTAATACTTGAACCAAATATAAGTAGATTCATTTTATTTTTCCATCTCCATAATCGCTTCTAAAACCTCCGGTAACGAGGTTACACTTTTTGTGTCATCTACTGGACCAGAAAAATGACCCTTATTATGTTTAATAATTAGCTTCGCCCCCAGTTTTTCTTTGAAAATATCACCATGTTTTAAGGGTACATAAGGATCATTATCTGAATGAATCGCTATGAAGCGGCTGGCTTTGCCTTTTATCTTTTCAAAATCAATTGGAGTTTCAAAAAAGTTTTCAAGCTCTTTATAACCCAAGTTATCAGTAAAACCGGCAACCATAATTACACCGCCTATTTTCTTGCCTTCCGCCAATTGTTCTAAGTATCGGAGAATAGTAATTACTCCCGCACTATGGCCAACCAAATATAAATCTCCATCTGCTTCGCCAATTACTTCTTTAAGTTTTGGCAGCCACAAGGCAAGCTTGGGTAGATTTGTTTCTGGCATAACAGGAACTAAAACCTCGAAACCTTTTGCTTCAAGTGCTCTTTTAGTTTGGGGATACCAACAATACTCCGGATAACCATCCCAACAATGTACTATTACTGCTCTTTTCATATTTATTTAAAATAAGTTTCATTGGCAAATTTGACTTGTTCAACAAACAACCTTTTAACATGGACAATACTTAACTGCTCATAAAAAAGTATTAAGGCCTTCTTAAATTCCTCTTCATCCACACTCCTGTAGGATAAAGGGTAAAGATCCCAGGCCAGCAAAATAGCGTTGGTTAACATCCTTCCTGTCCTTTTATTCCCATCAGAATAGGGCTGAAGGTAAGGAATCATAAAATGGGCAATTAAGGCCTTCTCAAAAGGATCTTGAGTCAAATTTATTACTTTCACTATTCTCTCAAATGCCTCTTTTATTTGAAATTCATTGTCAGGCGGTCTATAAAGAGTGCCTGTTATGCCGACTGCTTGTTTTCTAATTCCAGTCGAAATAGATAAATCCTTAACTAAAATATTATGCAGTTGATTAATGACTGAAGTAGAAATTACTTGAAAATCATTTTTATTTTTAAGTATGGTATCAAAAGCTAATTTATGATTTAAAATCATGATAGCCTCATCCTTGGTTTTACCCCTTGCTTCTTCTTGCTCCTTGATTAAACTTTCTGTTTCTAGAAGGGTATAAGTGTTGCCTTCAATTTTGGACGATTTCCAAGACAATTCAATGACAAATCTTTCCAGTTCCCTTTGTAAGATGTCTGGTTCTAAATGGCTGGTTTTTTGTTGAAAACTGAACTTCGATTTTTGCAAATCAGCCAGTTCGTTGGGTAATAAAAGATTATGCAGAAATTTAAATACACTCTCATCAAAACCTTTTTTAACATCTGCTCTTTTATCAGGATCCAGGGCAAAATACTGTTCAAGATCAAAATAGCGCAAGAGTGGATTATCTGCAATAGATAAGTAACGAGTTGCCTTTGCGCGACCAACAATTTTTATCAGCTTAGCGCTAAGAAGAATATTCAAATCCCGGATTAATGTTGGTTTAGAAATTGGGTATAATTCTGCAACTTTTCCCTGGATTTCTTCTCTTAACAACCCTTCTGATTGGTTGATGATATTTAAAATATAACTTTGCCTTGGGGTAATCGTATCACTCATATACATCAATCGTATCATATTGAGACGATCTGTCAAGAGGTTATAATAGACAAGGCCTGTTACAACGCTTCGCGTTATAATAACTAATTCCAGCTCGAGAATCGTAACTCTAATATAACCACACAAGTTGCCTAAACTTGATATATTAATGACACTTGGCTCCATCTGATGGAACCATTCGGAACCTATTTTCAGTTAAATACTATTTCCTTAATTTCACCGTCTCATTGAATTTATCTTCGGAAATATTTCCAAATGCATGTTTTTTAACAAATAATTCATCACCAGTTTTCTTTAAAACTTTTAATCTTTCATTGTCGGGGTACAAAACCAACAACCTGTCCAAAAAGGAAGGTATTCCCAACGTTCTTCTGCCTTTAATAACTTGAGCAGCACTTTTAATCATCTTTTTATCGTTTGCTACAAGTGTTAATTGGGGATGATTTTGGCATACCAATATCTGTGCATAATCTGTCGCAGAAATGCTGTTGAGAACAATATATTTTATTTCCCCATCTTCACTTATCAAAAATCTATTTTCTTTCCGACTTCTATCCATTGATGACTCCACGTTAAGTATATGATTCAAAAAACTACCCAATTGTGTTGGGTTTATTGCTTTTGAACCCTGCATTAATTCAGAAAGAACATCATTTAGTACAAAAAAGGTAACATCAGGACATTCTTCAATAGCTTTAAATATGCTTGCCCCACAGTACTTATGCATTTCTTGGAAATAAAGTATCGTGCTAGTATCGAAAAGGAAGTTGTATTTTTTACCCTTAGATAAAAGCAATTTGTTATTTTCCTCCATAGGGAAGGACGTTCTAAATATTAGGGTGTCCATCTGTCTAAGATACCAGAAAATAAAACAAAACTTGGTATATTAAATGCCACTTGGCTCCTCGACCTGGATTCGAACCAGGAACCTTCTCGTTACACAAATCCCCATATTTCTATGAAGCGTGGACTATCTCATCTCCTTATCCAAATACTTTTAGAGTTAGGAGTCGGATTATTAGTCTCTGAACCTTCCCACCTCTTATGGGAGTGGCTGCGGATTACCATCTGCGAATTATTTTGCCATTAGGCTTCCCGCAATTAACCCGATTTTCACCCTGAAGTTTCCCTCAGAGGCTGCGTTCTCACAGCGAGCCGCTCTACCGTTGAGCTATCGAGGAATATTAAGTTGTTAAAGTAACTTCTCCCCTCCCCAACCAAAAGAAGTTAAAGCGGCGAGCCGCTCCCCCTGGGAGTCATTTAGACTCCCGTCCGCACTTCGTGCAGGACCCGTTGGAGCTATCGAGGAATATTAATGTACGTCAGCTATTTTATCACCCATCAAAGCTGAAATCCATCCCATTATTTTTCTTTGCTTATCACTATCGCTAAACTTAATGGCAAAAACCCCATATTCATGAATATTCTTCCTAATCTTTTTGCTATCAATTTTATTCTTAGCTATATATGTTTTATGAAACTGATCCTGCGGAATTTCAGTTAATGTTGACCAATACTTCTTTGCCTTTTCTGCATCTAATCCCTCATGTATCCAGATTGCTCCTCTAAACCTAGACATTGGTACCTCGCAAAATTCTTTGAACCATTTAATCATAAATTTGATAATTTTAGGGTCTGAATTAGCAAGTCCACCATCACCGTCAGCTTTATTTCCCTCACCCGCATAAAAAGCAATGCCTGCTAAAAACCTATCTCTTTTATTTACCTCTCCAAGTTCAATTTTAGATTTTTCAAAGATTTCTTTAGTTCTCAAAAGTCTCTTTTGCCTTTTATTTTCAGCGGCAACCTGTGAACCCTTTCTTTGACCATATATCTTATTTTCAAGAAGCCTCTTTTTTTGAACTTCTGTAAGAACAATATCCCTGCACCACCTGCTGACTGTATCTTTCGAAACAGAGATTTGTAGCATTATTTCCCCATATGAAAGACCCTTGCGGCGCAGTTCTTGCGCCTCCAATTTCTCCTCTAGTTTTCCAAAATATCCCATTAACTCCATTATCAATAACGAACTTAGATACGTCAAGTGAGTAAATATTGATTGGAGGTAAGTATAGTTCGGAATTTGAATTTTCCAATTAAAAGTAGCAAACTAAATTAGAGAGGGGGTGAGATAAATGAAATTAAATCCTGGTAAAGTAGGTCTGACTGTGGGAGCCTTTGCCGGACTTTGGCATGTAGTCTGGGGGATATTGGTGGCCTTGGGATGGGCATCAGCCTTGCAGAGCTGGATTTTGGATCTTCATTTTTTGAATAATCCATTTACTATCCAGCCATTTGATATAACCAAGTGGGTAACTTTGATACTCGTTACCGCCATCATAGGCTATATTTTTGGGTTTGTCTTTGCCAACCTTTGGAATAGAATCCAGAAATAGAAAATTAAGGTTATTCTAGGTAATCCCGAAGCTTTTTGGCACGCGTGGGGTGCTTGAGTTTCCTGATGGCTTTGGCTTCAATTTGCCTGATTCTTTCCCTGGTGACCCCAAACTCTTTCCCTACTTCTTCCAGAGTCCGCTGTTTACCGTCTTCCAGCCCAAATCGAAGCTGGAGCACCCTTTTTTCCCGGGGTGACAGAGAGTCCAAAACTTCATCCAGGTGAATCTTTAATAGCTCTCTGGTGGCCTGTTCATCCGGCTGTAATCCCTGATCAGCGATAAAATCCCCCAAGTGGGAATCTTCCTCATCCCCTACCGGAGTCTCCAAAGAAGTTGGCTCCTGTGAAACCTTAATAATCTCCCGGGCTTTATTCTCATCTATCCCTAATACTTTGGCTACTTCATCCGGGGTAGGTTCCCTACCCAGCTCCTGCATTAATCTCCGCTGGGTCCGGTTAAACCTATTGATTGTTTCCACCATATGGACAGGGATACGGATAGTCCTGGCCTGGTCGGCAATAGCCCTGGTAATAGCCTGTCTGATCCACCAGGTGGCATAAGTAGAAAATTTATAACCCCTTCTCCAATCATATTTATCAACCGCCCTCATCAAACCAATATTGCCCTCTTCAATTAAATCCAACAAGCTCATCCCCCGCCCGACGTATTTTTTGGCTATTGATACTACCAACCGCAAATTGGCACTGATCAGCTTATCCCGGGCCCTCTTTTCATTTTTTTCTGCTTTTTTGGCCAGCTCTATCTCGTCTTGTGCTGTTAAAAGCGGAATTTTACCGATATCACGAAGGTATTGCCTAACAGGATCTGTCACCGCACCTCCCTCCAGAGTAGATAATATCTCCAACTCTTTTTCCAACTCAGAAGGGGTTTTACTCTCAGCCTCAAGTTCTTCCGTAGTAGTTTCAAAAACATCAATGTTTTCCGCAATTAACTTAATATAAAACTCGTCTAGCTCTTTTATTGTTTCCTCCGGCTTTGGGAAAATCTGCAAGATCTCTTCTTGGGTCACAAACCCCCGATCCTTACCTAATTTCAGGAGTTTTTTAACGTCTAATTGTACTTGTTTTTTCTTAGCCATATATTTAATTAGTCGTCAGCTTTCAGCTTTCAGTCGTCAGATTTTTAATTTTTAGTCTGATAGCTGAAGACTGATGACTGATAGCTACTAGAGATTCTTCAACTTTACCGACAAGTCTCTAAACCGCCTGTTCAAAGACTCTACTGTTTCCATCTTATCAAATTCCTGGGCATTCTTGATTTCCAGGGAAAGTTTTTCTAGGGATGCCTTGATTAAGGCTTTTTTAAGTTCTGAAACTACCCCCTCCAGCTCCTTCTGCCAGTATTTTGCATCAATCAGCTTGCTGTCAAGTTCTATTAAGTATAATCTATCTATCTCTGAAAGCAACTCTTTTGGCAGGCCGGAGGCAAATTCATTAATATCAAATGCCCTACTCTTAAAAGATATGGAATCCAGGTATAATACCAGCAAAACAAAAATCTGGCGCCATTTTTCGGCTAAGAATAATGTTTCCGGAAAATTAGGAAAAAAATTGGATTCCTGTGGCGGATGTAGCAGCAAAGTAATTAAATATTCCTCCAACAGCTCCCTTCTTGATTTGATAGAAACCACATTATCAGCAGTGGTTTTCTTCAGCAAATTAACATAGCTTTTTGAGGTCTCCTGACGGGCTTTTTCTACGCTTTCTCTGATTATTTTTTCTTCGGTTTTCAAGAAGGCTGCCAGCCTTTGGATATAGCGCTCCCTGATTAAGTCATCCGTAATCTTAGCCCAGATCGGAATTAGCTCGCCCCCGATTTTCCTTAAATCTGCCGCTTTTTTAGTATCATACCTTCTGGCAGTAGAAGTCAGATAATAATCATAAATAGGAACGGACTGCTCCAGAGCTTTTTGCCAAAGCGCGGGATTCTCGCGGATTACTTCTGCCGCATCCTTCCCGCCCTCAAGTTGAATTACTTTAATATTTAACCCGGCTTTATCTGCCATTTCAATGCCGCGGCGGGAGGCGCTATCCCCGGCCAAATCCATATCAAAGCCTAGGACAATATCTTCTGTATATTTTTTAATCAGGTCAATTTGCCCCTCGGTCAAAGCAGTCCCTTTTGAGGCCACAATATTTTTAAAGCCGGCCTGGAAAGAGGCAATCATATCCATCTCCCCTTCTACTAAAATAGCCTCTTTTTTATTCCTGATCTCTCCTTTAGCCAGATTAAGACCAAACAGAAAACTACCCTTATCAAAAATTGCAGTTTGGGGGGTATTTATATACTTTGGTTCGGCAGGAAGTAAAACTCTCCCTGAAAAACCCCGCAATTTTTCCTTGCTGTCAAGTAAGGGGAAAATAATCCTGCCTCTGAAGCGGTCGTAATTGCCGGATCTCGCGGCTACTCCCAAACCGGAGAGAGTGATTTCCTGGTTGGTAAAACCTCTTTTAAGTAAAAACTTAGTCATGGATTCCCAAGAATTGGGGGCATAGCCTAAACCAAATTCTTCAATGGAAGAATCTGTCACCCCCCTGCTTTTAAGGTACTCCAAAGCCTTTTTGCCAAAGGAGTGTTTGGTGAGCATATAGTGAAAAAATTCCTGGGCTTTTAAATTAACTTCAAATAATCTGTCTTTAAAATCCTTTTTGTCATCAGTTCTTCTCTGCAAGATAACCCCGGCTTTTTTAGCCAGCATCTCCAAAGCTTCCTTAAATTCCATGCCCTCTTTTTCCATCAAAAAGGTGAAGATGTCGCCTCCGGCCGAACAACCAAAACAATGCCAGATCGCTCGTTCCGGAGACACTACAAAAGAAGGGGTCTTTTCCTGATGAAAAGGGCAGTTGGCTTTAAAGTTAACACCTGATTTTTTTAAAGGGAGATATTCGGAGATTAAATCTACAATATTCAGTTTTTCTTTAATGAGTTCTGTATCATCCATAGCTTTACAATAATCCCAAAGGCTCATGCGAATTTGTGGCTTTCAGGTATTGCTGGCGCAATTGTACACCAAACAAATCCCAAAAACAAGCCTAAAAGAGGATCTAGTGACTAGAGTCAAGAGTCAAGGTATAATATGTGAACCTGGAGGGATCGCATAGTGGCCTAGTGCACGATCTTGGAAAGATCGCATATCCGCAAGGGTATCGTGGGTTCAAATCCCACTCCCTCCGCCTTAAATCTTACGAAGGAAGACATCTAACTAGTCATCTAAAGTTGGGATGAATAAATCCTGAAGTGACTTTTGATTTAGATTCCGAATCTTTTACCTAACTCTTTAGCCTCAAGAGTTCTTTTTATTAAAAAGTAAACATCCGCCGCGCCGTTATAAAATATTTCTTTGGTCGGATTGTATTTGGTCATCTCTTTGATGGCGTTTCCTAACTCCGGCTCTTCGGCAATTACCCTTTCAACTAACTTTCTATTATACCCAGCTTTGGTCTGATCTATATTACCACTCTTTAATTCCTTAATGCGGTCTTCTACGTATATAATCGTAGCATCGCTAGATACCCGTGGTAAATTTATACCATTTAATTCTGCCTGTCTTCTTAAGATTCGATAAGTAAACAGCGCGCCTTGCGAATATGGTAGTTGCTCAATAGGGGACGTCCTATATCTAGTGTCAAGCGCCTGAGAAAGCACCGGATTTTGGTTTTGTAGAATATCACGTTCCTCCTTCAAAGCCTTCAATGGATCTTGTGCAATTTCTCGGAGTGCTTGTTCAGCAGCTTCTTTGCTAACGGGCAACGGCGACGACTCTTTAATTGCTTCTGGTTTTGCTTCTTCTGGCATAGTAATTTTGATTATCCCATACTATTTCCCTAACTACAAACTTTATGTTATATAATTAATATATGTTTAACTGGAATTTGCCAAATTTTGGGCCGGCTGTTTTCTTGCTCATTTTATGGGAGGCTTTTTGGAAAGGCATTGGCCTTTGGAAATCTGCCAAAAGAGGTGATACTCTCTGGTTTATCGCCATATTTTTAATTAACCTTTTTGGGATCCTACCCATCTTTTACCTTTGGAGAACCAAACAATTGAAGGGTGTAGTAATAGATTTCCAGAATTTCTTTAAGTCAAAGTTTAAAGGTAAGTAGAATTTAAGCAGCCTTTGCTGTTCTGCCTAAAGTTGCAAAAACTGCCCAGGCTTGTGGGCTACAAGCGACCGGTACACCCTTTTCCCGATACTGTAGTAAATGACCTCTTTCCCTTTCAACTGCCACTAATTCCTTTCTTTTTAGCCTTCTTTCAAGTGCGAATGCCTTATTATCCAGACTCTCCGCAAATTCAATATCCCCATAATTTTCCACTGCCTTAGCAGCGATCAGCGTTTGGTGCAGCCAAACTGTCCCGTTGTGGTAGGCGCGAGCACCGTTTACCCTAAATTGGGAAGACAAACTGCTTCTCGTTCTTAAACCCCGCTCTGTATTCATATCCGGTTGCTTTAATCTGTCAATCACAAGCTTGGCATATTCCGGATCAATCACCTTAGCCCATAAAGCAATTACCGGATCATCAGCGATAAATTCAACTCGATTACCCTTGCCGTCTATCATAGGGGCATAAGTTCCTAAATCAGGCGCAAAAAAGCGATTATGAAACTCTTTTTTGCCTCTTGCATAGCTGCCGTTAAGTTCTGCGGCAAAAGCGGTTTCCCCCATCTCTTTTGCCAATTCCACTCCCTCGCGCAGTGCCCAAAGGTAATAGCTATTGTTAGTCAGGTATTTATAGGGAGGTTTGGGAATTCTGCCTTTTTCGTCACGGTAAGCATCATTAGAATCTTTCCAGGTATGATTTAGTAGGGCATTTTTGTTTTGGGGATCAGACTCTATTAAGCCATCATTATCTAAATCTGCAATCTTAGTATCATGATGAAAAGCCGCTTTTACATGAGGCCACATCTCTTCCAGGTATATCTGAGCAGCCAGTTGATCTCTTGATGCAAGAGCTCGATGAACTACTGCCACTGAAATGTTAAATAAGGGCGTCGCATCCCCGGCTCCGTAGTAAACCATTCCAAGTCTACCATTTTCTAGTCTATATCCGGGCCAACCAATTTCAATCATTTCTGCTAATCTCTGTTGAGGTGAATCTCCAGTATGAATTTCGTGAGCTATTTTTCCCTTATCTTCTTCAGTAAACGGATTACACTTTTTACCTTGATAAGCAATTGCTAATCGCTGTGAAGTTTTAGCGCACTCAAGCAAGATAGGAAGCTCGCCGTTTTGCGGCTCTGATAAAGCCGTTATAATAGAAATGTAAGCATCTCTTCCGTAGTGAACGCCGCTAAAACGTCCTCCTCCGCTCGCTTTGATACCCAAAAAGTCGTCCACAATAAAGGGAAGTTCTTCTAGACACTCTGCTCTTAAAAACCTGATAAATTCAGGTGACATATATTGCCATTATAGGCTTATAGGCTTAAATTTATCTCCTATTAAATTACTATAAGTTAACTAGGATGCAAAAACAGTCTATGGATTTATACTAAGATAATTTCTTCTGAAAAGTCAAATGGAGTAAGTATTCTTTGTTTCCGGCTCCACCCAGGATCGGTGATTCCATAACTTTTTCTACTCTGTACCCTGTACCCTGCAACCTGTCCACTACCTCCTCTTTAACAGCTGCTGCTTTTTCTACCGGCAAGACTCCTTTTATCAAATCCCTTCTGCTTGCTTCATAGTGAGGTTTCAGTAAGGCAATAATTATTCCATCAGGCTTTAAGAAATTACTGACAACCGGCAAAACCAGCTCTAATTTTGTCCAGCCGGCATCAATGGTGACTAAGTCTACTTTCCCAGAATCCACCTCGGAGGAGTCATGGCTTCGTAAACTCAGCCTGCCACCATCCGAGGTGTTGCCATTCTCACCTTCCAGGTGGGCTTTGACTCCTGGAAGGTGGTCCAATTGCAGGATATTGGTCCGTTCCATTACTACTACCCGCGGGTCATTTCGGAGCTTCCAAGCCAACTCGCCGTATGCAGTATCCAGGGCATAAACTTTTTTGGCCCCATTTTGCAGCAGACAATCTACAAACCCGCCGGTGGATGATCCGACATCAAGAATCACTTGATCCTTAACATCAACTTGGAATCGGCCTAATGCAGCTTGCAGTTTAACCCCACCCCTGGAAACGAATTTCTCACTTGCCATATATTTCTAAAGCTTTTTTAAGAAGCACTTTATCCTGAGAAAAAGTTAATTGCCCTAGTGCCTCCTCCGGCTTAAACCAGCCTATGTCACTGACCTCCCAGTCGTGGTCTTTGATATCACCGGAAACATATTTCATCAGAAAATAAGTCACCACTTTAAAGATTTTTTCTCCATTCAAGGTGTAGACATATTTAGAATAACCTACTTTACCAGTAATTTCAGCCACCACTCCGCCTTCTTCCTTAACTTCCCGCAAAGCTGCTTCCTCGGTGGTCTGTCCCGAGTCAATTAAGCCCTTAGGAAAACTCCAATGGTGATTTTGGGAATGCTGAGTTAGAAGCGCTTGACCTTTACTATTAAAAACTATTCCACCGGCCGAGAATTCTCGTTTCACGTTTTTTATTTCCTTTTTGGCGCCCCCAGCGGGATTCGAACCCACATATCAGGATCCGGAATCCTGTGGTCTATCCATTAGCCTATGAGGGCATGGCGGTGGGAGCAGGATTCGAACCTGCGCGAGGCTTACGCCTCGATTGGTTTTCGAAACCATCCGAATAGGCCTCTCTCGCATCCCACCTCAAGCGCGCCCGGCGGGACTCGAACCCACAACCGCATCGTCCGCAACGATGTGCACGATCCATTGTGCTACGGGCGCAATATGGGTATTCTAGCACGAATGAGATTGCCACGGCCACTGCGTGGCCTCGCAATGACAGAATGATTAACGATGCACGTTTTCCAGCGGTAAATGCTTCTGCAGCGATTCTGACCACTTTTCCATCCATGATTTATAAGGCTTTTCGTGAAATGGTAAAAAGCGGGCTACTGTCTTTTTTATCTTTTCTTCATCCTCCTTGCCTAACACTAACATCAGTTGAGTCGGAAACCTCAGTAGTGTTTGGATATGCAAAACTTTTAAACCGTCTTTTTCCTTAAACCAAAACGAATCTAAAAAATGCCAGAAATAAAAATCCTCCCCAATGGTAATGCCTTGGGTAGAAATCTGGTAAGTGATGTTATGTGGCGGGACAAAGGCCAAAACATAGGTCACAAAAGCAAAAGAAGCTATTACTCCAATCAGTAAAAAATCCTGCAGCCAAAAGAAAACAACCAAAACCAAAAATATGGCTAAAACAGCAATAGTAGTGTAATAAGAACGGTCTTTTTTTCTAAAAGGCCGGGCCGGCGCTTCCCAGGAAAGCAAAGTCTTAATTTCCTCCGTTTCCATCATCTTGGGAGTAAAAAATTCCAGTGGATTTTGTTTTTTTTCTTTGGGCATTTGTTTTTAGTTTAACTTTAAAAGAGTTTTATGTAAAGATGCGGTGCCTAGTCGACTATGTTGGAAATTATTTCAAGGAACAATTAGAGCAAATTGCTACTCCTTTTCCTCAAGTCAAACCGGCACTTGTTTACTCTAAATTATAGCAGAAGTGAAGCCCAAAATAAGTTATGTACTCACCACATTACCCTTGCTTGTACCAATTGTTGCAAATTAAATAGGTGTTGTGCAAAATCTCGCCGTTCAACCGACCATATGCAATTTTGCAACCCACTGCCTACTCCAAAGTACACTTTTGCTCCAACTAGTTTACCATTTTTTACAAGAAGCGACGCACGATGCGTACCATCAATAATTGTTAATGGTGTACTTTGTTTGTTTGATGAAATTATTACAATATCATCGGTTTTTAAATCAGCAAGCTTTGACATAATTTCTATCTTATTATGGTGGTGTACAACCACGGGAGGCTCATTATTTAAGCGATAACCCCTATTTTGTGATAGGTGCTTAGGTACATTAGCTACCTTGAACGTACTACCTGTATCAAGATACCAGTCAAAGACTGGCAAGATAAATATACTGTCAACATCGATGCTTTCAATTTCGGCTTCAAACCAGTCTAAAGAACTTGGAATCTCATTTAGTATGGCGCTTCTACCATAAACGTTAAATATTAAATTTTCTCGCTCATTATTTTCTTGAGGGCTATTTAAATCGGGTTGTTCTATAAGCTTAATTTGCTCGCTTGTAAGACTGGGTTTCATACGAAAAAGCTCGCTTTTTAGCCAAGCAGCATGCATATGATGTTTTGTAGTTGGTTTAACTATTTTCATTAGCGGATATTATAGCGTATATACAGGAGAAAAATGCTAAAATAGTAGAAGTAATTCATAAAGGGGTAACTGCTTGCCATGAAGGCACACAGGACGCCACAGGGGCTAAAAGGAGGCTGTTAGGTTATGAGTGATAAACCAGTGAGAGAAAATATAAGACAGCATCAGGCATTTCTGGCATACAGCAGCATGTCTGATCCTTCAGTTCAAAACATGTGGGAAACATGGGGGAAAATAGGGGGGCTTTCGGAATATAAAAGACCCTCATTTAGAACTTTGGAGTTATGGTGCACTAAATACCAATGGGTAGAAAGGTCTCAGGCCATCCATCAGGCGGCAAAAGAGGAGGCAATAAAGAAGGTTATCGCTAATCTAACAATGGGGAAAGAGGAAATTTTGGCGATCACCCGGGCTATCATGATCCGCTTTGGTCAGCAGTTGCAGGAAAATACACAAGGGAGACTTACCATCTCGGACTTTGAGAAGGCATGGAAAATTCAAAGGATAGAGCTGGGTCTACCAACAGAGATTGGAAACCAAGAGGTTGTTGTAAAAGACAGCTATGCAGGAGTAAGTGACGAGGATCTCATTTTGCAACTTGAGACCTTAACAGCCAAATATAAACAGAGTTTGTTACTTCGTAATAAAGAAAGGCTTAATAAATCTGGCCACTTGCAATCGTCTTGACAAGTGGTATAGTTAAATTAACTTAAGCTCTCTGTAAGTGAAAGCAGGCTTCATGCCTTGCGCGAGGAAACTCGTCTAGCTTACAGGGGGCTTATTTTAGTAACATCAAATTTATTCTTTGAGTGATAAAAGTTCTTGGGATAAATATCTGTATCGTAAATATCAACTAAATAACGTATTTTATCTCCGATAAATTTATAGAACCTCATATCTTGCTTGATAAACGCCCTTTGTATTGCCCAATTTACATAATCAATAACTTGTAAACATGGTTCGCCTGATGGGGATTGTGGATTCACTTTAACTGAGGATTCTACCTTTTTGCCCCATTTTTTCTCAAAGCTTTGGATTGCTTTTTGAATTGCATTTTCCAGCGGAATTTGACGGGTCTTACTGCCCCTCACGGCAAAGAAAATTTCATTATGTTTTGATAAGTGAATCTTATTTTCAAATAATTTACTTACTAAGTCGTCATAAAACTCACTCTCGTTTTTATGATGTTTTTTGTTAAAGATATTTTTAATTTTTCTTGCAACAAAAATTTCAGCTGTAAAATCCAGTTTAACGATTGTTCTATAGACTCTTTCACGAACTTCTGCGCAGTCATCCTTTGCATGGAAAGATACTGCGCTTTTTTGAAGAGAAGGAATACCCTCTAAATATTCATCGGAGGCAATTTCTTTCCTTAAATTTTCAAGTTTCTGCCTAATTGTCCTGGGATCATCTGTTTTAATAAACCCAAGAATAAGAATTTTAGAGACACCTTCTTGACCGACGATATAATTGCCATATCTATCGTAAAAAGTTGGATCCCCGGATTCATCAACAAAAAAATATGTAGTTTTCTCCTGTAATTTTTTCATTTAAGTAAAAGTGTTAGTTAAAATAATCTAGATTCTTGACCAGTAATTTCCTCCTGGCTCACTTCTTCCTCAGGCGTTGTATATATTCTTTATTAGGATCTTTTATATCTAGGTTCCTATAAAATTTTTCTGTCTCAGAGTGAAATTTATGTATTAGCGATACCATCCTCGGGTTACCTTTTATTCTCTCTTTTATTTCAAGTACCTTGGTGTTTCTAATAAATTCTGTAATCTCGTCTATTTTTTTAAAAAATGAATCTCCAGTTTCAGGTCGATCAGCATATAGCTTCTCTTTAGCTGCTTGAACAGCATCTTCAGGGGTAGATTGCAAAAACTCCTTACGAGCAGGCTTACTTTTAAGAATCTCCGCTAAATCTTTTTTTACATCATAGGCAGCAGATCTAATTCTTTCCTCTAGTACCCAATTAATAAATTTCTCATTACTTAGAATTTCTGGATTTTCTCTGGCTATGCTCTGAAGCTCCGAACTCTTAAAATATTCTTCAAATATGCTGAATTTTTTTAATTGTTCTTTTTCATCTAATCCAGCAAGTTCAGTAAGTTTAGGTAAGTAACCATCTCTCATCAATTCATAAGCCTTTAGTTGAATTTTGATAGCACTAGCTGTCATACCTACAATTGCGGCTACATAATCTATATCCATTCTATTTTCATTAATCATTCTATAGATATAACTAGCCTTTTCATAAGGATCCCAGGGAGCTTTACCTTTTATATGTAGATTTCCAAGAAGTAAAAATAGATCTTCATCGCTTATCTTAGAAAGTATTACTTTAGCTCTAATTTTCCTCCAATTTTCTTTTTGTTCAGCTGGACTGTCTCTATAGATGTACCTATAAGCACAAAGTCTACGGTTACCCTCTATCACCTGATTACCCATAACAAATACCTCTTCCATCAATCCACCATTTTTTCTGATATCATCAGCCAAAACTTTAGTTGAATCTAGTCTCCAGAGATTTTCTTCAATTTTAGTTTGATCCAAAGAATCTCCATATTTGCTCAACACATAATTCATTCTAGGGTTCTGTGGGTAATAATTTAACTCGAATATATCAATTTCCCTAATCTCAGTAGGTATTTTTCTGTCACCAATAACAATATTTTCTGAAGTGTCTGTTAAATCAGGCATATTAATGCAAAAGTTCGATTATTTCCTCCTTAGTCAAGTAACTACTTTCGTCAATTTTATCTGTATCTCCCTGTATTACTCTTGCTATGTCTTGTTTCTTGATTAATTTATCTTCGATAAAAAGGTCAATAGTATTTTGAGCTACTAACTTGATTATATTACATCTTTTATCCTGAGAAATCCTATGGATTCTATCTTGTGATTGAAGATAGTCAACTAGATTAAAGGATCTATCTATATAGATAGCATTATTTGCAGCTGTTAATGTAATCCCCTCCCTTGCAGCTGCAGGATTAGCCACCATTACTCTGTAATCAGGATCTTCTTGAAATAACTGAATAAATTTATTTCTTTCTAATATTGGTATCTCTCCATGTATATTTAAAGAACCGAATCCTCTATACCTATTCCTTAAAGTCTTTACATTCCCTACAAAGGACGACCAAATGATTACTTTTTCGTTCGATTCCATAATTTCTTTTAATAGCTCATCGAGTTTTGTAAACTTACAAGGTACTTCTTGATAGTCAGGTATTAACAAACCTGGATTACTTGCGACCTGAACAAGTCTTAGAAGCTTCTTGAGAATTGCTTTTGCTTCGTCAATAATTACTCTTTCGTCAGTATTTACAATTTCTATTAGTAGCTCTTCCTTTAACTTCCTATAGATCTCATTTTGCCTGGGTGATAGCTCTACTAAAACTGTTTTATATACTTTTTCAGGCAACTCCAAGACATCATCCTTCAGTCTCCTAATAGATTTAGGTCTAATCTTCGTTTGAAGTTCAGCAAGCTTTTCTTTTGTTAAGCTGGAATCTTTGTAATTTTTTTTAAAAGCACCAAAATCTTCCCCTAAAGTTTTACCCCCATCCAAAAAATAGAATTGAGACCATAAATCTATCGCCTTATTAGCTACAGGAGTTCCAGTTAAAATAATTCTTCTCGATACAAGTTCTCTCACTGCATTAATGGCTTTAAAAGTTTGGCTATCGGGATCCTTTATGCGTTGAGATTCATCTAAAACTATTAAACATTTTCTAGCTTCAAGTAACAATTTAATAATATCTAGTTCTGCCTTAACTCCCTCGTAATTTATAATGTACATGTTGGCAAAAGAGAGAAATTTATAACCTTTCGTCTTGCCTGCCCCTTCAATAACTACTGGAATTAGATAACTATGTTTCTTAATTTCGTTCTGCCAGACATACATCAATGTTTTGGGGCATATTATTAAAACTGCTTCTGACCTCTTTTGTTTAAGAATTGTTATAACTGCATCGATAACCTCTTTAGTTTTACCTACTCCCTGTTCGTCAAATAAGGCTGCCTCACTTTTCTGTACTAGAAAATTTGTAGCTTCTAATTGATGAGGAAGAGGAGATGTTTTAGCTTTATATAACGTTTTCTTCATAAGGTAAAAGCCTGTCTGGTACAGGTAAAATAATTAAATTTTCGTCGTTAACCCCCAGATCTTTAATGATCTTTTGAAACTTATCCTGTACTGACATCGGGATCCCAAAAAAAACCTGATGCCCAATTTGGTTAGACCAATTTGTATCATTAGTAAAATCTTGGAGTTGCTCCAGTGTTCTGACAGTTAAATCGTCTGCTGTTTTTGCTTCACCTATTGCTACACCGTTTGGTTTTATTCCAATTAAATCTGGTCTGTGTCTTAGAATTTTTGGAGGCAGCTTTAGCTTTATTGCCTCTACTTCGCTAGCACCTTCAAAACCCACTACT
This sequence comes from Candidatus Daviesbacteria bacterium, assembly GCA_016184225.1. Lineage (GTDB taxonomy): Bacteria > Patescibacteriota > Microgenomatia > Daviesbacterales > UBA10151 > UBA10151. The sequence continues at coordinate 99,745 of JACPDA010000004.1, forward strand.
TCATAGCCTTCTAGATTCATTCGTCTCGCTATTAAATCTGCAATAAACTGATGAGCTTTCGATGCCATCCATTCGCCTCCTATTCTACTACCGACTTAGTCACTACAATTAACTTTTTAAGAAGATCTTTCTTTGCTGGTTCTTCTTCTCTAATCAAATTAATTTCATATTGCCTCAAGTTTTGAAGCTGATCAATTACTTTTTCAACATCTCTAAATAAGGGTGAAGCTACGTCAGGCTTTATAGTGGCTAATAAGTCCATTGCTGTTTCATATCCTTTATCCTTAAAGACTTTGGCTACTTCTTCATTAGAAAATATCTCTGGCAGATCTCTTACATCAATAGCCCTAGGAATTCTTTCTTCCGCCACCCACCGACAAAAATCGTCTATTGAAAAAACTCTAGTTATTTCTAAATTGCGAACCTTCTTTTTGCCTACAAGCTCTACAAAATAGCTATATTTACTAACAGGATTATCTAAGTTATCTCCATACTTAGCTAAAAAGTGATCATGCATTATCTTAAATGCTGCTAAATCATTTTTTATTTCTGTCTCTTTACTTCTAGTCTCTCGTGCTAACCTTGCAGTGGGATAACCTTTTTGATTTAAGGTATATAAATATCTAGCTCTTTCATAAGGGTCCCATGGTTGTTTACCGCCCAAGTGAAATTCGAGCCTAAGAAAAGCTATAACTTCCTCTGAAGTATCTGGGGGTAAAATTCGTGCTTCTATTGTCTGCCATTCAGTATCATGAGGGTACTTATCATATAACTCATCGAATATTAGTTTCCTGGTATTACCCTCTATGACTACATACTTCCCGTTTTTTTCAAAAACCCAGATTGGCTCAAGCAACCCCGCTGTCTCTATAGACTCTTTGAGAGAATCATAGTTAGTTTTAGTTTTCACCCTTTGTCCAAGCTTTAATTTAGCCTGTGTTATTTCGTCGTCTTTTACTCCTCGTGCATACTCACTGTCAATTAAGAACTGGATTCTAGGATTTTCCTTATCTAACTCTATGAGTTCTAACGGAATTTTATGAAGGGGAGCTTTGCTTATAAGAGCTGTGAGGTATTTAGATTTACTCATAAGAATTCTTTTTATTTACGTTTACAAATGAGCAGGTATTCGTTAACTATATGGTTTCCTCGCCCATTATGCTTAAAGCGAGATCCTTGGGCAGAGTGATTATAACCGTTCTTTTTATCTATGATCTCGTAATATTGACTGGCTATCTCTATTAGTTTATCGACGGGTTTCAATAAACTATTATCCGAATAGCTTATAGCCAAGGTTGCATCGGTGCTGGAAGATATTATACCAAACATTTCCTGAAATGCTTCTTCTACTTTGCTTGTATGGGAAAAGGAGGATTGATAACGATCATCTCTATAACCCCCCTTCACTGGTGTAGTTTTTGCCCGATCTAGAGTGAGCGTAGGATAATCATACCTAACCAAAGTCTCCGGGATATGGTAAAAGCGACTGTATTGTGCATTTGTGTAAGGAGGGTCAATATAAATTAGTTTCACCCCGTTTATTTCACCATCCTTGGCCATTTGTTTAACGAGATCTTTGTAATCATAATTATAAACTTTGTTTTCCCATCTTTTTTGAAGATAGACATTGCCAAAATCCAATAATTTATTTTGGAACTCCGAGACAATCGATATGGCACGTTGCTTAAGTAATAAGTCTTGTGCGCTTAACGAATTTTGATTCAAATATTCTGCGAAGTGTCCACTACTATTGACCGCCTTGCTCATGGCAAACATTAAACAACTTAGATACAGGGCTTGTTTGTCTTTGTCTGATATTTGATCTATTGCATATCGCAAACTATCTATTTCGGCGCACTGTTTAAGGCTAAAAAAGGTATTCGAGTAGTAGATGGCGAAGAGTAAATAGGGGAAGCTTTTTTTGGCAACCCTTCTTTTATCTATAAATTGTTTACTAAAATAGGGTGCTAGTTTGTATTCATCGGAGGTAACGCCTCTGCCGTAAATGGGTATTTTGAGGAAGAACTTCTTGTACTCGTCAAAACTCCCCTTATTTACTAATCTTTGTTCATCTTCGATTGCTTTGCCAAATATATCAGTAAGCTGATCAAGATTTTTGTCGTAATACTTACTCAGAGTGTCATTAAAATCGTTTTCTCTAATTTGTTCATTAAATTGAAGTAGTGCCCTTGATATTACTGCGGAGTATCCTTGAATATCATTTGCAATAATTCTCGCCTTTGGCTTCATTGCGTATCCAATTGAAGAAGTTCCAGCAAACAAGTCTAGCACTGTATCTCCTAAGTCTAAGTATTCCTCTAAGAGAGGTACTAACCAATTTAGTAGCCTTCTTTTATTACCCATATATTTAAGGATTTGCATTTGAGGGTATTGACCGTATGAAAAGTTTTTAGCTAGTGAAACTTGTGGGAATAGTATTGCCTGTGGATATATAAAGGATGCCATTAGTTCCATGATAGCATGTATGGTGACTTAGTGAACATTAAAATACAATAAAACTGGTAAAATACAAGCCACCCAACATTTCGGGTAAACTGTCTTTAAACATTAAAATTATCATGAAAATAACGATATTTGATAATTTGTTTATCTTCCCTCATCGGGCAAAAGTTGTTAGCCTGGAAACAAAGAACTTCTTACATTTTTTGCTTGAAGATGAATACTTCCAAAACGAACAGAAGCAATTGAGAGAAAAATATGGCATTCCGAAAGACGGCTATCCACTTGATAAGCTTTACAAGGCGGTTGAAATCATAGACGAAGTGCCTGAGGGGCTAAGTGTTGAAAAGATGGATGAATTCCATAGATTCCTTTATGAAATTGATAGCTCTGATGAAGTTATTTTTGCTCCGGAGGATAAAGCAGCAGTGATAGACAAAAATAAAGTGAAGCTGGATACATTTTATAGCTCACTTAATAAAACAGAACGATTAGCTTTTGAAGTGTATCTCAAGAAGTACAAAGCAAGAAAAGAAAATAATAGTAAGTATAGCAACCATAAAGAAGAGTTTAGCATTCATGCATTTATGAAGCAGATGGAAAATGATTTAGACAGGCTTGCTACTTACTATAATCTCCCTTCACATTTTGATACACAGTTTTTCCTGCTTATTGCTTTTAATGCGCTTCGAGATATCAGGCCGCAGCCATTCCTCTTTATGACAACCAATAGGATGACCATTAGGGATCTTCTCGAGGCGGTGCCGAAAAGCAAAGAGCCAATTGGCGCTTTGATCGTATATGAACAGGTTACGAAAAATCAACTTACCAAATGGATTGAGAATAACTGGAAGATTCTAAAAGACCTCATGCAAGAGCTACCCAAAGTCTCATTTCCCAAAAGCACAATGCTTGATATTTCAAAAGAGATCGCTGACCTTCGAGATAGAAAACATAAGCTCTTTCGAGAAATTGCATCGGATCTTACAGACAAGTATCCCGACGACATGCGGGTTACTGATGAAACATGGGTAAAAGAAACATATAGACGATATAAGAATCGATTGCGAGCCTTCACAAAAAATAAGCAACAATAAGTTACCAAACCCGTTGTTTCCCGAATTCATTGTTTCCCAAACATCTTGTTATTTTTGCCTCTTTGTATCTGTGATAGCGTGCTTGGTAACATGAGCATTAGCAAAGATTTTCCTCGCAACCTTTTTGCCACCTATGATATTGGGCTCTCTTCTGTATTGCTTAGTTTAGGTTTTGCTTTAGATTCTCTTGATAAAACCAATCCTCAAAAAGTTCAGTTTATCTTCCAAAAAAATAAGGGTTTAGCTGAAGCGATCCAAGCGTATTGGGCTAAAAGATTAACCCTTGAACCGCAGACACTCTTGGCAAATCTCAAACTTTTAAAGAACAGGTTGTATTCAGATGAATAGCTATGGCACGAAGGGCTGGCTAAATGAAGATCTTAAAAAAGAGATTAAGAAGGTTTTTGAGCCTCGTTATAAGAGATCCTTAACTGATGAGGAGGTAACTGTGATAGCCGAAAACCTGACAGAGGTTATGGAGGCCTTTTTGAAGATGAAATGGAAACAAAAATATGGACAACCTTGAACTTAATATTAATATCACCGGATTCTCAGTTGAAGTAAAACCGGTCATACGCCAAGACAATATCAAGGCCTTTGTGACCTGGATATTCTTAACAGAGTCAGGAGTAGTTAAGGTATATGGAGGCACCATCCGGATAAAACCATTCGGCAAAGACAATAAACTGATATTAACTTATGAACCGCCGGCTATAAAGACCAGGGGCGGCTACATCAAGGCTATGTTTATTGAAGATAAGCAGCTGTTTAAAACGCTCTGTGACTACACTATTAATTTGTACTGCAAGCTAACCGGCGAAGTAAGAGGAATACTATCGCCAGAAGATGTTAACATCGACGAGATACCTATCTAGCCATATAGTAACAATAGATAACTATATAGTTACTGGTATCAATATAGTAACAAGAGTTAGTATCCAGTAAGGAGTAACTATACTTAAGTTAAGATCAATATGAATATAAACGGCGAGCAATTAAAATATTTTATCTACTGTAGAAAATCCTCGGATGATGAGGATAGGCAAATTTTGTCAATCGAGAGCCAAATAAGAGAGCTTAAAGAGTACGCACTAAAGTATAATTTACAAGTAGTAGATATATTAACTGAGAGTAAAAGCGCACATTATCCCGGGCGTGAGGTATTTGATGAGATGTTAGTGCATATTAAAAGTGGCGAGGCTAATGGTTTGCTGGTTTGGCATGCTAACCGTATTGCCCGCAACTCAAAAGATGGTGGTGAGGTTATCTGGCTTATGGATAGTGGAGTAATTGCGCAAATTGATACCCCCGGTAAGCAGTATCTCAATACTCCTGATGATAAGTTTTATTTAAGTTTAGAGTTCAGTATGGCTAAAAAGTCATCGGATGATTTAAGTGTTGTAGTTAAGCGAGGTATAAGACAAAAATATGAGCGCGGTGAATATCCCAACTTTGCCCCTATTGGTTACATCAATACAAAAATAAATGGAGTAACTAATATCTCCCCTGATCCGGAGCGCAAAGATTTGGTTATTAAACTCTTTAACGAATACTCAACCGGCAAGTATTCTCTTGGTCAAATGGCTGAACTGATATTCACCTGGGGACTTCGGACCCGCAGAGGTAAGCCTGTTAGTAAATCGCATCTCCACCGGATCCTTAAAAATCCGATATATTACGGTGTTTATGAACATGCAGGAGAGTTACACAATGGAACATACGAACCTCTTATCTCAAAACGTCTGTTTGATGATCTACAGGTAGTCTTACATAATAAGGCCAAGCCGAAAAAGATTAACAACGACTGGCCATATGCTGCGCTTTTGAAATGCGGATGCGGATGCGGAGCTTCAATCATCTTTGAAACCAAGCGCAAGTATTATAAGAAGACTGACCGCTGGGCAGAATATACTTATGCCCGCTCAAGTAAAAGGTGTAGTAAGTGTACTCAAAAGGGAATAGATCTGGCTGAACTTGAGCGTCAGCTGGATGAAAAAATTGCCCCTGTTACTATTGATGAAGAAACATGGCGTTTAGGTATTAAACTGCTCAATACCAAGTATGAATCAGAGGCAAAGCAACGGGCACAGGTGGTGGAAAGCCGGCAAAGGCAGTATCAAAGGTTACAAGGCGAGCTGGATGGCTATTTCAAGATGCGGGCCCGGGAGGAAATGACTGCTGATGAGTTTACCACCAGGAAAAAGGCCATCTTTGATGAGCAGGCAAAATTAAAAGAAAAAATAGATGACGGATTAAACGGCCAGCGCAGCTGGTTGGAACTTGCTGAAGATTTCTTTACAACAGCCTATCAGGCACGGGAGATGCTAAATAGTGATGATTTAGAGGCAAAACGCAGGGCAGTTGCAAAGATCGGTTGGAACGTCTTGCTAAAAGACGAAAAGCTTGTCTGGACGTACCAAAAGCCTTATGACATACTGCTTAAACCTCAATACCGTTCTGACCTGCGGAGGCGGCAGGATTCGAACCTGCGAGCCCTTTCGAGCCAATGGTTTTCAAGACCATCTCCATAAACCGCTCGGACACGCCTCCTTAAGCGGTGGGTACAGGATTCGAACCTGTGTGACATTTCTGCCAGCAGTTTAGCGAACTGCCCCCTTAAGCCACTCGGGCAACCCACCAGCTTGCCTCATTTTACCAGAACCCAGTTTATATCTCCATTAGTTACATAACTTGATACGGCCGTTGCATGTTATGTAAACTACCGAGCCAAAGTTAGGGCCCAGACTTTTTTGGCTCCGTTTCTTTTCAGCACATAAGCGCATTCTCTAAGGGTTGAACCGGTGGTCCAGACGTCATCGATAAGAAGGGTATAGGGTACAGGGTTTAGGGTATAGTCGGGAGAAATCTCAAAAGCATCTTTGATGTTTTGATGACGGCCAAAACCTTTTAATTTTACCTGGGACTTGGTATAACGAGTGCGTTTTAAACCGTCACAGTAGGCTAAACCTATTTTTTTGGATAAAATTTGTCCAATGAGTGAAGACTGGTTAAAACCCCTGTCATTACCCCTCCACCAGTGCAGTGGTACAGGGATAATAGTCCATCCTACTCCCTTATCCTTACTAATCTGATCTAAAACAAACGGTTGATATTTAACCCAATATTCCACCAGGATATCCACCAAAGTTTCCACCAAACCACTAACCCTGCCATATTTCAACTGTTTAATAGCCTCCCTTAACGAACCTTGATAGATCCCTAAACTCCACAGTCCATCTAAACCAAACTTTCTTTTGCAAATCGGGTGAGTTTGACCTCCAACAGCCAGCTTTTCACACTTGGGACAAACCAAATCTGTTTGCAAGATATTAGAAATGCAATCTTTACAAAAGTAAGTATCTAATTTCTTACAACCAACACACCTTTTGGGGAATAAAAGGTCCAATAAAAAGTTCATAGTTCGTAGTTCAGAGTTTATAGTAGAACAACTAATCACTAATAACTACCCACTAATCACTAAAAAACCCGCCGGAAAGCGGGTTTTTAATGGTGGAGATGTCGGCTGTGAGCCGAGTCCAAAATTGTGACTAAAAAAACTTCTACAAGCTTAGCTAATTAATTTTTATTCATTAGTTGTAACCAATTAGCAGGAAAACTAATGAATGATCAAACTTATCTTTAAGTTAATACTGATCGATCAAAATTGTATTAACAGCATCCTGACTGGGTACATACTTTAGGTTCTAGCCAGAAAAAGAATTCCTAAAATAGATGCTTTAAGCTACTGCAAATCTGGGAGCGTAAGCTGAACCAAAAAGGTCAGCTACGATACCAGCAGCCATTGCTTTGGCATCACGGACAAGTTTATTGCCGTTTGTGTTTTGAAACAATATTTAACGCTTAATGTTTCCTAAGCGGCTTGCAGTTTTTAAAGAGCAATCCTGTCGAAACTATACATCCCCAGGACTGTATATTACCACAACTTAAAGCTAAAAGCAAATTACTCCTTCCCTCTTAACTCCTGCTCCACTCTGCGGGCATGGTCTTTTTCTTTAAGGATCTTCCTATGGTCAAATTCTTTCTTAGATTTGGCCAAGCCTACTTCTACCTTAAACCGGTTATTTTTCTCATACATAGATACCGGCACTAAAGTCACACTTTTCCCGGAGACTTTTCCAATCAATGAGTTAATTTGATCTTTATGAAGCAATAACTTCCTGGACCTTTGGGCATCATATTCTTTATCCGCAGCTTGATTATACCGGGGGATATTGGCATTTATCAAAAACGCTTCCCCATTCAGCACCCTGATATGGCTCTCTCCCAGATCTAATCTGCCGGCCCTGATGGATTTGACTTCAGCACCTGAAAGCACTATCCCAGCCTCTATATGTTCGAGAATGTGATAATTATGAAGGGCTTTTTTGTTAATAATGCGCATAGTCATCAGTCTTCAGCTTTCAGCTATCAGACTTGTTTTATTATACCAGTCTGATAGCTGACGACTGATAGCTGACGACTATTTCAAGTCTGCTTGAAATATCTTACTTCCCTCCAGAAGATATACTTTCTTCCCTTTCTCATCAACCACCAAATCCGTGGCTGTGGCAAACTTATTGCCAGTAATTTGCCCTTTGTAGCTGCCTGTTTTGGTTAAAATCAACAGCCGGGAATTGCCGGAATCCAAAAGGTATAAATTATCTACGTCTGATGAAGTAAACAAACTTTTTGGGTCTTTAACCCCTGAGGGAAGTCCCGCATAGGAAAAATTGTCCTTATCCCCTTTGGTAAACCTTAAAATCTCTCCCCCGCTCTTGAGCACATAAACAGAGGACTCAATCTGCATCCTTAAGGCATTACTAAAATCAGCCGTAGCACCCTTACTTAAATATTCCCTTTTATCAGAATAGCCATCAGATGTAGCGACATATTTCCAAATCTGTCCGGAATTCAAAAGGTAAACATTGCTGCCAAAGCCATAAAGGTCTTTAATTTCTCCCCAACCACTATCCTGTTTAGCAACAGTGCTCAGTTTGGAATTTGTGGTATCAATTCTTAAAATCCCCTTATCTACCGAATAAATAAAGGCCAGTCCGCCGTTTAATGAGGCAAAACTGGCTTCGCCTAGTTGTTCTGACCCTGCCAAAATCTGGTTGCTCTTTTTCGCTATATCCACCACTGCTAAAGTCTTAACAGCCGGGTCCAGAAGCAGTAGTTTATCCCCCGACAGGCTCATCTGGGTAGCGCGGAAGTTTTTCTTAACTAAGTCCATATCCAAAAATAGCGGAAAATCAGAAACAACAGACTCTTGTAAAATCGCGGAGGATTCCTGTTCTATTTGATTTTTAAAGTTTTGGGCCTCTCCGTCATTTGGCTTTAAAGTTAAGGCAGATTTTACCTTGTCTTTGGCCGAATCGAGCTTCTTTTTGGCTTCAAGAGGATTTAAACTGGTTAATCCTTTAGCAGCATTAAAATCATCCTTTGCCTCTTGCAATGTTTGGATAAACTGCAACGCCTTAGCCCGGTCACGGCCGGACTTATACTGATACCCAACACCCAAGGCAATAATGATAATTAAGACAACCGCCACTACTAACCTCCCCCTGCCACTTCTGGGAAAATGTGTTCCAATCTTCTTGAGCAAATTCAACACCTGATTTAAAATATCTTTAAAAACTAAAACCCGCGATTTTTTTGGAAAATCTTCACCAATTTCTTGATCTGTTTGAACTGTTTGACCATTATCTTCCGAAGGAAGAGGGGAAATTTCCAAATTCTCTCCGCCAGCTGGCGGACTAATTTCCACAATCAAACCAGCTAAGCTTTCGTTCTCTGCGCTCGAAGCGCCAATTTTACTCCCCAGTTCTTCTTCGAATGTTTCTATAGGCAAATTTAAAGATTTCTCAAGTTCGTCCCCTAAAAGGGTTATTAAGCTTCTGGTAGAAAGCAGTATTTTATCCCCATCCTGCAAAAATCCGGAAATCAGTTGTGAGGGTGTACCGACTGACAAAAGGGCTGATAGCGTATCCGCTCGTTTTAGGTAAACTTCAACATTGCCTTTACCGATAAGATAGAGTGCCTTCCCGGAAATAGCTGCCAAACACAAATCAAATTCAGCTCCCTCCGGAATTTTTTTCTCTGCTTCCTTAAAAGTGGCATTTAATTTCTCAGCCATTGTCCCTTCAAACTCAAAATAGAAATCTTCCAGCTCGGATAAAATTTGCCTGCCGGAAGTAAAAGCATCGTCGGAGGTAAGCTCTAAAACCGCCAGCAGCGAGTTGTCGTCTCCCCTAATGGAGGATGCTACCTGGGCGGCTTTTTGATCGGTATTTAAGCCAATAACTTGAGCTATTTTAAGCTTCATCTACACCCTTTCTCTAAAGTATTCCAAAAGCCAAAATAATTAATCCTACGGCAAAACCGGCATGTACGATAGAAAAAGCCTTAAGATAGGGGGAAACTTTGGTAATTAGAGTTTTACTCATTAAATCCACCTGTCTAATCACTATCAAAGCAAATATAGCGTAAAACGCCAAAATTATCAAAATTGCAATTTTTGCAAACATCAAGACTATCTCAAATTCAAACAGACTAGTCTGGATGGTGGTAGGCATCTCTTCCTCTCCCATAAATCTTATGAGCTTCGTCTAAGATAAAATCCGCCACATGGTGCGGTCTTGATACCGAATGAAAATCAATGTTTCTGGTGGCTCCGGCTGTTTGGATAAAAACATTGCCGTAGTGAAAAATAGAGTTTAAGATACCGCCCATGGAAGATGAGGTATCTTCTATGTTTCTAAGGGGAGCTACATCAATATTTTTAAATAAAAGTGAGTGGAAATCCACATCAATGATATTTTTCTCGGTCACAATGTAAACATTAAAATACCAATGCAAAAAACCTTCAAAGGTAATTATTAAAACCAAAAGATAGTTAATAATTAAAATCATTACAATAAAGGTTTGCGGAATAGTAGATAAGTTAAAATTGAAAAACCCTAAGATTTTCGGGACAAAAAACGGTCCCAAAAAAACTACAATAGCCGCAGTAATCCAGCCTAAATTGGTAATTGGATGAGCCCGGAGTAAAAGAAGCACCTTCTCGTCAGGATCCTGGCCTTCAAAACAGAAATCTGTCGGATGCTCTAGGTAGGACGGGAACATTAAGGCAAGTATAGCACTTTTTGAGAGTCTAGTCGCTAGAGTCAAGAATCAAGAATCAAGAATTATTTTTTCTCTATATTAAAGAAAGCAAAGCCGCTTTGAGGGATTGACAACCTACCCGGGGCGCGGATATTAAAGGCAGTCTTAAACTCCGAGCCGGAAAGTCTTACCTCCCCTTTGTCTGTTTGGAAAACAACCTCGCTGGTCGTTCCGTTCCCCTGCACCACCGTCACCGAACTTACGCTAGACGGTCCTCCGGCCTTCTCCCGCAACTCGGCATGAGAGTAGGGGTTTCCTCCCCAGCAAGAAGTAGTAACAGGTGTTACCCGATCATCTCTGTATTTGGCCGCGTTAATAATATCCGCCACCTCTTCCCCTGAAAGCCAGGGGTTTGATCTTCCGCATTTATCACTTGACGGGCTATAGCCTTGTGTGTACCAAGCTTTATAGACCCAGGGGGACCCGCCTGCCTTATCGTATGATTTGTCAACAAAACTGGATCCTCCGGAACCATCCGTCGTGTCCCAACCCATGGTAGTAGTAAACCCCCCGTGGGTTGAGGCATAATAAGTCACCACATCTTCAATCACTTGTCCCCTGGTAGCATTCACCGCATCTTTCCAGGCCTGCGGAGGACTGTCTGACTTGGATTTAGAAAACACCTGGCAAGCTTCGGTGGTACAAATTGATTGGCCGTTTTGTTTATACCGGAAAGCATAAGTTCTGGCTGCTATGGCTTGAGCTTTAAGCGCTTCAGCATGCCAGTTTGAAGGCATCTCAGCTATGCCGTACAGATATTTTTCTTCAAAATTCATTGATCCGTACCCCGACACATTAATATCCCCTCCGGTATCTTTACCGACCGGCTCTTTACCGTAGTAAGCCCGCAAAATTGCTTTGTAATCCTGACCTGACTGGGCTCTGCCCCTGGCTCCGTATTGACTCATCCCTTTTCTGTGGGTATAGCCACCAAAGGAAAAGACTGCAAAAGATCCCGAGGGAGCGGCTTCCCTAAAACCTTTAATGGAAGCATTGTAATCGTCTGCCAACTCGCTATCTCCGATACTGGCAGTAAACTGACCTGACCTGGCTGCTAAGATTTCCTGTTGTTTGGCAGAAAGCTCGGCAATTTTGCCTGATAAGTCAGATTGATATGCTTTAGCTTTTTTAATCTCTCCGCCCAAAAAGCCGGCATTCTTGTCTACCTGCTCTTGAAAAACGGCTAACTTAGCTTTGTCTTTTTCTAGGTTTTCTTTTTGGGTCAGCAAGTCTACCACCTCGGCTGTAATTGAGGTAATAATTTGGCGGTCTTCCCGGGTGACGGATTGGCGGTAGGATAGCTCCCTGAATAAATCACCCGAGTGGACTGAGGATAAAATGACCAGTAGTGGATCAGTCAGATATGAACGGATATAATAGGCCTTAACCCGCTGTTCCAGGAGCGCTTGCTGCAGGGCCAACTTATCTTCCCTGATATCCAAATCTTTTTGTTTTTGCCTGATCTTAGCCGAAAGATTGTCTAAATTGGCTTGGATTTGGGCCAGCTGCAGTTTTAGGGAATTTAGTTGGCCTTCTAAAGGTTTAGTAGCTTTTACAGACAGCTCCCGGGCCTTATTTAGCTCATCGATCTGTTTTTGTAAATCTTCTATTTCACCAGCAAAGGTAGGGTATAGGGTATAGGGTATAGGGTATAGGAAAACAGATACTAAAAATAAAAAAAGAATAATTCTTTTCATAAAGTGTCTTTAATTTTAGCAAAACTTATGCTGGCATCGGCTTTCTAATAAACCCTACCCCCTAATCCCTAGACCCTAACTCTTTAAGCTACTAATAAGTTTATTTAACATCTTTTGAACTTCTGTAAGTAGATTACTAATATCTTCGAAATCTTGAACATTTAAAAAATTTAATTCCTTGGCAATCAGTACTTGTGTTTCTAATTCAGCACCAGAAGCGAATGCAGTTCTTAGAAACTGAAGGTATTCTTGCCTATAACCCCGTGAGTAACCTTCAGCTATATTCGAAGGGATTGATACCGCACATCGGCGCATTTGCGAAACTAAACCATATAATTCTGACTTTGGAAATTTATTGGTGATTCTGAATATTTTAATTGATAAGTCAAAAGCTTTCTGCCAAACTGTCAGCTGTTGGTAGGAAGTTAGCATAATCTTATTTTACACTAAACCCTAACCCCTAGTCCCTAAACCCTAAAATGTGCTAATCTGAAATCAATGTCCAAAATTTTTTCTTATAAACTAATTGTTGCAATCTTCTTTCTGTTTTTTGCATTCTCTTTGCTACCAGAGAGTACGATGGCTACCTTAAACGATTGCAGCTTTACATTCGACCCACCACAACCTAATACCTATATGAAAGATCTGACCATCACTGTATCAAGCGCAGGACTACCCTCAAGCGGAGGTAACTATTTAATGGTAGTACAAGATCCACGTGATCATTGTGCTTATACATGGTCACGTGGATCGCTACCAAGTTATATTTTTGGAGGGATGGATGGAAACTGTTTCGGCTCGTATAGAGGTTGGCAAAACAGAGATTACCAGGTTTATCTTTTCAATGGTGACGTAGATTATAAATCCGGTGCATTCGGATTTATCGGAAGAACAGATTTAAAACAAGCGATTTGCGTGGGGTCATTTCAAGTTGCATTGAAATCAATACAAGACAGTTGCAAAGCTATCATTACTACAAAACCAATTGACCCCAATACTACAGTTCAACTAGAAGTAGAAAATATTCTACCAGACAAATATAAAATTATTGTTGAGCCCAGAACCGCTGCTGCTACCCCTAAAAAAGAGTTCGAGGAAAAAATTGATACTTCCACTGCTCCCGCAAGATTCAATCTAGATACTTTTATTCCGGGCACTTATAGCGTTTCAATTTATAAAGATAGCAAGCTTCAGTGCGCTCAAGAATCTTTTCAGGTCGGCCCGATGGGAAGCGGAGAAGGCGGCAGAATAGTAGCTTATGCAGGAATAGATCAATGTAAACAAAAAGATGTGGCTTGTTCTCTTGCTGGAGGACAGCCAGTTACGGGTTGCAATGATGCAGAGGTACCAGATCCAAATGATCCAAATAAAACCATACCTAACCCTAACCCGGGTATTGCTACTGCCATTGGCTGCATTCATACTAACCCGGTAGAATTTACTAAAGACATCATGAAGTTTGTGCTGGGTATTTCCGGAGGCTTAGCATTTTTAATGATGCTTTTGGGGGCATTTCAAATACTGTCCTCTGCTGATAATCCTGATACCTTGCATGCCGGCAGGGAAAGGTTAACCAGCGCAGTGATCGGCCTCCTGATAGTCATTTTTGCTATTTTACTATTGCAAATTATTGGAGTTGGTATACTGGATATACCTGGATTTAAATAGAGTCAAGAGTCTAGAATCTAGAGTCTAGGAAAATGAGAAACAATAAAGGTTACAGAAAATTAATTGCTTGGCAGAAAGGTAACCTACTAGCTCACTTAATTTATGATGTCACAGCTAAATTCCCTAGAAATGAGCTTTTCGGATTAACTTCTCAGATGCGTCGGGCTGTTTTATCTGTTTGCGCGAATATAGCCGAGGGGTATAGCAGAAGTGGTTTAAAAGATCGCAAACATTTCTATCAAATGGCGGTTGCTTCTTTAACAGAACTGGAGTTCTTTATTGACTTTGCTTCTGAAAGAAAGTTTATAAACTCTTTCGATTATGAGAGAATATTAGATGTCCATACAGAAACAGCTAGAGTTCTAAGTGGTCTATTGAAATCCACTTGACTCTAGACTCTAGCGACTAGTCACTAACTATGATACCTGGTTTAAATGATATCTTTAAAGCCAATCCAGCACCTCAGTTTAAAAACTTAGGCGATCTTTTGTCCGGCCTTTTAAACATTATCCTTTTTGCTGCTGCCTTTGTGGCTTTTTTCTATATACTTTGGGGGGCATTTTCTTATATTACGGCCCAAGGCAAAAAAGAAGATTTGGCCAAAGCCCGTTCCAGAATTACCTGGGCTATAATTGGACTGATTGTCGTCTTCCTGGCTTTTATTATTTCCCGGTTTATTGCCGAAGTATTTAAACCCAAAGGAGGATTGCCATTCTGAAAAAGGGTACAGGGTACAGGGTACAGGGTACAGTTAAGAAAGCTTTTTTGGCTATAGTATTTTTTGTTTTGCTATACTACATGCCCACCCCTGCTTATGCTGCCTGTGTTGAACCGGGGAAAGGCGTCCAGATTAGTGACTGTTTTGGCTTTGGGGATATCAAATCTGTGGGAGAGGCAACCAATAGAGGGATTCCTCATCTCTTTTCTCTGTTGGCAGCCATAGTGGTGGTATATTTTGTCTGGGGGGCTTTTAAGTTTATACTATCCAGAGGCAATAAAGAGGAAGTGGCAGAAGCCAGAGGAATGATTACCCATGCCATAGTAGGGTTTATATTACTAATCTTTGCCTTTTTGATCCTGCAGGCTTTGCTAAGTAGCTTATTTAAGATACAATTTAGTATTATAGGGGGTTAATTCATTTATGAAAATTTTATTTACTAGTTTAACTCTTCTGTTTATTATTTTTTTTATTAACCCTGCTAGTGTATTCGCTACCGGTTCTCTGGGTGAAAACTCTCGCTGCTACTATCCTGCTATCTCAAACGGCGGTTGTAATGAAGATTTAGGCTTATTTTGTGAACCATCCCAAGACGATTCAACTCGAGGCGTCTGCAAAAAATCAACTGTGAAGCAGATTTTTGGCACTATCACAGCCCCTTCTCCCCTGGCAGGTTTCCTGGCAAAAGACCCCACAGGCACAGGGGGGGCTATCAGCCAATTTTTATCTAATCTGGTAGCTTTATTCTATTCCCTGGCAGCCATAGTGGCACTTTTTATGTTTTTGTGGGCAGCATTTGAATGGATGACTTCCGGCGGGGAAAAAGAAAAAGTGGCTTCTGCCCGCAATAAAATTATCTACACCATTATCGGAATCATTCTCCTTGCCCTGGCTTTTGCCATTATCAGGATAGTGGGCCAATTTACCGGGTTTACATTCTTCAAGGGGGCTTGACAAGCGGTTTACTATATAGATATAGTTAAGCTACAGATGAAAAAATTAATATTTCTTGGTTCTGCAACACTATCTCTTTTAACACCTATCCGGGCTTTTGCGCAATCTCCTGGTCCTGCTGTTCAAATAAATGCACCCGCAGTAGGATTTCAATCATTGTCAGACTTTATCGCCAAAGCTCTCGTGCTTGTTTTCACAGTGGGCGCTTTTTTGGTTTTGATTATGTTAATTATCGGGGCGTATGAGTGGATCGCCTCCGGCGGGGATAAAGAAAATGTGGCTAAAGCCCGCAACAGAATTATTAATGCTTTAATTGGCTTGATAGTCTTGGCTGTTGCTTTTGCTCTGGTAAGACTCCTCGGCCAATTTACCGGATTAACCTTAACCAACTTGAGTATCCCTGGCCCAGCAACAGGCACTCCCAACCCCAGCGTACTCTAAACTTCTTCATCTGTTCGTCATTGATCCCGATTAAATCGGGATTGATCTTCAAAACTATTAGTGGTAATTTTAAAGGATGGGGCCGGATCCGGCAGGTTTATCTGAACTTGAAAATCTCTTTGGCAATGTAATCTCTGTGATGGTGGCTCTGGGATTTATCGCCATGTTGGTTTTATTAATCATGGCCGGGTTTAAGTACTTAACTTCCGGCGGGGAACCCAAAGCCCTGCAAGCTGCCCACCACACCCTGGCCTGGGCTATTTTAGGGGTGTTGCTGATGATAGTAGCCTGGATACTTTTACAGCTAATCCAGGCCTTTACCGGGATTAATGTTACGGTATTTGATATAAAAACCTTGTGCAAAGATGCCACAGGAGCCTTGTTGTTCTGTCCATCACCCAGCCCTGGACCTTAAGGAGTTGCAAAGATAGTTTGATTTAGGTTAGTGTTATAAGTATGCTGCCAAAGTTTATAGTTTATAGTTTATCGTTTATCGTTTTGATACTATTTACCATCCATCCTGCTCTTGCCCAAACCCCTTCGACAAGCTCAGGGCACGCTGCTATCCCTTCTGCTTCTTCCTCTACACCCTATACCCTATACCCTATACCCTCATCTGTCTCCCCCACTTCTCCCCTTTATACCGACTTGTTGGTAAATAACCTCTTCCACTCTTTCTCCTGCCTGGCAATCGGCCAATCTGTTATTGGCCAGCCGTGTTTAACCTACCAGGTAACTAAAAATGCCCAGGGTGCCATCCAAAGCATACCGGTACTTTCTTCAATAAACACCTCAGGCGGAACGCTGGGGGCTGTCACCTCTGTCATAGGGATGCTCTATACTAACCCGCCGGTCAGGACTGCTGATTATCTGGCCAGTGTCGGGACTGATTTGGGAATTGTCAAGCAAGTCCATGCCCAAGGAGTAGGGGGTTCAGGAGCTGCCGTACTAAACCCCATCTTAAAGCTTTGGCAAGTTTCCAGAAATATCTCCTATGTCATATTAATCATTATCTTTTTGATCATTGGCCTGATGGTCATGTTCAGGAATAAAATCAATCCTCAAACCGTTATTACCGCCCAAACTGCCCTGCCTGGATTAGTCATCGGCCTGGTGATGATTACCTTCTCCTACTTCTTTGCCGGTCTGATTTCGGATTCTGCCTTTATTGGTACAAATTTAGTTGGTTATTATTTTTCTGCCGCTCAAAAACAATCTACCCCTCAAAATGTCGTTGAAAGTATGCAAAATCAAAATGTGTTAAGTATTTTCAGTCCCTTTATCGGCATCGTTAATAAAGAAAACGCGGCAGACCTGATCAGTTCCATATGGACGAGTTTAAACCAAGATACTCGAAATTTTCTTACCGGCATTTCGGCGTTTCTGGTGGGTCAAATGACTTCACCAGTTGGTAGTTTATTCGGACCGGTCGGGCAGATGGTGGTAGGTTTTGGAACATCAACCGTGACATTGGCAAACCCAACAGGAATCGTTGGTGTTCTACTGTGGATAATGGCTACCCTAATTTTGCTTTACTCCATGTTTAAATTGTTACTACGCCTGATTAATAACTATCTCACTATTATCTTTCTGACATTTACTGCCCCTTTTCAACTTTTAATCGCTGCTTTACCGGGTAGGCAGGGCATGGCCACTAATTGGATCTTAAATATGCTGGCCAATATTTTGGCCTTTCCGGCTGTTTTGGCTGTGCTTTATTTTGTGGCTTATCTGATGGGGCCGGTTTTTATGAATCTACATTGTACCACTCCCTGTCCCTTTAAAATTACACAAGTTAACCAAATAAACAGTAATGATCTTGTGCCGAATGCATATGCAGAAGGGGCTTCAATTGTTGATAGCCAGACTTTTCCTTTATTTGGAGGTATGAACTTGGATTTCATGAGACTGCTTTTGGCATTTGGAGCTTTAATAGCATTACCATCAATACCGGACGTACTGGGTCGGGCCATTGGTAAAATGGGTGAAACTGGACAGCTGATCGGCCAGGAAATTGGCGGTAGTGTCGGCCAAGGCAGAGGTTATTTTGGCCAAGCCAGCCGGGCACCGGGAGCCCTAGCCCAACAGGTTGGGCCAGTTATAAACCAACCTGGGTATATGATGGAGGGTGGCAAAGTAGTCAGAGTCTACGATCCTAGATTTGGTGGAAGTTTTGGAATATTCAGTAAATTTGGAAGTTGGCGTAGGCCAAAGGGAACTCCTCCGTAAGCTTGATTAGCTACACATATGTGGGAGGGGGGACTTGTCCAGGAAGACGAGGATTGTGACTGGGGGTCATTTTCCTCCACACTTCAGTCCAGATGCTTGATCCTTCTCTATACGAACTAGGGGTAGTGATTAATCTAATAATATCTCTAATCTCTGTATTAGCCTCTATACCACCCTGTTCCCTCTCAATATCATCTCTTTTTTCACCCTTGCCTTTTTCCGATATTAACCATTCCAAAAATCTTAAAGCAAATTTTTCGTTTTCTTCATACCCTGCACCGGAAGATAAAGCTTGTCTGTCTTCTCCCAACAATTTCTCCGTTGCAGCAATGATTGGTTCAAATCTCTTGAAAGTAGTCTCCTGCAAGTAGTTAACAATGTTTTCTCTCCATAAATTGTAAGTAGCAACATTGTCATTTTCTTTATTAGTAAGATTTTTCAGAAAATCATCCAATTTAAACTTAATCCCTCCGAACACCTTCCATAAACTATTAGCATCCACTAAGGGCTTTTCCAAAAAGCCCCACAGTTTCTTCAGACCTCCCCCTTGCTCCTCTGCTAGACTCCCTTCCTCTCTTCCCCTAATACTAAGCATGTCTTTGAATCTTTGGGCATACATGGTCAGCGCCGGATTATCAACAGACTCCATCCCATTAGCAGTTGTATTAACGCTTAAAGCCAAATCCAAAATACTGTCAAAATCCATCTCTCTGGAAAGAGAACCCAAACTAAACGGCATGGCGTGTACCAAATCCGCCGCTCTTGGCATGGTTCTTCGCAAATTCGTATACCAAAAAGCCTTCAGGTGTTGCAACCTTTTTACTCCCCAATTCATGCCTTGAAAACCATAATCAATCCTGTCTGCTGAAAAAGGCAGCATTCTAGGATCTGGATCTTTCCCCGGTTGCGGGAGCCCGTGGGTAGCTTCAAAATAAGCCAGACGTTCCAGTTCAGCATCAAAGGCCCTGGAGTCCTCAATCATTTGGGTCAAGTTATCAATCCTTTGTTGGGTTGTGTCGCCTTTAATCCCTTCCCTTCCCTTTAGTCCTAATCTTCTAAGAATCTTTTGTATAGGTATTAGTCTTCCCTTGGCCACCTGCTCCAACACCACCTCATTATTAATCTGGCTCTCGGAGGATTTATAATCTGCCAAAAAGTTATTCATCACCGGTTTAAGAGAGTTCATTTTAATAATGTCTTCAAACTTAGCCGCCCCAATTTTTGCAGTATGACCATGCTGCCTGAGTTCTGTTACTGCTGCGCTAAAAGCCTGCCATTCTTCTTTTGTTAAACCTGTTTCTTGGAAACCTTCTTGCAATTCAAACTCAATCATTTTACCGCCCTGGATAGAAACTTTAAATTTACGAGGAGCCTTCGCTCTATTCAAACCTGCATCTTTCCATCCTCGGATCCATTTTTTACTTCTCCACCTAATTAATGCCAAATTATCTGCTACGCCATCCTGTTTCCAATTTTCTTTAGCTTTTTGCAAGATAGCGTATTTGTAGAATAAAACCGCATCTTGTACACTAATATAATCACCATTATCCATCACAATGGATGGGGCGCCAAGCATGGCTGACTCACCAAAAACATTCATCACTTGCTCCGCCACTTCAAAGGCACTTGTGGCTTTTCTTTCTATCTCCTCATATATACTCTGCACCCTAGCTAATTCACTTCTCGCTCCCCTGAAGCCCTCTAAATCCTCAAAGGTAGACTTGTCCTTTGATTCCTCCACTCTCTTTAAAACTTCTTGGTATTTCTTTTCAGCTTGATCTAATATCGCCTTCGGAGACTCTCTGCGGTCAAAACAAGATAAAAATTCATCCAAAGAAGAAACATTTGTTAACTTCTCTCTGTTTTGACTTTGCTCTTTTTCATCTACACCTTTAAGTTTGTATTGCATTAGTAAACCTATCATCTGTTCTTTAAGTAATTCTCTGATGTATTTATGTGTTGTATCATCATCAAAAAGCTGGCCTTTAAAGCCTTGCGGCCTGAAATAAAGTCGGAACTTTGGATCCATAAATAGATACAAGGCGATCCCTGTTAAACCGTCACTCATAGCAGGCAGTCTTCTTAATTTTTCAACACCCCTAATCCGCAACCTCTGTTCCATATAAGAACTAAACAGTTCCATCTGCAGATTCCGTCCGGCCCAATCCAGGATAAAAAAGTCAATCTTGTTGGTAACCGAATCTTCAATCTGTTCCATCATTTTTTTTGCATCTTTTTCGGAAACCTTCTCGCTTCTTTGCAAATCAACCGATTTCTCTCTGATCGCCTTCAGCAACATTTCCATTCTCTGCTGTATGGTGTTAAGATCAAAGGTGGTAGCACTTTGGATAATATTGTCAGCTGCTTGATCTGCGCCCAATTCTATTTGTTGTCTATTAGTCCCTAACAACCTAATCTTGTAATAGGATTCTTCCTGGTAGAGCGGTTCCATTCCCTCTTCCAGAACCTGCTGTTCTCTTTGTTGCGCTATTGCCCTCTCTACTCCACGAACATTCCATTCACCTAAAATCCTGGCCGGTAAAGTAGCCCCTGAAAGGGAATCTATTATTTGGGCTTGAGCTCTCCGGACAAATTCTATTCTAATACCTTGTAGGGCTTCCTTAGCTGCAGGAGGAAGCATTCCTCTTCTTTGAAGGCGATCCCAACGAGCAGCATTCTCAACAAACTGTGGCTTGCTCTCATTCAACAGGGAATCAAAATATTCTAAAATCTCATCTTCGACTTCAGCAAAAGTTTTGCGGGGAAGGCGTCCCGGAGACCCTGTCAACATATCCATCTGGCTAACCTCCCGATGAGACACCATACTGTTGCGCCATTCTATATACTTATGCTCTAATCTTTCCTCCAAATCCCCAAAAATACCTCTTCTTCTTGCTTCATGGAAATACCAACTTAATCCTTTCTGTGCCATCTCCAGATTGGCTGGTACAAAATTTGGATCATTAGTTTCGCTTAGAAATTGTTGTTTTTGAAACTCAGCCAGTTGCAGAGAAAAAGTAGCTGCAACTGATCCTGGTTCTGTAATAGTAGGTTCGGCATCTCTTAATAGTATCTCTTCTAACTCTTTTTCCCATTTTTCCGGCTCTGCCCGGCGCTGTTTCACTTTTTTTTCTTGTTTTTCTCTTTGGGCTACCGCTAACTTCTCTTTTTCCTGTTTTATCCCGTCTTCTGACTTCTTTCTCACGTCCAGAAAGTCTGGGCTAGTCATAGCCGTAATTTGTTGTTCCAATTCAGATGTTTCTGTTTTAAGTTTACCCTCTGCTTCCTGCTTTTTTCTCCAGTCTTTGTCAGAATATAAAGCTTTTAGCCCATCTTCCTTTAAAGTGTTGCTAAGTCTTCTTGATTCCTCTCTTGTTGCATCAAAGTTATCTAATAACTGCTGTAATACCTGTTGTTTTTCCGGAGGCTGTTTTTGTATTTCCTCTTCATCCTGCTGATTAAGCTTTCTTTCTAGCTTGATAATATCGTCTTCTAAACCAAGCAACTTACTTTTATGGGCATATTCTTTTAATACATCACATGCCTGTTGGTATGCACTTTTTATACTCTCTTCCTCTCTTTGCTCAGCTGACATGGTGTCTATTGTCTGTAAAATCTCGACAACAGCTGCGGGACTTTTCCCTTCGGGATTTAAGGGGTTTTCTACTGCTAGTTGATTTCTAATTTCCCGGATCACTTGTACTGATTCAGGAACTTGCCTGATCTCTGGTGGCTGGATATACCCTGCCTGTCGGACAGCTTCTACAGAAGCAGAGACACCCGGGGTATCTGCTGGTTGAGTATTTACTTTTTGCTCCGGAGGAATATTAGGACCTGCTTGGGATCCTGCTAATACACCTTCTGATCCTGGACCGGGTGTTACTTCTGTCATAATTTCTATTCTTGCCATAACTTCCTTTCTTCAGGAAATTCTACGGCTCACTCCAGCATAGAACCTCCAAAACTAAATGTCAAAACTCAAATCTCAAAAGTCAAAACTATAACTCAAATCTTAAAACTAAAAGTAGTTTACACTGAGAGATGCGTAAGTGCTTGATTAAATGCTGAGAAAATCCTGACGGATTAGTTCGTAGTAGGTAGTTAGTAGCAAGCAATGAGGGATTATTTTTTAACCACACTCATCCCCAATTGCTTTGCTTTTTTTTTATAAAACTCTTTTAATTCCTTTAGCTCAAGCGGCTTTAGCATTTGGGGTAATGTTTCAAAAGTATCTGCCTTGAGAAAATCTATCCCCACCAAAAAAGGATCTGTTTTAAGCCTAAATTTAACTTCTGCCCCCCTCATTAAATCCCAAATCGTAAATTTTTGCAGCAGAAAATATAAATCCACAAAATCTTTTACCTCTGTCCTTTGCATGATGGTGCTAATTTTATTGACGGCGATGTCGAACAAGCTATCAATCGCAACTAATTCAATCTTTGGCCCCGCTTCTATCCTTTTGTATGGATAATAACCAAAGTCTACTTTTAGCTTTTCCCCGTCGGCAAACTCTAAAAGATAAATTTTTACCACTTCCTGCTCTTTCAAAAGGAACTTAAAATTATTTTTTTTACCCCAGCCGGTTAATAAATTCAGAATGGATAAGTTGTCGAATGTCTCCTCTGAAAAGAAATCCAGATCTTCGGATAATCTGTGTTGCAGATAAACAGCAGAGAGGGCTGTACCGCCGGTAAAATAGAAATTCTCTTTTAAATAATCACTGCTTCTAAACTCATCAAAAATAATTCTTTGCTTGACCGTCAGATTCACGTTCCCCATATTAAAAGTTTCATCATTTTTTTCCGCAAAGGGTCAAGGTGAAGTTTGTCCCAATTTTTTTTGACTTCGGATAAACTGATCTTTTCCCCTTTGTCCGGACCAAAATTAATCATTCTTTCCAAAATCAGCAGCCTGCCGCTTTTGGTTTTCTTTAATTTATTGATATCATAATCCCAAATGAATGGCATAGTTAAATTATACCACTTATCCGCCCTTTACCCGCATCTTTTAACTGCCCTGCAATTGGGACAACTACCACCCACCTTAACCACACAATTGATCTCTTTCTCGCAAATGGGGCAGACCCTGCAATAATCAGGGTCTCTGCTGATTGAACTTGCCACATAAGTGAGGGCATTTTCAGAAAATACCCGTAAAGCAGTTCTGCCGGTGGAATTTCTGGGAGGACAACTACCAGGATAAGACCCTATCATTTGTCTGGCCGCCATTTGAGCTTCTTGGTAAGTAATTGGCTTTGTAGAAAAGAAAAGTTGTTTTTGAATGGTTCTGGCCTGTTCTAGAGCCTTTTTTTTGGCTACTTTATCCTCCCCTTGTCTGATACCTTCCCATAACTTAGGGTCATAAATTAATCTCTCTAAAATCTCGATCCAGGATCTATCTTTAGTATCTAAAACAAGCGGAGTAGCACGAACCTGATCTAAATCAGTAAAAATAGGCTTATTCTTAGTAAAACTGGTTAAATTCCAAGCTAATACCATGCACTCACGATCACTAAAATCAAACAAAATTGCCCGATTAAACAGTCTTTTTACTCCATTTGCGTACTCTATTTCACTAACAATTATTTTTGTGACAGGGTATACTCCCGGGGAAGGCGGGCTTACCCAAACACTTATTCCTTTATCACTGCGGGCCGCCCACTGCTCTGTAGCAACAACTGCCTGGTATTCCAATTGTCCCAAATGGCTGGTTCTATCTTCCACTGTATCCCTAATCCGGCAATGAGCCGTAGGAGAAAACAGTTCGCTGTCTGCGATGGTGTAGTGGTAAGGATCAGGAATCCTATTGGTTTCCAAGCTTTGCGAGGCAAGTTCTTCGACAAATTGCTCAGACGGGGTAATATCTATTCGTTCTAATACTGGCATATTGCTCCTGCACGGGATTTAACCCCGATTAAATCGGGGGTGGTCGGTCTCCGGACTTATGATAGGGTTTAGGGTATAGTGACTAGGGTATAGTAAAACATTTTTAGTTTCTACCTAAACCCTAACCCCTAAACCCTGTACCCTAACAATCACCGTTGCGGCACAGCCCAGGACTTGCACCTGGTTCCCAGTTATCTCTTGTCCTTCGATTTCACTCAGGACGAGATACCACAAAATTAAGATAGCAAGATCAATTTGAATTATCAAGTACTAAATTGATCCTTTTTGTGCCGCTTGCCAATACTTTTTTCACGTTGTATATAGAGAGTATCGATATGGATGCCCACCCAATTCCTCAAAATGTCACATCCTTCCAATTTAAGCTAATTGGGGATATGACTTTAAAACAGTTTGCCTATCTGGCGGTCGGCTCTGCTACTGCTTACTTCTTATTTGTATTTTTGGCCCATGATTATCCCCTGATAGCCTGGCCTTTAATAGCTATTTCTGCTCTTTTAGGTATCGCTTTTGCTTTCTTGCCCATTGGTTCAAGACCGCTTGATCATTGGACAAAAGCCTTTTTAAAAGCTGTTTATTCCCCTACCAAAAGAGTTTGGGGGAAAAATGGAAAAACTTTTAAGGAAGACCCTTTGTTTGGCAGCCGCCTGGTGATGTACCTGGCCGGAGCAACCCAGATAAATCAGCAGAATCAGAGTACCAGTGGATCAGAAAGACAGATAAAGCCGGATAAACCGGCAGTCCTGTTTTCTGAAACTCCGATACTCCGACACTCTGATACACCAGCTCCTCTGCCTACCCCGGAAGAACTGGGAAAGACCGTCGACTTAGCTCGCCAAGCACAACAGCTCCAAATGAAAATTATCCAAACCGAGCGTACCCTATCTCAGATCAAAACCCAGGCCCAAAACCCCACACCAATCCCGGTAGATTACAGCCAACAAGTCAACAAAGTCCTAACTGATTTACAAAACCTGGTTGGTCAGGCATCAAAGGTAAAACAACAAATCCAAACAGTGCAAGAACCCCAGCCAAAAACCCCGGTAGAAACCAGCCAAGCGGTAGCACGGGAGAAGGTAAAAGTGGTAGTTGCCAATAAACCGCAAAAAGCTACCCTTGCCTTAACCACATTTCCCAATGTCATTAATGGCATTGTTAAAGACAAGCAGGGGAATTACCTGGAAGGAGTAGTTACAGTTATTTATGATAAAGAAGGTTTACCTGTCAGGGCTTTAAAAACTAACAAACTTGGCCAATTTACCGGTTCAACACCGCTTTTGAACGGAACCTATACCCTGGAACTGGAAAAGGATGGTTTTACTTTTGATGTGCTGCAGATCGAGCTAACCGGACAGGTATTATCGCCGCTTGCGATAACGGCAAAGTAAGCGTATAGAAAATGAACACAACACAACAACACTTATCAATCAAAGACATCCAAGATGATATCCTGCTTTTAAAAGACGGGGGAGGGGCAATGGTGCTGCAAATTTCCGCTGTTAATTTTGGCCTGCTTTCAGATCGGGAACAAATGGCAATTATTGGCAGTTTCGCTCAAATGCTCAATTCCCTGTCATTTTCCATCCAAATTGTCATCCATTCACAAAGGCTCAATACTACCTCCTACCTGACAGCGCTTGACAAAGCCCAAAAAGCTCAAATTAACCCACTGCTTTCACAAATGATCACCGAATATAAGCAATTTATTCAAAGCGTAGTGAAAGATATGGAAGTGTTAGATAAGAAATTTTATGTAGTCATTCCGCTGTTCAGCCTGGAACTGGGGTTGACAGCCTCAAAGACCAACCTTGAGCAAAAAATTAGAACAGTACTGCTGCCCAGGCGGGACCAGATTATCAGACAACTCAGCAGGGTCGGGCTTCAGGCAACCCAGTTAGACAGGACAAAATTAATTGAAGTTTTCTATGATATCTATAATGGGGAGGCGACGGAAAAACCCCTAGCTCAACCAATCAATCCACAAGACCTAACTGTCAGGCTCAAAAATCCTCTTCGACTCGCTGACGCTCGCTCAGGGCCTTCGGCCCAACAACCAACAGAGATTCCTCCCCAACCAACTAATCAAGTTAAACCAGCTCCGCCACCAACCGGGACTCAGCCATCAAGAACCCATCCGTTTGTAGTAGAGGAGTTGAGCGAATGAAAATACCTAACCCATTTAAAAAACCAAATGTCCAAAGTGAACCGACCGTTCCTCAATTAACCTTAGAGGATGTCCTGGCTCCGGCAGAAACAGAGGTGGATTTTAGTTACCTCAGGGTAGACAGCCGATATTTCCGAACTTATTTTGTATCAAACTACCCCAGGTTTGTAGAACCCAATTGGCTGGAGCCGCTGATATCTTTCGACCACTCTTTGCTGGTTTCCATGTTTATTTACCCTTCGCAGTCGCAGGGGGTACTGGACGAACTAAAACGTAAAGTTGCCGAGATGGAAGCCACCATACAAACTGATCTCGAGCGAGGCAGAGCTATCGACCCGGCTGTTGAAGTGGCCTTGGAAGATGCCAAAAGCCTGCAGGATCAACTGGTCAGGGGGGTGGAGAGATTTTTCCAATTTTCGCTCTATATCTCGGTCCCTGCCGGATCTTTGGAAGAGCTACAAAACACCTCAAAACTGGTGGAGTCCACCCTGGCTTCTCTTTCTATAACTGCCAAGCAGGTTTCCTTGCAAATGGAGGATGG
Source organism: Candidatus Daviesbacteria bacterium (assembly GCA_016184225.1). Classification (GTDB taxonomy): domain Bacteria; phylum Patescibacteriota; class Microgenomatia; order Daviesbacterales; family UBA10151; genus UBA10151. Next base: position 126,781 of record JACPDA010000004.1, read on the forward strand.
TTTTAAATCCAGCCTGCCGCAAGGAACGGATTACTTAAATTTAACCCACAACATGGATACCACTTCTTTAGCGACCACTTTTCCTTTTGCCTCATCGGAGCTGACCGAGAACGAAGGTATTATGTACGGCATCAACGAACACAATGATTCGCTGATTCTATTTGACAGGTTTAGTTTAGAGAACTATAACTCGGTAATATTTGCCAAAGCCGGAGCCGGTAAAAGTTTTCTAGTCAAACTGGAAGCACTGCGATCCTTAATGTTCGGCACCGAAATCATCGTCATTGACCCGGAACAAGAATACTTGTCGCTGTCACAAGCTGTCGGCGGCGAATATATTAATTTTTCCGCCTCTTCTCCGGTCAAAATCAACCCTTTTGATATGTCGGCCGAAATAATTCCTGGCGAAAATGAGTTGGGACGCAAAATCCTTTCTTTAACCAGCTTTTTAAGAATTGTCCTGGGTGCCTTAAGTGCCCAAGAAGCCGCTATCTTAGACAGAGCCTTAAAACAAACATACCAACTAAAAGGCATCACTGATGATCCAAAAACGCAGAATAAGGAAGCGCCTTTAATGGAAGATCTATATAAAGTACTGATCGGAATGGAAGAGGCTCCGGCCATGGAACTGGCGGCCAGACTGGAAAGATTCATCAAAGGTTCTCTTACCGGAATATTTTCCGCCCAATCAAACATTGATCTGTCTAATTCCTTTACAGTATTTTCCGTGCGCGACCTGCCGGATCAACTCCGGCCCTTGGCTATCCATATGATCCTGGATTATGTCTGGACCAAAATTAGGGGAAAACTCAAAAAAAGACTGTTAATTGTAGATGAGGCTTGGTATTTAATGAGAAACCAGGATTCTGCCGACTTTTTGGTGGATATAGCCAAAAGAGCCAGAAAGTATTATTTGGGGCTCACCACTATCACCCAAGACGTGGAGGATTTCTTGGGAAGCGAGCGCGGCAAAGAAATTATTTCCAACTCCTCCATTCAGATCCTTTTGAAACAAGCTCCTGCTTCCATTGATCTTTTGGCAGAGGTGTTCAACTTATCAGAAGGGGAACAGCGGCTGTTGATGTCGGAAGGAATCGGCGAAGGGATATTTTTCGCCGGCAGCACTCATGTGGCAATGAGGGTGGTGGCCTCAGAAAATGAACATCGGCTGATCACTACCAATCCGGCAGAAATACTGGCAAGACAAAAAGAATAATGATAACCTAAACCTATGGCCTTTTTAAGCCCCTTAGAACTTGAACGACTTAAGTTACTGCTTTCAGGAAAAACACTCCCAATGGAGGCACAAATTAGCACTTTGGATATGTTGCGCTCCAGATTTCCTGATTTCCTTACCGCTCTGCCTAATATAACAAAAGAAAATCTGCAGGATAATAAGTTTCTCATTAAATACTTAACCAATCCATATAATAGAAACGGAATTAAAAACGCCCTTCGCAGTGAACTGTCTCTATCTCCAACTCAACAAATCGACCTGGAACAGACACTAAATGAAAAATTTGTCGCAGCAGAAGAAGTTGGCGGACAGTCAACTAGCCAAGAAACACAACCAGCAGGAGCAGCCGGCAGTTCTGCCGGAAACATGCCTTTTGGTGGTATGTCATCCGCTTCGCCTGTACCTTTCACCCCAAGGCGTATTTTTGTAACTCAACAAACCCCGCCGGCCAGCGGGATGGAAGGTGGTACTGACCAAAACATGGCTGCCACAAATAAAGCAGGCCAGAGGTTTAACTTTTCAACTTTTAGATCCAAGGTGGGATCAAAAATAACTGGAGCTGCCAAAACCGGACTGGAGAGAGCTAACCCATTTCTAAAACGGATGGGCAATGGTGGGATCAAGGCTCTTTCTGGTATGGCTAATTTAGGCGGGGGACATGGGGGCGTTTTCTCCTCGCTTGGAAGATTCAGTCAAAGAGGAGGACGCGAGGGATCTATAATCAGCAAGGCTAAAGGCAGGGGGGGGTTGATATTTGCAGGAAGCATTATCGGTTTAATGCTTCTCACGGGGACATTAGCTATTATGGGCACCACCCCAACCGGAGAGGCAGCGCCTATAAGTAATACTGTTGGCCTGGATTACACTCTGCCTTTAAAAAATACATCTGTTCAGCCTGTGGATATTAAAGCTCAAGTTAAAACAACTTTCCCTGGGGCAAAATTGGAATATTGGGATAAAATCGTCCAAAGCAGTGTAACTGCCGGTTTCAACCCGGCCCTAGCTTTAGCTTTATGGATTGAAGAAACAGGCGCCTCGCAAACAACGCTTGCCAAAAACGACGGGAGCGAAATCCCTGTTAATGGGGCTTTTACCAGAGGCCACCTGGGTTGCGCACCAACAGAAGATCAGACTATGGATGAAAGCTTAAGCTGTTTATTTAAATTTATGGCCGCAAATAACTTTACCAATGACCAATTTGCGGATTTTATGGCCAAGTATTCCGGAGGGCCTGCTAATGCCCCCTTTTCTAATAACCCAGACTTCCCGAAAAACATTAAAGACTGGTATACAAGACTGGTGCCTGCCGGAACCGGAGCCATAGTGGCAGTCACCCCCAGTTCGCCGCCCAAACAAGCCATCGCTTCTTGCCCTGTAGCCGAGGGGCACATTAGCACACCTTCTTATAACGCCAACCCAAGTACGGGTCATTGCGGGGGCAGTTACAGTTATGCCTGCAAATGCGGAACATCAGGCAGAAGAGCCAAGGCAATCGATGTCCCGACTAATGGCCAAAGCGTAATTCTACCCACTATAGAGAATCAACAGGTGACTTGGAGGTTAATTGTCGGTCCCTATGCTGTTGACAGCGGAGAGGGTGGAGGACTCGGATACACTTTCCAAGCTACCCTTGGAGGTAACTCCTGGTACCTGGACATGTTACACTTAAATCAGTCGCCCCTTGCGCTAGGAGGAGAATACCCTTCCGGTACTCCTGTAGCAAAAAGTGCGATTACGCACGTACACATGACAATAGGCAAAAACTTAAGCAGTGCACCCGTAGCGGGTTCACCTACTGATTGCGACCCCAACTGGTTACCGTCTGACTTTTTATGTCAATAAAATTTATAAAAATTATAATATTTATAATAATTATAACCGTTATATTTTTTGTTTGGAAAAACCGGGCTATTAGTAACCCCTCTTCGCCCTCCCCAACCTCAACCCCTTCCCAATCAGACAAACCCCAGGTTGTTTCTACCAAACCCGACCCTTTGGAAGAAACAATCATAGGAGCATCTGACACGATCGAGATTACCTTTAACAGACCCCTGGAAAATGTGGGGGAATTTAAAAGTAGAATTGAACCAAAAATAAATTATAAAATAGAGTTATCCGGAGACAGAAAAACAGCCAGGATCATACCGGAAAAACCATATCAGCTGGGTACTACTTATACATTATTTATAGGGACTGAAACCAAATTTGATGGGGTAGGCAGATGGGGAGAAGAGAAGATATACCATTTTAGGACAATAAAATATACAGGGGTATAAAACTGTCATTCTGAGCGAAGCGAAGAATCTCTTGACTTGTTCAAGAATCCGAACGAGATCCTTCGGCTAATCGCCTCAGGATGACAAAATGCGTTGGGAAATTTTACGCATTTTGTCAACTTAATCTCACCGGCATCACAATATATTCTAAACCTACCACTCCAACCGGTTTAATCAAGACCGCAGATAATGCCCCGGAAAATTCCATCATAATCTGGCTAGAGGGGGCGTTTGATATGGCATCCAATAAAAACTTGGTATTAAAAGCAATAGTTAACTCCTCTCCTTCCATCTCTCCTTCTACTTCATTTTCCTGGCTCCCCAGCTCTTTGGCATGAGATTCAAGTTTCAAAAGCCCTTTTTTGGTGGTTAAAACCACTACATTAGCTTCATTCTTGGCAAAAATGGCCGCCAGCTTGACTCCTTTTAAAAATTCGTCTTTTACTACAACCGCTCTGGCCACAATCTTTTCCGGGATAATTTTCCCCCAAGCCGGGAATTGACCTTCAATCAGCCTCGATGAAACTATAGTGCTTCCCAAGTTAAAAACTACCTGGTTTTGGTTTTGACTGGTTGCAATACTCACCTCTTCAGCTTCTTCCTCAGACATAATTCTGAGTAACTCTTCAAAAGTCCTTCTGGGAATTAAACTCTTAAATTGGTATTTGCCTTTCGGCAACTCAACCTGGCGATGGGCCAGCCTAAAACCATCTGTGGCCACAAAATCTAACTTGCCACTGGAAGCTTCCGTGAGTATCCCTGTTAAGATAGGCCTGCCCTCGTCAATAGCTGAGGCGAATAAAATCTGGGATGAAGTTAAAAATGCTTCCTTAGGAAAACTGATTCCGGACTCATCTGAAAGAGGGATAGCCGGAAATTCCGCTGCTGCAATGCCATTAATACTGGCTTTCAGTTTCCCCGATTGAACCGTTAATAGCCCGCCCTCTGATATTAGACTCACCTTAGCTTGCCCTAAACTCGAGATTAAATCAACTAATGTTTTGGCAGGAACCGTAATTTCACCAGGGGTTTCTGCTTCCACCTTAAGATATTTGATTACCCCAATTTCTAAATTTGTAGCAGCAGCTTTTAATTTTTGATTCTCAACTGATAATAAAATATTATCCAGAACCGGCAGGGTTGACCTTACCCCAACTGACCTGGCTACTGCCTGGAGTACCGGCAGTAAATCTTGTTGTAAACATGAAAATTTCATAAAAGTCGTCAGCTTTCAGTCTTCAGCTATCAGACTAAAATTGTCTGACGACTGACGTCTGATGACTGATAGCTATTCATCCCCTTTCCGAGCAGCTACAAACCGATGCACCTCATCTTCAGTTACTTTAATTAACCGAAAATTAACTCTACCGTTTACAATAAGGTTTTTAATGTGTTTTTCTTCATCTGTCAAGATATGAAAGTTACCAGACTTAACTTCGATGAAATCTATCCGCTCGTTATTTTTAATACCGATAAAGTCAATCGGCCAGCCTAAAGGAATAATCCGGTCATAATCATAGCGCAGTTCAGCATAAGTTAGCAGCTCTGCCATTTTACCTTTCTGGGGGTTAATTGATCCCTGAATAGTCTGCAGCACCCTAGCCGGTAAATCCTGTACGCCTTTGTAAAGATCGATCAGGTCTGTGGGGATATCAGCTTTACCTTTTCCGTGAAGTCGGCCTAAAAGGTACGCAATTAACAAAATTAATCCTACAACTGCAATTATCCACCAGTTTATTAACATTTTCGTAGATTATACAGTATTTATTTTAAATACAGTAGTAATAGTAATATAACCGGTGGATATGTTGGTAAGTAAAAATTATGAGTTCGCTTTTTGGTAAATTTTCGTGTTGAGCGCTTGTTTAAAAATGGTGGATAAGTTGTGGATAACCCCTTTTATCTTGTGGATAATAATTAAGAAGCGATAAGCTTTTGTTTTATCTCAATTAACACTCTTTGCACTTCCCTGTCTTGATTAATCAACTTTTTAATTTTATCCCGGCCATGCATAACGGTAGTGTGGTCGCGCTTACCTAAAAGAAAGCCTATTTTTTCTACAGTTAAGTTTAAATCCTCACTAAGGATAAACATGGCGATATGTCTGGGCAGCACAAACTCTTTTTGTCTTTTGGCTCCGATTAGTTCTTTCTGGTTTAAGTTAAAATATTGGCAAATGGTTTCTAAGACTTTCCTGGGCTCAGCCTTGAAACCGTTTTTAGGAGCAGTTTTAGTTTGTAAATGCCGGCTGATGTTTTCCTGGGTGGGAGGCAAATTTTGGGCCTGCAGTAGTTGCAGGATTCCTACCAATTGGCCTTCCAGCTCCCGAATGTTAGTATCAAATGAGGAGGCCAGCATTTTTAAAGTTTCCTCCGGCAAGTTGACCTGATGCTCTAAGCATTTTGACCGCAAAATTGCCACCCTGGTGTCAAAATCAGGAGCTTGGATATCAATCATTAGTCCTCCGGCAAAGCGAGATTTGAGCCGATCTTCCAGTTTGGCGATTTCGTGCGGCGAACGGTCTGAAGTCAGAACGATCTGGCTATTTTTGCCGACCAGTTCATTAAAGGTATGAAAAAATTCCTCCTGAGTGCCTTCCCGACCGGAGAAAAATTGGATATCATCTATTAGTAAAAGATCAGGCGAGCGGTATTTGGCGCGTAAGTCACCCATTTTGTGGGTTTGGATAGCTGCCACATAATCATTCATGAATTTTTCTGAAGGGGAATAGATAACTTTGGCGTGTGGTTTTTTATCTAAGATCGCATTGCCGATGCCCAGCATGAGGTGAGTTTTGCCTACCCCGGTTCCGCCGTACAAAAATAAGGGATTATAAGAGGTACCCGGGTTTTGTACTATTGCCTGGGCTGCAGCATAAGCGACATTATTGGAGGGACCAACTACATAGTTGGCCAGGGTGTATTTAGGGTTTAAGATAGAGGTGGTAGTGTGAGCTGGTTGGAAGAAGTCGTCTTGCTCAATTTCCTGCTTGGTTTCCAGCTCTTTGACGATAAATTCTACCTGCACCTTTTTCCCTAACAAACTTTCAAAAGTAGATTCAATTAAGGGTAAGTGTTTTTGGTTTAGAGTTTCTTTGGCAAAAGCATGAGGGGTAGAGATAATGATTTTATTCCCGTCAATTGATTTGAGCAAAGTTTTGGCAAAAAAAGTTTTGAAATTAGCAGGGCCGATACTGGGTTTGATGGTTTCTAAAAATTTATGCCAAAGGCGTAGGTTGTCCATAGGTTTCATTGAGCAGTAATGGAGTGTTGATAAGTTATCCACAACTTAGTCTACTGGGTTGTAATTAACAATATAGAGAAACTATTAAAAACTAGATCAAAAATCGATTGTCATTGCGAGGAGCGTAGCGACGAAGCAATCTCATACTAAAAATATTTCTGAGCGAGGTATTTCCTCATAAATTGCAAATTCTGGGTTTGTATAATCTCCTCTTCTATAAAGAGAAACATGTTTTCTGGTTTCCATTTTAAACCATGGTTCTGAATTTCCTTCTTGGACATAACAAACAATTCCAGGTTTTAGTATAGGTATATCGAATTTCATCAAGGCATTCACTGGTTCGCCGCTTACGGTTTCAATCCACCTAATTAATTCAAATGTCTCTCTGTGTCCCCAAAGTAGTGGATGTTCGGGGATAACGTAGATTGGTTGAAAATCGCCGTTTAGATGTTTGGGTTTAAGAGATCCAATTTTATTAATATGCTGCCACTCGCTAGATGTGGCGTACCTAAAGACTTCCATTTGCAGAATTATAATAATTTTGCAGCTAAATAGCAAAACCGTAACGTTTATTTTATTAGTAGCAATGTAAACATACGCAATGACAAGAATGGGAGACTTGTGCCGACAGCATCTTGTGTAGGATGTTCAAATTTAGTAAACTACACTTATGCCAAAGCGCACTTATCAACCAAAGAAATTAAAAAGAGTCAGGAAACACGGCTTCAGGGCCAGGATAGCAACTTCTGGTGGACGTAGGGTTTTAAAAAGAAGAAGGGCGGAAGGTAGAGTTCGGCTCACAGTCTAATGCTCCCAAAGCCTTCCCGTTTAAACTTAAAAAAAGATTTCAAATGGGTGGCAGCCGGTAAAAAACTGGAGACTAAGTATTTAAAACTTTTTATTAAAGTTGGCGACAATCAGGAGCCCCGGTTGGGGATAGCAGGTTCTGGTAAAACCTTCCCAAAAGCCGTGGAAAGGAACCGGGCCAGAAGATTAGTGTCAGCGGCATTGGAAGCTTTATATTTAAATCTGCCGAAAAGTATTAATATAGTGGCTCTTCCCAAAGCCGGGGTGATTAAGGTAAAATCAGGAGATCTGCTTTTGGATTTAGAGGAAGGGTTGAAGAAAGCCGGGTTAGTATAACAATTATTATGGTTATAATAATTATAAAAATTATTAATTTCTATCAAACCTTTTTATCATTTGATAAAGGAGTACTGGCCATATTTGCGCCGGGCGGCGCATGCAGGTATAATCCGTCCTGCTCCGAATATACCAAGCAGAGCATCAGGGAGTTTGGGGTATTCAGGGGAGCTTGGTTGGGTTTAAAAAGAATGTGGAGTTGCAGATGAATAGCATAATAGGAATTTTCAATTTAGTTTTTTTGGGGCCGATCATTAATATTTTAGTTTTAATTTACCAGGGGCTTTCTGCCATCCATATCCCGGGTGCTTTGGGCTTTTCGATAATCATTCTGACGGTTTTGATAAGGATTTTAGTTTGGCCTTTTATGTCCTCTCAAATTAAGGCCACCAAAAAAATGGCTGAGTTAAAGCCGCACCTGGACGAGTTAAAAGGGAAACATAAAGGAGACAAACAAGCTTTGGCTTCTGCCCAGATGGCTTTATACAAAGAACATGGAGTTAATCCGGCCGGCGGTTGTTTGCCGGCCATAATTCAAATTCCGGTATTTATTGGTCTTTACCAAGCCATAATTAATATCCTGCCAGGACCCGGCGGGAACATAAACCATATAAATTCGCTGCTGTATTTTCCTCAGTTGAAACTCCCTTCTGCCTTAGATCCAAATTTTCTCGGACTTAATTTAGGCATTAAGCCCTCTGAATTTGGAAAATTTGGGTTTTTACTTTTGTTAGTACCACTGGTGACTGCCCTTTTGACTTTTGTGCAATCTAAAATGACTTTGCTAAAACCTGTTAAGCACTACCCAACTGACTCTCCCAAAGAAGCAAAAGAGAAAGAAGGATTGGAAGAAAGCATGGGAGCAGTTCAATCCCAGATGGTTTATTTAATGCCGATAATGATTGGCTATTTTGCCTTTACTTTTCCCATCGGGCTTGCAATTTATTGGAATACCTATACAATACTGGGGATTATTCAGCAGCATCGGATTTCTGGTTGGGGAGGATTGGAGAGTCTAGTGGCTAGAGTCAAGAGTCAAGTGATTTCTAGATTCTAGATTCTAGACTCTAGACTCTAGTGACTAAGACACTAACTTATGGAGAATCAACTTAGCGAGATATTAGACAATTTACTAGGTATGTTACTCCTTGAAGGGAGCTATGATATTGAAGAAGCAGATGAAAATTTTGCTGTCTCTATTGAAACAAAAGATGCCGGCAGACTGATTGGGGTCCGAGGTGAATCTTTGGACGGCTTGCAGCTTTTAGTAAACCAAATGGTAGCTAGAAAAGTTGGAGAAGAAGGGTTTAAAAGGGTGGTGATAGATGTGGAAGGTTGGAGAAAACAGAAAGAAGAGGAGCTAGTTAAAAGTGCGGAGAGTTGGGGCAAACAGGTTTTGGAGACCAAAAAAGAAATCGAACTTGAACCAATGTCAGCTTGGCAAAGGAGGATTGTGCATATGACTATTTCTGAGATGAAAGGTTCGTCCTCTGAGAGTGTTGGAGAAGGTAGAGATAGGCATATTGTGATTAAGCCGGTGCAGAAAAGCTAGCTCGTCACAGTACAAAAAATCGCTCGCACGGTTGGGACTTGCTCACTTGTGAGTATTTTGTGTCTGCCAGAAACCTCGAATTATTAAGAATGATTGCACAAAATCCTCAACATTTTTTGTTCACTTGTGACTTCGCTGCTTTTAACAAGTAATGTTAATTCGTTTAGAGAGGGTACTCTTATTTTTAGTTGTACTTTTCCTTCCGACCCAGCTTGGGTTACATTTTTGGCCTGGTTTCTCCTTTATTTATTCCTTAAAAATAGACTATTTATCCCCCACCTTATATTTCTGGGATCTTTTAGTGGTCGGGCTTTTGTTGGTATGGATTCTGAGAAAGCCTAAGGTTAACAAAGTAGCGCTAAATCTTTTTTTATTTTTTTTATTAACCCTGGGAGCATCTTTATTGGGCGCTGCTAATATAGGAGCAGGGTTGGTAAGGTTGGAACAATATATGCTGGCTGGTTTTTTTGGCATCTTTCTGGCCTCGCAAGATCTTAAGAGTTTACTGGGGAAAATTTATTTACCGCTTGTTCTGGGAATTATTGGAGAATCTTTACTGGCCATCTTGCAAGTGATTAAAGGTGAGACTTTAGGCCTTTGGATTTTAGGGGAAAGAACTTTTAGTCTTTCAACTCCGGGGATTGCCAAGTTTGATTTTTATGGCTGGCAGTTTTTGCGGCCTTATGGCACATTTCCTCATCCCAATGCCCTGGCAGGATTTATGCTGGTTGCTGTAATTCTGGTGTCATTCTGGGGAGCAAAGCGGGCCAGAATGACATTACTGATAACAACAGTGTTGGCTGGTTTAACTATTTTCCTGACTGTGTCTAGAACCGCTATTTTAGCAGGATTTATTATATTTGTTGTTTTATTAAAAAGAAAATGGCTGATTTTTGTAACAATCATAACTTTTATACTCTCCCCTGTTCTTTTTACCAGGTTTTTTAGTCTTTTGAATTTTGATAATTTGACTTTGCTTAGACGGGAAGAGTTGGTAGGAACTGCCTGGCAAATATTCTTAAAACATCCAGTTTTCGGGGTGGGTCTAAATAATTTTATCCCTACTGTAGCTTCGGATTTAACAGTCGGCCCCAGCAGATTTTTGCAGCCGGTCCACAATATCTTTTTGTTATCTTTATCCGAGACAGGATTAATTGGTCTGATAGGACTAATAAGTCTAATAGGATTTCCGATCTTCAGATTTTTAAAACTACACCCTATACCCTACACCCTATACCCTTGGCTTATTATTATTTTCCTGGGAATGTTTGACCATTATTTTTTAACTTTGCCCCAAGGGTACAGGTTACTTTTCTTGGTATGGGGGCTATCTTTTTCTCCCCGATTAAATCGGGGTTCCATGATAAAATATTCCCGTGAGTAAATTCACAAAAATCTTTCAGCAGACTTTTTGGCAGATTTTGGGTAAAGTTGTGACAACTCTGTCCACTTTTATTATCTTAGGGTTAGTCACCAGAAATTATGGTAAGGATGGCACCGGAGTTTTTACTCTGGCTCTAACCTATTTATCCATGTTTTATTTGGTGGCGGATTTTGGTTTTAATGCACATGTTCTAAGAAAGGTTACAGGGTACAGGGTACAGGGTACAGGGTACAGGGTACAGAAGCAATGGAATAAATTATTGGGGACAAGGTTGATATGGTCCGGGGTGCTGGTGGTTTTAGCAGTTGGGTTACTGCCCTTTTGGCCGTTTAGTACACCATTGTTTGTAAAAGCTGTTTCTTTTGGCAGCCTGGCAATTATTGCCTCATCAGTATTTGTGACATGTAACTTAATCTTTCAAGGCAAGCTTAGGTATGACTTATCTGTTTTGGCATCGGCTTTGGGAACCCTGGCAGGGCTGGCTGTGTTTGTGTTTTTATCTGCATATAAATTTTCCATCCCTTTTTTACTGCTTGCGCATTTGATTAGCTGGACTGTTATTGCAGCTGCTGCGCTTTTTTTGGTCAGGAAATTTTTTCAGCAAATTTTTCCCGTCTTTGATCTAATATATGCCAAGAATTTATTTAAACAGTCATGGCCAATTGCGGCAACACTCTCTTTGAATGTTTTATATTTCCGGGCAGATGCTTTTATGATTGCTTACTTTAAGTCTGTTTCGGACGTTGGAATCTATAACGTCGCTTATTCAGTTTTCCAATCAGCCCTGGTTTTGCCTACCTTTATTATGAATGCGTATTATCCTTTGATGTTAAAAACTCTTCATGGCTTGAAATGGATACTCTTAGGACTCTTAGGACTCTCTTTGCTGGGGACCCTTATAACTCTAATTTTTTCACCCTTCATTATTAAAATCTTGACCGGAGGTGGATTTGCCGGATCAACAGAAAGTTTACAAATTCTTTCTTTAGGTTTTCCGGCCTATTTTTTATCATCACTTTTGATGTGGATTTTAATTGCTAAAGGCAAATATAAAGTCATGTTTTTGCTTTACATGTCAGGGTTAATTTTTAACTTAATTTTGAATTTTATTTATATACCTCAGTATTCATTTTTGGCAGCTTCCTGGACTACGGTTATCTCCGAGTACTTTATTTTAGCGCTGCAGGTTATGGTATTATGGCTTAAACGAAAATGAAGATTATTGTTTATACTGATGGAGCCTCTCGAGGTAATCCCGGAGAGGCCAGTTATGGTTTTACTATTTCGGATGAAAACAGAAAATTTCTTTATGAGGAAGGGAAGTTTATCGGCATTGCCACCAATAATGTGGCAGAATATACGGCAGTTTTGGAAGCGCTTAAATACATTAAAAGAAAATTTGCCGGAAGCAACCAATTGTCTATTGAGCTTTATGCCGACTCTAAGCTAGTGGTGGAGCAGTTGTCCGGTAGATATAAGATGAAGAGTCCACATCTCAAACCGCTTTTTGAACAAATTAAAATTTTAGCAATGGAACTGGGTGGAGTGGTCCATACTCATGTCCCCAGGTCCCGTAACAGCGCCGCCGATAGGTTAGCTAATCTTGCTCTGGATTCCCGATAGCCGCTCAGCACTTCTGACACAGAAAGTCACCTTTGATCACTATTGCAATTTTATCTTAGCATGCTACGATTTACGCGTGAACGAAACTCCCGAATCTATCAATACAAAACATAGCATTTTGCTTTCGCGAAATAACCCTGTAGCTTTAGTCGTGGGGGCCGCAGGTTTTTTGGGTTCCCATCTGGTTGATAAATTACTTGACCAGGGGATACAAGTGGTAGGTGTGGATGATCTACGCTACGGTGAAAAGTTTAATTTGCGGAAAGCCACCGAAAACCGTAATTTTCATTTAGTAATAGAATCCCCGGAAAAGTTGGATTTGGATTTACCAAGACTTGATTATGTCTTCATTCTGCCAGGAGAAGAAACTAATCTAGGGAAAATATTGGAGCAATTTAGGAAAGAAAAAAGCAGGTGTCTTTTGGTTTCTTCGATCGATCTTTACGAAAAAGGCGATCTCGAGAAGAGTTTGGAATGGCTTAAGGAAGCAGAGAGTCGGATTGCCAAATTCGCCAGGGAACATAATTTAAACGCCAGAGTGCTAAGGCTAGGCCCTGTTTATGGTCCACGCATGGATTTTAAACCCAAGGATCCGGTGATTAAGTTAATTACACAGGCGTTAAATGGTAATTTACAAAAACAGGTTTCATTGGAGTTTTCTTCTCGGGCGCTTTACATTGCAGATGCAATAGACTTAATGATTAGGACGATATTTGCCGGGAGCACAGCTCAAAAAATCTTTGACGGAGTACTGCCCACTCCGGTCAAAGTGTCTGAAATAAAACAGGTACTCCTCGATCCGGTTTGGTATGAGGAGAAAGACTTTGTCTTTTCCGAGCTTCCGCCTTGGCCAACCCCGAACCTTGATAAAACCATCAAGACACTAAATTGGCGTCCTAAGTCTCATATTTTAGCTAATTTGAAAAAAACTTTAAGTTATTTTAGAGATAACGAAATAAAAGTGTTGGAGGAGATGGAAGATGAGAAATTGACAGAAGAAAAACAGCCAGACATTTTGGGAGAAGAGAAAAGGGCAGCGCTGGAAGCGTTCAGGCAAAAGGCACCGGAGGAGTCAAAAGAGAAATTGAAGGTAGAGAAGAAGCGAAAGATCCCCGGACTAACTTTCCCAAAAATATATTTGATTTGTATTTTTGCTTTAGTTACTTATGCCTTGGTTTGGCCAGGATTAATTTTAAGCTGGAGTATATTTAGCTTCCACTATCAATTAAATGACGGTTTTAAAAACTTAAGTAAAGGGGAGTTTGAGAAAAGTTTGGGGAATATAAAGCAAGCAGAAGCCGGGGTTAGAGAAGCAAAATCTATTTTTGGCAGTTTAGAACCAATTCGGAAAACAGGTTTGCTTAAACAACAATTCGAGCTGAGCGATAATCTCCTTGATTTATCAACCCTTTCCATATCTGCGGTCCGCAGCAGCGTTTTAGGTATCCAGGCGCTTCTTAAAAGCCTGCAGGCGGTAACAGGCGAAAAAGATGAATCGGCTGTAAGTTATTTTAACTCCGCCCAGGTTGATTTAAGCTCAGCCGGTGAAAATTTCGCCAAAGCAGAGACAATATTAAAGGATGAAAACTTCAATAGAAAGCTGCCGGGCTTTCTACAAAAAAGGGTGGATGAGGTATCTTTGAAACTTTCCCGCTACGCTAAATTGGCTGCTAAGACAGAAGCTATGAGTGTTCTACTACCTCAGCTGGTCGGTCTTAACGGAGCCAAGAATTACTTAGTACTGTTGCAAAATAATATGGAACTCCGGCCGACAGGAGGCTTTATTGGTTCTTTTGCCGAGATTTCTTTTGAGGGAGGGAAGTTAAAGAAAATGGAGGTTAATGATATTTATGCAATAGACGGGCAGCTTAATATCCATGTTGAGCCTCCTGCAGAGATTAAAGAAGATCTGGGGCAGAAAGATTTTTATTTGCGGGATAGTAACTGGGAGCCGGATTTTCCCACCAGCGCCCGTCAGGCTGAGTGGTTTTATACCAAAGAAACAGGGAAAAGCGTGGAAGGGGTGGTCGCCTTAGATGTTTCGGCGATGGAAGAACTGTTGACAGCAATAGGCGAAGTAGAGCTGGCAGATTATAAAGAAAAGATTAACCCAGAGAACCTGTTTGAAAAAGCTGTAACTCATGCGGAAACCGGTTTTTTTCCGGGAACACAAGCTAAAAAAAGCTTCTTGACAGCACTGACTCACGGCGTATTTGAAAAAATCTTTTATCTTCCCCAAAATAATTGGCCGGCGATTTTAACAGCACTGGGAAAATCGTTAGAGGAAAAACACATCAGTCTTTATTTAAACGATCCCAAACCGTTTAGTTATCTGGTTTCCCAAAATTGGACCCATGTTTTGCCAAGGCAATCCAATGAAAATCAAAATAAGGATTTTTTAAGTTTAGTTGAGGCAAATTTAGGCGCGAATAAAGTCAATTACTATTTGGATAGAAGTTATGACTTGCATACGGTTGTCGAAAAAGACGGGAATTTAAAGCACAGGCTGCGGGTAAGTTTTTTGAATAGAAGCCCCTCTGATGCTTTTCCCGGAGGAAAGTATAAAAACCGGATGCGGATATATTTACCGTTTGGCAGCAAACTAAACAGGGCTATTTGGGGGGAGACGGAAATTACCGGCAGTGCCAGCAGTTTTGTTGATTATGGCAGGTCTGGTTATTCTTTCCTGCTGGAGCTTAACCCTAAAGAGCAGAAAATATTGGTCTTAGATTATGAAGTACCGATGAAATTAGAGTTCCAAGATGATAAGGCCACTTATAGGCTGGATGTGGTTAAACAAGCTGGGACAGGAAAAGATCCTTTTGTATGGACGATTACTTACCCAATTAATTACCAACTAATTTCAAACCAGGTCAAAGCAAGTAGCCCTCAGGAGCAGTCTATTTCTACAGACCTGTCCGTCGACCGGAGTTTTGAGGTAGAATTTAAAAAATGAATGGTAGTTCTCGACAAGCTCGAACAATAATATTTATTCTTCGACCGAGCGTAGCGAGTGGAGAAGTACATCCATGAAAAAGCAGTGGAAGTGGTATGTTTATATCGTTGAATGTTTAGATGGGACATATTATACAGGTTGCACATGGAATATTCTTAATAGAATGGAACAGCATATTTCTCGACTAGGCTCGAAATATACCCAGAAGCATGGTTTCAAACAGCTTGTATATTTTGAGGAGCATAATAATTTGGAAAATGCCCGTTTAAGGGAAAAACAAGTTAAAAATTGGAATCAGGAGAAGAAAAGAAAGCTAATTGACGGCGAATGGAAAAAGGATTGGTAATAAATTCTTTTGGCTTAATTTCTTTCGTGATGAAATAATTTCCAAAGCAGCAGTATAGGTATCGCTAGCAGGATATTAATAATTATCAGCGCCCTAAGCGGTCCTATCTTATCAGCAAATAATCCAAGACTGAAAGACACAACACCAAATAAAATACTCCCTGCTAAAGAATTAATTGAGCCCAAAGTTGCTCTTTGTTCATCACTAAATTCTTTTTGAAGCAAACTATTTTTTGCAACCTCACTTGAGCCATAAGCTAGCGATGTGGCAGACATAATCGCGGGTGAAGCAATGGTTGGAAAAATTAAAGCCAATAGGTTGAGTAATCTACTAACTATGCTGTTTATAATTAAAGTATTGAGTGCTTTTAGTTTTTGAATAATTGGGCCGGCAAAGTAAAAGCTAATTGATCCGCCAATAAAACTAAATGCTCTGGCTACGCCTACTGCCCACAGCGGCCAAAGTGAGTTTATAAAAATTGGCTGGAACTGAAAACCTGATTCACCTAGAGCAAAACCTGTTGCGGATGTGATACTTAATAATTTAAGTCTGTAATTTTTTCTGAAAAGACCTAAAGCTTCTTTAAGATGTGAGTAAATATTCCCGGATTCATTAATATACTTCCGTGTTTCTACTAATCCTAAACTTATCATTACTAAAACAATATTGGGAATGACTGAAAGCCACATCACTAAAGATAGAGAGATGTTAGCTATAAAACCGCCTATAACAGCACCAATAGCCAGCGCAGCTTGCTCTGTTGAACTGACTTTGCCGAGATACCGGTGGTACTTATCAGTTGTTTGTTCTTCGGCTAAGGTGTCGTAAAGCAAAGCATTGTTATTGCCGCTAAAAAAAGACCTGGCGAGACCTTCAAAAATAGCCCCAATTACTAAAATAAGATAGGAATGACCTAAAGCATAGAAAATGGTTGTAAGCAGAAGTGATAATGCTCCCAAAACAACTGTCTTCTTCCTGCCGATCATATCTGAAAATATGCCTGTTGGAATTTCAAAGATAGCTGAGGAAATAAAGGTTATGGAAAAAATACTCATAGCCAAAGCATAGGATCCGGTTATTTTAGCAAAGTAAATAACTAAAATAGCGGAGTATAGGTGAAAACCTATTAGAAAATTAAATATAGACAAAAGTTTAATATTTTTATGAATTGGCATATCTTAAACTATCCTACAGTTTAGGAGATGTTTCAAGTTACCTTTATTATTCTTCGAGTGAGGAGCGAAGCGAAGAATCGAGAAGTTACATTAAAAATTATAATAGTTTCAAAGGTAGGTTCTCGACTCGAAGACCCGCTCGAACAATAAGCAAAGCTTCTCTTTGAGTAAGAAAATCTTGTTGTTCCCGCTAGCCGTCCTGTAACAGGAACTGTTACCAATAAGGCCTTGTGAATTAAGCTCAAATGTGGTAAATTACCTTGTATCAAATGAGTGCGGGAGCTGGAAGAGTAGAACAATTAAATCAGGTCGGTAGGAAATTTCAGCGTCACGGAGAAAAACAATTAAACCTGCCACCAAAAGAGCTAAGGGCAATTACAAGACGCGAAAGACAGTTTCAGAAAGCTCTTGACTGCGAGGCGGAGAAGCAAAATCGGGTCTGGGAGAGGATTCAGAGAGGATTGGGAGGTTATGACGGAACAGACTGTTTGGTGCTGCGGAAAGAGATAAACTATCTTAGTCGGTGCGGCATCTCAGTAGATGTGGAGAGAGGTTGATCGTTTACATGGAGACATTAATATGGATAGATTAAGTTTACAGGCCGAAGAGAGAATACTCTTGGGTAAAAAAGTTAAGAATTTAAGAAAAGACGGTAAACTCCCCGGCCATGTTTTTGGTAAGGGGTTGGAAACCGAACATGTGTCAGTGGACGGGAAAACTTTCCTAAAAACCTTTAAAGAAGCAGGGGAGACTGGTTTAATTGATTTGAAGATTGGAACCGAAAAAGTCAAGCCGGTAATGGTTAGGGGAGTACAATATGATCCGGTTTCCGGGCAGCCTATTCATATTGATTTTTACCAGGTTAGCCTGACCCAGAAAGTTAAAGTGCCGGTGCCATTGGTTCTAATAGGTGAGCAGCCGGAATCAGTCCATCTGGGTGAAACTATAGTTTTGCAAACTTTAAACGAGGTGCAAGTTGAGGCACTTCCAACAGATTTAGTAGAAAACATTGAAGTTGATATTAGTTCTTTGCAAAATATTGATGATGCCATCACTGTGGGCCAGTTAAGCTATGATAGAGCTAAATTAACTATTGATGCCGGCGAAGAAGATATTGTTGTAAAACTAGCTCCGGCTGTCACAGCTGAGATGGAAAAGCTTTTGGAGGAAGAAGCTGCTGAGGCTGCGGCAGCTGCTGCTGAAACTCAAGCAGGTGCGGAGAAGGCTGAAGAAGCTGCTGAAGGCGTTGAAACTGCTGAGGGTGGAGTTCCTGTTGAGGGTGAAGTCCAGGCAGAAGGCGAGCAGGCTTCGGGTGAAACAAAGCCAAGCGGAGAAGCAGCTGAGAAAGCATAAAGTAAACAAAAGATGAATACAACGAAAGAGATGATAGACTATGTAGCAGCTAGTCTTACTGGGACTGGTTTCAGTGGTGAAATTATGAATGACTGGACGCCAAACATAGTCTACGCTAGTATGGGTTTGTTTGGTCGACTTAGACCGGTTAAAAGCTATCAAGAGTATTTTTTAGGCAAAGACCCTATGTTTGAGGCTAAAGGACAATCTGAATTTTCCAGTACAGTTATGCGATTGAGTGATCCCAAGGCTGTGATTGCGTTTGATAGGTTAGTAAAAGATTTTAATAGTGCTTTACCTATGATAATAGCAGACGAAAACAATGGAGCAGTACAGTTTTTTTTAAAGAGAGCAAACAAATTGAAAGAGCAACTACCCTAGTAATTGCTTAGTGCGGCGATTCTGCGTTAATTTTGCGGGGATTTTAGCCTCGACTATCTTCCGGCCATTGAGTTACCATGATCGATTTACCCTTATGAGGCAGTTTTTGCCAGAGTTCTTCTGTCAGAAATGGCATGAATGGATGCAGTAGCTCCAAAGAGGTTTTCAAAACATGCTCCAAAATCGGTTGAGTTTCAGTTCGTCTGGCTTTTGATTTTTCAATATAGACATCAGCAAATTCATGCCAGATGAATTCATAAAGAGATTCAGTTGCCAAATGAAGCTGGAAACTTTCCAGGTTTTTAGTAACAGATTTTATCGTCTTGGTTAATTCATCCATGATCTTTTTGTCATCAGGATGAGTAGTGTCATTCTGGGGAGCGTTAGCGACTCCAGAATCTAGAGTAGGATTCTGGTCCTCGCCAGAATGACGTGTTGTGCCCTCCGGCTTGAGCTCAATTATGAATCTATAAATATTGCGCAGTTTGGTACCAAAATTACGGAAGTTTTTACACCGCTCATCCATTTGCTGCCTGGAAGTCCGTCCGTCCCGGCCGGGAATGGAATAGCCATACAGAGCCATCCTGGTAGCATCAACTCCCCACTGGGCCACCAAATCATAAGGGCTGATGCCATTACCCAAAGACTTGGAAAACTTTCTGCCCTGGATATCTCTTAGCATGCCATGGAAGAACATGTTTTTAAAGGGAATTTCATCCTTGAACCAAAGTCCCAGCATAATCATCCGGGCTATCCATAAAAACTTGATTTCCGGGGCTGAAGTTTCAAAATCCCAAGGAAAATATTTTTTAAGTTCTTTGGTTTCCTCCGGTTTATCCTGAGCGAAGTCGAAGGACCAGCCTAAAGTAGCCATCGGCCAAAGCCCGGAAGAAAACCAGGTATCCAGAACTTGTTCATCCTGCACCCAATGCTTCTCCCCGCAGGTTTGGCAGTTTTTACCAGGTTCTTCAAGGGAGATAACCATATCTTTAAGACCGTCAGGTCGCAAGCTTTGCTTATCCTTGCCTACTAAATGATTAGGATTGCACTTCTCACAGTACCAAACCGGGATCCGGTGTCCCCACCAAAGAGAACGGGAAATTGACCAGTCATGAATTTCTTTTAACCAGTTACCCAATATTTTTTGGTAATTTTTTGGCAGAAAATTAATCCGCCTTAAGTTTTTTAAGGCTTTTTCTGCTAAAGGCGCCATTTTGACAAACCACTCCTCAGAAATCAGCGGTTCGATGGTAGTTTTGCACCTTTCACAAACAGGAACCGAATGGGTATAGTCTTCCTCTTTTTCAATGGCCCCAACGCTTTCTAACTCCTCCACGGCTTTTTGTCGCGCCTCGGCAATTTTTAAGCCTGCTAGATTTTTTGCCAGTTCAGTCATCCGGCCGGTTTTATCAATGGCATGTAAAATTGGTAGGTTGTGATCTTTCCCTATTTCATAATCTAAGGGGTCGTGGCCAGGTGTGATCTTTAAGGCTCCGGTGCCGAAACCCTTGTCTACCCGTTTATCTTCAAAAATTGGGGTCTTATTGCCGTTTAAGGGATTAAGAGCGTTTTTACCGACAAATTGGTTAAATTTGGGATGCTTGGGGTAGACGGCAATGCCGGTATCGGCATAAATTGTCTCGGGACGGGCTGTAGCAATGGTAATAAAGTCATTTGTCATGCTGGCTTGTCCAGCATCTTTCTGAGATTCTGGAGTCGCTTCGCTCCCCAGAATGACACTTTCATTTTTGATTTGATACCTGACAAAATATAGTTTTTCTTTTCTTTCCTGGTATTCCATTTCCAAATCTTCAATGGCTGTAGCATCTTTGGGACACCATTGGACAATGTAGGCTCCTTTATACAAGAGGTCCTGATCCCAAAAAGTTTTAAACTCAGCCAGGACTGCTTTTTGAACCTGGGGGTCCAGGGTAAAAACTTCTTTTGACCAGTCAGCCGAGATGCCCATTAAGTCCCAAGTTTTATGAAAAGAGTTGTAGACTTCTTCTTTAAATTGCCAGGCGCGTTTGAGCCAATCTTCCCGCCCTAACTTTTGTTTTGATAATCCTTCTTTTTCCAGGATTTTATTAAAAGTGCCTTCAAAGAGGATTCCGGCATGGTCCACTCCTGGTAAAAGCAGGACGTCATGCCCCTGCATCCTCTTAAATCGGGCAATGGCGTCCATAATAGAGTGTTCCATGGCATGGCCTAAATGGAGTTCCCCGTTCACATTAGGTGGAGGCATTAGCAGGGAGTAGGGCTTTTTGTCTGAGTCAGGGTTGGCAGCAAACAACCCTTCTTTTTCCCAAAACTGGTACCACTCACTTTCAGTTTCTTCCTGATTTTGAGTCTTTGCCATGATAGCGCCATTATACTCTATCGGTAGGTGTATCCTTCTTAGATAGAGGCCCGTAGTCGGTAATACGGGATAAGTCATAGGTTGAATATAGCAGCTTGTGGTTTGGGCCTTGACGGCAAATAGTAATAGTGCCTAGTCTAGGATTTTTAGTAACCGAGACAAGTGTCTCGACTGGGCATCTGTCAATATAATTATTAATTTTTAAGTAGAACCCGGAGCTGCCTTTTTCTTTTAGCTCCTGGGCTGTAATGACAAATAAATCTTTAGGTCGGTCTTCCGGGTGATTTAGGTAATGTTTGTCAGTTTGAATTTGGTCGAGACGAAATATTTCCGGGTAATAGCGGTCTAGCCCAGTTGTCAAGTTAGGAGGCTGTTTTGAGTGCCATTCCCGCGGGTTGATTGTGTTGTTCGTAATACTCTTTTCAGGGCGTTGAGGCTTGGGGCGCAATTCCAGATAGATAGGAGTTGTGGGATCAAATATTTCTTCCCGAAGGTCTAGGCGCTTTAGAACAACTTCCTCTTGACCATCTGCCCCGATCCTAACAGAAAACCGGGTATAAGTTCCGGGCGTTACAGGTGTTGCTTGTAAGCCTACCCACAACCTTCTATTGTAGTCTAGCGGCCGTTCATCTCCCATTTCTATATTCATAATAAACAAAAGTAGCCTCAATGGAGGCTACGATGGGGAAATTTTAGGATGGTTTAGAGGGATTGTCAATAGGCCAGTGAAAGGTTGGGGTCAGCCTGGAAGGTTAAAGGATTAACTGGGTTGTAGTTAAATATGGCGGCAGTAGCAATCATGGCAGCATTGTCAGTACATAAATTTGCACTGGGAATGCGCAAGTTAATCGTTAATCGTTTAAGATCGTCAGATTGCAAGCTCTGCTTATCGTTTATCGTTTTTTTAAACTCAGAAACAAGTTTTTGGTTGGCAGCCACACCGCCGGCTACTATAATTTGCTTAATTTTATACTTTTGGACAGCTTGAATAGTTTTGGCAACTAATACATCAACAATAGCTTGTTCAATGGCAGCAGCTAAATCGCATTTCACCTTCGAGGTGTAGCTTCTTTTTTTCACCTCGAAGGTGTGGATTAAGTTTGCTACTGCTGTTTTTAAACCGGAAAAGGAAAAGTCAAAGTCTTTGGAGTTGATCATGGGTCTAGGCAGATCAAACTTTGAGGCGTCTCCACGTGTGGCTAACTTAGCAATCTCCGAGCCTCCGGGGTAAGGTAGGCCTAAAAGTCTGGCACATTTGTCAAAACATTCCCCGGCTGCATCATCTCTGGTGCCACCCAGATATTCATACTTACCATGGTTTTTAAAAAGTACAAGATCAGTATGGCCACCGGAAACCAGCAGGCCCAGGCAGGGGAATTTTGGAATTACACCTTCCAGGTGGTGTTGCGCCTGCGGCACACCTGGAAGGTGATCTGTAATCCAATTAGCGTAAAAGTGTCCGATCAGGTGGTTAATGGGAATTAGAGGCTTACTCCAGATTGTAGCCAGAACTTTGGCAGTTTCAACTCCAACTAAGAGGGAGCCGATTAATCCCGGTCCATAAGTTACAGCGATGGCGTCGATATCCTGTTGCCTGTGGCCTGAAGCCTGCAAACTTTCTTCTATTACCGGAATAATAGCTTTAATTTGTTCCCGGGCAGCCTGTTCAGGAATGACGCCGCCATATTTAGCCTGTAAGCTAGCCGAGGATGCTACCACATTGGACAAAATCCTTACTCCGCTTTCGGTCTTTTG
This sequence comes from Candidatus Daviesbacteria bacterium, assembly GCA_016184225.1. GTDB lineage: Bacteria > Patescibacteriota > Microgenomatia > Daviesbacterales > UBA10151 > UBA10151. The sequence goes on from JACPDA010000004.1 coordinate 149,564, forward strand.
TACTACTGCAGCTGCTGTTTCATCACAAGAAGTTTCTATCCCAAGTATTATCATTTGGTTATTTTAACAGAGTGTTCTTTTAACCATTTGGAGATCTGTTCAATAGTTAAATTTCCGTTATCTACCCTAATTGCAAATTCCACCTCTTTTGTATGATTGTTGGTTAATCTGTATCCATTTTTCCATAGGAATAAACCTGCAGAGGTTAAAGCAGTGCGTTTGTTCCCATCCACAAAGGGATGGTTTTTCAAAAGAGACTGAAGTAATGCCGCAGCTTTATCAAAGATTGAAAAATAGAGATACTCACCACCAAAAGTTGCCTGGGGTCTGGCTACGGCAGATTCCACCAAGCCTAAATCTCGTACACCAAAAGAGCCGTCATATCTTTTGACTGCTCTATCATGAATGAATAATACCTGTTGGGTTGTGAGGAAGATAATTTTAATTTTCACCTATGGGAGAGTTCTTGTAGCACATCTTCATGTTCATTCATAAACTCTTCCACCATTTTGGCGAATTTTTGATCTATACCACTCAGCTGAATTCTTTTAACCGGTTTGAGTAACAAACCTTCCTTAGTTTCTTTCCACTCCACTTTTGAACCATCTCTAATAGAGAGTTGATGAGCATATGTTTTTGGGACTGTGACAGCTAAAGAATTGCCGTTTTTAAATACTTTTCTCATGGTTCGACTTCGCTCACCATTATTATACCATAATTGTACTGACAATGTACTGACATAATTAACATGGTACAATCAGTATATGATCCCGAAGCAAAAACATGAGTTTATTAAAGACGCCTTGTGGATTTCATATACGGCTTTGAAGGATTTTACCCGCTGCCCCAGAAGTTATTATTTGAAAAATAGGTACAGAGATCCTAAGACTGGTAATAGATTGCAGGTAGCATCAGCCCCGATGACTTTAGGCTCCCTGGTTCATGATGCCATTAAGTGGTATTTACTAACTGGTAGGGTGGCTGGTAAAGATGCTGTAGTTGCTCAATATAAAAACCACTGGTTAAAATACCGGGGCAAACGGGGTGGTTTCACCTCTACCAAAGAAGAAGCGGAATTTGGCAAACGGGGACTGGCTATGCTGGATAATTTTATGAAGAATGTTGGTAGCTTAGAGCCGCATGTGCCTCTGTTTGATTTTCTTAAGTTTAGGTTGGATGAAAAAATTATCCTAAACGGCCGGGTGGATTTTGTAGGACAGCTGCCAGATGGCAGCTTACATATACTGGATTTTAAAACCGGATCAAAAGAGGAGGAAGACTCTACCCAGCTTCACACTTATGCCATTTTGGCAGAGTCGCATTTACAAAAACCAGTTTCCCGGATCAGTTATTGGTATTTGGACCGGGAATCTGTTCCAAAAGAGGCAGTGCTGGATTCCTTGGAAGAAAAACTGACGTGGTTGCGGGATAAGGCTTTGCAGATTAAAAGGGCGATTGATGAGAATAATTGGGTTTGTATTGAGGGAGGTCCGCCAGCTGGCGGATTATGCAATGATTGCAGGAGCTACCAGGCGATTATTGATGGTAAGGGTGAGTTCCAATTTTCCGATGAAGCTTTTAAAAAGGATGTATACTTTTTGGATAAATTGAAATAATTGGCTGTAATATCTTATACTCTCTAGATTGAGTTATGGAAGAAAGAAGAGCAGGTTTAGTAAACGGGGTTCGGCGTCTGGTTTTTCCTGGAGAGCCAAAAAAGACAGGGGAAACAAAAGAGGGAAAACCAAAAGAGTTAAGCATAATGTTCCATCTCCACTTGGGTAGACCTGATCAGCTTGATCCTGGTTTGTTGTCTCTGAGAAAGACGAGAGAGGTTAATGATATATTTAGGGAAGTGACTGGCTCTTCTCTTGCTGATTCGAGTCGGGAATATTATCACTTAGATAAAGCTGATGAGTTAGTGTTATGGAGGGTAGGAAGGTTGGCTGGTAATTATATCCGGTTACAGCCTCTTCTGGAAGCAGGTTGTCAGCTAAGGGCGGTAGGAAGCGGTGATTCTGCTATATGCAGCGCTTTAGCTGCCGAAGCAATAAGTTTGAGAACTGCTTTAACTTTGGAGGTAAAACAGTCGAAGTTAATAGCCATTGCACAAGGTGTACACAGCGGATGGTTGTTTAGAAACCGTCAATTTCCGTTTCGCACATCTAAGATGGAACCTTATTTAGATGAGTTGAAGGGAGCTGTGGCTGAAACAGATATTCAGGAACCTAAGGTTAAGATAGTAGGAGATAAGGGTCAAATAATCACCACCGCAGCAGGGATTAGCCAGGAGATTATGCGGCAGCCAGTAGAGCCAAGCAATGAGGAGACGGTCAGGAGGGTACTGAGGCGGTTAGCTCCTCCTGTGCAAGAGATTGGATTAGATGAGGTGGATAATACCAAGAAGTATCTAACTATAGGGACGATTGTAGCGGGAGGAATTATTTTGACTAAGATCGTTCACGATAAGCGCCAAAAACCTAAATAAGCTTGATTTCTGCTAAGGTGTTATGGGTATGAAGGCCATTTTCAGGGGTTGATTCAAAAAGTTTGATGGAGGTAATTTGTACGGGAGTAAAAGGGGCGGACATAATCCTTTCAAAGCTTACCTCTAAGCTGTGACTAATTTTAAATAGTCTATTCAGTTTAGCCAGAGAAATGTGGGGGACAAAACGTCTTTCATCTACCGGTAGGTGCAAAGTCTCCAGTCCGTCTTTAATCCTTTCCCGGATCAGGTGGATTTTATCAATGTCTCCTTTGACTCCTACCCATAGAATTTGTGGGTGATGGATCTCCGGAAATCCGTCAAGATAGGCGGGGGTGACCTGGAATGCCGGTATTCCCTGGGCTGCATCTGTGATGACTTTAATTAGATCCCCCTTTAGCTCCTCCGGCTGCTCGCCAATAAAGGCTAAAGTCAGGTGAATTTTGTCCAAATCAGTTAATCTGGCTTGAGGAATTAATGTATGCAGACTATGTTGAATAGATTGAAAGGCCGGTAAATTCTCCTTCGGTATTTCTAAAGCTATGAAAAACCTCATATTTCTCTAATTGACAAATGTTATAAGATTTGTCACATTGAAAGTATAGCATAAGGTTAAATTATGATAGAGCGTTGGAAACCGGTAGATTGTGAGCAATGCGATTTGAAGAGTTCAATTAAGCACGATGATGGTAAGATATTTTGTTTAGTGACTGGTGGTTTGATAGGAGTGAGTCCCTGTATAATTGAAGGTCCTTTTATGCGCATACCCAAAACTCTTCTTAGACGGGAAGAGCGGGTAAATGCAGTAGGGAATTTGGTAGGGGTTTGACAGCTGTTTAGGTCCCCTCAGTCCAGGAGGCTAAGTATTTTTTCTGTTCTTCGGTTAAGGTGTCAATGGAAATACCCAAAGATTTAAGTTTTAGCTCGGCAATCATGTCATCTAACTCTTTTGGCACAGTATAAACATCTGTTTTTAGTTTGCCGCGGTTTTTAACCAAAAATTCAGCTGCTAGCGCCTGGTTGGCAAAGGACATATCCATCACATCAGGCGGATGGCCTTCAGCTGAGGCCAAATTAATTAACCTGCCTTCCCCTAGCACAAAGATTTTTTTACCGTCCTCGATAGTCACTTCTTCCAAATTATCCCGCAGCAGCCTTCTGTTTTTGGCAATTTTAAGCAGGCCCTCATAATCAAACTCAACGTTGAAATGTCCGGTATTGGCTACAATGGCGCCGTCTTTCATTTTTTTAAAATGTTCTACCGAGAGGACGGTCTTATTGCCGGTGGCAGTGCAGATAATGTCTGCAATTTTGATTGCCTCACCGATTGGCATCACATCATATCCATCCATAGTGGCTTCCAAAGCTTTTAAGGGATCAACCTCGGTGATTATTACCAAAGATCCCATGCCTCTGGCCCGAGCTGCCAATCCTCTGCCGCACCAGCCATAACCTACCACCACAAACTTTTTGCCGGCCAAAAGCACATTAGTGGCCCTGATGATGCCGTCAATGGTGGACTGTCCTGTGCCATAGCGGTTGTCAAACATATGTTTGGTGTTGCTGTCATTGACTGCCATGACAGGAATCTTGAGTGTTCCGTCTTTTAGCATAGCCCGCAGTCTAATGACGCCGGTGGTGGTTTCCTCAGAGGAGCCGATCACGTCTTTGAGTTGGGATTTTCGCTCAGTATGGAGCAAAGTTACCAGATCTGCTCCGTCATCCATGGTGATTTGGGGGTTAAAATCTAAGACTTCGTTTAGGTGTTTATAATAAGTATCTTTGTCCTCGCCTTTAATGGCAAAAGTGGGAATGCCATAGTCTTCTACCAAAGAGGCAGCCACTTCATCTTGAGTAGACAAGGGATTTGAGGCACAAAGGGCTAAATTTGCTCCGCCTTCTTTTAGGGCGATCATTAAGTTGGCAGTTTCAGATGTGACATGCAAACAAGCTCCCAGAGTTACTCCTGCCAGGGGTTTTTCTATGGTAAAACGCCTTTTGATCAGCTCCAGAACTTTCATTTGGGAACCGGCCCACTCGATACGCAGTTTTCCTTTGGCAGCCAGTTTTAAATCTTTAACATCATGTTTGGTCATAGTAGTTTGTCATTGCGAGCGATTAGCGTGGCAATCTTAATTAATCAAGATTCCCACGGGTCGAAGTATCGACCCTCGGAATGACATTTAGGGTAGTTTTAATTCTCCCCCAAAATTTTCCTGGTATCTTTTCCGAAACTCTTCAATTGTGAAAGTGTGATTAGTTGTACCATATTTTTCAATGGCGTAACAAGCAGCAATAGACCCCATTTGGGCGCAAACTTTCAAGTCTAAATCTTTGGTAAAGCCGGTTAAAAAGCCGGCCCGATATGCATCTCCGGCGCCGGTGGGATCCACCACTTGATTGAGTTTTCCAGCTTTAATTGACCACCTTCCAGGCAAAGACACCTCGGGGGTGGGCTTTGACTCCCCCGAGGTGGATATAGTTTTTCCTGTTTGGATGGTTGAGCCTTTTTCACCTAGGGTAGTAATCAGGATTTTAACCTGGTTTAACAGTTGTTCGTCATCCAGCATCAGTTTTTCTTTCAAAAGAGCAATTTCATAATCATTACCGATTAAAATTTCAGCCCCAGTTAGCATTTCCCGGAGGTCCCCCGGAGATAAGGCCGGCAGCTGCATGCCGGGGTCCAGCATATAAGGGATTTTTAAGCTTTGGCATTGCTGAGTGAGTTTCACCATAGCCTGGGGGTTGTTGGGAGAAATTACCACAAAATCAGTGGTGATGCCTTTTAGGGATAACTGAGAAGCATAGTCCATGGCTCCGGGATAAAAGGCGCTAATTTGATTATCAACTTTGTCAGTCATGATAAAAGCCGAAGAAGTTAAATTGTTTTGGGCGGTTTGAATTTTGGAAATATCCACTCCGGCTTTGACCAGAAACTGGGCATACTCAGTAAAATCCACCCCGGCCATGCCAACTATACCCACAGGAGTTTTTAGCAAACTTAAATTATAGGCAATATTGCCGGCTGTGCCGCCTTTTTGTTTGGTTAAAGTGTTAACTAAAAAGGATAAATTGATCTGGTGGATTTTATCCGGCATGATGTGGTCGGAAAATTTGCCCGGATAATCCATGATATGATCAAAAGCGAGTGAGCCGGTAACTGTGATCATTTTGTTTCTCCGCTAATGAAGGTTATTTTACCAAAAAGAGAACGTTCGGAACTTCTGGTAAAAAGGGCTGTTAATTTCTTGTCAATATCATCTTCGCTTAAATTTGTGGAAACACCCACGATCCCTGTGGTATTGCTAAACTCTACAAAATCCACAAAATCTTTGACATTAAATGTTACTACGAGCATATGATTTTTAGAAGCAAATTGGAAAACTTCCCAATCAGACCACCCTTTTTGTTCAGGGTTTTGCAGAATGTGTTTAACAGTGAATTTTTTATTTAACCTGGGAAGATATGAACGCACGAAGAAATTCTCGTCAAGGAGAATTTTGTGTTTGAAAAATTTCGCCCTCATCCTTACTAGTATCTATCTTAGTGGCTAACTCCGCAATAGCCCCTTTGAATACTTTTTTGGGAACCCATGGGTAGTGATCGTGAATCTCATCGATAGTATACCCTTCGGAGACCATATACAGAATTCTTTCCATAGGCACACGGGTACCGGTTATAACCAGCGCCCCGCGCATGATGGTTGGATTAGATGAAATGTAGGAATATTTTTTCATACCCTAATTATACACCAGTTATAAAGTTTTCCACAAGGTAGGCTAGGTTGCGAATAACCTTAAGTCGCAGACTATTTCAGCTTTTTAGCCTCAGAAATAGTATAAAATCCGCAGGCCTGCCCTGAGTGAAATCGAAGGGTATCAATACAAATCCTCCTGGGAGTCATTTAGACTCCCGTCCTTCGGACCCCCAAGGGTGGAAATTCCAACAAGTATTTATGGTATCATCTGTGCATGAGAGAGACAGAGGGAGATATTTTAAGGCAAGCGGAGTTAGTTTCAGAGGTAGCACAGGAACGGCGAGAAACTGGTTTTTTAGTCGATGTATCCATTGAGACTGCGGGTTCGCTCGTTCGCCGTTTAAGAACAAAACCACCAGAAGGTTTAGAGTGCAAGTTTTTAGATAAAAGATGCTGCAAAGGGCTCTATAAGAAAGTGAGAAAAGCGCTTAAGGGTTCACAAGATTCTAAAGATATCTCTTTTGTTCTAAACTACCAAGAGGCTGATTTTTTAAATGCTAACTTGTTGGCAGAAATAGAATTTTACAGAAAAAGTGTACCCCGTACAATGCAAGCATTCCAGAATAATCTTCAGGAAATATATGGAGTGAGTGAAGAGGGGCAAGGGGAAAATGAAAGCGTTATAGGAGTAGTGAGTGAAGCAAATCTCCGGCTCCTTGTGGCAGCAGTGAATGATTTTAGAACACTGAATTTGGCTTTTATGAAAGCCGGAGGAATCACTCGCCCTGAGTTTTTACAATTTCAAGAGTTCTAGTTTTCTTTTGTACCCACCAAAAATACAGCCTGCCAGGGTTTGTAGAAGGATTTCCAGGTTTCATCAATTAAGGTCTGTCCATTCCTGGTGACTATCCTTTTAAAGCTGACATTGGCTCCCCAGGCGGCCCAGTCCACCTGTTTAACTGTGCCTTTAGGCAGTGTCGGATCATCTTGACGAAGTTCCGGAGGAGGTGGAGTTTGATTGGTCACGACCGGCTGGGTTAAGCTCACGACCCGGCCATCTGGCGTGCCATAAAGGTCAATATATAAAGTGGTGCCATAAGTATAGGCTTGGATTAAGATATGGGCACTGGTATCGTTTTTAAACTGGAAATCCACACTGGGGTAAAAAACCGTCGCATCCAGGCCCGGCGGAAAACCCTGTTCATAGTAACCGACTCTATAGGCATGGGCAGTTCTTTTAACCACCGGCAGCCCGGCATTTAACACTGCTCTAAAAAGCGTGGTGGAATCCTGACAAACACCGCCCCCGTCATCTAAAACAGTTCTTCCTTCTTTAATAACATAGGCTTGTTTAAAACCTGTTTGAGCTGTGATATCACCCACTGTTTGATTAAAAGAAAAAATTTCGCCAGGAGGAACTAATACTCCGTTGATTTTTGAGGCGGTCAGGCCGATATTATAGATCCTATTTTCGATTGACCCGGCAAAATTGGAAATCCCCCGGCCCAGCAGCTCCTTAATACCTAAACTATTTACATCGGAGGTGGCAATTTTAGGCTTGACAGTAGCAACCGGCAGGATAATAGTTTTTGGGGAATCGGAAGTTAAAGTTTCAGAGAGCAGCTTAAAGGTTTTGTCTATATCCAGCTTCCTTCCTTCTTGTGAGGGTTTAAAAGCAGTTACTCTTTTGGTGGCCGGATTAAACTCAAACAAGCCCTCCTGGACATTTTGGTCAATTTCAGCAGCAATCTTTTTGAGGTATACAGAGGTTTGATCTTTATCCAACAGCAGGCTATCCCCTTTAGTTAGATCCAGCAGAGTTAAAAGCTGTTTGGTATCCAAAACCCAGGTATTTGTGCCAAAGGTTAACTTAATTGGTTCCTGCATGGTTCCTTCCAGGGCTTGTTTGGCCCGGACTACCTGGTTAGTGGTAATAACAGGAGGGATAGTTTTAAGAGGCAGCTCTGAGTTGTATTGACCGGTTAATAAAAAATCCGAAATGACTTTTTCAACAGCATTTTTATCCAAAGCCAGGCCATCTATTCCTTCTTTGATCTGGATATGGGCAGACGGGGTGCCTTCCGGGCTGGGTGTCTCATCAAAAATCAGCTGGGCGTTTTGCGGCGGCTTATCAATTAGGCTAGCTATATTATCAAGTTGTTTGTCTAAGGACAAGTTAATTTTGGGAGAGATTTTTGAAAGAAGGAAAATAGTTTGTATTTGCCTGCCAAGGCGGCTAATGAGTGATCCCTGACGGTTTTCTTTAAAGGCCGATGTTAGCGCGGAATAATCTAGCGCAGCCGAAGAGGTGGCAATATCAATAGTGAATGAATCCTGATCAGTGGAAAAGGAGAGTTTCTGCTCTGCTCTTTTCTGGAATCTGGACTCAACCTTCCTGATTGCCTGTCCCTGTGTCAAAAAAGAGATATTAGTATCCCCCACAAAAGTTAAGGGTGAGTATTTATCCGCTATAACTATCTGATAGGTAATTACAGTCAAGATCACAAGCAATATAGATAAACCTATTGGCAGTAAGTTCTGCTTAACCAGACGAATTAGATTGGGAGGGGATTTTTTCTTTTGCTTAGCCATGCCGGTATTGTACCGCTTTAGGGTATAATTGACAAAGGAGCTATCAGCCTTCAGTCATCAGTCGTCAGACAATTTGTTTTCTAGTCTGATAGCTGACAGCTGAAGACTGACGACTATTAATGAAAAAGATCATTATTATTGTTTTGAGTTTAAGTGTTGTTTTAGGATTCCTCTTTTGGAAATTCGGGCCGAGCATCTCCCTTTTTAATAAACCAAAACCAGAAGGGCCGACAACCTTAACTTATTGGGGCCTTTGGGAAGACGGTAATTTGATCAAGCCGGTAATTGCCGAGTACCAAAAGCAACATCCGAATATTTCCATTACTTATGAGCGTAAATCATCAGTCAATTATAGAACTAGGGCTCAGGCTCAAATTAGGGAAGGAGTGGGGCCGGATATTTTCCGGATTCACAATTCCTGGTTACCGATGTTCCAATCTGATTTAGCCAGCGCTCCTCAAGAGGTATTTAGCACTGATGAGTACAAGAGAATGTTTTATCCGGTAGCCTCGGAGAGTTTCATTAAAGGCGATCAAATTTATGGTGCCCCTATGGAAATAGATGGTCTGGCTCTTTTTTACAACGAGGAGATGTTGGCTGCGATCGGTGGCAAGCCGCCTAAAAACTGGCAGGAATTTATAGATTATGCGACTAAAATGACGGTTCGGGATGCCACCGGCATTAAAACTGCCGGGGCAGCTCTGGGAACCGCCGGCAATGTTGATCATTGGTCGGATATTTTAGGGCTACTGCTGTTGCAACAACCTGGAGTGGATTTTAACAATGTGGCAACGCCGCAGGTAGCAGAAGTGATCAGATTTTATACCGGTTTTGTGACTGATCCAAAGAAAAAAACCTGGGATGTTAATCTACCTAAATCTACTGATATGTTCGCCGCCGGAAGATTAGGCTTCTACTTTGCTCCTTCTTGGAAGGCGCATGAGTTGCGGGTAGCCAACCCCGGCTTAAAATTTAAAGTAGCGCCAGCGCCGCAGCTATCCGGTAAGACTGCAGGTTGGGCGACATTTTGGGGCGAGGTAGTCTCTAGCAAATCCCAAAATCCAACAGAAGCCTGGAAATTTGTTAAATACTTAGTATCTGCCGAGGCTGAAAAATTGGCTTACCAGGAAGCTGCAAAGATCAGGTTGTTTGGAGAGCCGTATTCCCTGGTCAGCTTACAAGGTGAGTTGGCAGGGGATCCGGTGGTGGGAGCTTTTGTCAGCCAGGGACCGATTTATAAAAGCTGGTATTTATCATCCAATACTTTTGACGGAGGCATCAACGATGAAATGATTAAATATTGGGAAGATGGGATTAATGCTACCTTAGCCGGGACAGATCCAATGGCAGCTTTGCAAACTGTTAATCAGGGGGTCAAGCAGGTGTTGGATAAATATAAGCAATAAAATATGCTTAAAATTGTTACTTTTGTGCCGGTAAAAGATGCAGAAAAAGTAAGGCAGGCCATGGGAGATGCCGGGGCAGGGGTGCTGGGAAATTATACCCATGCCAGCTTTTCCACCCGGGGGGTTGGCAGGTTTATTCCCAGAATAGGAGCAAAACCAGCCATTGGAGAGATAGGAAGATTGGAAGAAGTAGAGGAAGAAAGAATAGAGATGATTTGTCAAAAAGAGAAGGTAAAAGAAGTGGTTGCAGTCATTAAAAGAGTCCATCCCTATGAAGAAATACCGATAGAGATTTATCAGTTGGTGGATGAGAATGAACTTATATGATTAAGACTAAAATTGAATCTAGGGAGGCGGCAAAGAAATTGGGAGCTTATTCTCACGGATACAGCGTAGAAGTTGGTGGCGCCAAAATTATATTTACCACCGGCCAGATTGCTTTGGATAAAGAAGGAAATGTAGTCGCGCCCGATAACATAGAGAAACAAACTGAATTTGTGTTTGAATCTTTACAGAATATTTTAAAAGAAGCAGGGGCCAGCCTTGATGATGTGGTAAAAGCCACCATTTATGTTACAGATATAAACGATTTCCCTAAAATTTCTCCTATTAGAAATAAATACTTTCAAAATTCCGAACCAGTATCTACTTTAGTAGAAGTCAGCAAATTAGTAAAAGAGGGATGTAAGGTGGAAATAGAAGTGATTGCTGTTAAAGAAAAATAGTTAGTTACACTTAGTCGCTATAGCGATTTATTGTAACCGGATGTTGATGAAAAATATAAAAATTAGGAAAGCTGTTTTGAGTGATTTAAAGATTATTCAAGATTTAAGCCAGGAATTATTTGAACACGGTGCCCAGTGGGATAGATATTTTAATATGAGTTGGTCTCATGGCCAAGATGGAGAGAAATTTTTCAGAAAAGTTCTTACTGCTAAGAATCGTATCTGCTTTATAGCCGATATAGATGGTATGGTAGTAGGGTATTTGGCTGCTTCGGTGCTGCCAATTCATTCATGGAGACCAGTTAAACGTACGGAAATTACTAACTTATTTGTTAAAGAGAAATTTAGAGGTATGAAAATTGGCACAAAATTGTTAGAGAGTTTTTTAAAATGGAGTAAAGAAAAAGGTGTTAAGCGAGCAGTGGTTGTAGCTAATGCGAATAATGCTAAAGCTATAATTTTTTATAAGAAAAACAGATTTTTACCTGAATTTGTTACTCTAGAAGGCGATATATTTTAGATTAGTGGCGGTAAATTTATGAGTTGGACTTCGGGTTCTAAGGTAATGCCGAATTTTTCTTTCACTTTTTCAGCATAAATCTTGGCCAAATTATGAAACGCTTTGGCTGTTCCAGTGCCTTGATTTATAAACAGATTGGCATGGTAAGAAGCTATTTCTATACCATCTGATTTTTGGCCTTTGGCCCCGACTTCTTCCAGTAGTGCTCCGGCAGGAAGTTTTCCAAAAACTATTTTTTCCTGAGGGATATTTTTTAAAATTTCCGGAGAAACCTCCGAAGCCACTAAATTCTTGAAGAAACTGCCCGGGCATTTAGTGCCGGGGGGGTATTTTATTAATCTTTTTGATAAAACATCCTGAGCTTCTTCTGCAAGGATTTTTGGGTCCCCCGGTTCCAATTGAAAAATGACTTCTAAAATAGTGTCTTTGGTTTTTTTAAAAATACTGTCCCGGTAGCTAAATTGACAAGCTTCTTTGGCCATTGTCATTCTGGGGAGCGGAGCGACACCAGAATCAGATTCTGGACAAGTCCCGATGGAATCGAGGACACTCGACAGAGTCGGTGCCAGAATGACAACTTCTGTTATATGGTCGGAGATTGTCTGGCCATATGCCCCGGCATTGCCATAAATTGCCCCTCCAACAGTACCTGGAATACCGGTCAGCTTTTGTAAACCGGAGAGCCCATGATTAATGGCGTAATCAACCAGGTCTTGTAGTGGAGTGCCGCTTTTAATACTCACCATTACACCCCCGAGGTGTAACCGCATTTCTTCACCTCGGGGGTGAGTTGCTGAAATTCCGGTTATCTCATTCTTAATCACTAAACACTCTACCCCTTCATCAGCCACCAATAAATTACTGCCGCCGCCTATTATCAGATATGGCAGTGCCTGATCTTTAGCGTATTGGATAGCTTCTGTTAGCTCTTTTTGTGTGTTAACCTCTACAAATTTTTTAGCCGGGCCACCGATAGATAAAGTGGTTATGTTTTTTAATGGATAGTTTTCTTGAAATTGCATGTGGTTAATTATACATGGTAAATTAGCGACATGGAAAAAGCGATATTAAAAACACTTATTTATGCCGATATTTTTGATTATCCCTTAAAAATTAACGAAATCCAGAAATGGCTAATAGGTAAAAAAGCAACACTTAGACAGGTTGAATCGGCCATAAGCCGGTTAGTTAAAAATTCCAAGTTAAAAGTTCAAAGCGGTCATTATTTTTTGCCGGGGAAAACGGGTTTAGTGATGCAAAGAAAACGCCGGGAGAATCAGTCTGTTGAGTATTTCCGAAAAGCAAATATGCTCTGCCAAATTTTAAAAATTATCCCCTGGGTTAAATTGACAGGAATCTCCGGAGGCTTAGCTTTAGGTAATGCTTCTAAAAAAGATGACATAGATCTTTTTATCGTTACTGCCAGAAATCGCTTGTGGATTTCCCGCCTGCTGGCTTTAGGTGTATTGTCTCTGACGGGGCAAAGAAGAAAAGTTGGGGAAATGGGTAGAAAGATTGCCGGAAAGTTGTGTATTAATATTTTACTCGAAGAAGATAGATTAGAGCAAGAGAGTAAAGATATCTTTGTTGCACATGAGTTGTTACAGATGAAGGTTTTATGGCAAAGAGATGGGATTTATGTAAAGTATCTGGGAGACAATTCCTGGGCCTTTGAGTTTTTACCAAATTGGGTGGGTGTTGGGACAGTTCGTTTGGTCGCAAAAAAACGTTCGTACGGTAGAGACTTACTCACTTGTGAGGATTTTGTGAAAAGCCATGATAGTAAATCATTGAGTCAATCAGCACAAAATCCTCAACATTTTTTGATTGACTCAAACTTCACTGTCCTTATTTGTGATTTATTAGAAAAACTGGCTAAATGGTGGCAGCTAAAGATCATGCAGGAGCCACAAGGGATGGAGCGGATAGAAGATGGGGCGCTTTATTTTCACCCGCAGGACTGTAGGCTGCGGATTCTTTCTGAATACCAGCGGCGGATTAAAAAACTTAGCACCCCTTGACAAGTAGTGCTAGATTTTGGTATAAATTGGTCCACATTTATGGTCAAAGCTCAAAAAGGCGTTACAAAAGTTTCCATCAAGCCTTTGATGGGTTATGTGTTGGTGCAACCTTCTGAGGCAGAAAGCAGGACTGCTTCCGGTATAATTCTTCCAGAAAGTGCCCAAGAAAAACCAGCCCAGGGGATAGTTTTAGCAGTTGGTGATGATATGGTATTTGAAAACGGCAAAGTTTTGAAAGCTTCCGTAAAGCCGGGAGATAAGGTGGTTTATAAAAAATGGGGCGGAGATGAAATCAAAGTTGACGGGAAAGAATTAAAGTTAGTAAAATTCGACGACCTGATGGCAATATTGGAATAAATATGGGAAAAAAGGTGGAAACAGAAGCAGAATTAGCTAGTCAATATAGACCCTTTGCTGTAAATCGCCTTCATACCGAGAGAGGAGATACAGGTACTCTTATGATTTTTACTGGTATAGTTGGGACTGGAGGCGTTGTAATAGCTGGAGTATCATATATTGCTGATAGGTATTTATCCCATTTAGAAGGTTTAGTGCCACAAGTTTTAGATGGTATTTCAAAGGCTGGAATAGGTGTGGGTGTCGCAGTCGCTACTGTAGGGTTTGGCATATCAGGTGCTTGTATAGTGGCGCTTCGGGAGAATATCAAGGATTCTTTAGTTGAAGGTAGAAAACTAGATGCATGGACTAGAATTAGCAGGAGAAAATAAGAATGGCTAAAATTTTAAAATTTAGAAGTAATAATATTGAAGCTTTAATAAGATGGGTCAAGAAAAACGGGGCTTGGAATAATAGCCACACAATTTTTGTCTGTATTAATTGCAATAAGTCTTTCTCTGGTGCCCCCTCAGCGAAAGCTAAGTTTTGCTCAAAGATTTGCTATTACAACAATATGAAACAAAGAAGAGGTGCAATTACTTCTCATTGGAAAGGCGGCATAAGCGAAGGCAATCGATGCCCAGATTGCCACAAGTCAATTAGCTATGCTTCAAAGCGATGTAAACCATGTGCAGTAAAATTGATGCCTCATATGCATATTACAGACAGACCCTGGTTAAGAGAGCCGGAGGCGATCAGAAAGGCGCTAAGAAGACGTCCAGTTTCATCTCTGGAAGCAAAGTTTCAAGAGATTATAAATAAGAATAACTTACCTTATAAGTATGTTGGCAATGGCAAATTTTTTATCGAGCGTAAAAACCCTGATTTCATAAACATTAACGGGGAGAAGAAAGCTGTTGAAGTGTATGCCAGAAAACATAAAGAAAAATTAAGGAATCTTAGTATTGAAGAATGGAAAAAAGAGAGACAAGTTATTTTTGCGAAATATGGTTGGGAAATTATTTTCTTTGATGAAGTACAGTTAACTGAAAATAATGTTTTAGTCACTCTAAAAGGAGGAAAATAAAATTTCTAAAATCTTAAAATTTGATTCTGAGGCAAGAGAGAAATTATTAAAGGGTATTAATACCTTGACTGAAGCTGTGGCTACCACACTGGGACCTAAAGGCCGCAATGTAGCTTTGGATAAAAAATGGGGAGCGCCGAATGTAGTACACGACGGAGTAACTGTAGCTAAAGAAATAGATTTAGAAGATCCCTTTGAAAATATGGGAGCCCAGCTTTTGAAAGAAGCAGCCAGTAAAACTTCTGATGTGGCCGGAGACGGTACCACCACTGCCACAATTTTGGCCAAAGCGATCGTTAACGAGGGCTTAAAAAATATCCAAGCCGGCAGCAATCCCATGATCCTAAAGCATGGTATTGAAAAAGCAGTGATTGTTTTGGTGGAAGAGCTTAAGAAAATGAGTAAGAAAATTGCTTCCCAGGAAGAAGTCGCCCAGGTAGCCACTATTTCTGCTGCAGATTCCCAGATTGGTAACTTAATAGCCGAATCCTTACAAAAAGTGGGTAAAGACGGGGTGGTTACGGTTGAGGAAGGCAAAACCATGGAGATGAGCGTGGATTATAAAGAAGGGATGGAGTTTGATAAAGGCTTTGTGTCCCCGTATTTTGTGACTGATACGGATAAGATGGAATCTTCTATTGAAGATGCCTGTATTTTAATTACCGATAAAAAGATATCTTCGGCTGCTGATTTAGTGCCATTCCTGGAAAAATTTGTTCAAGTTAGTAAAAACCTGGTTATTATTGCCGATGAAGTGGAAGGTGAGGCCTTAGCGCTTTTGGTAGTTAATAAACTGCGGGGGACATTTAATGTTTTGGCAGTAAAAGCCCCGGGTTTTGGTGACCGGCGCAAAGAAAGCTTAGAAGATATTGCTATTTTAACCGGCGGCGCAGTTTTGTCTGAAGATACTGGTAGAAAACTTGAGTCAGTGGAGATGGATGAGCTGGGTCGGGCCGGCCGGGTAACTTCCAATAAAGACAATACTTTGATTGTGGATGGCAAAGGCACAAAAGCTAAGATTGAAGCCAGAATTTCCCAGATTAAAAGAGAGCTGGCCGGCTCTGATTCCGAATTTGATAAAGAAAAGCTGCAGGAGAGACTAGCAAAGCTGACCGGCGGGGTAGCAGTTATCAGTGTGGGAGCTGCCACAGAAGTTGAGCTAAAAGAGAAAAAAGAAAGAGTAATTGATGCAGTGGCTGCCACAAAAGCTGCCATAGAAGAAGGGATTGTGGCTGGTGGAGAAGTAGCCCTGCTTCGGGCAGGCAAAGCGCTGGATTCTGTGGTAGCTAGCGGTGAAGAAGCAGTTGGAGTAGAAATAGTCAAAAGAGCCCTGGAACAGCCTTTTAGGACGTTGGTGAAAAATGCCGGTATGGATGATGGAATTGCGTTGTCTAAAGTCATGGCCAGCCAGGGCAATATGGGGGTTGATGTATTAGATGGCGAAGTTAAAGACTTGGTAAAGGTTGGTATTATTGATCCGGTGAAGGTAGCCCGTTCTGCTTTGCAGAATGCAGCTTCAGTAGCGGTCATGGTGATGACAACAAATTGTCTCGTAACAGACGCAAAAGAGCCTGAGAAACAACAAATACCAACTGGTGGTATGCCAGAATACTAGAGTTTAGTATAAATATGACTGAGAAAGTACCTGAAAATCCTACTGATGTTTTTAGCCTTTTGGATGCACTTTGTGAGGAAGATGGTACTTCTCCGGCTAAGCGTGTAAAGCAGGTGGTTAGTGGGATAAGTAGAGTACATGGTCTGGTAAGGGATCCGGGAGGGAAATTTACTGTTCTGGGGATTGACAAGTTTGACGGTTCGGATTGGGTGGAAGGAAAATTTGATTCACCAGAGGAAGCGTTATCTGCGGCACGGCGTAGGACAAGTGAGAATAAGCAATTGGCCAGTAGCGCTGATATTGCCACTGTTTTTTATGCCTACAATTCCGAGGGTGTTTACTTGGGTGGTGACACTTGGGATGAGGAGGAACGGAGGCTCTATGAGGAAAGCCAAGGTAAAGCTAACCCCTAATTTCAGTTCTATTACTTCCGTCATTCTGGTAAGTGAGTGAAACGAATGCACCCAGAATCTTATCAAGGAATATAATAGTTTTATGTATGTTTACATAATGGCTAACAGTAGACCTACCATTTATACAGGAGTAACCAGCGATCTAATTAGGAGAGTATATGAACATAAGCAGGGATTTATTGAGGGGTTTACTAAAAAGTATCATCTGTATAAACTAATTTACTACGAAGTCGTAGAAGGACAAATGGAAGCTATTATTAGAGAGAAACAGATTAAAGATATGAATAGGGTAGAGAAATTAGAGATGATCAAAAAATTTAATCCCGATTTTCAGGATCTTTACCCGCAGATTATTTAAGAACGATTCTGGACAAGCCAGAATGACAGAGTTTGTTGTATATTAATAATAATGGCTAAGTTTCATTACCGGGAATCTCCGACGGAAAAGCAAAGACAGGCTTTTAAAAAATATCTCTCAGAGGATGAGGAACTGGTTCTAGTGACAGGATTATCCGCAGCCTTTATCAGATCTAGGTTCTTAATCTATACCCTTTTTCCGGGTATGCTTTTTTTAGGTTTGGGTCTGGGAGTGGGATGGCTTCTGGCTTTAGATAAAATCTGGGCTTTAATTTTAGGGTTAGGAGGGATGTTTTTAGTGGCATTTGTTAAAACAATGCATGTTTATCACTCTAACAGATATTTGCTTACCACCAGAAGGGTAATCATTAAAAAGGGTTTTTTCTCGGTTAAATTAACAGCTGCTCTTTTTGATAAAATCACTCATCTTGAAGTGGGTCAATCTATTATTGATCGGCTCTTGATGCACCAGGGTACCATTATTGTTAATACGGCCGGTTTAAATAAAGGAGAAATTATGTTGAAGTATGTAGATTATCCTTTAGAACTTAAGAACTTATTAGAAAGACTGATTAATCGCGAAAGAGAACAGTTCGGACTGCGGGGGGCGACCCTGACAGAAGTCGAAGGCGAAATTATTTCTTAGCCAAGACCATTGGCATATCAGGGATTTCCGGGAGTAGAGTCAGCGGGTTAACATAATTTCCTTCGCGGGTAATTTCTAGGTGGGTATGCGGACCGGAAGTGTAACCAGTTAGTCCGACTTCTCCCAGAATATTTTCCTGAGTGACCTTATTCCCTACCTTAATATAAATTTTGCCCATATGGGCATATTTTGATTGAAAGCCGTTTTGGTGGCTAACTACCACGAAATTACCCAAGCCGAAAATATCCCTGCCCGCTTCGGAAACCTCGCCGTCGATGATGGGGTGGATAGGCATACCTAGACCGGTGGCAATATCTATGCCGGGATGATAAGAAGAATACCTGGTTGATAGATATCCGGGATGCGGGAGAATAAGTGGTTTTGAAAAGGAGTTGGCAATGATTTCACCTTTTTGTTCCAGGCTGGAAGCTTTCACTACAGAACGCTTAACAGGTGGAATAGAAAAAGCAGGGTAAACCCCTAGAAGCGTTAAAGAAATGAAAACAAAAATTGTAAGCCTTGTAAACCTTTTCGGGAACCTTAGCTTAATTTTAGATAATCTCTGAAGTAGGGCGTCCCTTTCAGAAACTATTTTAGACAGAAGGTTTTTGTTTTGACTTTTCAAAACAAATCCCGATTAAATCGGGACAAGGGCGTATGATAACAGATCTTAAGATCAATGTCAAAGATCTTAGGGTATAATTGACAAAGTGAGTAGAGGGATCTATTAATGAAAAAGCTTATTCTCTGGTTTCTAGTACTGATTAGTTTTGTGGCTTTAC
Source organism: Candidatus Daviesbacteria bacterium (assembly GCA_016184225.1). Classification (GTDB taxonomy): domain Bacteria; phylum Patescibacteriota; class Microgenomatia; order Daviesbacterales; family UBA10151; genus UBA10151. The sequence continues at coordinate 168,246 of JACPDA010000004.1, forward strand.
TACTTCGTTTTAGCGATAGGGCAGCAGAAATCTTTTTAGGTATTAAACAGACGAGCGGTATTTCTGTTTTATCAGAACCAGCGCAGGCTGTGGTTTTCTTAAACGAAAAAGAAGCAGGCACCACACCCTATGAAGATAAAAATCTGGCAGCGGGTGATTATGTGGTTAAAATTACAAAAGGGAAAGCTTCTTGGCAAGGTAGGGTTAAGCTGACTCCCGGGACCGTGACTGTCATAAACAGGGATTTAGCAGAAGATATGGCATCTTCAGCCGGAGAGATCCTCACGTTAAATAGAGGTAAGGGTTTGACCGTCATTTCTAACCCAACAGGAGCGGCAGTAGAAGTAGATGGGAAATCTTATGGCAGTACACCGATTACAGTTAATGTTGAAATAGGGCAGCATACTATTTTGGTAAGCCACACAAATTACCTAAAAAGGAGCATCAGGGCAGATTTGCCAAATAATTTTAACTTAACAGTTTCGGTAAATTTAGCTCTTTCCGAGGCTGATTTGAGTACTACCATAACCTCCGTAATCACTGTTACTCCGGAAGTGGTGGTTAGGCAAACTCCCACAGGGTTTTTGCGGGTTAGAGATAAAGCATCATTGAATGGAAAGGAAATTGCCCAGGTAAAACCAGGGGATACGCTGATACTTTTAGAAGAACAAGGAGCATGGGATCGGATACGATTGTCTGACGGGACAGAAGGTTTTGTTTCTTCCGCATATGTTGAAAAGAAAAATCCTTAAGTTACGTTTCAAGCACGGATTCTCCTTTAAGTTTTTGCATATCTTTAACTACCAAATTTTTCCCCCGATGAGCGATTAGACCCTTTTGTTGCAGTTTTTCCATCTCAATACTGACAGTTTCCCTGGCCACTCCGATCAGGTTAGCAATATCTTGATGGGTTAGCGGGACTGGTATTAAAATGCCATTTTTGTCTTTAACCCCAAACCTTTCGGCACAGATTAATATGATTGAAGCTACTTTACTTTGGGCATGACCAAAGATGGCATGTTCCATTCTGCTTAAAACTCCTCCGAAACGCGTCAAAATTCGGCTGTTTATGTCAAACAACACCTCAGCGTTGTCCTTAATAAAAGTTAAAAATTCTCTTCGCGGTGCCTGATAAACTTCAGTGTCAGTCATGGCCTCTAGGTAATAAGTATTCGGGGTATCATTTATAGTCCACATCATGGGGAAAAAATCCTCTGCCTTAAAAATAATTAGGGTTAATTCCTGAGCATTGCCAGAAATAGAATAAAGCCTGACATAACCTTTCTTAAGATATAAAACACCTTTTGGTTTATCATCTGCTCGCAGGATTGTCCTACCCTTTTTAAAAGATAGTTTCTTAAATCTGGAGAAAAAATTATTCAACTTTCCGGAAATTTGTGGCTCCATTTGTGGCTACTGGATTGTACTAAAGTAACAGACTGCAATCAAATACTAGCTTGTTAGATATATTACTGCATTTTATTTATTTTAAGAGTAAGTTCTATTTGAAAAGAGGTGGAACATGGACTATCGTGCGAGGAGTGATATTTGGCAATCTGACGAGGCTTTGAAAGTTGGGCAAGCAATTTCCCCAACTAATAGATCACGGGTACTGGCCAGGTTTAGACAAATCTTTCCCTTGGTTTTATTTCCGGATGATTTAATAATAGAAGAACTTCGAATAATTTGGGTTCGTAGAGATGGACCTTGGGCAGAAGAAATTATTTCCATTATGGCTACAGATATAGCCAGTGTAGATGCTTCAGCCGGACCGCTACTTGGACGCATCCATGTCAAAAGTCTAACAGGTGGTCCGGAGATTTTGGTAGATAATTTTTCCAGAGGAGATGTTTATCGAATTCGTTGTTTAGTTGAGGGGATTGCCTTGGCGGCAAGAGCCGGGCTAAAGGTGGATGTTGAAGATTTAGAAACTAAAAAAGAGTTGCTTGCAAAAGCAGGGTTTGTTAAATTACATTAAGGTCAAAAATCCCTATGCCCCCAAGAAGTAAATAATTCCCAACACTAAAACTGCCCATATTAAAACAGCGACCAGTAACGGAGTATCAGTTAAAATTACCCGCTCGGGAGACTCCCCTTCTTTTTTTTCATAAATAATATAGAGATACCTCATTACGGCATAAAGTACTACCGGTACGGTTGCCATTAAATACTTGGCCTGTGCAAAAGGTAATTCAAACCCACCCAGGAACATTGAAACTAGCTGTCGTGCTTGGATAGGCGGTTGCAGGAAAGCAAAGAAAGCATATGTGAGCCAGGTGGAATTGGCGAACATGCTGGTTAAAATATCGAGTAAATTTTCCGGATAATGCAGCAGCGTTTCCCGGTGGCGGGCGGCTTGGGAGGTCATTAAAGTCCGTTCTGACCTTCTTTTCCCGATTGCCAAAAATAGCGCGAAGCTGGTGACGGAGAGTAAAAACCAAACATTTAAATGCGCATCTATTGCCCAAACTCCGCCGTAAACCCGGAGAACAAACCCGGCTGCAATTACCAATACATCAATTAAAATGACTTGTTTGAGATATGCCGAGTAAAAAAGCTGTATGATTAGGTAAGTCAACGCAGCAAAGAAAAAAGCCGGGGAGAGTTTATAGGAAAGAGGTAAAAAGATGGCAATTGCACTGAGTGCTAAAGTTATCGCTAAAGGGACGGGAACAAGACCAGAGGCAATTGGCCGTTTTCTTTTAAACGGATGTAATTTATCTCTTTCAATGTCGAATACGTCGTTTAAAAGATAAGTGGCAGATGAAAAAATACAAAAGAGGGTAAAGGCCTCGATAGTTTTTAAGAGATTAATGGGATCAAACAGCGTTCCGGAGAAGATTAAAGCGGCAAAAACAGCGCAATTTTTTATCCATTGTCTGGGGCGCGACGCTTTGAATATTCCCCAAAAAAGTTTAACCATAGAATGCCTCCCAAAAGAGCTACTCCGACTAAGGCTGCGGCAAAAAGTTTACCTTTGGAGGATAAGCTTAAGGCTGCTGCCCCCAGGATAACACTTCCCAGAATGTAAAACAAGGCTATTTTTTGATGGGAAAAGCCAATTTCGAGTAGCTTGTGATGCAAATGCCCCCGATCTCCCCAAACAGGCGATCTTCCTTGCAGCATCCTTCGAAGGAATGTATAGGCAAAATCAGTGGCAGGGATCAACAGGACCAGTCCTGCAGTTGCCAATTTTCCTCCGGAGAGAATTGCCAAAACTGCAATCATAAATCCTAAAATTCCTGATCCGGAGAACCCCGGAAAAATTTTGGCCGGATGCCAGTTAAAAATCAGAAGCCCTAGCGCAGATCCGGCGGTAATGAAGGAAAGTTTGGCTAAATTTAATTGCGTCGGATCGGAAGATAATTTTAACGACAAAAACCCCAGGATTATGGCAGACACAGTAATAATTCCCGGCATTTGGCCATCTACACCTTTTGACCAGTTCATCATGTTCATTACCCAAACAATCCAAATCACAGATAAGAAATCGGCAAGTAAGGCAATCTGGGGACTGCTGTCAAGCTGAATGATTCCTCCCAGGGGATTGGTGATGAAGGTAATACCTATGCCGCTTCCGATTACAACTGCCGCTGCAATAAATTGGGCGATCAAGCGCAGATAAGGTGAGAAATTTTGATACTTATCGTCTAAAAGGCCAACAGCCAGCAGGATAAAAAGCCCTAGTAGAATACCTGGAGTATAACGCTCATATGGCATAAAGATTAATATTGCCGAAGCTATGGCCAAAAATACCGGGAGTCCCCCTGCCCTTGGTACAATCCTTTTTTGTGTGTGAGCGGGATGGGGTCGGGTTTTCGGATCATCTATCAGATGAAACTTCTTAGCAAAAGCGATAGTGGGAGGGAAACTAAGGACGGCAGCGAGGAAGGAGAAAATAGCAGGTAAAAGAAAATTCATGTTTAAATAAAATTTAAGATTATTTTAATAAAAGTAATGGTTAATATTATGCCTACTACAGCAGATGAAAGAGAAAGCGCTTTTTTGAAAAAGGATTGCTGAGGATGCAGTTGCCAGGCAATAATTAGATTCAAAAGAGCGATCAAGCTAATGCTTGCCGGAATAATTAAAAACTGTTGCGGGGTTGCCAGTTGTTCTTCACCCCAGGGCAGGGAATAAAAAAGAGGAAGCTTGGGAGGCAAAAATTTAAATAGGGAAAAGATAATAGTAGTTAGAACTAGACCGGCAAGTAATGGGGATAGTCCTATCCAAAAGTATAATTCCTTAAGCATAGATTTAGATTTTTTCTAATAGCCTTGTTTTGTTTGTAACTCTAAATTCTAATTTTCTACCAAACATTAGAGAAGTTTGTGCGTCAATAGCAGGGAGGGCAGAAATAGTTATTAAAATAAGGGGTATTAAAAGCCACTGGATATATGACCAGGTTTTTTTAAATAAGGACCAATTTGCCGGTCTTTTGGGAACTACTTTTTCATGAACAAAGATAGTGGCAAAAAGACCAAAGAAAGTAACTGTCAATATCCATGAAGAAACTATTGGCAGATTTACTGACAGCACCGATGTTTTAAAATTGGGGTTAACCAAAGGAATTAGTAAACTACCGAAGGTAACAAAGATTGCTAAAAATCCCCATTTTAAGTCTCCCCAGATTTTAAAAAGCACTTTGTCGGTTTTGTCCCAAAAATCAATCTCTTTGGTAAAGTATTGCCTGATAATAAAGGGGATGTGCTCTACACCATAGGCCCATCTTTTAATCTGCAGATATTGGTTTTGGAAGGTTTTGAGTAAGGTAGTATCTTGGACAGCATCGGCGGAAATAGGTAAAAAGTGTGGGATGACTTTATAATCTCCGTTAAAATGGAAGTATGCTTTCCAATAAAAGCCGTTATCATCGTTAACTTTGTCCGGTATCCAGAGACCAATATCTAAAAGTGCCTTTAAACTTAAAGACATTGAGGAATAATTCATGTATTTATCAGAACCGACCATTTCAGCCAGTTGCCAAAGCGAGGTGCCGGTGGCCATCAGTCTCATCGGGGTGGGGGTTTGCCAGTAGTTATTGTGGTACAAAAATACTCCGGTAAAAGTTCTTTTATCTCGCTCGGCTACCGGTAAAGATAAGTATTTATGCAGTGCTCCGGAGAGAAACTGGGGGTGGATCACAAAATCAGCATCTAAGGTGGTGACAAATACATCTTCAATATTGATTCCTTTTTTCTGAAGCTCAGGCAGGATGTGGTTAATCATCCAATTTTTGTTTGACCCTTGGCCGGCCACCTCACCAGGCAGTCCATAAGGGTGCGATGTAGTAAAGATGCCGGCTACTTTGTTCTCTACTTCTTTAAGGTACTCTTTGGTCTGCTCGACCTTTTCCGGGTCGTCCCGTTCCTCAAACCCGACAGCGATAAATATTTTATCTCTGGGGTAACTGCAGTTTGTCAGGGCATCAAAAGTAGGTCTTAGAATGTATAAGGCTTCTTTATAAGTTGGAACTAGTATGAGTTGATAGTAGCTTTTAGCTTCTTCCGGAAAATCCCTTTGCAGGAGTTTTTGCCAGTCTTCTTTTTTTACAGACTCCATTTTTCTGTAGCCGATTAAAATTAAAATAGCAATCCGGAAAGCAGTCAGCAACCAATAGATATCAGCAATCAAAATTAGGTAAGCTACGGCATAGGGTAGAGCGAAAGAGAGCCAGATAGGAGAAGTTAAGGCCAGCCAGGTTAAGCTGCCGGGCAGGATTTCCAAAATCCTTTCAAAACCATTCTCGTGTTTTAAGACAAAATCCCGCTCTGTCTTCTCGAAGAAGATGAAACGTTGAGAAAGCAGGTGATGTATGATTAAACCCAGACCTGCGCCTACCAGCAAAAGGCCTACCAAAACATTCAAACCGCCACTTAGATAAGATTGACCAAGAAAACCGATTAAAAGTCCTATTAGTGCGAAGATTAGGCCGATAAAACTATAGCGGATTTCCCCGGTTATTCGCTTTAAGATTTCCGCAAAATAGAAAAAAGACATAAACCCAATAAAAAAGACCAGTAAAATCCGCATGGTGTATCGTTAAGTGTACTTTTTTCAGCCTCAGAAAGCAAATATTTTCTTAGCGTTTGTGCTGGTTTGTTCTGCTACTTCTGCAAATGATATTCCTTTTAAATCGGCAATAAGCTCCGCAATTTCTTTAACCGCCGAGGGTTCGTTTCGCTGGCCTCTTTTACCTTGGGGAGCTAAAAAGGGACAATCTGTTTCCAGTAGAATTTTGTTAAGCGGAAGAATTTTAGCAGCTTCTCTTAAGTATTCATTCTTGGGATAGGTGATATTGGCTGCAAAAGAAACGAATAAGTTGGTAGCAGGTAGTAGGTAGCTGGTAGTATGGGGAAGCCCACTATAACAATGTAAGATGGCAGGTTGGTCGCCGACCATTTTCAGCGCTTCATTCCAAGCCTCGGAGTTGGTGGGGTTTTTTGACCGGTCATCCCGGCAATGAATAACTGCCGGCAGATTTAGTTTTTTTGCCAAATCAATGTGAGCCTGAAAAAGCATCCTTTGTAAATCTTTAACCTGTTGGGTGGTAATAGAAGGTGGAATGAATCCGGGATTGCTTTCAAAAAAGAAGTCCAGGCCACACTCACCTATACCTACAACTCTTTCAGGATTGCTGCGGTAGATTTTTTCCAGTTGTGCAATATCTTTTGCCAGATCATTTTGCACATTTGACCCACGGTCGGAGGGCATTTGTGATTGTGAATATTTGGTAGATTCATGTGGGTGAATGCCGATGGTGGAATAAACTGATAAACCTGCCGGCCACTTAGTGTTTGTGGCTTGGTCCAAAGCCTTTTGACTTGTTTCAACATCCACGCCGATATTGATGATTGTAGAAACTCCGGCATCAACAGCCCTTTGAATCATTTCATAAAAATCCTCTTTGTATGAATCCCAGTAAAGATGGGCATGTGTGTCAATTAAATTCATATTCGGGCCTGCCCGCCAATTGCTTCGCCGCTAGGCGATGGCAGGCGGGGGAAAAGTGACGGGGCAGATTTAATTCGCCGGCTGGCGAATTGTTTTAAGATTTTTTCTGCAGTTTCTGGTAAAAAGGGTTGTAAGTTAAAGGCAATTTGCTGGATTCTTATAACGAGGTTTTCCAGTACAGGTTTGGCTTCTTCGTTGGATAACTCCCAGGGTTTTTTAATATTAATTTCTTTATCTGCCTCAGTAATCCTAGTCCTAATCCAAAACAGTGCTTCATTAAATTTAAACTCAGAGAGTAATTTTTCCAGATCCTGATCAAATTCTGTGGGAATGGTACCAGCCTTTATTTCATGTTGTTCACAGAGTCTAGCGACCCTGGCCACTAAATTCCCTAAACCATTTGCCAGGTCAGCATTATAAACTTCTTTAAACCGCTCATTTGTAAAATCGCCGTCAGCATCAATCGGGATTTGGGAGAGCATGAAGTAGCGCAAGGGTTCTAGTCCGAATTTTTCAACTACATCCTGGGGTGAGATAACATTGCCCAAAGACTTACTAATCTTTTCTCCTTTTAAATTAACAAATCCGTGGATTAAAATTTGCTTTGGCAGTGGCAATCCTGCAGACAACAACATAGCTGGCCAATAAACCGTATGGAATCTGTTAATATCTTTACCAATAATGTGTAAATCTGCCGGCCACCACTTTTGAAACTTTTCCTCATCCCAGCCAAATCCAATTCCGGTCATATAGATCGCTAAAGCATCAAACCAAACATAAATTTTCTGGCTTGGGTTTTCCGGAACCGGTACTCCAACACCTCTGGAGCGTTCATTTGATCGGGAAATACTAAAATCCTCCAAGCCGGATTTAATAAAAGATAAAACCTCGGATCTTTTGTTGGCTGGAGCAATTTTTAATTCGTCGCTTTCTATTAGTTGAATTAACTTTTCTTGATATTTTGATAACTTAAAAAAATAGTTTTCCTCTTTTATGCGTTCCGGTTTGGTGTGGTGGATGGAACAAAGCCCGTCAACCAGCTCTGTTTCTGTCTTGAAAGATTCGCAGCCAATGCAATATAAACCCCCATATTCTTTTTTATAAATATCGCCATTTTCCTCACATAATTTCCATAATTTTTGCACTCCGGGCCAGTGTTTTTTTTGATCAGAGCCTCGTTGGAAAACATCCAGGTGCACTTTTAAAAATTCGAAAGTTTGATGCCAGATTTTGGAATTGCGGTCTAAAAATTCCTGGATAGGAAGACCTTCTTTTTCAGCGGCCTGGACATTTTTTAGCGCATTTTCATCTGCTCCGGAAAGAAGCAAAGTTTCATCTTCTTTTAGTTGGTGGTATTTTCTAACAGTATCTGCTTGAAAATATTCCAGTGAGTGGCCAACATGCGGCAAGCCGTTAACATAGGGTATAGCTGTTGTAAGGTAGAATTTGTTCATTGTAACTTCGTCAGTTTAGGGATTTTTGAGAGTTTAGTCAAATCCGATTTAATCGGATTCAAACCCTTTCTTTTTGTTTTTCTAAAATAACTGGCCAGTAAACCGGTTGCTATGATGACTAAGGCGCCGGTGATGATATTTAGAGAATTCAAAGCCTTCAAGATTAATAATAAAACCAGGCCCAAACAGACGGAGGAGGAAAAAAGAATATTTTTTAAGAAGATGTTAAGGGTAAAAACTAGCGCTAAATATAAAGAGAGGAAAAAGGGAAAAATTTGCATAGCATTTGCCTGGGTTAGGCTCTCAGGATAGGGAACTTGTAAAACTACAAATGTAAAACTGCCCCAGAAAAATAGGCTAGGGAAAATTTTTAAAATAATTTTAAACATGAATCCATTGTAAACCAAAAACTTTGAAAGATTAAGGAACCAAAATTTCGCAATAGCGAAAAAGTGGTACCATGTTTGTTGTTAATAAATTTTATTTTTTAAACCCCAACCACCTCAAAAGTAGAACCTCCTGAGTTCTTGGAAACCTCAATTCTGACCGGGAATTCTTCTTTTAACTCTTCTATATGAGTAATCACTAAAATCTTTTCAAAATCATTTTTAATGGCATCTATTGCTTCTATTAACCTGGCTCTCCCTGGTGCATCTTGAGATCCAAATCCTTCATCAATGACCAAAAATTGTAATTTTGCCCCGGCCCGGTGGGTCAGCAGTTTGGAAATGGCCAGCCGGATACAAAAATTAACCCGGAAAGCCTCACCTCCCGAGTACATCTCATAAGGCCGCTCACCCATCTCATCAGAAATAATGATGTCTAGTGTTTCTATAATGCCTTTTTCACCGCCGGCAAGTTTAGTTTTGGTTTCCTTTTGGGTTTCGAAACTGACTTTCATACGGCCTTCGGTAAGCTTTTCCAGCAATTTATTTGTTTCATCCTCAATTTCCGGGATGGCTGCTTCTATAATCATGGCCTGGATGCCTTTTTTGCCGAATGCCAAAGCCAGCTCTTCAAAAGTTTCTCTTTCCTCCGTTAGGGTAATTTTTTCTGCTGACTTTTGTTTCGAGAGATTTTCCATTTGGGCTGTCCGGGAAATTAATTCATTAATCTGTCCCAAAATTCCGCGGGCCGCTTTTTCTTCTTCACGGATACCGGTAAGTTGATTTTCCGTACCGGTGATTTCCTGGTTTAAATTAATAATTTTTTCTGATAAATCAGGTAGTTTAGTTAATTCCTCCGATATTCTATCAACCTGCAACTTTTTATTTTGAAACAGGATCCTCATTTCTAAAACTACTTTTTCCTCTGTTTGCAAAGTGGCTTGAATTGTTAGCTTTTCATCATTTTGTTTTTGGATTTCTTCTGAATCCTTAAGTTGCAACAGGATTTGTTGGTATTTTTCAGAATCAAAATAGATGGCTTTTAATTGATTTTCTAAATCAGCAATTGTTTGTTCTTCCTTGAAAAAATTAATTTTCTGGAGATCTTTTTTCAGATTTGTGATTTGGGTTGTTAATTGACTGTGCACATGTGATTTTTCAGCTTTGCCGATTTCCTGTCCGCAAGTCGGACATTTGGCTCCTGTTTTTGATGATGCACTAAGTTGGGCAGTCAGTTTATCTATTTCTTTTTGGATGCTTTGTGTCTGTTGTTTTTTGACATTAATTTCTCCGTTTGTAACGGATAATTTATTTTTTATTTCCAGTTGTTCATGTCTGATTTTATCCATTTTTTCTTTTTCCAGTTGCAGGGATTTTAAATTCTGCAATTGCCCGCTGACTTCCTGTAATTTTTGGAGTTGTAGCCCAAGAGAGTCAATTTTACTTTTGCGGTTTTTTCCCTGAGTGATGATTTCTTCTAATTCTTTTTTATTTTCCAAATAATTTTGCTCTAATTTTTTTCTTTGTTCTGAAGCCAAATTTAGTGCTTCCCGCTCCTCCCGCAAGGTTTTTAACCTTTCTTCTGAGGCTTTAATTTGTGTTTCAACTTCGGTAATTTTATTTTCGGCTGCCTTTTTCTTTGCTGAACGGTCTTCTTTTTGGGACAACTCCGCTTCTATTTCCAGGAGTTGATAATCCAGCAGTTGCAGTTTTGTCAGCGCTGCCTTGCTTTTTTCTTTGGCTTTTTCCTCTAAGAGATCGTAGTGATCTAAGCCTAAAATATCGGCCAAAATCTTTTTCCGCTCAGTCGGGCCTTTGGTGGTAAATTCATCAGCATGGCCTTGACGAAGATATGCAGAGTTGGTAAATGTCTCAAAGCTTAAATGCAGGGCATCTATTATTTTTTGTTGGGTAGCTTTGATGGTGCCTTCTGTCAGATTATGTCCTGAGCGAACAGAGTGAGTTGAAGGATTACTACTCCAGAATTCCAGCGCTGTTTGACCGCCGCCTTTTGTTGAACGACTTCTTTTAATAGTAAAGTTATGGCCGTCCAGCTCGAATTCAAACTCAGCAGACATATTAACTGCACTTGCATGGATCAGGCTGTCGGAAGAATCCCCGGCCCGGGAAGTACCCCAAATGCACCAGGTGATAGCATCAAGCAAAGATGACTTACCGGCGCCGTTGAGCCCGGAAATGGCAGCCAGCTTAAATTTTGTAAAATCCAGCTCAGGTGGGCTTTGACCGTAACTTGTAAAATTGGATAATGTTAGTTTAACCGGTATCATTATTCTAATAACTGGGCAGCATATTTTTCCAAAGCTTTTTGTTTTGTAACCGGATATTTTTTGGCTTCAAAATATTTTTTTAAAGCGGCAATCGGAGTCAGGGTCTCCACATCCTTACCAAAATCTATTTTTTCCCGTTCCAGCCGTTCAACATTTCTGGAAATACCGGCCACTAAATGGGCTAAAGAGAGAGCTTTTTTTATTTTATCCATCTCGATATCTTGATCCAGTCCGGCAGGGATATTAATGACTAGCCTGATAATTTTATCTGCCAGGTCGTGTTTTTTGATTTCATCCAGTATAGTTTGGGTGGGGTCAGGATCTGCACTTTTGAGGTTAACAGTGATAGTTAAAAACTGCCGGGCATTGGTAGAGATAAACTGATAACTTGTTTGATATTTGTCTGACGTCTGACGACTGACGACTGAAAGCTCTACTAAACAAATTCCTTTTTCCTCTTTTTCCTCCCCGAAATCTATCCGTTGTGGCGAGCCGGAATAAACAATTAATGGTCCGCCCGCTTCGCGAGGCGAGCCCGCCGGCGGATTGGAAAGAACTTGGTGTTTGTGGATATGGCCCAAGGCCACATAATTTAGCCTTTTGTCTTGTAGCAAGGGTAGGGGAAGGGTAATATCATTCCCAATTGCCAGACCTTTTTCACTTCCGAACTGCGCCCCCACTATTTCAGCATGGGACAGTAAAACAGCAGGGGAATCAGGAGTAATTTTGTCATAGAGTAATTTTAGTTTTTCAGCCACGGTTTTGTAGTCGTTTTTATGTAACCAGGGTAGGGTGACTACTTGTAAGTTTCCGGATTTGGTGGGAATTTGCAAAATTTCCGGATGTCTGGAAACCCAGACATTATCTATCTCCAAGGCTGAATAGATATCCAAAGTATTGGCTTTGCCTTCTGCATTGGGGGTGTCGTGATTTCCCACTACCAAAACAACAGGGATTTTTTTGGCCAGTTTAGCAATCCTTTCACCAAAACCCCGCTGTTGGGTGGGGTTGGGATCACGGGTTTTATAGGCATCACCGGCAAAGATCACTGCATCGACATTTTCTTTAAAAGCAGTTTCTACAATAAAATCAAAAGTATTGAAAAAATCCAGCAGCCTGGTGGAAAGTCCGGTTTCCGGATCCAATTTAGAGTAATTTTCCATGCCAATATGAAGGTCAGAAAAGTGAAGTAGTTTCATCGCAGAGCGATTATACCACCGGAGCGTTGTGATAGAATATGGCCATGTTTAAGCCTAGAATAAACAATCTTAGACACAAACTTCTAGAAGAAAAACTGGACGGCGTTTTAATTTCTTCTGTTTCCAATATTAGCTATCTAACTGGTTTTACCAATTTTTCGGAAAAAGAGCGGGAGGCGTATATTTTTATTGGCAGCGATTTTGCCTACATTATTACTGATGCCAGGTATTCAGAGGCAGTAAAAAAACAGGTTCCACACTTAACCCTTTTTGAAAGAAGTCACAATAAACCAACCAAGACTCTATTTAAAAAACACCAAAAAGAGATAAAACAGCTAGGGATTGAAGAAGATAATTTAACAGTCTTAGAGCACAAGTCTTTGAGCAAACATTTTAAAAAAATAAAACATTTTGATGTTTCCGGTTTAAGAAGTATTAAAAATGAAAAAGAAATCAGCAAAATAGAGAAGGCTTGCCGAATTGGGGATTTGGCTTTCGATTATATTGTAAAAAAGATTAGGACTGGAGTAACTGAAAAACAGATGGCAGAGGAGTTGGAAAATTTCATCAGAAGTAAAGGTGCTAGGTTTTCTTTTCCGCCGATTATAGCTTTTGGTAAAAATTCCAGTGTGCCGCATCATCAAACAGGTCCTTCGACTCTCTTCGTTCGCTCAGGACGAGAAGGACTAATTATCCTTCTCGATTTTGGTGTTAAGGTTGATAATTATTGTTCTGATATGACCAGGACTGTATTTTTCGGAAAACTAACTGGTAAACAAAAAGAAATTTATGAAGTGGTTTTGGCAGCCCAACAAAAAGCTGTGGGTTATATCAATTCTGTCCTTCGACTTCGCTCAGGATCTTCGACTAGATCATTAAAAGCTTCTGAAGTGGACAAGGTTGCCAGGGATTATATTGTTTCCAAAGGTTATCCCACTATTCCCCATTCCTTGGGGCATGGAATCGGTTTGGAAGTGCACGAGCATCCCAGTCTATCACCCAAAAGCAGGGAAATTTTACAAGAAGGGATGGTTTTTTCGATTGAACCGGGAATATACATTCCTGATTTTGGCTCGCCTCGCTCGACGCGAGTCGAAGCGGGCGGAGTCAGGATTGAAGATTTATTTGTTTTGAAAGACAACGGGTTAAGGCAACTTACCAACTCGCCAAAGGGAATAATTTCTGTTAACATTTAGACTTACAATATGGTAAAAATTCAAATTATTTTAGGAAGTACCAGACCTAACAGGTTTAGCGAAAAACCAGGTAAGTGGATATTTGAACTCTTGCAAAAGAGAGAAGGGATAGAAGCAGAACTTATTGATCTTCGGGATTATCCCTTGCCGTTTTTTAACGAACCGATGTCCCCCACCATGCTAAAGGGTAAGTATTCAAATAAAGAAGCCGAGAGATGGGTCGAAAAAGTGGCCGAGGCTGATGGGTATATTATCGTGACTCCTGAGTATAATCATGGATACTCGGCTGTGTTAAAAAATGCCTTAGATTATCCCTATGAGCAATGGAATAATAAACCGGTGGGATTTGTAGCTTACGGCGGGATGGGTGGTGCCCGAGCTGTTGAGCAGTTAAGAGAAGTGGTAGTGGAATTACAAATGGTACCGATTAGAACCGCTGTACATATTCCAGCCTTTTGGACATTACTTGATGATAAAGGAAACCTCAAAACAGAAACTTTAAACGAAAGCGCAGAGGCAATGCTTGATCATTTGATCCGGTGGACTAAAGTTTTAAAAGAGGCAAGAGAGAAATTGTAAAGCTTAATTATTCCCGGTACAGCCAGAAATTATCTACTTTTTTAAATGGTTTCCAAGTTGAGAAATGGTAAGTTTGGGTGATCACCACAGTTCCCTTTTTGGTCTCTGTTTTTAGTCTCTCTTCCAGCCTTTTAACCCCTTTATGCAGCAGATAGATATAAATTACATCTGCATCTTTATATGTTTTGGAAAAGATATTGCCATGGTAAAATTTTACCCTCCCAGACGTGGTCTGGGAAGCCTGGGAAGTTAATTTCAAGGCTTTGTATCTTGAATACGAAACACGTAGCCATGACTGCTCGATGCCAAAAGATTCTGCACCCAGTTTTGCTGCCTCAAAAACCACCCGGCCGTCACCTGACCCCAGTTCGTAAAATTTTTTACCCTTTTTAACACCAGCCAGTTTTAGGATTTTCCTGATTTGGTCCATTTTAGTTGGAACATATGGAGCATCAGATCCGGCAAACCAGGACAGGCTGATAAGACAACCCAGTAATATGCCGGCCGAGATTATTAATGTAGTGTCCATTATTTTCCCAGTAATTTTAACAGGAACACCTTGAGTGGAGTTAATTTGTCGATAACTGTAAACATCCAATACACCGGCCAGTTAAAAACTAAATCATAAGTGCCAATATATTCGGTTAACTTTCCACCGTAACCTTGTTTAAATTTATGGAACCCGAACCAGGGATCTTTGGGGTCAGCGCTGGGACCCAATGCTCCCCACATGTCAAATTTCTTAAGCCCTAATTTTTGACCCAGTTTAATAGCCTCCCAAGCTACCAGATTATTTGCCATTACTTCAGGATGAATTTTAGAAGAACCACCGTAAGGGTAATAAAAAGTGTCTTTAAAATTTAGCAGCATCCAGGCAGTTAAGGGTATAGGGGTTAGGGTATAGGGTTTAGGGTAAAAGGCAATTAACAGTCTGGCCATGCCTGAACTTTTAAGTATTTTCCATACTTGGCGGTGATAATGTTCGTTGTGTCCGTGATAACCTTGACGTTTAGTGGTTTCAAAATAAAGTTTTAGATAAATTTCAAAAGCCTCATCATCTGTACGTTCTTCAACTTTCACTCCGTGTTTCTGGGCTATTTTGATGTTATATCTGGTTTTAGGGTGCAGATTTTTCAAAAGCTCCTCTTCTGATTTGGTTAGGTCTAATATAAAGTTGTACTTGGTAAATAATGGTTTAGGGGATTTTATAAATTCTTCTGTTGCCTGTAACCTGTTGCCTGTAACCTGTTCTATATCTGGCTCGACTTTAATAAAGGCACAATTGTTTTCTTTGCCAATTTTTTTTAGGGCTACTGCTAATTCTTTATCCGGAAATGGGCCTTTTGGTAAGTATCCGACGTACTGATTAGTTAAGGGGATTTTATGTAAAGTTAACTGGAAAGCCTTTGATAATTTTCCGTTTTGGTAAATACCATATCTTAAAACCGGAATCCCTAAACTCTTTCTAAACTCCCCCCACTGCCAGGACTCTATAACATGGGTAACTAATTTATTGTACTGTGATTTTTGATTGTCGCCAATCGGCCGTAAATCCATGCGACAAGTATATCAGATTAGAAGATCTGAATTTTAGCTTTAGTCTTAAGTTCTTGGAATTTTTGGGAAAAGATTTGGGATAATTTTTGGCTTTTAATCGTTTCCGTTGCCTCTTTTTCCTGCCCGGCAGAATCGCTGGCCCGTAGTTGGTCTTTATTTTGTTCGATGAATTTGTTAACTTCTTCTGCAGAAACAGTTGCCTCGTTTGCATATAATTTCTCAATGCTGAGCTGTAACCTAATTTGTTGTCTGATGCTATCCCTGGTTTGTCCTTGTTGGGCTAAAAGCGCATCCAGAGACTCTGCTCCTCCCACACCGGTTTCTATCTCTGTGATTTTCTTATTAACCTCTGTCTCAGACGCTACTGCATTATTTTTGATGGCTTCACTTAAAATAATTTTTTCATTAATTAATTGGTTTAAAGTTTGAGAACGGAATTGCTTATTAAGCTTCATTTGCAGTTCTAAATTTGTAATAGGAGAGCCGTTGACTGTGGCAGCAATAAACCATTCTTTTTTATATATTACTAAAAGCAGGAGCCCTGCAATTGCTAAAATGATATAGAATTTTTTTGAAGAGCGGAACCTTTTCAAGGAAGATAGTTTATCCAAAACATTATTAACCCTGTTAAATGGACGAGCCGATTCGATTTTTTTGAGAGGTATTTTTTTCGCCATTGACCGATAATAACAGAACTTGTTGTTTCTTGGCAATAGCAGAGTTATGATTATTTTGTGCAAAAAGGTTCTGTCACACTTTTTCTTTTATTTGCAGGGTTAATAGTTGTAATCGGTTTTTTTGCCTTCAGGCAATTGAAACTGCCGTCCTCAAATCTTCAATCGCCGGGTGTCATTGCCTCACCCTTACCTGATAGTCCTACTTATACCGATCAGGAATTAGGCTTTGAATTTGAATACCCTAAAGATTTATCTGTTAAAGAGGATTCGGAAGAGCAGTTTAACAAAAGAGGCAATGGAAATTTTAGAGAAAACTTTAAGGGTTATGTGGGGTATGAACCTGCTAAAGCTTTGGGTGCAGTAGTGGCATTAGATCAAGAAAATGGTTTTGAGACAAGTCCATTTACAATTTGGGTATTTAACAATGATAACAATTTAACAACAGAACAATGGTTTAAAGATTATTGGTATTACCCTTTCCTTTGGGGAGTCTTTGACTATACATCAAAAGGGCATATTACACCGGATAGCGAGGCCACAGTGAGCGGAAGGATGGCGAAATATAAAATTGTTTCTTACCAACCCGGTTCTCCGAAATTTTTGTATGTATCTAAGGATAAGAAAATATATTTGTTTAGGGTAATTGGGGAGAATGGGGATAAAATTCTATCTTCATTTAAGTTTTTATAATAGATGAAGATTGTCTTCACTGTACATGTATTAGAAGATTCAATTCCTAGATTTGAAAGATTAGGTTGGGTGATTACCAAAACAAAAATTAGACAAACGATAAAAGAGCCTAAATGGAAAGGAATAACCAGATTCGGACAGCCAACAGCTATGAGTTTAATGGACGAAAGCCATATTTTGAGAGTTATTTTTGAGGTGGAAGATGATATAATTAGAGTAATTACAGCACATATTGCAAGGAGAGGTACTTATGAAAGCACTAAAAAGAATTAAATATAGTGAGGATGTTGACATCTTAACTATTCAATTATCTGATAAAAAGATTGATGATTCTTACGATACTGAATATGGAATTGTTAGCGTGGCTGAAGACGGAGAGCCAATTTTATTAGAAATTTTTAATGCCGGTAAGTTTTTGAAGGATTTAAATAAAGCCATTCCAAAGAAGATCCAGCGAGAACTTTGGTCGACTCCAGTTTCAGTAGCCCATAGAATTAAATAACAAATATGATTATCCATAAGGCTACCTGTGGTCTTTGCAAACCGACCAAAAAGTTTAAGAGAAATGATACTAAGATAAAAGGTGTTTTACTTGAAGCTATGCTTTCTGGTGATTTAACTGCGAATTTAATCAAAAGCTACGAAAAAAGATTTAAGCAATAATGCAAAAAGGATTTGTAATAATTCCTATTTTGATTGGCCTAGTGATAATAGGAGGGGTAGCTGGGGCTTGGTATACAAAGCTAATTCAGATTCCGGGTTTTGCTCCGCCTGGATGCCGTTACCAGAAGGTTCAATGTATCCAGGCTCCCTGTGACCCAATATTAGTCTGCGGTACTCTATCGCTTACTGTCCAGCCTACTCCAACCACCCCTACTGCGCCTGATGAAACTACAGCATGTGTTAAGGAAAAACAAAAGCAATTTGGAGAAAGCAAATTTAAGAAAGGTGATTTGATAGTTGGGTTCAAAATAACTGATCCAAAAGAGGCTCAAACCATCATCAAATCTTATGGATTAGGAATTGAGTCTGTAGGAGATCCTGAGCATATTCAACCTTTAACGATAGATGTTGCCGTTCCTACGGGAGAAGAATTTTTTTGGCTTTGTAAGCTGCAGCAAAATCCAAACATAGAGGCTGTTTCGTTGAATTTTATATTGAATATCTAAAAGTTTTTCTAAGTCTTACAGTAAGTAAATATCTACAAATTTTGCTCTCCAGCCTGCAGTTCTTGCATCATCAAAGCCTAAGTCAATAATATTCCCTTTAATGGATCCGCCGGTGTCTCCGGCAATGGCTGAACCATATCCGGGAATATAAACTTTTGATCTCAGCTTGATAACTTTGGGATCAACTGCGATCACCCCCTTGCCGGCCCGCATGCCGATGGCAGTCCATTCGTTGCAACCAGGACAGCGGGAGTCATAATGAGTGGCATAAACTCTCATTTTTTTCCAATATTTAATTTCTCCATCCGGAGTGTCCAGTGTTCTCCAGACTATTTTTGTCCCCCGCAAGATCTTTTTGTCTTTAGCCGGAGTTGTTTCAACAGAAATAAGTTCCCTGGAGTACTCTTCCTGGTCCACCTCGGGGGAGCCAGAGCTCACCCCCGAGGTGTTTGCCGGTTTGTAGTATGTCACTTTAAATATCTTTATTTTTTTGCCATCCTCTCCTTCTTCCAAAATTTTTTCTTCCCCGGCTTCGGTTTCCGGGTCGTCCTGGTAGGTAACCTTTTTAGGCAGGATCTCTGTTTCTTCCTGCAACTTTTCCGTAAAAGAAGACTCTGTAGTAATAGGTTGGTTAACTGGCAAAGTTTCCGTGGGGGAAGGGGTGGATTGCCCTAGAACTGATGGGGTTTGGAAAATACTTTTAGCAAAAAATGTTAAGGATAGGATTAATATAATTCCTAAGTATTTCTCCATGTTAAATTCTTAACCACTCATCTTCCTCAACTGGACTGGAATTATCTATTTCACCAAGATCATCAACATCTTTGTAGTTTGCATTGCTGGAAATTAAACTCTCTGGAATATCTGATAAGAATCTAGATACCAGATTATTGCTTCTTTGGCCAAAATACAACCTTTGCCTGGCATAGGTTAAATATAGCTTTTCTTTAGCCCGGGTAATGCCGACGTAACAAAGCCGTCTTTCTTCTTCTAACTCCCTGACATCCAACATGGCCCGGGAATGGGGGAATAAGCCTTCTTCCATACCCACTATAAAAACTACCGGGAACTCCAAACCTTTGGCGGAGTGGAGAGTCATTAAGGTAACTGCATCCTTTTTCGGTGTGTCGGTGTGTCGGTGTGTCGGTGTGTCAGATGCTTCCACTAAGGCCACATTTTCCAAAAATTGGGTTAAATCAGGAAATTCTTCTGCCACTGAACGGAGTTCCTTAACGTTTTCCATCCGCATTTTGCCTTCTTCGCTGCTGTCATCTAGGTATTCAAGATAACTTGTGACTTGTAGGATTTTATCCAGTAGCTCCAGGGTAGTATAAGGCAAATTGTCATTGCGAGGAGCCGTAGGCGACGCCGCAATCTGGGTAGGATTATTGTCTGGACTAGATTGCTTCGCTTCGCTCGCAATGACGTTTTGGAGTTCCATGATTTTTGAAAGCCTGCCTTTGCCAATTTTTTCTGCTCTTTTTAGGGAAACAGAATCTTTGGGGTTTTGTAGCAAACGAAGATAAGCCAGGACATCTTTAATCTCTTTTCTGGCATAAAAGCTGACACCACCAACTAACTGGTAAGGCATGCCTACTTTTAGGAACTGCTCTTCCAAGCTTCTGGATTGGGCATTAGTACGGTATAAAATGGCAAAGTCAGATAGTTTTGTTGCACCCTTGGGGTGTGGTATTAAGGGATGAGTAATAGTATGTAAAATAAACAAGGCTTCTTCAACTTCGTTTCTTACCTCAACTACTTCAATTTTTTCGCCGCCGTCTTTATTGGTCCAAAGTTTTAAGATGGGATGGGATTTATTTTTGGAAATAATTGCATGTGCCGCATCCAGGATATTTTGGGTGGAGCGATAGTTTTGTTCCAAGTTAAAGATCTTAGCAGTTGGGTAATCTTTTTGGAAATTAACAATGTTGCGAAAATCAGCTCCCCGGAAGGAATAAATTGATTGGCTGGCGTCTCCCACCACACAGATATTTTTGTGGCGGTTGCTTAAGTATTTACTGATTAAATATTGGGCCGGGTTAGTATCCTGGTATTCATCTATTAATATGTAACGGAATTGAATTTGGTAGCGGACAAGAATGCTGGGGTCAGTTTGGAATAATTTAATGACCCCGAGTAGTAGGTCATCAAAATCCAGGGCATGGTTTCGCTCCAAAATCTTCTGGTATTCTAAATATATTTTGGCTACAGTTTCCTGAAAATAACCTCTGGCATATTGGGGGTATTCCAAAGCAGAAATCAGTTCATTCTTGGCTCCTGATATGTTATTCCGGACAGCAGCAGGAGAAGTTTTCTGAGTCGGGATATTTAGATTTGCCATGGCTTCTTTAATAGCATCCAAAGCATCCCCTTCGTCATAGATGGCAAACCCCGGGGGGAGTCCCAGGATCCGACCCTCACGGCGGAGAATCCTGGCGCAAAAACTGTGGAATGTACCCATTATTGGAAGCTGGAAATTAGAAGCTGGAGGCTGGAAATTCAGAAGTTTTAAGATCCGATCCCGCATCTCGCCGGCGGCTTTGTTAGTGAACGTGACCATAAGAATACTTTCTGGTGGTACACTTTTTTCCTGGATTAAATAAGCCACCCGATGGGTTAGGGCTTTGGTTTTACCGGAACCGGCCCCGGCCAAAATTAAAACAGGACCCTCGGTGGCCTGAACTGCCTGTTTTTGGATGGGGTTTAAGTCATCTAAGAGGGAATTGGGCATAAACGGGCTTTAGTATAGCAGGTTTTTATTTGTCAAGTCTTTACAAAATTTTTAATAGTGCTATCATCATAGTCCGTATGAATAAACTTTTAGATTTTTGGGCTCCTTGGTGTATTGATCCGGAAACTCCGGTTTTAACTGAAAATGGTTATATAAAAGCTTTACAAGTTAAGATAGGGCAAAGATTAATCGCAATTGACCCAAAGACTAAAAAGCAATCAATTAAGAAAGTCCAAAAGGTGAGAATTTTTAAAGATGCTTCTTCCAAAAAAATAATTTTAGAAACAGGTAGGGAATTGGTTGGAGATGTTAATCACCTAGTCTTAACACAAGAAGGTTTTAAAAAACTAGAAGAGCTAACAGTGGGAGCAAAGATTTTAGTTGATCCTGTAGTTAAAGTAGACCAATTTAATGAATCAATTGCTCTTGCAAGGTTATTAGGTTTTGTTGTGACAGATGGGTATCTATATGAGGATTTAAAACACCATATTCACGAAACCCATTTTTTTGTGGGAACAGAACAAGATGCAAAAGATATCAAAAACGATCTGGAATGCTTAGGTTTCCATAAACTTGAAATTAAAATAAGATCCAATAAAAGAGTCATTGACGGCAGAGAATTCATAATTAATACTTACCGTTGCCGCAATTTTGAGAAAGCTTTATTTGAATTGTTGAAGTCCAAAGGAGCTCCTGTCGGTCGCAAGAAGAACCAGGCTTATTTTGTTCCCGAATGGATTATGGATGGGGATGTATCCGTGAAAAGCGCTTTTTTAAGTGGCTGGTTGGGCGGAGACGGATGCAAGATCGATTATTATATCAAACATGCTGGCGCCAGCTCTCATAATGCAGGCTTCAAGGTTAATGCTATTGAATTTCATAAAGAGAAAGAGTTTGAAAGAGAGGGAATTCTTTACGCGAAACAACTGGGATTATTACTTGAACAATTGGGAGTTGAAGTAAGGGATATATCAAGCAGTGATGATGAAGACGGGGTAATTATTTCACTCAGAGTAGCTACTGACTATCAATCGCTATTTAACTTAGCTAGTATTGGCTACGCTTATGCTAGATCAAAGAATGTTAGCATTCCTTTTATCAGGGAGTTTTTACAGTACAGACTTTTTGAACGTAATCGTTATATTCAAGCAAAGCAAATTGCTCTTCAGCAGTTAGCCTTAGGAGTCAGCAGTAACCAAATTGCTGAGAGTTTGCAAATCCCAGTTGGCACAATAGTTAGCTGGAATTATGCAAATAGAGATACTCAAGTAGTGTATCCTGCTAAAGGCGGTGAGGCTTTATTTATAAAATGGTTGGAACAGCGTCAACAAGAAAACTTATTATGGGAAAGAGTCTTATCAATTGAAGAAGCAGATAATCGTGATGTAATAGGTATTACAGTCGGTGACCCTCATACAATTATAACTAATGGGATGGTCTCTCATAATTGTGGACCCTGTCATGTGATGGCTCCTGTTTTGGAAGAACTGGAAAAAGAACTCTCAGGCAAGGTTGAAATAGAAAAAATTAATGTTGATGATAATCAAGCCAAAGCCAGCGAGCATGGAGTGATGAGTATACCAACTTATATTATCTTAAAAGATGGTAAAGAGGTGGCTAGAAAAATTGGGGTAACTGCTAAAGCAGATCTTTTGAAATTGCTTCAAAGTTGAATTTTAAAGATAGAGTTTTACAAATTGTGAAAAAAATTCCTTATGGAAAAGTTACCACCTATGGTACTGTGGCTATTTTAGCGGGAATTCCAAGAGGGGCCAGGTTAGTGGGAGGAATTTTGCATTACCAAGGAGATAAACTGCCTTGGCATCGGGTAGTCAACCGCCACGGATTTATTTCTACTAAATGTTTGGACCATCCCAAAAAGCTTCAAAAAGCTCTGCTGGAGCAAGAAGGCATAGCAGTTTCTCCGGATTTCATGGTAAACTTGGAAAAGTATGGATGGTGGGGAAAAGAATTGACCTAATTACTAATTAACCTAATTGATCTAAATAATGACTAATGTCTAGTTTAGAAATTTAGTCATTGGGATTTGATTAGAAATTAGTAATTAAAAATTAGAAATTATGAAGGATATTTGGATTATTGCTAACTGGAAAAGCAATAAAAATATTAGCGAGGCTTTAGACTGGATTTCCCAGGTTGGCCCGAAAATTCCTAAGCAGGATAATTTAAAAGTTGTGGTTTGTCCGACTTTTAGTGCTCTCTCGGAAGTTAAAAAAGCCATTACTGTGGGAAATTTTCCTCTTCTGGTGGGAGCACAGGATTTATCTCCATTTGGGATAGGTGCTTACACCGGGGAAGAGCCGGCAGAACTTTTAAACCAACTAATCACCTTAACGATTTTGGGACACTCTGAAAGGCGGCAAAATTTTAGAGAGTCCGATGAGACAATAGCGAAAAAGACACAGCAGGCATTGGGCAACAATATAACTCCACTGGTGTGTGTTCAAAACGAGGAGATACCGGTGCCTGAAGGTTGTAAACTGGTAGCCTATGAACCTATCTGGGCTATTGGTACCGGTAATCCGGATACTCCTGAGAACGCTAATGTTGTGGCGGAGAAAATAAAGCAACAGTATAGTGCCAGTATAGAAGTGGTTTATGGGGGGAGTGTTCATTCAGGCAATGTTAAAGATCTTGTTATGCAAGAAAATATTAATGGAGTGTTAGTAGGTAGCGCTTCTTTGGATGCTGAGGAATTTATTAAGATATGTCAAGTTGTTTCGGAGTAATATCAAGTGAAAACTTTGCGACCCTTAAGACTCGGAAGAGGCAAAAAAGATAATTCTTTAAAATTAAGAAGAGTAAAAAAAATCTTCAAGAAACTGCTGCCGATCACTTTAGTGATCGGGATTTTTATATTACTTGCCTTTTTCATAACAACCTTATCTGGTACTGGTTCTTATGTAAGTTCCATAATTTCCGGCACCTCCTTAAAGTCTACCAATGGTCAGGTGAATTTAGTACTCTTAGGAATTGCAGGGGGGCTGCATGATGGTAGTAATTTAACTGATACCATTATGGTTGCTTCGTATAATCTAAAAACCAATCAGGTATATTTATTTTCCATACCTCGGGATTTGTGGTTACCGGCGCTGCGGAGTAAAGCAAATGCGGTTTACCAAATTGGTCTTTCAGAGGGTAATGACTTAGGGTTAGCTAAAGTAGTTTTGGGAAATGTTTTAGGAATACCGATTCATTACGCCTTGAGGGTAGATTTTAGAGGATTCGTACAAGCAATTGATGCAATAGACGGGATAGAGGTAGTGATTGAAAATCCGTTTGATGATTATCTGTACCCGATTGCTGGTAAAGAAAACGACCTTTGTGGAAATACGGAAAAAGAGATAGATTTTAATGAAGAAGAGGCAAAGAAATTAAATATCGAGCCGGGTAAGAGAAAGGTTCTAATTACAAACGACGGACAAATTGCCACCGATTCAGCCCAGGAAGATAAAGGAATTGAATATTTTAATTGTCGATATGAACACATCAGTTTTAGCAAGGGTAAGATGCAAATGAGCGGGGCAGTGGCTTTGAGTTTCGTGCGTTCAAGACACGGAACAAATAGTGAAGGATCGGATTTTGCCAGGTCAAAAAGACAACAAAAGGTAATTGAGGCGGTCAGGAATAAACTCTTATCCTTAGAAACTTTAACAAACCCACAAAAAATTACAGATTTAATGGGGGCATTAGGTAAAAGCATAGACACTGATATTTCTGTAAAAGAAGCGATAGATTTTTACAAATTGTCACAAAAATTAAATAAAACTTATAATTTTATTTTGGATGATTCTCCGAAATTTGGTTTACCTGATAATCGCAAGTCATTGCTCGTACATCCGCCGGCTTCAGATTACGGAGGCGCCTATGTTTTAGTGTCTCAAGATGATGACTTTTCTATTGTTCAGGGATATGTTAGAAAGGTACTGAAAGGTGAAATAACAGAATATGATGCTACAGCTTCTGCACGGACCCGCAATTAATGCTTCCAGAAGGAAGCTTCAAGAATTAAAGAAAAAATTTAATCCGGAAAATATAGTGGTTTTTGATTCGGAGGCACAATCGGGACAGGTAATTGCCAGTTTAATGACTGTCCCAATGTTTTCTGAGCAGAGATTAATTATTTGGGAAAATCCTCCAGAAGGTTTTGTCTTAGACTCATCACTCATCACTCATCACTCATCACTCATCTTGTGGTTTGATTACGAAGTGGATACCAAGAAGTGGCCCCGGTTTGAGCCGCTATTTTTTCCCGAGGCTAAAGAAGTTTCAGTTTTTCCTTTTCTTGATTTTTTGGTAGCTAAAGATCAAAAAGCTTTTCTAGAAATGGAAAAATTAAAAACTGCTGGTTTTGATATCCATTACTGTCTGACGATGGTTTTTTATCTGCTGCGTAATTTAATTGTCACTCCTAAAAATGCCCCGGATTTTGTAAAAAAGAAGCTTATTAGACAAAGAGCGGAATTTGACAGGGAAAAGATAACCAGGCTTTATAAAGATATCTTGGAAATTGACTTCAAAATGAAATCCGGCTTCTTAGAAAAACCCCAGGCAGAGTTTCTACTAATTAATAGGTTTCTGCGCTAAATTTATACACATTTTGAATCTGTTCGTGCCTGTGATAGAATAACCCAATGAAAAATGTAGAAGGCCGCCCAGGCTATCCGGTTTTTTCAAGACCAAGTACAGATGTTACTTATATTAAAGGAGTAAATTTCTATAGACATTATGAACAACATAGAAAAGGAGCTAGGCCCATTGTTATTTATCCACCTCTAGGCAACGTTTGGATAGCGCTGGAGTATTTTGGCCAAAGATTTGGTATTAAAACATTGACCCAGCTTGAGAGAGACGACGATTCAAGCAAACCCCAAAACCCGCCTAACATCAACAAAGAGACAGAAAATTTGGGTACCCAGTATTCTCCGGAAGGGATTTGTGGTCCTTTTAAGTCATTAATGGGCTATACCTTGCAAAGTGCGATAAGATTTGAAAAGTTACGGGAAGCAATGGGTGATGATGTTATTTACCCTGTTTTCATGACTCATGAGAGCACCGGACTTTGCAGGGAGCGAACTTATGGTAGATTGGCTGAAGCACATCTTCACGATTATTATATGCATAACTTTGGCCACGCTAATTTTGATTTTTACATCCTGAAAGATTCTGTCCAAGGGGTAATGGAATTTGTTTCCTTTCTTCTTGATGTTTCAGGAAGAAATATTGGAGCTTCTAGATTTAGAATAATTACTAACTTTATTGACACCGTAAACCTTATAAACGAAGCGATCGAACGGTTAGATATGGCGGAAATTTTTGAGAAAGATGTCAGATATACTCAAAGTCTGATATCTGAAAACGATTTCCATAAGGCTGAAGTGATACTGCAGGGAGCAAGGCTGGCATTGGCATCAGGCGATTTGCCCAATAACAAAAAAAGTGGTGTTACACATGTGATGCGCCAGAAGTTAGAAGACTTACCAGAGAGAAAGGTAATTCCCGGAGGTAATCTTGCTAAGGCTGGTGAGGTTTTTCTGGCTAATGTTCTGGATGAAATGCATCAGCGGGAGACTGCTGTTATTGGTGAAATCCCCCTGGCTAATGTTCTGGATGAAATGCATCAGAGGTTAAATGCCTTACCTAGGATAAGAGAGATTCCAAAGGGGGTGATTGCTATTGCCGGTGAGATCTTTATGGTTGAAGAAATGGCCAGTTCAGCAGCAGATCTCGGCTCGGTATTGGGAAAACTAGGATATTACTATGTAAAAACCGTGGGTCACAGCCATTATACCCATAAAGTTAGATTAGATTTAGAAAGACTATCTGCATTTCTTATTAGAAAATTAAACCCACTTCACAGGGATCAAAAGGCAGAATTAGCAGCAAAAGCAGGTTTAAGGCGTGATGTGGGCGGACACAGTTTAGATACAGGCAAACTTGCGACTCTAATTAATGAAGGAAAGGCGGATTATGACGGTGTAATTGAAATGTTTCCTTACAATTGTCTCCCCCAAATTATGGCTGCCAATATTGTAAAATGTGAAATACCTTGGCTACGGTTGCTGTTTGGAGAACAAGCAGGTAGAGCAGGAATTATCACTAGAGTGGAAGCTTCTTTAGATACAATTGAAAGACGAAAACAAAAAGCAAAAGAAAGAAGATCTGCTACGATTGGTATCGCTACGAATCAGAATTAAATTCTTAGTTTTTAGGAGATGTTATTGTGAGTTTAACGCTTTGAGTTTTTGGGACATTAAGCTTAAGTCTTTTTGGTCAACTATTCCATCACCGTTAATATCAGCTTTTTTATTTTTGGGATTTTGGCCAAGGTTTTGAAGCAGCGTTGTGTAGTCTGTAGTATTGGTTATTCCATCTTCATTTAAGTCGTATTGATTAAAAGTTTCAGCTTGCTCCGGGGTTTCTTCCAGCATGGTCAAGTCTATATTCTGACCTAATTTTATCGGAGGTAAGGGAGTTGAATTAGCTTTTAATTTAAATGTAACAGTTGTCTCTTCTTTATCTGAGCGAATTATTAGTTTAGCAATAGCTCCTTCTGTTAGCTGGTACGTGCTGGAAAGATCAGCTTTTCTAACTTGCGAAAGCGGTATCAAGAAATTGCCGCCTGTTTTAACTGTCGAAGACTGGATAGTGGCCTCCGGCAGAATTAAGTAGATAACACCATTTTCTAAAGGTATGTTGCCATCCAGGATAGAACCTATAACCGGCGTGAATCCTGTTTGACTTGTTAGGGGCGTTGCGGTTTCAAACTTCTGAGTATCGGAAGTAATTTTACCAGAGGTGATTTTGAATTGATAGTTGGTTTGAGGAAGGAGGTTTTTTAGTGTGACGTAATGAATAGAACGGGGTTTTGGTCCGCCAGCTGGCGGATTACCATCCCTATCATCCAGGACTGTTTGACCAGTAGGACTATTTTGGCCAAAGGTTAGGAAAGAAGCAGCCGGAGAATTGGTTTGCCAAGAAATTGCCACAGAATCTTCGGCAATATTTGCAACAGTAATATTTTGTGGAGTGAAATTAGGTGCAGCTTGTGAAAGAAATGTTTGTTCTCTTAAAACAAGGTAAACCCCACTTACAAGTCCCAAAAAAATTATACCGAGTCCCAAAAGAGTGGGGATTTTAAATTTGTTGATAAATTCTTGCATAGCTTTAATTTTCCAAACCCCGAGTGTTAAACTCAGGACTAATAGGTTCAATTACCTCCTGTACTTTCTGAGGGATTTCTACCTTTGAATAACTATGGAAGATATCAAATACCACCCAGGCAACAATTGTAACAAAAAGTAAAATTACAGCAATAAGCCACTGTTTCCTAGTCATGTTTTTCGATTCATTTTAAGTAAAATGCTTTTCCGGATAAAGACATAATAAGTGCCGTACCCTCTTCAACTTTAGAGATTGATAAACTATCAACTGAGATTAACCTGCTACTGTCTTTAAGATCCTGCAACAAAGAAATTAGGTTTTCGTAATTGCCTTCTGTATTGAAGGTAAAAGAGACTTCTGACAGGGAACCCATTTGATTATCGGCAGTTTCGGTATTTATAACAAGAGGCTGGACTTGTAAGGCTGATACTGAGGCCTCATGGGCTTTGGCGGTTTGTTCCAAGACTTGGATTAGCGATTTTAAGCTGATAGCATCAGGGATTGCTGCAGCAATCCTCTCTTTTATATTTTGATCCAAGTTATCATAATTTTTTTTACCTAAAGATAAGTTATTTGCTTTTTGAGTGACTTTTTGTAAAACTTGATCTGAATCAACAAGCCTTTTTTGCAGTACCAGAATAGTTTCAACGGTGGGTTTGATTGCAAAAAATATCAGTAAGGATATTGTCAAAAGTGTGAATATTGCCGGCCCGTAATTTTTAATAACGGGTATTTTGCCAATTGGTTTAATATAGGTAAAGTACCTGGAATAGAGTAAAGATCTGCTTTTCACAAACTTTTTCCTCCGGAATCAGTTGATTTAGCGTCAATGGTGAATTTGATGGTTTCTTGTTCCAATCCAACCCCGGCAAGAGCGATATCGCTAAAGATATCTTCTTCTTTCAATCCGCTGATAAAGCTAGTTATGTTGTTACTGGATTGAGTTTCACCAGTGATATGAATGGTAGCACCACCAGTATTTTTTCCTATATTGATATTGATAATTTTAATGCCCAGAGGAGTTTGGTCGGAAATTTTTTTTAAAATCATCGGCCAATCCAGCGCGGTCTTTTTGGTGCTGTCGATATTAGATAGTTTAAGCTGTGTTTCTCTTATCAATATCTCATAAGGCCTAAGGCTTTCAATATAGGGGATTTGTTGTTCAATAGCTTCTTTTTTAGAGGCTAAATCTGCGTCCAGTTTAAACCTGGCACCAAAAGCAATTAAGACTATGGCGTTTACTGCCACAAAGAGATAGCGTCCGGAAGAAAGCAGCCACCGAACAAGTTTAACCGGAAGTTTTTCAGGGTTGCTTTGGGGTTTAAGTAGGTTTAGTCTGATTGTCAGCAGGGGTTTAGGCTTGGGCATGCCTTTATTATACTAGGGTCTAGGGTTTAGGGTCTAGGGTGTAGGAGTTAATCACTTGGTTGAAGTTTTCTTGACAGAAGCTTTATTTGATAACCTGGACTTTAAGCGTGCAGCTTTACTTTCGCTTGCGAAAGAAGGCTGCGAGATTAATTTAGACAATCTTGACTTCAATCGAGCAGACTTATTAGGATGGATTAGGTGGACTTTGGCGGCTTTGTCTAAAGCTGAAAAGGCTGCAGTCAGGTCTTTGACAGTTTTGCTGGCTCTGGCCTTTTTGACTAAAGACTTTAAGGCAACTTCCCGCTTTTTGTTGCGGGCAGTTCTGACTTTATCTTTTCTGACCTTTTTAATGGCCGAGCGAATAATTGGCAATCGGAGCGCCCTCCTTTCTTTGGCGCGAGATCGCTTGCAAAAATTGTCTAAATGACAATTTTTGACAAGGGCGAGCGTTATGGTATCATAGCCACTACCTTTTTAGCAAGAAAGCAGATAAACTAAGTTAAGATGGTCAAAAATTTATTTTCTCTCCTTTATTCAAGGCAAACATCAATCTTATCCGCAGCTTCGATAATAATGGCCACTATGATGTTATCCAAGGTTTTAGGTTTGGTCCGCGACCGCCTGCTTGCCCATGTCTTCTCGCCGGATCTAATCGATATTTTTTGGGCAGCATTTAGGTTACCGGACTTTATTTTTCAAATCATCATTCTAGGTGCGCTGTCTGTTGCATTTATTCCCGTTTTTACAGAACACCTTGAAGATAAAGGGAAAGAGAATGCCTTTGAGATGGCAAGAGCAGTTTTGGGTGTATTTTTTTCCGGATTTATCTTAACAACAATTTTAATTTACGTTTTTGCGGAGCCAATTATTTCTAATTTTATAGCTCCGGGTTTTACCTCGGTCAGACAACTACAAGTTGTGGAATTAACAAGAGTGATTCTCTTTGGTCAGGTGATATTGGTTATAGGATCATTTTTTATCGGCATTTCACAATCGTTTCAGCGGTTTATTATCCCGTCTTTGTCACCGGTGTTTTATAACTTGGGGATGATTTTGGGAATTGTCTTTTTGTCCAAATATTTTGGTATTGTGGGTGCAGGCTATGGTGTTGTAATAGGCGCATTTTTACATGCCGCAGTACAGTTACCTCTAGTTTGGTCTTTAGGGTTTAGATTCAAATTATCGCTTAATTTCTTTCACTCGGGGGTAAAAACAATAATGCAACTCATGAGCGTTAGAACCATAGGGCTGGCAGCAGAACAGATAAACGAGACAGTCGGCTTAGCTCTGGCCACTCTTGTTTCTGTGGGGTCTGTAACCTACCTAACTTTTGCTTCTCACCTACAAGTAGTTCCAATCGGGCTTTTTGGGGCCACTTTGGCTCAGGCCGCCTTGCCGGTTCTTTCATCTGAGCGGGCTCAGGGAAGAATTGAGGAATTTAAGGTAACCATTCTTACAACCATGCATCAAATTCTTTTTTTGACAATGCCGGCAGCGGCAATTTTAATCGTAATTAGGATACCGGTGGTCAGGTTAGTTTTTGGTGCTTCCAGGTTTGACTGGGAGGCTACTGTCTTAACCGGTGCTACGCTGGCTTTTTTGTCTGTGGGTCTTGCAGCGCAGGCTGTTTCCCTACTTCTGGTCCGAGGTTTTTATGCCTTAAAGGATACAAAAACCCCAGTTATAGTTTCTTTAATTGTAGTGGTACTGAATATTGTTCTTAGTGTTTACTTGATCATAGTTTTAAAGCGGGATGTTTGGAGTATTGGGTTAGCTAATTCTATTTCTGCAGTGGTTTCCGCAGTTTTGCTTTTTTGGACACTTCATTTTAAGGTGGGAAAATTTAATTTAGGAACTGTATTAAATCCCTTTCTGAAAATGCTCATGGCAACGGCAATCATGGGGGTTGCTTTATATATTCCCATAAAGGTTTTAGATGCGGTGATTTTTGATACCACAAAAACCATCAACTTATTTGTTTTAACCGGCATATCAGCCATGTTCGCCTTAACAGTGTATGTGCTGCTGGTCAGGTTTTTAAAAGTGAAGGAGCTGGAAACTTATGTTGCACTCTTTAAAAGACTGGGCAAGTTCCAAAGCAAACTCAAATCTAAAGAGATTCTCCCCGAGACTGTTTAATGGCGACCTGCTAAAATATGCCATATGAATATCAGGAATTTTTCAATTATTGCCCATGTAGATCATGGTAAATCCACCTTGGCTGATAGATTATTGGAAATAACAGGTACTATCCCCAAAGATAAACTTAAACCTCAGTTGCTAGATTCCTTAGCTTTGGAGCGGGAGCGCGGTATTACTATCAAGTTAGCCCCTGTGCGACTTAACTATACCCTGAACGCTATACCCTATACCCTAAACTTAATTGATACCCCCGGCCATGTAGATTTTTCCTATGAGGTTTCCCGGGCGCTGGCAGCAGTGGAAGGCGCCATACTTTTGGTGGATGCTACCCAGGGCATTCAGGCTCAGACTTTGGCCCATGGTCTCTCGGCGCTGGAGCAAAACTTGACCTTGATTCCGGCTATAAATAAAATTGACTTATCAAATGCAGATATTGAGAATGCAAAAAAACAGCTGATAGAAACTTTTGGATTTGCTGAGTCAGAAATTCTGTTGGTCTCGGGTAAAACCGGAGAAGGGGTAGAAAATCTTTTAAAGGCAATAATTGGGCGTATTCCTGCCCCCAAACTTTCAGGTGCCAACGTAATCCACCTGGAAGGTGGAAACAAGGCTACACCTAGACTTAAGGCTTTAATCTTTGATTCCTTTTATGATCCTTTTAAAGGGGTAGTGGCAGAGGTAAGAATTGTGGAAGGACAAACTCCACCCAACCAATCACCGATTATGTTTTTGGGGACAGCGGCCCAGGGGCATGTTTTAGAAGCTGGAGTCTTCACCCCGGCGTTAACTCCAGCTGATCAATTGAAAGCCGGGGAGATTGGCTATATTGCTACCGGCATAAAAGAGCCGGATTTAGTCCGAGTGGGAGACACAGTGGCCACTGATTTTTCCACTGCGCCGCTGCCTGGTTACAAAGAAGTTAAACCAATGGTGTTTGTCGGGCTTTTTCCGATAGATGCGGATGAGTATTTTGAGCTGAAAGAAGCGCTGGCTAAATTCCGTTTGACAGACCCGGCTTTTTCCTATATTCCGGAACAATCCCAGGCTTTGGGAGCCGGCTTTAGGTGCGGATTCCTGGGATTATTGCATGCAGAGGTGGTACAGGAGCGGTTGTCAGGAGAATTTAATGTTGATCTTTTGGCCACTGCCCCGTCTGTTGAGTATTTAGTTGACGGTGAAATTTTAACTAATCCCTCAGCGCTCAGCACTTTTCACTCTATTAAAGAGCCTTGGATTGCTCTTCGGATTTTTGTGCCGCAAATCTACATTGGCCCGGTGATGGAGCTAGTTCAGGATAAAAGGGGGAAATTTCTAAATATGCAACATTTCGGGGTGGCGGTGGAGTTAAGTTATGAAATGCCGCTGTCAGAAATGGTGAGTAATTTTTATGACAGGTTAAAGTCAGTCTCCTCAGGTTTTGCCTCTTTGGATTGGGAACTGTTGGATTTTCGGGAAGTGGAGGCAGTCAGGGTAGATATTTTGGTTTCCGGAGAAAAAGTAGATGCGCTCTCAACAATAGTTTACCGGCCTAAGGCAGAAGGTTTTGGCAGAAGAATGGTAGAAAAGTTGAAGGAAGTTTTACCCCGGCAGAATTTTGTTATAGCAATTCAGGCTGCCATCGGCGGAACTATTATTGCCCGGGAAACCATCAGTCCGTTTAGAAAAGATGTCACAGCCAAATTATATGGGGGAGACAGGACCAGAAAAGATAAGCTGTTAGAAAAGCAGAAAAAAGGAAAAAAGAAAATGAAAATGGTTGGCCGGGTGGAAATCCCCCAGGAAGCATTTTTGAGTATTTTGAAAAGTTAGTGTATAATCCATGCAGGAGGTGAGTTTACATGCCAAGCAAAGAAATTAAAGGCGAGTTAGAAGTTAAAATTGCCAGTTGGGTGCTTGAAGCCCATGGTAGCAATGAGATGGGTTTTCAACCGATAAGAGATCGCTATCAGACAGCAGAAGGAAGAGTAGAGAGAGCAGCCTATGAAGTTATTGTGCCTTTTAATAGGGCTAGAGAATTGGTACAAGGGGTTGGTGGAACGATAGAAGCAGTGATTGCTACTTTCCAGCCTGATAATATAGTAACTATTCTTGGATCCAGAAAAGCACTTCGGTTTATACAAGCAAGGATGGCGGAGCACAGAGTTGAAATAGCAGAGTATCGGCAACGAGAGCAAGCACTTTCTAAATAATAAATTTTTGTATAATGCTTACATGAAGATTGTGAAACCCAAAAAACTTTCTCCCGGGGATACTATTGGGATTGTGGCCTCCTCTTTACCGGTTTTACCATCACATTTGGATCAATTTGAAAGGGGTAAGAAATTGATTGAGGAAATGGGTTTTAAGTTGAAAGAAGGTAAGACTATTGGGCAAAGAAGATGGTGGATGGCGGGATTTGCCAAAGAGGTAGCAGCGGATTTAAATACCATGTTTGCTGACCCGGAAGTTAAAGCTGTTATTGCCCATACGGGCGGCTATTCAGCCATTTCTGTCATTGAACATCTGGACTACGAATTAATAGCTCGCAACTCCAAACCCTTCATGGGTATGTCTGATATGACTATTTATCATTTGGCAATACTGGCTAAAACCGGAATGGTAGGATTCCATAAAGATGATGTGAGTTACGGTTTCGGTCGGGAGATACAGGATGGGATGGAGGATTGGCCCAAGTTAAATCAGGAATTGTTCATAAAATTTTTAACAAAAAATGAAGCTCCAGGTGTAATTAAACCTATTACTGAATGGGAAGAATGGAAAGAGGGAAAAGCAGAAGGACACTTAATGGGAGGTATCTTAGAAAGAATTTCTACTTTAGCCGGCACAAAATATTTCCCGGCTGAGGAGCTTTGGAATGGTAGTATTTTATTTTGGGAAGAAATCGGTCGCGACTTATCCGAGATATATCAGTATCTGCACCAGCTAAAAAATATGGGAATTTTTGAAAAAGTTAACGGCATGCTGATAGGAAAAATTAAATTTCAAAAACCCTTACGGCAAACTGTAAGAGGGGAAATAATTGAACCAACTTTAAAAGAGATGATTCTGGATACTTTAAAAGATTATAAATTCCCCATTATGGCTAACTTGGATTTTGGGCATTTCACAGTTAATATCCCCATGCCTTTGGGGATAAAAGTATCTTTTGACAGCACAAAAAAAGAATTAAACTTTTTAGAATCAGCTGTAGTTTAACCTCGGGTAATGTGGCAATTAGGACACCGTAGGGATTCTAATTCGTAGATCTTGGCTGTTTGATCGGATAGTTTAAACTGCAACTCTGACCCCTCATCTATTTTAAATATGTCCGGATTATTATCAAAAGATAGTGTGGCGCTACCCCTGCCTAATTTAAAAGTGATTGTATCTCCGTCTTTAAGAAAAAGAGGGGGAATTTTCTGAGTGGTATTATTGAAAGCCACCCCCCAGCCCCTTTCAAAAGTTTCTCCGGTAATACTTTTAAAGTAGCCGGTGGAACCAAAAGGGGTGGATAAAACTATGCCGTCACCAATCAATAATTTGTTTGTGTTTGATATTTGAAAACGGATGGCATGCATGGGTTGGGCATTTCTGATGACAAAATCATTCAAGGCTGTAAATGTCCGATAAAAGAAGGTAGTTTCCAGTTTTTTGTATTCCTTAAGCTTTAGCTTGCTTGCCAGCAATTCCTGGAGCAATACTTTTTCTTCGTGATCTGGACACTTTTTGCAGATTAAACTATCCCGGATAGGCAATTTCGGGACTCCAGGGTATACTCTTTCTGAGGTCAGCAAAGTCCCATCTCCCCCGTAGCTTATTACCACATCCGGATTAGTGGCGACTATTTCAAGGCCCAGGCTCTTTACCAGGCTTTCTATATCTTTTGAATCTTTACCAGTCAGGAGTACTTTCATGCCGTAATGGTACTACTGAAAAGGTATCTTGACAAGGATTAGCAGTCGATGTAATATAGTGCTAGTTTTAACACTATGGCTGATCTGACGGATCGACAACAAGCACTTTTAAAAGCGATTGTGGAAGAATATATTGAGGCTGCGGAGCCTGTTGGCAGCGAGGTTATCGAGAAAAAATATAACCTGGGAGTCTCCCCTGCGACGATCCGGATTGAGATGGTGAGACTAACAGATATGGGGTATTTGCGCCAACCCCATACCTCTGCCGGCAGGACGCCTACCTCAATGGGCATGCGGTTTTATATTGCTGAGCTGATGAAGGAAAAGCAGCTGCCTGTGACAGCAGAGGTGTCTATTAAAGAGAAAATGATGGCGCAGCGGTTAAAGCGCGAGAGGCTGATCAAAGAGGCGGTGACTGCGCTGGCGCAAAGACTTAATATGTTAGGTTTGGCAATTGATGATGAAGGTCAACTTTATTATGCCGGAGCAGCTAATATTTTAGATTGGCCGGAGTTTTATGATATTGATGTCACCAGGTTTGTGCTGTCTTTATTTGATGAAAACCCGCGGCTTAAGGAGATTATCGGCATGGCGCAAGGATCTGATCCAGTACATATTTTGTTTGGTGAGGATATGGAGTTTGAATATTTGCGGCCGACCAGTTTTGTCTTTACCAAATATGATGTGACACTGGAAAAAGAAGGGGTAATCGGGGTAATCGGGCCGGCCAGGATGAATTTTTCGCTGGTTTTGCCTTATGTAAAATATGTCAGGAATTTGCTTAATGAGGCAGTGAGAAGTTAGAGTCAAGAATTATGAATTAAGAATTATGGGAAAAAAGCAAAATACACAAACAGAAGACTTTAAAAAATTACAAGATGAACTTGATGCTGTTAAACAGCTAAGTCTGCAGTTGGAGAATCAGCTCAAAAGAGCAGTGGCTGATTACCATAATTTGGAAAAAAGAGTGGCAGAAGGCCGGTCAGAGCTCACAAAATGGGGTACCGGCGAGCTGTTGGTTAAAATTTTGCCGACTCTGGATCACTTGGAACAGGTGGTCGACCGTGGTCGACCCATCCTGAGCGAACGAAGTGAGTCGAAGGACTGGTTCCGGGGAGTGGAGTTAGCAGTAAAAGAATTGAATCAGGTTTTGCAGTCAGAAGGCTTAGAGCAAATTGTCTCCGATGGACAATTTGATCCCAACCTTCATGAGGCAGTTGACACACAGGCAGGGGAAGATAATAAAATATTAAAAGTAGTCAGAAAAGGGTATACTTTAAATGGTAAAGTGCTGCGCCCGGCAGCAGTGGTGGTAGGACGACGTCATTCTGGGGAGGAGCAAAGCGACGACACCAGAATCGATTCTGGACAAGCCAGAATGACAGAGAACGAGAAAGGGGAAACGTCATCCTGAGCGATTAGTGAAGGATCTTCCGAGCTTGGAAGATTCCTCGTTTCACTCGGAATGATAAGTAAAAATATGAAAAAAAATAAAAAGATCCTTTTAACAATTGGGGTAGTATTACTATTCTTTATATTGAGATACCTATCTTCAACTATTTTATTAGATAGTTTTCGTTTAGGGAGTTCTTTTGAAGATAGTTCTTCACCGTTCTATATGGGAGTCATAGTAAATGCATTGTCAAACATAGTGCCGATTGTACTTGCAGTGATAATTTGGACAAGAAAGGAACCCACTAATGGCTAAGATAATTGGAATAGATTTAGGTACAACTAATAGTGCAATGGCAGTCATGGAGGGCGGAAAGCCCAAAGTGATTCACTCGGCTGAAGGGGAAAATATTATCCCCTCTGTAGTTAATCCGCTCAAAAATGTGGTGGGGCGGGTGGCCAAACGCCAGGCAATTGTAAACCCCAAAGAAACTATTTTTTCTATCAAAAGGCTAATGGGCCGCAAATTTAAAGACCCGGAAGTGCAAAGGGACATGAAGTGGCTACCCTACACTATCAAAGAAGGCCGGGAAGGCATGGCGGTGGTGGAGGTGGAAGGCCATGACTATACTCCACAGGAAATTTCCGCCCAGATCCTGCAAAAGATCAAAGCAGATGCCGAATCTTACCTGGGTGAAAAAGTAACCGATGCGGTGATTACTGTGCCGGCATATTTTGACGATGCCCAGCGTCAAGCCACCAAACAGGCCGGGGAAATTGCCGGGTTAAATGTCCAAAGGATTATCAATGAACCAACTGCCGCAGCGCTAGCTTATGGTTTGGATAAATCCCATGCCCACACCATTGCGGTTTATGATTTAGGCGGAGGTACTTTTGATATTTCAATTTTGGAGTTGGGAGACGGGGTGATTGAGGTTAAATCCACTAATGGTGATACTCATTTGGGGGGAGATGACTTTGATCAGGTGATTTTGGATTTTCTGGCTGAGGAGTTTAAAAAAGAGCAGGGTGTTGACCTTAAAAATGACAAACAGGCTTTGCAGCGGCTGCGGGATGCGGCAGAAAAAGCTAAAATTGAGCTTTCTTCTACCCAGGAAGCTGAGATTTCTATTCCGTTTGTGACAGCTGATTCTTCCGGACCAAAACATTTGGAGATGAAGCTGTCCCGGGCCAAACTTGAGGCAATGGTTAAGCCTTTAATTGATAAGACTTTCGAGGCTGTCAAGTCAGCCATAAAAGATGCTAAGCTGGAAGCCAACAAAATAGATGAAGTGGTGCTGGTGGGCGGGATGACCAGGATGCCGGCTGTGCAAAAGGCGGTCCAGGATTTCTTCGGCAAAGAGCCGCACAAAGGCATAAACCCGGATGAAGTGGTAGCGGTGGGGGCTGCCATTCAGGGTGGGGTTTTAGGCGGGGAAGTCAAAGATGTGCTGCTGTTGGATGTGACACCTCTCACTTTAGGTATAGAAACTTTGGGTGGAGTGAGAACTCCTTTAATTGTCAGAAATACCACTATTCCGGCTTCCAAATCCGAAGTTTTCTCCACTGCTGCGGATAATCAGACTTCGGTAGAAATAAATGTTTTGCAAGGCGAACGGGAAATGGCCGCAGATAATAAATCATTGGGTCGTTTTATCCTGGACGGGATTCCGCCGGCTCCCCGGGGCGTGCCGCAGGTGGAAGTGACTTTTGATATTGATGCCAACGGGATTTTGAATGTGACAGCCCACGATAAAGCCACCGGCAAAAAGCAAAATATCACCATTACCGGCTCCACCGGGCTTTCCAAAGATGAGGTGGAGAAGATGACTAAAGAGGCGGAAGCTCACGCTGAGGAAGACAGAAAGAAAAAAGAAGGTATTGAGATTAAAAACCAGGCAGATACGTTAGTTTACACTGCTGAAAAAAGTCTGAAAGATGCCGGGGATAAAGTCTCGGCTGAAGTGAGGACTGACGTTGAGCAAAAATTAAATGATCTAAAAGGCGTGATTCAGACAGCCTCTCCTGAAGACTTAAAGCCAAAAATGGAAGCTTTGTCCGAAGCTTTGCAAAAAGTCGGTGCTGCTATGTATCAAGGTCAGGCAACAGGCGGTGGGCAACAGGCACCAGGAGAACAGGCAGCAGGTGAACAGACACAGGATGGTGAAGCCAAGAAAGAGGAGGCAGTAGAGGGGGAAGTGGTAGAAGAGGATAAAAAAGAGTAAGCAGCTCGTCACATCAAAAAGCACCGTTCGCGTCTCCACTGCGCTCACTATGGATTTGTTTCGCGCCAAGTAATTTCCTCAGATATTAAGTTTAGATGTGCGCTTAACTGTATCAATTGCTTTTATGATTGTGACTTCGCTGCCTGCTATAATTTAGTAACTTATACAAATATTATGAG
This sequence comes from Candidatus Daviesbacteria bacterium, assembly GCA_016184225.1. Lineage (GTDB taxonomy): Bacteria > Patescibacteriota > Microgenomatia > Daviesbacterales > UBA10151 > UBA10151. The sequence continues at coordinate 207,510 of JACPDA010000004.1, forward strand.
TAAAAGAGATTATTATGAAATACTGGGTGTAAATAAATCTGCCTCAGATGCGGAGATCAAGTCTGCTTACCGGAAGCTGGCCAGGAAGCATCATCCTGATGTAGATAAATCTGCCGGAGCTACCGAGCGGTTTAAAGAACTAGGAGAAGCTTATCAGGTGTTATCTGACTCGCAGAAAAGAGGGGCTTATGATCAATTTGGCCACGCTGCTTTTGACAGGTCGGCCGGTGGTGGTGCTGGGGCAGGCGGATTCAACCCATTTGGTGGAGCTGGTGGCTGGCAGACGTATAATTGGTCTTCTGGTGGATCCGGCGGAGCCGGACCTAATATCCAGTTTGATTTTGGGGGATTTGAAGACCCGTTTGAACTGTTTGAGCAGATTTTTGGCGGCGGATCCCCTTTTGGCCAGGGTTTCAGGAGACGGCCAACTTACCAGCTAAATATCAGCTTTGATGAGGCAGTTCATGGGATTACCAAAGAAGTGGAAGTTGAATCAAGGGATGCTCACGGAAGGTTGACCCGCAAGAGAATGAAAATTAAGGTGCCGGCAGGGGTTGATAACGGCACCAGAATGAGGTTCGGTCCGCCAGCTGGCGGATTGGATATTACATTTAATGTCAGCAGAAGCCCGCAGTTTTTGCGGGAAGGAGCAGACATTTTTTCTGAGATTACAGTCAATATTCCGCAATTGGTTTTAGGGGATATTTTTGAGGTGGATACGGTGCAGGGTAAAGTTAAAGTGAGGGTGCCGCCGGGCACCCAGCCTGGCTCTTTGGTAAAATTAAAAGGTAAAGGTGCTTCAAGATTGGAAGGCGGCAGCCACGGAGATCACTATGTCCGGGTTAATTTAGATGTCCCCAAAAATCCTTCAAAGCAAGAAAAACAACTCTATGAAGAATTAAAAAATTTATCCTCCCCGCCTGGCGGCGAGGCAAGCAAGAAAAAAGGCTGGTTTTAGCTCTAGCTTGACTTCAAGTTGGCATAAGAGTTAGAATATGCCTGGTTAATATTCAAGAGGACCTGAAGGTGGGCTAGTCCCACCTTTTTAATAGGCAACAGGCATCAGGTTACAGGCAACAGATAAAAACACTGTAGCCTAAAGCCTGTCGCCTGTAACCTAACTAAAATGGCACAAGCACGAACAGAATTTGCAGCTGCTCTAAATCAAATAGCCTCTGAAAAAGGGGTAGAAGTTGAAGTGGTTTTAGATGCCATCAGAGTGGCTGCTTTGGCTGCCTATAAGAAAGATTTGATGCTTAGAAATGAGCCTGTTCCGGAAGACTTTGAAGAATTTACTTCGGCAGTTGATCCTGCTTCTGGTGAAATTTCCATTTTCCATGGCAAAGATAACGTAACCCCCCCGGGATTTGCCCGCATTGCCGCCTCTATTGCCAAACAGGTCATTATGCAAAGGCTTAATGAGGCGGAAAGAGGAACTATTTTGGCAGAATACGAGGGTAAAGTCGGCACTGTTATTTCAGGCAGCATTCAAAGGCAGGAAGGCAACACCTTTTTTATAGATTTAGGCCGGGCTGAAGGAGTATTGCCCCCATCTGAGCAAGTCCACAGCGAAATGTATCATCAAAACCAGAGACTCAAGTTTTTGGTTAAAGAAATACGGGAAGGCGGCAGAGGGTCTGAGGTGGTGGTTTCCCGGTCTGATCCAAGTTTAGTGAAAGCGCTGTTTGCCCTGGAAGTGCCGGAAATTCAATCAGGCGCTGTGGAAATTAAAGTAATTGCCCGGGAAGCCGGTTCTAGAACTAAAATTGCCGCTATTTCTACCCAGGATGGGGTTGATCCGGTGGGCAGTTTAGTCGGGCAAAAAGGAGTCAGGGTACAGGCTGTAATTGGTGAACTGAGTGAGGAAAAAATTGATATTATCAGCTACTCTGAAGATCCGGCCAGGTTTATTGCAGCGGCACTGTCTCCGGCCAAAGATATTCAGGTTAGGTTAAACGAAGAAGGCAAGATTGCCACAGTAACAGTTCCTCAAAGCCAACTTTCTCTGGCTATTGGTAAAGGCGGGCAAAATGTCAGGTTAGCAGCTAAACTGACCGGCTGGAAGATTGATATAGAAGGAGCAGAAGAGCCGGAAACTGCTAAAGAAGATGTCATTCTGGGGAGTGAAGCGACTCCAGAATCTGAAAAGAAGGATTCTGGACAAGTCCCGATGGAATCGAGGACACTCGACAGAGTCGGTGCCAGAATGACAGAAGATGGCACTGGCGAGAAAAAGGAGGAGCCGACTACTGCTCCGGCCCAAGCGACACCGGCTGATGATACGAAAGTTGCACAGCCAGAAAAGAAACAGGCAAAAGAAGCGATAGAAAAGGAAGTTTCTGAAGCTGAGGAAAATGCAGCAACCACAGAAGACAAAGAAGCAGCAGAAGAAGCAGGAGAGGTTTTAGAAAAAGCAGTTGAGGCAGAAAACCCAGAGCAGGAGAAACAACAATTAGAAGAAGCAGTTGGAGAGACAAAGGAAGCGAAAACTGAAACAGAAAAAACAAAGGAATAGTATGGTAACGTTATTAACCATACCAAAAAATTATGGCAGAACAAACACGACCACCAATAGTTACAATCCTGGGCCATGTTGATCATGGTAAAACTACCCTACTTGATTTTATCCGTAAATCCTCGGTAGCTACCAAGGAACACGGTGGAATTACCCAACACATTGGGGCTTACCAAATAGAAGTGCAAAGCGAAAAGGGCAAAGTGCAAAGTGGACTTAACACTCAGCACTCCTCACTTATCACTTTTATTGATACCCCCGGGCATGCCGCCTTTGAAAAAATGCGCTCCCGCGGCGCGAATGTGGCTGATATTGCTATTTTGGTGGTGGCGGCAGATGACGGGATTATGCCGCAGACTATTGAAGCTATTAAACATATCCAGGAGGCTAAAGTATCAATGATTGTGGCAGTTAACAAGATTGATTTGAGTGGAATTGACCAAAATATCCAGCTGGCCAAGATCAAAAAGCAATTGTCTGACCAAAAAATCAATCTGGAAGAATACGGCGGGGACGTGCCGCTGCTGCCTCTTTCGGCCAAAACCGGAGAAGGGGTGGATAAACTTTTGGAGATGATACTTTTAGTCTCAGAGATGCATGAGTTAAAAGGCGACCCGGCACTTCCGCCAGCCGGGGTCATTATTGAAGCTATGCTGGATAAATTCAAAGGGCCGATTGCCACTATTTTAATCAGGAATGGCACTTTGAAAAAAGGAGATCAAATAGAAGTGGGCGAAATTAAAAGTAAGGTCCGGGGGATGTTTGATTTTAGTGGTAAACCAGTAGATTCAGCCGGGCCGTCAACTCCGGTGGAGGTGTTAGGTTTGGAAGCAGTGCCGGTTGTGGGGGCAGTTTTAGGGGAGTTGGCTGAGGTAAAAGAGGCGGAGGTAATACAATCTCTGGTAGAGAAGTTACAACAAGGTGACACTAAAACCCTGAAGGTGATTATCAAAGCTGATAAACAAGGGTCGCTAGAGGCAATTCAAACTTCTTTAGAAAAATTTAATGCAGAGCGAAAAGTAGTTGATTATATTTCTACCGGAACAGGAGATATTGGGGAAGAAAACATTAAACTGGCCGCCTCGGTGGGAGCAATTGTGATTGGATTTAATGTCAAAGTTGCCTCAAATGCCCAAAAAATGGCTGAGAATGAACATGTGCTGATTAGAACTTACAATATTATTTATGAACTGCTGGAGGATGTAGAGGAAGTGGTCAATACTTTGCTTGAAGTGGGGCAGTTGGAAGAAGTTTTAGGGAAGGCCAATATTATTGCTGAGTTTCCTCACGGCAAAACCGAGAAAATTGCCGGGTGCCGGATGACAGAAGGGACAATTGCCAAAGGGCAAAAGATCAGAATTGTGCGGGAGGGAGTGCTGATCGGTGAAACTAAGCTTAAATTTTTGAAAAAGGTGAAAGAGGAAGTTAATAAGGTGGAAAAAGGTAATGATTGCGGCATGCTCTTTGACCCGCCGATGGATTTTCAAATTGGAGACACCGTGGAATCATTTAGAGTGATTTGACTTTTTAAGCCTGTAGGATTAGAATCTGCTTGTTATGTCAGCTGAAGCACCAAAAGTACAAGATGCAGATGTTAGAAGAGCAGCAAGGTCACGTTTGCAACCGGAAGGGAATTGGATGGGACGGGCTTATTCACTCAATAGAATTTTTGATGGTCTCAATTCACGTCTTGATAATGGTGATATTGATGGGTTTTTAAGATTAAATAAGTTAGCTGTTCACAGAATTACTTCATACTGGCTGCCTATTGCCAAATTTTTTATCATGGCTAAAACACCATGGTACCTTATAGAACCACGTATACTTTATTCCAGTTATTCTTATCGAGATCGAGATGGTAAGGTGGATCTTTCTTGTATGACTGCTCGTTCAACTGATAGGCAAGCAGGAAGCAAATTTATGAGGCGGGTTATTACAGATGACGGGTTGCAGGAGGACAACTGTAGAATTAAGACTTGGGTAGAAGAGGGTGGTCAACTTTACAACCCAGAAACTTGGCTTGTGATGGATATAGAACAGAGATGTACAATTCCTCCAGACAGCTATGGTTTTTTTATTGGCATTAATAACTACAAAGGAGGGTTATTACAGGAAATAGTTAGAACACCGGGTCTGAAAGGATGGGATTTGGTAACAGCATTAGGGATCTTCAGAGGGGAATTATCACCAGAGAAACTAGTAAGAATACCGCCTCCGGTAGAAGGAATTAGGGTGGTGGGAGCTGGTGTTTATGGCTCTGGCGAACCAAATGAGGTACATCAAAAAGGACTCAGAGATGGTATGTATCTAATACCTAGAGAACAATTTTCCCAATATTTCCCTCCTGCTTGAAATTATGGGCTAGTGGTGGTAGAATCGCTCTACTTAAATGAAATACGATTCACAGCTTGCGGAACTTAAAAATCTTTTACCTTCTGCTAAAAACATTTTAATCGCCATTCCGACCGGTGCTGATGTAGACAAACTGGCAGCCGGGTTGGCTTTATTTTTAGCCTTTGAGGTAGCTGGTAAGCAGGTTAGTATAGTCTCTGATGATGCGATGCTGGTTTCCCACACCCATCTTTTTGGAGTGGACCATGTTCAAAAAACCCTTCCTTCCACCGATGGTGGAAACTTAACTTTAACTTTGGAAGGGGTGGCTGCATCTGACGGGACAGTGCCGGCTTTGGAAAAGCTGGATTGGTTTGCGGAAAACAATAATTTAAACCTGGTCTTTCATGTCTTACCTAACCAAACATTCCAACCGGCCCGCATAATCCCCCGCTACCAGGGTTCCGGATTTAACTTAATCTTTACGGTGGGGGCAGCTAATTTGAACGCATTGGGAAGTATTTATTCAGCCAACAGCCAAGCTTTTTCCGGCACCCATATTGTTAATATAGATATTCAGTCTGCTAATACCAGTTTTGGCCAGACTAATGTTTTAGATGCCCAAGCTTCTTCTTTATCAGAGGTGGTCAGTTTGGTTATTACGGATCTGGGTTTTATTCTAGATTCAGACAGCGCCAGCAATATCCTGGCCGGGATTTTTGATGCCACTAATAATTTATTTGATCCTAAAGTGACGGCTGATACTTATGTGGCAGTAGCTAATTGTCTCCGGGTGGGAGGCAAAAAGCCATCCTCTGTTCAGGCTGCGGAGGTTATGCCGCAAAGTCCGCAGCATGTGATAACTCAAGCTCAACCGGCTTATGACTGGAATGCTGTTTCTGCGGCCATTGGCCAAAATGTGCCTCCGAAATATACTGTGCCTCCGGTTGTAGTTTCTGACTCCCAACCTTCACCGGAAGAGCGACCGCTTGAAGAAGGTGTAGTTTCCGAGACAGTTGAACCGGAATGGCTGACCCCCAAAATCTTCAAAGGCACTTCACTAGGATAAACAGTTGCATCTTCTTTAATTTTCTGTTACAATACGCCCAAACCAAATTTAGGACGACTTTGGCATCAAAGTTGTTCCAAAGAAAGGGTTACGATGCCACTTGATCCAAAGATTAAGCAAAAAATTATTAAAGAGTTTGCCACCAAGTCCGGTGATACAGGTTCCCCTGAAGTGCAGGTGGCACTTTTAACAGAGCAGATCAAAAACTTAAGCGACCATTTAAAAGAACACCCACACGATATTCATTCCCGCCGCGGACTTTTGTCAATGGTTAACAAGCGCCGCAGGTTGCTTCAGTATTTATTCAAAAAAGAGACTGATAGATATAGTGTGGTTATTGAGAAATTGGGATTATCCAAGTGATTGTGGTATACTAATTAAGTAAGACCCGCCTGCATCGCTATGCGAAGCATTGCGGGCAGGGAGATTTGGGGATTGTAAAGAGTTAGGTAGTCATCAGCTATCAGTCGTCCCGATTGAATCGGGACAGCTGAAGACTGAGAGCTAATTACCTCTTACCCAGTTTCCAAATCCTCCATTTTAAGAGTCTAGAATCGAGAATCTAGAGTCAAGGGAAGAAATTAATTTCCCAGACTCTTGACTCTAGCGACTAGTCACTATTTATGCATAAAGTTATTACCAAAGAAATCGACCTTAATGGTCGAAAACTAAAATTAGAAACAGGTAAACTGGCTCTGCAAGCAGATGCATCTGTGGTGGTTTCATGGGGAGAAACAGTCATTTTAGCAACTGTGGCCACGCAACCTTTGGCTGAAGATATTGGTTATTTTCCTCTTTCTGTAGAATATGTGGAAAAACACTATGCCGGCGGCCGAATCTCCTCTTCCAGGTTTATCAAAAGAGAAACTAAACCGACAGATGAGGCTGTGTTAACCGGTAGGTTAATCGACCGCTCCATTCGTCCCCTTTTCCCCAAAGAGTTTAAAAATAACGAAGTGCAGGTGATTCTAACGGTTTTATCTGTTGATCAGGCTAATGATCCGGATATTGTCGGTTTAATCGGGGCTTCAACTGCACTGTCTATTTCATCTGTGCCTTGGGACGGGCCGATTGCCGGAGTGCGGGTAGGAGAAAAAGAAGGGAAACTGATGGTCAACCCCACCATGGAAGAGATGGAGAAATTGAATATGGATCTTTTGGTAGCGTGCGGTAGCGAAAAAGTAGTCATGATAGAAACTGCCAGTAAGCAAGTTGACGAAAAAATAGTCTTTGCCGGAATTAAAGAAGCCCACACCGCAGTAGCGCCAATAATTGTTTTAATAGAGGAATTCGTTAAAGAAGCCGGTAAAGAAAAATTGCCCATTTCCCATTTGGCTGAGGAGATAGAGGAAGCTTTAATTTCCGAGGTGACAAAAATTACCAAAGAAAGAATTGAAGCAGCGCTTTTTGATAATGAGCATCCCTGGCATGAAGCCACCGGCGAGAGAATCAAGAAAGAACTGGTTCTTCAGTATGCAGAAACTTTAACCCCCCAAATCATTGCCGGAATTTTTGATAAAGTGGCTAAAGAAATTGTGCATGAGAGTGTTCTTGAGAAAGGTAAAAGGGTGGATGGCCGGGGCATGGATGAGATCAGGCCGCTTCAGATGGAAGTAGGAATTTTGCCTAGGACACACGGCAGCGCCCTATTTAACCGCGGGGATACGCAGGTTCTATCTGTCGTTACTTTAGGTGCTCCTTCCTTGAAGCAAACTCTGGACGGCATGGAAGGGGAGAGGGAAAAAAGGTTTATGCATCACTACAACATGGGTATTAATCCTTTTTCCGTGGGAGAAGTTAAAAGATTAGGTCCGCCCAACAGACGTGATATCGGTCACGGAGCGTTAGCTGAAAAAGCTATTTCCGCAGTTGTTCCTTCTGAAGAGAGTTTTCCTTATGCCATCAGAGTCGTATCTGAAGTCTTAGCAGCTAATGCTTCTACTTCAATGGCTTCTGTTTGTGCTACTACTTTAGCCCTTCTAAATGCCGGAGTTCCACTTTTTGAGCCGGTGGCAGGTATTGCTTTGGGACTATTTTCAAATAAGAAAAAATTCCAGGTAGTGGCTGACATGAGGGCGGTTGAGGATTTTTATGGTGAGATGGATTTTAAGGTGGCCGGAACTAAAAACGGTATTACCGCTATCCAAATGGATACCAAGCTTTCAGGACTCTCTTTTGAAATTATCGAGACTGCTTTGGAGATGGGGAAAAAAGCCAGACTGGAAATTTTGGAAAAGATGGCAACAGTTATGCCCAATGTCGGCCCTCTTTCACCATATGCTCCCAGAGTGGAAACATTGCATATTAAACCGGAAGAGATCGGGCTTTTGATCGGGCCGGGCGGCAAGAATATTAATGCCATTATCGGAAGAACCGGGGCCCAAATTGATATTGAAGATGACGGGACAGTGATGGTGTCCGGAACAGATTCCAGTGGGGTAGATAAAGCCATTGCGGAAATCGAAGGCATGTTTAAAACCGTTAATGTCGGGGATGAGTTCACCGGAAAAGTGGTCAGACTCGTACCTTTCGGGGCTTTTGTGGAGATTGCTCCTGGTAAAGACGGATTAGTTCATATTTCCCAAATGGCACCGGGCCATGTGGAGCAGGCAGAAGATGTGGTGTCTGAAGGACAAGAAGTGAAAGTTCGGGTAACCGATGTTTCACCTGATGGAAAAGTCGGATTATCAATGCTTTTTGGGGCGGATATTAAGCCTGAATCAGAAGGACGTCCTTCTGGTGGAGGCTTCAGGCCAAGAAGCGGGGGATTTAGGCCAAGACCTTCTTTTGGGGATAGACCCAGATCATCAAGTGGTGGCTATAGATCAGGTGGATTTGGCGGAGAAAGAAGCAGTGGTCCAAGACGCCCCTTTGGAGACAGACCACGAAGTGGTGGTTTTGACAGAGGTGGATCCGGGAGGTCAGGTGGATTCGACAGAGGCCGTGGCGGTGGACGAGACCGTGGTGGCCGCGGTGGATTTAACAGATAAACTATTGATTATCCTCTTGGGAAATTGTGAGCTATAAGGTAAAATAGGTAGCAGGATGGATTCTGCCCGGGTCAGTGTTGAACAGTTAAAAATAAAAATTTCTCAAGCGGGTCTTCCCAAAGAAATTGAAGAGAAGCTTCTTAACATTCTGCAATTTAGTGGTCCGCCAACTGGCGGAGGTGCAGAGCTGGCCAGCTTAATTTCTTATGTGGAATTTGTCCTTGCCCTGCCGTTTAACAAGTATTCCCAGGATATTCTAGATATCAACCGGACTAAACAAATCCTGGATAAAAACCACTATGGTTTGCAATCAGTTAAAGACCGGATTTTGGAATATTTATCAGTGTTGATTTTACACAAACAAAGCGGCCAGGAAAACGACTTTCATGCACCAATACTGGCGTTTATCGGTTTAGTGGGAACCGGTAAAACTTCCCTGGCTTACTCAATAGCAGAAAGTCTGGGACGGCCACTCATAAGGATTCCCTTTGGCGGCTTGGGAGACCCGGCCAGTTTACGCGGTCAATCCAGGCTTAGACCGGACAGTGAACCAGGGCAAATCATCAAAGCCATCCAGGCTGCCAAAGTTTCAAGTCCTGTTATACTGTTAGATGAAATAGATAGGGTGGCAGTTGAACATAGGGTGGATATTATGGGGGTATTGGTAGAGCTTTTAGATCCTGCTCAAAATCAGGCCTTTCTGGATCACTACTTAGATTTCCCATACGACCTATCACAGGTGTTATTTATTGCCACTGCCAATAATACCGGTAACATTGCCACAGCAGTTTTAGACAGACTTGAGCCAATTGTGATGCCTTCTTACTCAGACGGCGAAAAGCTGGTAATTGGCAGGGATTATCTGTTGCCTAAAACTTTGAAAGAATCAGGTGTTGATCCAGGCTCATTGACTATTGATCAGACAACCTGGCCTCAGATTCTGCGGCCTTTAGGCTTTGATTCAGGAATTAGGTCCCTGTCACGTTCATTACAAACTATTTGCAGAAAAGTGGCCAGGAAAAAAGTGGAAGGAGAAGTCGGGCCATTTAGGATTACAGGCGAGAACCTAGGAGAGTACTTGGGAGGATGAGATAAGGGATATTGGGATATAAAGATATTACGAGAAAAACCACTTAATATCCTAGTATCATAATATCCTATCTCGATTCATTTATGAAAACGTTTAGACCTCAATTTTTGAATACACAAAATAAGACAAGCTTGACGCTTCGCGATAATAATCAACCACTGAGGATTATTCCCTTAGGTGGTGTTGGTGATGTGACCAAAAACATGTATGTTTATGAGTGCGGCAATGACATCATTATTGTCGATTGCGGCGTGGGATTTCCTGATGATGCTATGCCGGGCGTAGATTTGGTGATTCCGGATATTTCATACCTTAGGGATAAGATAAATAGGATCAGAGGAATTATTATTACCCATGGTCATGAGGATCATATCGGCAGCTTGCCTTATATTTGGCCGGAGATTCAAGCTCCGATCTATACCCAAAGGTTAACAGCTGGATTTATCCGTGCCAAATTCACCGAACACAATTTACCTAAGGAGAAAATTGTTGAAATGAAAATCGACCAAAAGTTAGATTTGGGTAATTTTAAAGTCTCTTTTTATCAAGTATCCCATTCAGTACCGGACTCTACAGGAATAGTTATTAAGACGCCTCAGGGGACAATTATCCATCAGGCAGATTTTAAGATTGACTGGACACCAGTCTCCGGTCAGGTAACTGACGTAGGGACAGTGGCGAGGCTCGGCAGCGAGGGCGTACGGTTGCTTTTAATTGATTGTTTGCGGGTTGATAAGCCGGGTTTCAATAAGTCGGAAAAATCTATTGAGGATTCTTTTGAAAAAGCTGCACTGGAGACTCCGGGGAAACTTTTGATTACCATGACTTCATCGAATGTCTCCCGGATGCAGCAGGCGATTAATGTGGCAGCGAAACTGAATAGGAAAGTAGCAGTGGTGGGCCGTTCTTTTGAGAACAATTTTCAAGTGGCCAGGGATTTGGGATATTTATCAGTTCCGCCAGCGGTTATGATAGCTCCTGATGTAATTTCCTCATTTGCCCCTCAAAAACTTATGGTTTTAATTGCCGGGGCCCAGGGACAATCTGACTCATCTCTAGTAAGGGCAGCCAACGAGGAACACAAGCAAGTAATTTTAAAAGAGGGCGATAGTGTGGTATTTTCTGCTGACCCCATTCCTTCCACCGAATCTGCCCAAAGCGCCCTGATTGATTCGCTCTCAAGACTGGGACTAAATGTTTACTATTCGGCTGTAACTTCTGATTTACATGTTTCCGGCCATGCGGCATTGGAGGAACTGCGGCTGATGATCAATCTAATAAAACCGAAATCTTTATTCCCAATCGGTGGGACTTTTAGACATATGGAGGCTTTTTCTAAAATGGCTGTGGATATGGGTTATGATAAAAAACAACTTCTGGAAGCAGAAGATGGAGATATTTTAGAGATAAAGGGTGAAGACATAAAAATAACCGGTAAAGTTGATGTACAAAATGTCTATGTGGACGGCTTGGGGATTGGGGATATCGGGCATGTGGTCTTGCGGGACAGACAAAAAATGAGCGAAGAAGGAGTGGTAGTTGTGGTGGTATCAGTAGATCAGCATACCGGTAAGTTGGTCTCGGAAGTGGATATTATTTCAAGGGGATTTGTATTTGAAGAGATGGCTAAAGAGCTGCTTTCTGAAGCAAAAACTGTAGTTAAGGATGCTTTGCAAAAACACACCCACAAAACAGCCGACTGGCGCTTTATCAGGAGAATAATCGAAGATGCCTTGGATAAATTTTTCCATCAGGCCACTGAAAGAAGACCGTTAATACTATCGGTTGTAGTGGAGGTTTAAACCCATAGTCTATGGTATAATTAAATTATGGCAAGAAGAAGATCTATTTATAAATTACCGAAGTTTAAACTAAAACAAAAAACTATCACTGCGGTTGGTACACTGGTAGCTTTTGTTCTGGCTGTTTTATCAGTAGTAGCTATCCTGACTGATTCTCAAATCCTGGTATTTTGGAAAGATTTTTTAAAGATTTATTTAGGAGTAACCCAACTAGCGGCACCCATATTATTTTTCTTATCTGGATTAGTCTTGACGAAGGCCAGATGGAAACTAGCACAAACTAATGTATTGCTGGGATTAGTATTGATAGTTTTGTCAACCGCTTCGTTAGTAGCAGCAGTTAAATTTGAAAACGGTGGTTTAATTGGACAAACTTTATGGCTGCAACTTGCTTTCTTTGTGACCCCTTTGGGCGCAGTTGCGTTGCTTCTATTGGTTTTTGTGGTGGGTTTGGTGGTACTTTTTAATACCTCGCTGCAGCAGATTTTTAGTATTTTTGTTTGGTTTTTCAATACCCTGCAAAAGCTACTTAAACCAATTTTTAACAGGCAAAGGACTTTTGAGGCAAAACACATACCAATTAAAGTTTCTGGAGTAGATGACCGTCCAGGTCCGAGGCCTCAACCTATATCACATAAAGAACCGGCGATTGCCGATGTGCTGGTACAAAACGTGGCCGGCCAAAGTAAAATTTGGAAATATCCATCCTTAAGCCTGCTTTCTGACAAGGTGGGCGCGGCAGCAGAAAGGGGCGATGTTAAAAAGAATGCGGATATTATCGAAAAGACTTTAGATTCATTCGGAATTGCCGCAGACGTTGCAGAAGTAAACGGCGGACCGGCAGTAACTCAATATGCCTTAAGAATCTCGGCTGGAACTAAGATTTCAAAAATTGCTAATTTACAACACGATATTGCTTTGGCGCTAGCTACCCCCACCGGAACTGTCAGGATTGAAGCTCCTATTCCCGGAAAATCTTTGGTAGGTATTGAAGTTCCGAATCGGTCTTTGGAAATAGTGGGCTTAAAACAGGTTTTGGCGTCAGATGAGATGCAGAAGCATAAATCGAGATTGGCGGTTGTTTTAGGTCGGGATACTTCTTCTAAACCAATGATAGTGGATGTAGATAGAATGCCACATGTTTTAATTGCCGGGACAACCGGATCCGGTAAGTCGGTATTGATTAATGCGGTTATTGCTTCCCTACTTTTTAGAAATTCACCGGACCAGTTGAAAATGATTTTGATTGATCCGAAAAGAGTGGAGTTAACAAATTATAACGGGATTCCCCATCTTTTGACTCCGGTTATTACCGAGCCGGAGAAGATTTTATCTTCTTTGAAGTGGGCTATGGCAGAGATGGACAGGCGTTATAAATTATTTCAATCCGTGGGTGTCAGAAATATCAGCGGTTATAACGAAATGTCAGGCTTTCAGGCGCTGCCTTATATTGTGATTATTGTTGATGAACTGGCGGACCTAATGATGTTTGCACCGGTCGAGATTGAGGATGCTATTACCAGGATTGCCCAACTGGCCCGGGCCACTGGGATTCATTTGGTGGTAGCTACCCAGCGGCCTTCTGTTGATGTTATCACCGGATTAATTAAAGCCAATATCCCCTGCCGGATTGCTTTTAATGTTTCCTCCATGATTGACTCGCGGGTAATTTTGGACGGGCCGGGGGCAGAAAAACTTCTTGGAAGAGGAGACATGCTGTTTTTGCCGCCTGATGCTTCCAAGCCGATGCGTATCCAGGGAGTGTTTGTCCAGGATGATGAGATCAATAATTTAATTAAATACTTAAAGTCAACCGGGATTGCCCCACAGTATACGGCTGAGGTAGTAGAGATGCCACTGGGTAGATGGGGCACAAGAGGAGGTAACGGATCTGATCGGGACGAGCTTTTTGAGGAAGCAGTGAGGACTATTTGTCAATATGACCGGGCTTCGGCTTCACTGCTACAGAGAAGGCTCAAGGTGGGTTATGCCAGGGCAGCCAGGATTCTGGATGAGCTGGAGGCAGCAGGAATAGTTGGACCGGGAGAAGGTAGCAAACCCCGGGATGTGCTGGTCAGAAATGCCGACGACTATTTTGCCCAACAAGTAACCACTTCGGAGACTTGACTTTCATTATACTTCATGTACATTTGGTACAATTGAGCGGATGAAAGCGCTAGATTTAACTTTTGAAGACACAGATCAAATTATAAAGCCTTTAAAGGTTGGTGAAATCGGAGTGATACCGACGGATACTATTTATGGAATTGTCGGGTCGGCTCTCAATCCGAAAGCTGTTGAGAGAATCTACACATTACGAAAACGGGGAAAAGATAAACCTTTTATTATTTTAATTTCCTCTATTGATGATTTGAAAAATTTTGAAGTTAAGTTAACCAGAGAACAAAAAGATTTTCTGGAAAAAAACTGGCCCAACCCTTTAAGTGTTGTTTTATCAGTTAGGTCTGACAGATTTCAGTTTCTTCACAGAGGTAAAAATTCATTAGCCTTTAGGATGCCGAAAGATGAGAAATTATTGGAACTACTAAAACAGACCGGCCCCCTAGTTGCGCCTTCTGCCAATCTTGCAGGATTAAAACCGGTAGAGACAACAAAGGAGGCAAAAAAATATTTTGGCAGCAAGGTAGCTTTTTATCTGGATGGGGGAAAATTGAAGTCAAAACCATCAACGATTATTCAGTTATATGAAGATGGTACACAGATAATTTTAAGAAGAGGCAAAAGCAGGCCGGGTATTGCCGAACGGACTGGTAGAGTCTGAGGGTGTTCGATGGTTCTGCAGATCAGGAGCAGCTTCGAGGGGAATATCAGCTGGGCTTGAAACTAATTTCTCAAGAGCCTGGTCAATCGGCGCCATCACTTCTTTGAATCTTTTCTCTTCTGCCTCTTTTCTTTTTCTCTCAATTTGGGTTTCAGCTACGGTTTTAAACTTTGCGAATTGGTCCTCTGTTATATGTATGTAAGCTAAAATTACTTTCTCAGTGCACCCTTCATTAATAGATTTTAAATTGTTAAATAATAAAACATAAAAATCTTTGCCTGTATCCGCCTGCTTACTGTGGCTTACTTCTACCTCGTAATCTTTTAAGTCCAGGCGGTAATGATCCTGCAGCGAGGTGGGGTCGAATTTAGCAAGGTCGGTGTGTGAAACTATTAGTTTATCTTCATTAATTAATTCAATCAGTTGATTGAGATAAAGGTCAGCTTTCTCCGAGCCGCCACTAGGAGGCGGCAGAAGCGAGGTATCGTCTTGCGAGAGGCTTTGGTTGGACATTAGCTGTATCTTAAGAAGTTAATGTCTTTATGTCAACAGGTCATTTTGGTAAAATTCGTACATGCGGACAGTTGGGCAGATTTTAAAAGAGGAAAGGGAAAAAAAGCTTTTTACTTTAGATGAAATTGAAAAGGCTACGAAGATCCGTAAAGAACTGCTTGAAGCGCTGGAAGCAGGCCAATATGCTAAACTGCCGCCTCCAACATTTGTCCAAGGGTTTATTAGAAATTACGGTAGATTTTTAAAGTTAGACCCGGAAAAACTCCTGGCAATATTTAGAAGGGAGTTTTCCGAAGGAAAGCATCCACCCAGAATTCTGGAGACTTTTAGTAACCCGGTGGATAAAAAAAGATTTAAGCTGACTCCCTCCCGAGCTTTGGGAGGAGTGGTTTTGACTTTAATAATCATCTTCTTTGTTTATCTTTGGTTTGAATATAGGTTTTTGGTAGGGGGTCCGTTTTTGGAAGTAAGAGAGCCTGTGAACCAATTTAATACCAGCTCTCCGACTGTTTTGGTGACAGGCAGGACTGATCCTGAGGCAAAATTGAGTATCAACAACCAAGAGATTGGGGTAGATCCTTCAGGCAAATTCTCCCAAGAAATCAAACTGGCTGACGATATCAATACTATTGAAATAGCTGCCGTATCAAAAAGCGGTAATGTAACCAAAGTTGAAAGAACGGTTTTTTTCAAACAGAAATGACAGATTGGTAAGGTTATGCTATATTAAAAACCCATGGATTTTTTGCAAGTAGCCCTTATATTCTTAATACTACTTTTATCAATTTTTTTAAGTATTACGGGAATCCAAGTATTTTTCATTTTGCGTGATTTAAAAAGGGCTTTGGATCAATTTAATGCAATCTTGCAAACAGGTGAAAATATCGCGCAGGATTTGGAAAAGCCGGTGGCAGTAGCAAGCAAGTTGGCAACGAGTGCGGAAGTAGGAGTTGCTGCCGGAGTAGCGAAGGTGCTGCAAAAGATCATTAAACCCAAACCAAAAAGATTCTATAAAAAGGTGCTTTAAACTGTCATTCTGAACGAAGTGAAGAATCTCTAGGCTTGTTCTAGATACATCTTTCTTCACGCTTTTGACCGCAAAAGCGTGGTAAAACTCTTTTTGCTGAAAGTCGAGCTACTCGTCAGATTTTGCTGATCGGGGGCTCACCCCCTCGGAAATTCACTAATCGTTCAGTTTCCGGTTCCCCCTGATATCAAAATCCTCCTCGTTTTACGCTCTTTGTTTCTAAGCAAAAATTTAGGATATAATACCTTCATGACATCTCAAGAGTTAAGGTTAAAATTCATTAACTTTTTCAAGAATCATTCTGATTTGCCGCATCAGGAAATTTCTTCTGCCTCTTTAGTGCCTTCTGAGGAAGAGCAATTGGTTGGCAAGGAGAAAGTTTTATTTACTAGTGCCGGAATGCAACCCTTAATCCCCTATCTCACAGGACAAAAAGAACCGCCTAGTAAAAGACTGGTTGATGTCCAAAAATGTCTGAGGACTGATGATATTGAAGAGGTGGGAGATGAGGTTCATCATACCTTCTTTGAGATGTTGGGTAATTGGTCTATAGGTGATTATTGGAAAGAAGGGGCCATCAAATTATCTTTTGAGTTTCTAACAAAGGAATTGGAGATACCAATAGAAAAGCTTGCTATTACTGTTTTTGCCGGAGACGGCGATGCGCCAAAAGACGAAGAGTCAGCTGGAGTCTGGAAAAGTTTAGGGATTCCAGAAGATAGAATATTCTATTTTGGCAAGAGTCATAACTGGTGGCCGACTGGTGAAAAATCTGGTTTGTGTGGCCCGGATACGGAAATGTTTTATTGGATAGGTGAGGGCGGACCGGAAGGAAAACCTAATGAAGATTCAAGATGGGTAGAAATTTGGAATGATGTTTTTATGCAATTTAATAGGAAAGAGGACGGCAGCTTAGAGAATCTGCCACAGAGAAATGTGGATACAGGTATGGGCTTAGAAAGAACACTGGCTGCTCTAAATGGAAAGAAAAGTGACTATGAAACTGATTTGTTTGAGCCAATTATTAAAGAAATTGAAAAATCAAAAAATAATTATTCAGAAAGATCTAAGCGGATTATTGCAGATCATTTAAAAGCTGCAGTTTTTTTAATGGCTGAGGGAATTAAATCGCAATCCAATGATCCGAGGGGTTCTGTTTTAGCGCGATTACTCTCCGGGGCGATTACTCAAAACAATCAACTACTAGAAGACTATGTAGTGCAAAAGATTATAGATACCGCCATCAATATATACGAAGAAAAATATCAAGAACTGAAAGAAAATAAAGAAACGATCCATGAATTTATGGCAGAGGCATATCGATTGATAAAAGAGAAAAGTTCTCCAGACGAACTCAGAGAAAAGATGTTAGCTAAATTTACACCTGATACTCCGATAACGACAGCATCAGGTAATGCAGGAAATATAGCTTTTGACTACCATCAAAGAATGGGTACACCACAACCGATTATATTTGGAACAGCGTCTGAATTGATTCAGCAGGTTGGGTTAGAAATGGACAATTTTAAAAAGGGATACGAAGAGGCGTTTCGGCAACATCAACAAGTATCTAAAGGCGTAGAGGCAGGTAAATTTAAAGGTGGTCTAGCAGACCAATCTGAGGTAGTTACCAAATATCACACCGCTACTCATTTACTTCACCAGGCTTTAAGAGATGTTTTGGGGCCGGAGGTGTTTCAGAAAGGATCTAATATCACCTCTGAGCGGCTGCGGTTTGATTTTTCTTTTGAGCGCAAGATGACGGAGGAAGAAATAAAAGAGGTGGAAGATATTATTAACAAAAAAATTACAGAGGATCTAAGGGTTGACCGTAAGATCGTCAGTCCGACTGAGGCCAAAAACATGGGCGCTATTGGGCTTTTTGATGAAAAGTACGGTAGTGAAGTCAGTATTTATGGAGTTGGGCCGGGATATAATTTGGACCCCAAAGCAAAAGACCAAAGAGAAAGAAATGGATATTATTCCCTGGAATTTTGCGGCGGTCCCCATGTTGAGGCAACTGCCGTGATTGGGAAAATAGAAATTATCAAAGAAGAGGCTGTGTCTGCCGGTATCCGCCGAATCAGGGCACAAATTGTGTTAAAATAATTCATATGAGCTTCCTTGATAAAATAACAGCCTTTTTACCGTTTCGGGAAAGGCAAGAAAGTAAAGAATATTTTTTTGCCACAAACATCGGTACTGAAAATCTCACGGCAGCTTTGTGGGGTATCGAAGGTAAAGAACTTAAGATTTTATCAATAGCTTCGGAAAATTATTCCTCAAATGACGAGATTGTTGCGGTTACAGATAAGCTCTTGGATCAAGTTTTAGGTTTAAAAGAGATCGAACCCCAAAAAATCCTTTTTGGGGTGCCTGCTTCCTGGCTAATAGATGACAATTTAAAAGATGAGTACTTAAAAATACTCCGAGTTTTGGTGAAAGAACTGGAGCTTACTCCGATGGCTTATGTAGCGACCAGTAATGCCATAGCGCATTTTTTGGAAAAACAGGATGGTATTCCCACAACTGCTATTTTGATTGGGTTTGAGAAACTTCATTTAACAGTTACAGTAGTCAGGGCAGGTAAAATTGATGGGGTAAAGGTTATTAAAAGAGGAGAAACTGCAGGTTCAGATATAGAAAAAGCACTACTCACATTTATTGATGTTGAAACGTTGCCTTCTAAGATTTTAATTTACGGTACGGCATCTTCCGAATTAAAATCTCAACTATTATCTTTTCCCTGGATGTCTAAACTATCATTCTTGCACCTGCCAAAGATAGAGGTACTGGAGCAAGACTTGGAAATTAAAAGTATATGCTTGGCCGGAGGATCAGAACTTAATCCCGCTATCTCTTTTATAGACCATTCTCAGCAAAGAAAGATAGAAAAAGCAGTAGTTATTGATGAAGAGGATCTAAAAGAGCCAGAAAGTCAGGTGGTTAGAAAACCAAAGAGTGAAGTTAATTCTGAAAAAGAAAATCTCGGTTTTGTAGTTGGAGACGTAGAAAGTCAGATTAAGTCAGAATACAAAGAAACTGATGATTTGCCGGAAGACCTTAAGTTAGAGCAGCCCCAGGAGGAAGAGTTGGCAATCTCCAAAGAGCGCCCTTTAGAGATTGAAGATTTTGAAACAGATAAGAAGAATGATTGGAAGCAATTAATTCCCAAAAGCCTTACAACCCCTATTTTACTTTTTGGAATAGTTCTGAGTTTGGCTTTAGTGCTAGGTACTTATATTTTGTTGCCTAAGGCAAATGTAAAGATTTTTGTAGAACCAAAGGTGCTGGAGAAAGATGCAGAGGTTATAGCCGACCCTAATCAAAAGGCAGTCGATGAAGATGCCAAAATCATTCCGGGGCAAACAGTCGAAACAGAGGTGTCAGGTTCTGCCAAAGACAATGCTTCCGGTAAAAGACAAATCGGCGATCCGGCCAAGGGGACTATTGTAATTTATAATAAAACTCTAAGTCCGCAGGTATTGAGTAAGGGGACTAGTATCAGTAGTGGAGGCATAAAGTTTACCCTGGATACCAGTGCAACCATAGCTTCGCAGTCAGCTAGCGATAGCGGGATTACTTTTGGCAAAGCAAATACTACAGTTACTGCTGCTTCAATCGGAGCTGACGGAAATTTACCTTCCGGATCGGATTTTACCATTGCAGGTTATTCATCTGATAAATTAGCTGCTAAATCCGAGGGTAACCTTTCCGGGGGTACATCTAAAGACGTGACTGTTGTCTCCAGTGAAGATCAACAAAGATTACTTGCTAAATTATCCTCTGACTTGAGACAGCAAGCTCAACAAAAGCTGCAGGAAAAATTCCCCAATAAAAAAATCTTGCAGGAAGCGCTCTCAGAACAGGTTACCCGTAAAAGCTATAATAAAAATATTAACGATCAAGCCAGCGAATTCGCCCTCAATATGACTATTCGCTATAAAGGCACTGCATTTGAGGATAAAGATCTTAAATTGATTGTCTCCAAGTTAGTCACTACACAGGTTCCAGACGGTTTTCAACTTGATCTTTCAGAGACAGAAACTCAAGCCGATGTTTCAAAATTGGAAAAAGACGGCAAGTTAATATTTTTGGCAAGATTTAAAGCAAAGATGATACCGCAAGTTGATAAAGATAAAATTAGAAATCAGATAAAATTCAAGACTCCAGCTGAGGTGGCAAATCTATTAAAAGGCATGGATAATATTCTAGGTTCTGAAATTAGTTGGACTCCGAAAATACCAAAAGCATTAGAGCGTCTGCCTATTTTATCAAAAAATATCAAAATCGAGGTTGGGCTTAAATGAGGGTGGCTGCCCTGGGATTTTTATCAATCGGGATCATTCTCCTTCTGCAGGTAGTTTTACCGATAGTTTCATTTGAATTGTGGGCTATTGGACAAGAATATAATAACCGGGTTCTGATTAGTCCACACAAGTCAGGGCAGCAGGTTTTAGGGGTCTCGGTCCAAAATAACAATAATTTCCCTACTTTTATTTCCAATTTAACCAGGCAGTCAAAACCGAACTATAATCAGTTCTTGCTTTCTGTGCCTAGGCTTAAGCTAGAGGGGAAAGCTGTTTATGTAGATAGTAATGACTTGTCAAAAGGATTGGCTCAGCTTCCCGGCTCTGCCATGCCCGGAGAAAAGGGGAATGTATTTATTTCAGGACATTCTGCGCTCAGCAAATTTATTGCCGGTGAAACAGCTATTTTTGCAAAGTTAACAGATTTAAAAAAAGATGATGAGATTTTTGTGGAGGCGGCAGGTAGTCGGTTTGTCTATAGGGTGGTGGGAATTAAAATTGTTGACCCGAGCGATTTGTCCGTTATTCTTGCACCTGATGAGCAAGGAAGGTATATTTCTTTAATGACCTGTGTGCCTCCCGGTTTAAACTACAAACGCCTAATTGTTTTGGGAAAAATAATTTAGAATGAAATATCTTGGGGTAGATTTTGGTTTAAGAAGGATTGGTTTGGCAATTTCAGAAGGAGAGCTGGCCTCTCCCTGGCAGATCCTGGAAGTAAAAAATTTTACAGAGGCGGTGGAAAAAACTTCGAAGGTTATTAAAGAAGAAAGGTTTAAAAAAGTAGTGGTTGGTCTGCCGGAAGGTAAAATGGGTAAGAATGTGATAGGATTTGTGGCGGCTCTGAAAAGGCGAGGATTTGAGGTAGAAACTTTTGAAGAAACATTGTCCAGTAAAAAAGCTTTAGCAGTGATGATTGAACAGGGAATCCAGCAGAAAAAACGCCGGTATGAGGATGCTTACTCGGCAGCAGGAATTTTACAAAATTATTTAGATAGCTTATGAGAAAAATTATAACCGTTATAATTTTCATAACAATTATAATCTTTTTGACTAAGGGTTGGTGGGAAAGCCGGTTTAGTCCGGTTTCTGCGGATAAAGCTATCAAAGTATTCGTAATAGCAAAAGGAGCCGGGGTATCGGAAATTGCCAAAAAATTAAAAGAAAAAAAACTGATTAAATCAGAACTGGCTTTTAAGATTTATGTCAGACAAGATAACTTGGCTAATAAGCTGCAGGCAGGTTCATATAAACTATCTTCCTCCATGTCTACACCGGAGATAATCAAAGCCCTGCAAACAGGTAGTGAAGATGCTTGGATTACTTTGATAGAAGGTTGGCGGGTGGAGGAGATAGCTGCAGAATTAAATTCCAAATTCCAAATTCCAAATTCCAAATTCTTAGAATTAGCAGAAGAGGGTTATATGTTTCCTGACACATATCTTTTTCCAAAAGAGGCCACCGTGGAGTATATAACCGACACTTTAAGAAACACTTTTAATGCCCGTTTCGATCCGCAGCTACGGTCAAAAATCCGCTCTCAAGGGTTGACTGAAGATCAGGGAGTAATTTTAGCATCAATAGTGGAGCGGGAAGCTCGTTCTGACGGAGTCAGAAAAATGGTGGCATCAATACTTTTGAAAAGATTTAAAATTGGTATGGCTTTAAATGCCGATGCTACTTTGCAGTATGCTTTGGGGTATCAAGAGCAGGAGCGGAGTTGGTGGAAGCGTAATCTAAGCAGCGAAGACAAAAAAATAAATTCTCCCTATAATACCTATCTCCACGGCGGTTTCCCGCCAACTCCAATTAGCAATCCCGGTCTTTCATCCCTTCAGGCTGTTGCCAATGCAGATTCTTCCGTACCTTATTTGTACTATTACCATGACTCAAAAGGGGTTTCTCATTATGGCAAAACCCTGGAAGAACACAATCAAAATATAGTCAATTATCCTTGAGGATGACCATGTATAAGTTTCGGGGAAAAGTTAGAAGACATAACCAAAGAGGAAGAAAATTAGGTTTTCCAACAGCTAATGTCAATTTAACTAAAAGCACCCCCGAAGGAGTCTATATCTCTTACGCCAAAATAAAAATATCCACCTATCCTGCGCTGACTTTTATTGGAAAAGCTAAAACTTTTAATGAAAAGGTCTTTCAGGCAGAAGTCTATATTTTGGATTTTAAGCAGAATATTTATGGCAAGTGGATTTCTGTTAAACTTTTGCGAAAGATAAGGGGTAACAAGAAATTTAAGTTCGTTGAAGAATTGGTCGCCCAAATGAAAAAAGATGAAGCGGAAACTAGAAAATATTTTGGGGCTTGACTAATGTTATTTTTCGTGATATATTGAGCCGAGTTGAATAGAAAAACAGAGGCGTACGTGTACGTATGCTTCTTTTTGTTGGTGCCAATAGATAAGGCAAGTCTGCTCAAGAGGCCATCTACTAATGTTACTGAACTCATCTAATAATACAAAAGATACAAAACGTAAATATTGGAGCAAAGTAGCAGCTGCCGTCCCCGAACTTAATTTAATAAAAATTCAACTGGATTCTTATCATTGGTTTCTCAAAACAGGGATTGCCGAAGTCCTTGAGGAGATTTCTCCTGTCGAAGACTTTACAGGAAAAAATTGGACCCTAAGCTTAGGGTCTTTTTATTTCGGTAAAACCAAATATAGCGCTGAGCTGGCTCGCGAAAAAGGAGTTACTTTCGATGCGCCATTAAAAATTGAGGCTAAATTAATCAATAAGCAAACAGGGCAAGAATACAAGCAAGATGTGTTTTTGGGGGATATCCCCCAAATGACTGATAAAGGCACTTTTATCATTAATGGTGTAGAGCGGGTTATCATTAATCAACTGGTTCGCTCTCCCGGAGTGTTTTTTCAAGCCAGCGACGATCCGATCACCGGCAAAAGACTATTCTCGGCCGAGATACGGCCGTATCGGGGTTCTTGGCTTGAGTTTTCGATAACAAGAGGGGGAGTTTTGACCGCAAAGATTGACAGAAGAAGAAAATTTGCCGCCACAACTCTTCTCAGGGCACTGGGGTTTTCCGATAACGAATCAATACATAAACTTTTTGCAGATGTTGACACTGAAGATGATAAATTCATCGAAACAACTCTTGCTAAAGACCCTACCACAAGCTCTGATGAGGCGCTGCTGGAGATTTTTAGGAAGATGCGTCCCGGTGATCCGGTAGTTTTAGATAATGCAAAAGCACTGCTGGATGGGATGTTTTTTAACTCCCGGCGTTATAACTTAATCAGAGTTGGTAGGTATAAAATCAATAAAAGATTAAACTTAACCCTGCCAAACACCCCCGAAAATTGGATTTTAACCAAAGAAGATATTATCGCTACTTTAAAATATCTTATTAAACTAAGCCGCGGTGAGGGGAGGCTAGACGATATTGACCATTTGGCAAATAGACGTGTCAGGTGTGCCGGAGAGTTGGTTCAGCAAAATGCTTTTAGAATTGGAGTTTTAAGGCTTGAACGAATTATCAAAGAAAGAATGAGTTTAACAGCTTCTGATCAGGAAGTCAGTCCCGGTGGTTTAATTAACGCTAAACCGGTAATTGCAGCCATTAATGAATTTTTCCGCTCTTCCCAGCTATCTTCTATTTTAGATCAAGTTAACCCTTTATCAGAGCTGGACCACTTAAGAAGGCTTTCTGTTATGGGGGCTGGTGGAATTACAAGGGATAGGGCATCTTTTTCTGTCCGGGATATTAACCATTCTCAATACGGAAGAATTGATCCGATTAGGTCTCCCGAAGGCCAGAATATAGGATTGGTTACTTATCTGGCCCTTTATGCCCGTATTAACGAATATGGATTTTTGGAAACTCCTTACAGAAAGGTAGTACTTGAAAAGGGTAAACCAAGGGTGACTGGCGAGGTGGTTTATTTCACAGCTGATGATGAAGAAAATTCGCATATTACCGAGGCTACAGTAAATATTGATGAAAAAGGTTATATCGTCGACAAGAGGGTTCCGACCCGTTTCCA
This sequence comes from Candidatus Daviesbacteria bacterium, assembly GCA_016184225.1. Lineage (GTDB taxonomy): Bacteria > Patescibacteriota > Microgenomatia > Daviesbacterales > UBA10151 > UBA10151. Next base: position 231,960 of record JACPDA010000004.1, read on the forward strand.
AGGGAGTTTCTTTGAAGGGTCAGCTACTGATATTTCATTAATCGATATTTCTCCTCAGCAGATCTTTGGAACAAGTGCATCTTTAATCCCCTTTTTGGCAAATGATGATGCAAATAGAGCTTTAATGGGTACTCAGATGCAATGTCAGGCAGTTCCTTTGCTTCAGCCGTCTGCGCCTATTGTTGGAACAGGCATGGAGCGTATAGTCGCCGATAATATGGGAAGGGTAGTGCGGGCGCCTGAAGACGGGGAAGTTAAATATGTAGACGGGAAAAAGCTTGTTTTGAAAACAACACGCCCTTCCTCTGGAGGTAAAAAAGAGGAATTCAAATATGAAATCAAGAAATTTGTACACTCCCCTCAGGGTACTTGTTATTCACAAAGGCCGGTAGTTGGAGTTGGAGAAAAAGTTAAAAAGGGCGATCTTTTGATTGATGGTGCAGCTTGTGATCAGGGTGAGCTGGCACTAGGCCAGAATTTATTGATTGCTTACATGAGTTTTGACGGTTTAGGATACGAGGACGCCATCGTGATTTCAGACAGGTTGGTAAAAGATGATAGTTTGACTTCAATTCATATTGAAGAATATGAGGTTGACGTCGTAGAAACCAAACTTGGTCCGGAAGAGTTGACCAACGATATTCCGAATGTATCCGAGGAAGCATTGGTCAATTTAGACGAAGGTGGAATTATCAGGATTGGGGCAGAAGTGGGACCAAATGATATTTTAGTGGGTAAAGTCCAGCCTAAAGGTGAAACTGAGCTTACTGCGGAAGAAAGACTGCTGCGGGCTATTTTTGGAGAAAAGGCAAAAGAGGTGAGAGATACATCTTTAAGGATCCCCCATGGTGAAAGAGGTACTGTTATTAGTGTGCAAATTCTCTCACGAGACGAAGGAGACGAGCTAGATACAGGAACACTGATGCGGATTAAGGTTAAAGTTGCCCAACTACGGAAGGTAACAGCTGGAGACAAGCTGGCAGGCCGTCACGGTAACAAAGGAGTTATTTCAAAGATAGTTCCTGTGGCAGACATGCCGTGCCTGTCGGACGGAACACCTATTGATATTATTATTTCTCCCCTGTCTGTTTTGTCCAGGATGAATTTGGGGCAGCTGCTGGAAACCCATTGGGGGTTTGCAGCGAGGAAACTGGGATACAAAATCGCTGCTCCTGTTTTTGAAAAAATTCCCGAAGAAAAATTAATGGAAGAGCTTCAAAAAGCAGGATATCAGACAGACGGCAAAGTCCAGCTTTTTGATGGTAGAACAGGGGAGTCGTTTGGTAATACTATTGTGGTGGGCAGAAATTACATCCTCAAATTAATCCACATGGTTGAGGAAAAGATTCATGCCCGTTCTACAGGGCCTTACTCTTTGGTAACCCAACAGCCTTTAGGCGGAAAAGCTCAGATGGGGGGACAGCGTTTGGGGGAGATGGAAGTGTGGGCTCTGGAAGCTTATGGTGCTGCCCATATTTTACAAGAAATGTTGACTATAAAATCTGATGATGTGGTAGGAAGAGCTAAAACTTTTGAAGCGATTGTTAAAGGAATTGATATTCCTCAGGCTTTAATTCCGGAATCCTTCAAAGTATTGGTTAAGGAACTGCAGGCTTTAGGTTTATCTGTTGAGACGCTAGGAGCAAAAATAGTTCAGGCGGAGGAAGTTGAGGAAAAGGAAGAGGTTATCGCTGAAGTAGCAGAGTTGGAAGAAGCTTTAGAGATGAAACCGACTGCCGAAAAAGCAGAACTGGAAGCCGAAAATAGCTCTTTTGAGGTAATTGATGCAAGCTCTGAAATGGAAAAAGAAAAGGAGGAGGAATGAATGATTTGCTAGATTTTGAAAGCTTAAAATTAACAGTTGCTTCACCGGAACAAATAAAAAGCTGGTCCTTTGGCGAGGTCACTAAACCGGAAACTATAAATTACCGGACTTTGAAAGCGGAAAAAGATGGATTATTCTCAGAAAACATCTTTGGTCCAACCAAAGATTACGAGTGTTATTGTGGTAAGTACAAAAGGATTAGATTCCGGGGAGTTATCTGTGATAAGTGCGGAGTTGAGGTTACCCAAAGCAAGGTTAGGCGGGAGAGAATGGGTCATATTAACCTGGCCTCCCCTGTTGCCCATAGCTGGTTTGTTAAAGGTGCACCGTCGAAGTTATCATTAATATTGGATATCTCCCCTAAAAACCTGGAAGCAGTTATTTATTTTGCTTCTTATTTGGTGACTAATATTGATCCAAACGGTAAAACCGAGGCTCTCCAAAAATTAGAAAAAGATCTGGAAGCCAAAATTGCAGCTTCTAAAGAAACTTTAGAAGGTGATATAAAGCTACTGGAAGAGACGCTTAAAAAAGATCTGGCCGAATTAAAGAAAAAGCTGGAAAAGGAGAAGTTTGAGTTGGAAGCACAAGAGAATGAATTAAAGGTAAGGTCCGAGATCCAAAAATTACGAGATAATTTAGTGGGAGAGATTACTACCCTGGAGGGAATTAATAAAGTAGTGTCGGATTTGGTGAAGTCTGTTACACCCCTAAAGCTTTTATCAGAAGAGGAATATTACAAACTTTCTGAATATGGAGTGTCGGATTTTCTTGAAGTAGGAATGGGGGCAGAGGCATTTTTGGATGTGTTGCAAAGTTTGGATCTAGATAAGTTAGCAGCCAATTTACGGGAGGAAGTCAGAAAATCTACCGGGCAAAAGCATATTAAAGCCACAAAAAGGCTTCGGGTCATTGAAGGAATGCGCTCATCGGGTATATCTGCCGCCTGGTTAATTTTACGGGTATTACCGATTTTACCGCCAGATCTTCGGCCAATGGTGCAACTCCCGGGTGGAAGATTTGCAACTTCGGATTTGAACGATTTGTACAGAAGAGTAATTAATAGGAATAACCGTTTAAATAGATTAATTAATTTAGGTGCTCCGGAAATAATTTTACGAAACGAGAAAAGAATGCTTCAGGAAGCTGTAGATAGTTTAATTGATTCATCGTCCAGAACTTCCAGACGAGGTGGTGCTGCCACAACCCATTTTTTACGTTCTCTTTCCGATATGTTACGGGGTAAACAAGGTAGGTTTAGGCAGAATCTTCTAGGGAAAAGGGTAGATTATTCAGGTAGGTCAGTTATCGTGGTAGGGCCAAAGCTGGGGTTAGACCAGGTAGGTTTACCAAAAGAAATGGCGTTGGAGATGTTCAAGCCTTTTGTACTAAGAGAGATGATAGCCAGGGGTTTAGCCTCTAATGTCAAAGGTGCAAAAAATGTTTTGGAACTTAAGCCCGCCGAGGTCTGGGATATTTTAGAAGAGATTATCACTGGGCATCCCATTTTAATCAATAGGGCGCCCACTTTGCACAGACTAGGTATTCAAGCTTTCTATCCGATACTGGTGGATAACAATGCAATTGCCATCCATCCTTGTATTTGTGCCGGGTTTAATGCCGATTTTGATGGTGATCAGATGGCAATCCATGTGCCACTTTCTGCAAAAGCTCAAGAAGAAGCCAAGAATTTGATGATGTCGAAAGAAAATATTTTCGGTCCGGCCAATGCTCAGCCGATCACGGTGCCAAATAGAGAAATGGCGCTGGGTTGTTATTATTTAACCTTTATCGGAGATACTCCGAAAGAGGAAACACTGAGGTTTTTCGCGCTCTCGGAGGATGCGGTAAGAGCCTATACTTTGGGTAAAATCGGGATTCAACAAAAAATTCAGGTTCGGATAGATAGCGAAACAATTGAAACATCAGTCGGCAGGATCCTGTTTAATCAAGTATTACCTTCTCAAATGAGGTTTCTTAATTCGGTTATTAAGGGGTTTACCATCCGTGACATCATACTTCGGGCCATGGAGACTCTGGGTAAAGAAGAGGTGACCCATCTTATTGATAGTATTAAGAGTTTAGGTTTCTGGGGGGCAACGATCGCCGGTATTTCGATCTCGATCTTTGATGCCAAGGTAGTTCCTGATAAACAAAAGTACTTAGACAGTGCTATGAAGGAGATTGCTACTATTGAAGCCAATACTGCCAAAGGGTTAATCACCCCGCAAGAAAAATCGCAATTGTCACAAATGGTCTGGATTAGAACTACTGAAGAGTTGGCCAACGCCACTTGGGATTATCTGGGTTTTAAAAACCCGATCAGGATGATGGTGGAAGCAGGCGCTAGAGGGTCCAGAGATCAGGCAAAGCAACTTTCCGCTATGAGAGGTTTATCTACTGACCCAACCGGTAAAATCGTTGAACTGCCTACCAAATCAAACTACCGTCAGGGTTTATCCGTGTTTGAATATTTTACATCGGCCAGGGGAGCCAGAAAAGGTGTGGCAGATAAAGCCTTAAAGACAGCCGATGCGGGATATTTGACAAGAAGATTAGTAGATGTGGCCCACGATGTAATTATTAGAATGGATGATTGCGGAACCGGAGAGGCTCTTGAATATGATATCGCAAAAAGTAGCTTTAATACTGCACGAGAGAAATTATTGGGAAGGATTACCGCGGAAAATGTTTTGGAGCCTAAGAGCAGAAGAGTGATTGTAAAAAAAGGAGCGTTTTTAACCGAGGAAATGATCACTCAAATCTTAAAAGCTGGGGTGGTTAAAACATCAGCCCGTTCCCCATTAACTTGTGAGGCGCGTTATGGAATTTGCGCAGCTTGTTATGGTTTTGATCTTACCACAAGGGAACTTGTTAAAATTGGTACACCTGTTGGTGTAGTGGCTGCTCAAGCGATTGGCGAACCAGGCACACAGCTTACCATGCGTACATTCCACACCGGAGGAATTGTCGGTTTGGATATTACCCAAGGTTTGCCAAGAGTTGAAGAGTTATTTGAAGCCAGGTCTCCCAAGGTAGCCTCTCCTATGTCAGAGATTGCCGGAAAGGTTTCCATAATTGAGACCAATATGGGAATAAGGGTCAGAGTGAGAACTACTCAAAAGCCGCACGAAGAAAGAGAATATATTATTCCAGCCACCTCTACTCTTTCGGTGGAGGATGGGCAACTTATCGATGCCGGGACGATTTTAGCCTCAGGGCATGTAGATGCTAAAGAGATTTTAAGGATTCAAGGCTTAAGAGCGGCACAGCGTTATATAGTTGATGAGGTTCGATTGGTCTATGAATCTCAAGGTGTGCCTATTAACGGAAAGCATTTTGAAGTAATTGTCAGAAAAATGTCGGATAAAGTTAGAGTAGAAACTCAAGGTGATACTAATCTCTTACCTGGTGAAACTATTGATCGAATCCGTTTTGAAGAAGAGAATAAAAGGGTTTTAGCAGGTGGCGGTGAGGCGGCAACGGCAGAAGTGGTTATTTTGGGAATAACCAGGGCTTCTTTGCAAACAGAGAGCTTCTTGTCAGCAGCTTCATTCCAGGAAACTACCTCAATACTTTCAGATGCTGCTATTTCCGGCAAAGAAGATAAGCTGATCGGCTTAAAAGAAAATGTTATAATTGGCCGGCTTATCCCCACCAGTTATGAAAGGGCTAAGATAGAAGGGTAAAAAGGAATTAATGTATGCCAACTATAAACCAATTAGTTAGAAAAGGCAGAAAAAAGGTCACCAGAAAGATCAAAGCTACAGCTTTACGCCGTGGCTTTAATGCTAAAGACAGAAGGTATACACAGGAATTTAATCCGCAAAAACGGGGGGTGGTGACCTTGGTGAAAACAATGACCCCTAAAAAACCAAATTCAGCCCTTAGAAAAGTGGCCAGAGTTAGACTTTCCAATAGGACTGAAGTCACAGCCTATATTCAAGGCGAAGGTCACTCTTTGGCAGAACACGGCATAGTCTTAGTAAGAGGGGGTAGAGTAAAGGATTTACCGGGAGTTAAATATCATCTGGTTAGGGGAAAATACGATTTGGCAGGAGTAGCGGGAAGGAAACAAGGCAGGTCCAGATATGGTACAAAGGCAGGAGGGGCAGCTGCCCCACCCAGACCAGTAGCACCCGTAGCAGCACCAGCGGAGGCAGCAGCATGAGAAGCAAAAAAGCACCAAAACAAATACTATCCCCAGACTCAATCTATAATTCAAGATTAGTAACAAGGTTTATTAATAAATTAATGATCAGCGGTAAGAAAACTATTGCGGAAAAGGTGGTTTACCGGGCACTGGAGACGATAAAAGAGCAAGCTAAGCAAGAGCCCCTAGCAGTTTTTGAGAAAGCTATTGCCAATGTGGCTCCAAAGATGGAGGTCAGACCCCGCCGTGTGGGAGGAGCCTCATACCAGGTGCCGGTAGAGGTTCGTGGTGACAGAAAAGAAGCCTTGGCCATCAGGTGGATTCTGTCCGGTGCAAAATCAAGATCTAATAAAGAGTATCATTCGTTTGATAAAAAACTGGCGGCAGAGTTTTTAGATGCTGCAAATAACACCGGTTTAGCTGTTAAGAAGAAAGAAGATATTCAGCGCCAAGCTGCAGCCAATAGGGCATTTAGTCATTTCCGTTGGTGATACTTTCTCTAGACCCGATATTTATCTCCTATACGTGTCTGTATCCAGCTATAAAAAGTCTTTGTTGACAAATATTGCGATAAGTGGTATTATATTTTTATGGAAGAAAATACCATAAAGGAGGCTGTTGCTCCGGTAAACAAAAATATAACGCCAAAAAAACTTATTAATCGTAGTTCTGCTTATCCTGCCGTAAGTTTAGATGAAGCGATAGAATTAGTAGGTATGTTGCGTAATCAATTAGGTAAAGGTCCTTACGATAGGGAATCTGCTGCGAAAGCAATAGGGTATAAGGGAGTTAATGGGGCCTCTGCGCAAAAAATTGCTGCTCTCGCTCACTTTGGTCTTCTTACCAGATCTGGAAATGCTTATTCTCAATCTGTATTAGCGGATAGTATTCTACTTTCAACCTCTGAACAAGAGAGAAAAAACTCGATTATTCAGGCTTCCAAAACACCAAAGCTCTATAAATTATTAATAGAAAAATTTAGCGGTTCAGCTCTTCCTGGGTTATTGGTAAATATTCTAATCCGCGAGTATAAAATTTCTGAAAAAGTAGCAGACCAAGTTGCCAAAGATTTTAAAAAATCTATTGAATTTTCCGGCTTATTGCAAAACGGGATAGTAACTCAAAATAATGGAGAAAATGAGATTTTGACTCAAGATGAGTTTAGCGAAGAATATCAAGAAGAACAAAGATTGCCCCAACAAGAAAGAAAAGAATACAATGTGGCTTCAGGTCTATCTAAGAAAAATTATCCTATTGATCTTCCTTCTGGAATTGCCATCTCTTTTCCGACGGAGATGAGTTATGAGGTAATTATAGGAGAATTTGGAGAACAGATAAAACAATTAGAGAGTAAAGCTCAGGAAATTTTAAGCAAGAAGCAATCTACAGCGGAATTAAATAGTGATACTACTAATGATTCAGGAGGGCTCGCATAAAGGCGAATGCAACGGTCTCATTAGCCGGCCGGGTGTTATTGTAGAGATATCACTTGTGTGCAGGTTCGACTCCTGCCCCTCCAACAATAAAACAGTACAAAAAAGAGGGCTTTCTTAAGCCCTCTAAAATTTACCGACCGAGTGTTATTGTAGATAATTGAATTGTACAATAAAAATTCATTACTGTCAACCTATAGTACTATAGTAATTGATTTAAGGATAAAATGATAAGAATTATTTTTGAATCCCACGCCACAACTTTTGATAATGAGAATCATTTAGCTTCGGGTCACTATGATATAGAACTATCCCCTTTAGGGATTCAGCAGGCAAAAGAGTTGGGACAGCGGTATGAAAATGATATTTTTGAAGCTATTTTTGTTCAGACCTGCAAAGATCGTTTAAGACGGCCGAAATTGCTTTTGGAGATAAATTCCCAATTATTAAAGATAAAAGGCTTCGGGAGTGTGATTACGGAGATTTAACTAGACATCCCAGTAGTGAAGTTGATCCATTAAAAGTGAAACATATTACAGACCCTTTTCCTAATGGGGAATCTTATGAAGACTGCTTAAAAAGAATGAAGGACTTTTTAGATCATCTAAGACAAAAATATAACGGCCGTGATATAAATGTCTTGATGATTGGACACAGAGCCACCCAATATAGTTTGGAACATTGGATTAAAGGGATTTCCTTAGAGGATGCTATTCTCGCTTCTTGGGAATGGCAGCCAGGCTGGGTATATGCTTATTGACGCAACAGGTATTTCCCCACTTGCATTGGTTGTAGGATATAGTTATATTATAGGTATCTGCTGATATTATGGTAGAAGATTTACCAGAAAGATCTACTATCGAAGTTGTAGAAATTACTTGATCCAGAAAGAAAACGACCTCTTCTGGAGAATCTCCGAGCCATAGGAGCATGTAACCCCGATGATTTAGAAAGTTTATACCGTCTAAAAGCTAGAGAAAGACGGCCACTCATACCCCATTTCCGACTGTAGTATAAATACTTAATTCTTTTTTAAGGTTTTTTCTATTTGACTTTTAGGATCAAAATAGGCTAATATTTACATTGTGACCTCCCAAGAACTGAGGGGAGGTTTTTTAGATCATGGTAGGATTAAATTATGGATAAAAAGTTGCGACAAGAAAAATTAAAAATGTGGAGAGGTAATCTAGCCCAGCTGGAGCAGGATCTGGCGGTTATTTTAGAGAAAAAAGGTGCTGCTGCTCAGGAAGGTGACCTTTCCGAGAATGCCGCTTACACCATGGCAATCGAGGATGCGGAAACAACCAGAGTGAGGATTGAAGAAATAAAAAAGATTATCAGGGACTTAGAAAAAGGAGAATAATATGGCTATACAAAAGACAAAAAGAGATTTTCCGCTGGATAGGATCAGAAATATCGGGATTATTGCTCATATTGATGCCGGAAAAACCACCACCACTGAGCGGATTTTGTTTTATACCGGAAAAACTTACAAAATTGGCAATATTGACGAAGGTACCACTGTGACTGACTGGATGGAGCAGGAACGCGAGCGGGGAATTACTATCGTCTCTGCTGCTATCACTGCTTTTTGGACTGTGAAGGCCGGCCAATTTGCCGGCCATGAGATGCGGATTAACCTGATTGATACTCCGGGACATGTGGACTTTACGGCTGAGGTGGAAAGGAGTCTGCGGGTTCTGGATGGGGCAGTGATTGTTTTGGATTCATCTTCCGGCGTGCAATCCCAGACAGAAACTGTTTGGCGGCAGGCCAACAAATACAATGTGCCTTTGATCGCTTTTTCCAACAAGATGGATGTAATAGGAGCTGATTTTGCAGCTACCATCCAATCTGCCAGAGATAGGTTAGGGGCCAATGCCATTGCCTACAATTTACCGATCGGCAAAGAAAATGATTTTAAGGGAGTGGTAGACCTTTTGACTGAAAAAGCCATTATTTGGGAAGGTGATCCCTCGGCTTCGCTCGGGACAAGTGATACCGGGGCCAAGTTTCACGAGACAGAGATACCGGCTGATATGGTGGAGGTTGTCAAAGCCGCCCGGGAGAAGCTGGTGGAAGAGATTGCTGGCAGTGATGATGTTTTAATGGAAAAATACCTGGGGGGCAAAGAGATGACGGTTGTTGAACTGAAGGAAGCTTTAAGAAAAGCTGTCATTGCCAGTAAAATCGTGCCGGTTTTTGCCGGTTCCTCTCTGCGGAATAAAGGGGTCCAGCCAATGCTGGACGCCGTGGTTGAATATCTGCCTTCACCACAGGACATAGCTGTAGTAACCGGGATTAATGCTAAAACAGGTGAAGCAGAGGAAAGAAAGGCTGCTCCGGCTGAGCCTTTGGCAGCTTTGGCATTTAAAATTCAGGTTGACCCACATGTCGGAAAACTAACCTACATCAGGGTTTATTCAGGAACACTAAAGTCCGGCTCTTATGTTTACAATTCCACTAAACAAATTACTGAAAGAGTAGGCAGGCTACTTTTGATGCATGCCAATGACCGGGAAGAAATCGATGAGGCTTTCGCCGGAGAAATAGTGGCAGCAGTGGGGCTTAAAGATACCATCACCGGCAACACTTTGTGTGATGAAAGTACCCCAATTATCTTGGAATCTATTTCCTTTCCTGATCCGGTGATTTCTTTGGCCATTGAACCAAAAACTAAATCCGATCAGGAAAAGCTTGGGTTTGCCCTGCAGCGTCTTTCAGAAGAAGACCCGACTTTTAGAGTTAAGTCTGATACTGAAACCGGCCAAACTATTATTGCCGGGATGGGTGAGTTGCAGCTTGAGATTTTGGTGGACCGGATGAAGCGGGAGTTTAAACTGGAAGCCAATGTGGGCCAGCCGCAAGTTGCTTATAAAGAGACTATTAATAAGTCGGCAGAGGGAGAAGGAAAATACATCAGGCAAACCGGTGGCCGGGGCCAATACGGACATTGTTTGCTCAGGATTGAGCCTCTCCCCCGTGGTCAAGGCCGGGAATTTGTTTCAGAAGTAGTAGGAGGTGCTATTCCGCGGGAGTTTATTACGCCAATTGAAAAAGGAGTGATTGAAAAAGAAGACACCGGGATTTTGGCCGGATACCCGGTAACGGATATTAAAGTAACGGTTTATGACGGGTCTTTTCATGATGTTGACTCATCTGAAATTGCCTTTAAGATTGCCGCCTCGCTGGGACTGTCAGAAGCGGCCAAAAAAGCTGACATGATCCTTCTTGAGCCGATCATGAAGGTGGAAGTAACCACCCCGGAAGAGTTTTTAGGAGAAATTATCGGTGATTTATCTTCCAAACGGGCCCAAATTTTATCTTCGGAAACCCGGGGCAATGCCAGGGTGGTAATAGCTTTAGTACCTTTGGCAGAGATGCACGGCTATGCTACAGCCATCAGGAGTATGTCTCAAGGGAGAGCAACTTACTACATGGAAGCTGACCATTATGAACCAGTGCCACAAAATATCACCCAAAAAATCATTGAATCCTCAGGATTTACAGGTAGAGTAGAACACTAAATTTGACAAGAAAATTTTTCTCGCTTAAACTGGATATAATGTCTGCTCATATTTTAGTTTTAGTGTTTACTCTTGGTGGCCTACTGGCAGTTACCTCTTTATTACCTATAACCAGACATTATAATGACGGAAAATCTGATGTAGCCGGAGTTTATTTGGCCAAAGGAGATGCCTCAGGCTCTACAAAGATAATAGAGAAAGCGGGAATGATGGAGAAAGAAGATGTTAAGGTAGCTACAGCAGGCGGACAGACAGCTCTGGTGAACAAAAAAGTGGGGGCACTGTCAAGCTTTCCCATCTCAATTAATCCAATCACCAGGCAGTTAACTGTTACTACTCCGGCAGGAACTAAGGTGGTGGCAGTTTTACCACAGCAGGCAATGGATAATATGCTGGCATCAAAAGTTATGACTGATGTGGTGGGAGAAAAGGTGGATAATGAGCTGGCAAGCATCCCCAGTTTGGTGAGGTTAGAGGAGAAAAACGGGATTTTGGGTTATAAAGTTAAGGGCACCAAAACTCATAAACTGTTTGGCTTTATCCCTATAAAGACCGGAGTGACAGCCTTTGTATCTGCTGAAAACGGCCAGGTAGTTGAAAGTACCGATTCTTTACTGGGTAGAATCCTCAACAGACTTGCCCCCTAATTTTGACTATGGGGCTTTAAGTCAGTATAATATGCTCTCTGTGGAATCTATAACTGAAACTAACCAGCCGCATGAAGATCTAATGGTTTCAAATCCCTCTTTGGAGAAGCAGCCTTTGGGGGGAAGTTTAAGCAGTAATGAATTGGATTTAGGTCTGGTGGCTGTGGGTGGCGTTTGTCTGGTTGTTGGAGGAGTTGTTTGGTTGACAGGATCTTTACTTAATGTGCAACTTTTCCGGGAAATAGGTTTGCCTGTTACTGCGGTAGGTATTGTATTGACGGGTTCCAGTCTTATTGCGGCGCTATCATGAGAGTTGTCCTATTTCATAGTCGTTCCGTAATCTGACTGTTGCATTTTATAAAGAGATATTGTATATTTTTATTACCAGCTTCAATAAGGGCTGGTATTTATTGCCCATATAGGGTAAAATAACAAAATATGGCTGAACAGAAAAAATTTGACAGAAGCAAACCGCACGTTAATGTCGGTACCATGGGTCATGTTGATCATGGCAAGACCACTTTAACTGCTGCAATCACCAAGGTTTTGGCCGGTAAAGGCATGGCTGAAGCCCGCAGCGTTGACCAAATTGACAATGCCCCGGAAGAAAAAGCCCGTGGTATTACCATTAATATTTCCCACCAGGAATATGAAACCGAAAAAAGGCATTATGCCCACATTGACATGCCTGGTCATGCCGACTATATCAAGAATATGATTACCGGCGCCGCTCAAACAGACGGCGCTATTTTAGTGGTTTCCGCTCCGGACGGTCCTATGCCACAAACCAGAGAACATCTGCTGTTAGCCCGCCAAGTGGGTGTGCCGGCGATTGTAGTATATCTCAACAAAGTTGATATGGTTGATGATCCGGAACTGCTGGATTTGGTGGAAGAGGAAGTTAGAGATCTCTTGAAAAAATATGAATATGACCCGCAGTCTCCCATTATCCGCGGCAGCGCTAAAAAGGCTTTAGAGGGTGATGCTGAGGCAGTTAAATCAATTGAGGAGTTGATGGTTAAAGTTGATGAGTGGATTCCAACTCCGGTTAGAGATACAGATAAGCCGTTTCTGATGGCAGTGGAAGATGTTTTCTCTATTAAAGGTAGGGGAACTGTGGTGACCGGAAGGATTGAGCGGGGTAAAGTTAAAGTTAATGAGGAAATCGAAATCGTTGGAATTAGGCCTACCAAAAAGAGTGTGGTAACCGGAATTGAAATGTTTCATAAAATGCTGGATGAGGGCCAAGCCGGAGACAATGCCGGAATACTGCTTCGGGGCATTGAAAAAGATGATGTTGAGCGCGGTCAAGTTTTGGCTAAACCGGGTTCAATCACTCCACATTCTGAGTTTGAGGCAGAAGTTTATGTCTTGAGTAAGGAAGAAGGCGGCAGACACACCCCGTTTTTCAAAGGTTACCGGCCGCAGTTTTATATCAGGACTACTGATGTGACCGGGGAAGTGCAGTTGCCGGAAGGTGTGGAGATGGCTATGCCAGGAGATACAGTTAAGGTTGTAGGTAAGCTTATTACGCCGGTGGCTATGGAAGATGGCCTGAGGTTTGCTGTTCGAGAAGGCGGTAAAACTGTCGGAGCCGGAGTAATTACCAAGATAATAGCATAAAGAGTGCAAAGTGATAAGTGCAAAGGGTAGAGTCAGAATACAAAGTTATAAAGATCTTCTAGTTTGGCAAAAATCTCATAAGTTAGCAATTGCAATTTTAGAATTATCCCGTAAAGCAAGTCGTAATAAAGAGAATTATTTTATCTGGAGCCAATTACTTAGAGCTGCTTTTTCGGTACCGGCTAATATCGTGGAAGGTTACTATAGTCATAGAGGGAAAAACTACCTTTCCAAATTGGAAGTTGCAAGAGGTGAAGCCGGTGAAACAGAGTATTGGCTCTTTGTAATGTTCGAGATTGCAGAATTAGATGAAATGCCTTATAATTCTTTAGTTGGAGAGTGTAAGGAAGTGATTTTAATGTTAAGTGCCATGATTAAAAAATTAACTTGACTTAAGCACTTATCACTATTCACTTAGCACTTTAAAACTATGCCAAGAGGACGAATTCGCGTAAAACTGAAAAGTTACGATCATCGGGTGTTAGATCACACCTGTGAATCCTTGTTGGATACAGCCCTTAGAACCGGCGCCAAGATAGTCGGCCCAATCCCCCTTCCTACTAAAAGAGAAATGATTACTGTTTTAACTTCTCCTCACACAGATAAAGATTCCCGAGAAGCTTTTGAGATCAAAACCCACAAAAGAATGATTGATATTATCGAACCTACCCCAAAAACCATAGATTCTCTTATGCATCTGGAAATCCCGGCCGGAGTTGATATTGAAGTAAAGATGTGATATAAAGTTTGGCGATATGGTTGTAATAGAAACAAAGATATTCGGAATTCCAATTCACCGAGAACAAGTTAAATCCCCAGCAATGTTTAAAGTTCCAACTGCTTATGAGAGGAAACAAGGAGAGGAACTTTGTTTACAAGATGATGGAGATGGATTCAAATGGGTTTTGGTAAAAGAGGGTCATGTTCAAAAATTGGATAATCCGATCCCCGACTGGGTAAGCTTAGGATACTCAGGAATCATCGGACGCAACGTATCGTTAACATTCTTTTCAAGAAGGTTAGTACTACCACATTAACTTCCACGGCCGTAGCATACTCTGTGGTTTATCCATATTACATCTCTGCTTGCATTCACGCATGAGCTTGTGTTAAAATTTCCTTTGTCTGATGATTTATTTATCAGGTTGATTAAAAATTAATTAATTTTCAGTAGGTTGTGCGTCCTGAGCGATGGTGAGCGAAGTCGAACCAGAGTCGAAGGATACGACAATTGAAGGCCACGTCAAACGTGGCAGGCACAATTACTGAGTGACTTAGCCTAAAGGCGGGTCACTCTTTTTAATGTTTGAAAATATGATCAATACTTTATTAGGTATTAAGAAAACTATGACAAGCACATATGACTCTCGAGGCAGAAGAGTAGGTGCTACTGTGGTGCAAATTTCCCCTAATTTTGTCACCCAAGTAAAAACAGCTGATGGAAAAGATGGATATAACGGCGTCCAATTAGGTTATGGGACAAAAAAATCAGTTAAGAAGCCCCAGATTGGACATGCCAAAAAAGCTGGACTGGAAGCCCAAATCCGCTGGTTTAGAGAAGTCAGGCAACAGGCAACAGGCAACAGTGGACAGTCAGAAGATCTAAAGCCTGGAACAGAAATTAAACTGGACCAGGTTTTTTCTATAGGGGATGCAATAAAGGTATCGGCAGATTCTAAAGGAAAAGGTTTTCAGGGTGGAGTCAGGAGACATGGGTTTCACGGTGGTCCAAAGACTCACGGTCAATCAGATAGACTTCGGGCTCCGGGTGCCATTGGTTCCGGGACTACTCCGGGTCGGGTTTACAAAGGTAAAAAAATGGCCGGTCATATGGGGACGACTCAAGTCAGTGTTAAAAACCTGGAAGTGGTTGGCTTAAATAAGGAGAATGATTTATTAGTGGTTAAAGGCGCTGTTCCGGGTCCGGTTGGCAGTTTAGTTCTAATAACAAAATTAGGCAGGATTAAAGGTTATACCCCTCCACCGGAAGAAAAACCATCAGAAGAAGAGGAACAAGAAACAAAGACTGAAGGCGCACTGGAAGCAAAAGAAGAAGCACCAGCAGAACAGAAAGAAGAAGTTAAGGAGGAACCAAAGAATGCCGAGAATTAAGAAAAAAACATCAATTAAAAAGACTACTCGGGGTCCTGCCAAACGTTCATCTCTTTCTGTTCCTGTCTATTCCTTAGCAGGTAGAGCAAGCGGAACTTTAACTTTGCCAAAGGAAATTTTTGGGCAAAAGGTAAATAAAAAATTATTATCGCAAGCGCTGAGAGTTTATATTACTAACCAAAAGAGTCTGAATGCTTCTACCAAAACCCGGGGTGAGGTAGAAGGCTCAACTGCCAAAATTTACAGACAAAAAGGGACCGGTAGGGCCAGACACGGAGCGATTAGGGCACCGATTTTTGTGGGCGGAGGAATAGTTTTTGGCCCTAAGCCCCGAAAAGTAAGATTGGAGTTGCCACAAAGGATGAAAAAAGCCGCCCTTGTCTCGGCTTTTTCTGCCAAAATGAGTGACAAACAAGTAATAGGTTTATCGGGATTGGAAAAAGCTTCCGGCAAGACTAAGGAGATGAGTGGGTTAATGTCGTCAGTCGTCAGTCGTCAGTCGTCAGACAAGAAACAAAAACAGACAAGTGCCTTAATCATTACAGGAGAAAAACAAGACAATGTAGTTAGGGCTGTGAGAAATATCCCCGGAGTTGATATTTCGCCGGTTAATCTTATTAATGCTTATGAGGTAGTGAAGCACAGTTTGTTGCTTGTCACTAAAGAAGCGGTGGAAAAATTAAGCAAGCCAGCGATAAAGGAGCAAAAGTGATAGTCCTGAAAAGGCCAATTATAACTGAGAAGTCTATGAAACTGGCCCAAGGCGGCTTGTATGCTTTTGAGGTAGACAAAAACGCGACTAAACCTTTGATTGCGAGAGCAGTTGCTGAAAAGTTTAGTGTTAAGGTTTTGGAAGTGAAAGTGGTCAATGTTAAAGGGAAGATTAAACAGCAAAAAAGGGCGAGAAAAACTTATCAAACAGCAGGGTTTAAAAAAGCTTTAGTGCAGGTTAAAAAGGGCGAGAAAATTGCCATTTTTGAGACTCCGAAGGAAGAAGAGGTGACAGTGACAACTGCAGAAGGTGAGCCAATGAAGTTGAAGGAGAAGAAAGATCTTTTGGGCCGAACTAAAGTTAAAGTGGAAAGAAGTGCAGTAGGAGCAGCTCCGACAACTCAGCGAAAGGTAATAACAGGGAAATGAGTAATTTAAAGACTTTGCTTAAAAAACATTCCGGAAGGTCCTCTGGCGGAATGGTGACTGTCAGAAGCCAGGGCGGCAGGCATAAAAGATATTATAGGGAGATTGATTTTAAGAGGGATAAATTTGGGGTTTCCGGTGAGGTAGTAGCTTTAGAATATGATCCAAATAGGAACGTGCAGATTGCCTTGGTTAAATATACAGACGGGGAGTATAGGTATATTTTAGCCCCAAAAGGGTTAGGGGTAAAAGATAAAGTGGTATCAGGAGAAAAGATTGAATCTAAGATAGGTAATGCCATGAGGCTTAAAAATATTACAGTCGGGACACTAGTGCATAACGTAGAACTCTCGCCTGGTAAGGGCGGACAGATCGGTCGGAGTGCCGGAGTGGCTTTGCAGCTTTTGGCTAAAGAAGGCAGTTTTGCCCAGTTGAAAATGCCCTCAGGTGAGATTAGAATGGTGCCTCTTCAGTCTTTGGCGACAATCGGCAGTTTAGGGAATGAAGAAATAAGGCAACGGGTTATAGGAAAGGCCGGTAGGTCCCGCCATATGGGTATTAAGCCAAATGTTAGGGGTGTAGCCCAAGATCCTGATTCACATCCGCACGGCGGAGGAGAAGGCAGGTCTGGGATTGGACGTAAAACACCGATGACCAAATACGGTCGGCCGGCTGTTGGTAAAACCAGAAATAGAAAGAAATGGACCAATAGATACATAATGAAAAGGAGAAAACCATAATGGGCAGGTCAACTAAAAAAGGTCCGTATATTGATGAAAAATTAATGAAAAAAGTGATGGCTCAAAAGACCGGTGCTAAAAACCCAATCAAAACTTGGGCCAGAAGGTCACAGATCCCACCGGAATTTGTAGGACACACTTTTTTAGTCCACCAGGGCAAGAATTTTGTAACAGTGTTTGTGAGTGAGTCAATGGTTGGACATCGACTCGGGGAATTTGCCCCAACAAGACTTTTTAGGAGCCATGGAAAGGTGACTGAGAAGAGTGTGGCCAAGACATAGTTATTCGTCATTCCGAGGTCCGCCAAAGGCGGACCGTGGGAATCTTGATTACAAGAAAGATTGCCACGTCGTTTCACTCCTCGCAATGACAGGAAGAAAATTATGGAAATAACAACTATACAAAAATACATACATACCAGCCCCCGGAAACTGAGATTAGTGACGGATATGGTTCGTAACATGGAACCAGCCAGGGCTTTAGCTGTTTTGGGTTTAACTCCGAAAGTTGCTGCTAAAGATTTGGGGAAAGCATTGAAGACGGTTTTAGCCAATGCAAAACAGAGAGGCTTGGATACTTCCAAACTAACTTTTAAAAAGGTGGAGATAAACGAAAGCATAAAAATGCGCCGCTTCAGGGCAGGCACTAAAGGCAGGGTTAGGCCATATAAGAGAAGAATGAGCCATATAAAGATAGTTTTAAGTGATGGGTTGGATCAAGAGTCTAGAGTCAAGAGTCTAGAGTCAAGTAAGAATACAGAACAATCCAAAGAAAAGAAAGGAGAAAAGTCTGACAGCTGAAAGCTGAAGACTGATAGCTAATTTCATGGGACAAAAGATACATCCGGTAGGTTTCAGAATGGGCATTGGGGCGACCTGGAAGTCTCGTTGGTTTGCTAGTGGAGTAAAGTATCAACAATACTTGGCCGAGGATTTAAAAATCCGTAATCTTCTGATGAAGAAATTGCGGCCAGCAGGCATTGGTTCTATAGAAATAGAAAGAGCGGTAAATAAATTAAAAGTAATAATCTATGTTTCTCGTCCGGGAGTTCTAATCGGACGCGGAGGGAGTGGTTTAACTGAAGTTAAAAAGTTTCTAATGAAGGAGCTTAAGATTAAAGATGAGAATAGTTTAGAGATTGCCCCAATGGAATTAAAATCGGCTGACCTTTCAGCTTATCTTATTGCTCAATCTGTGGCAGAACAGCTTGCTCGTAGGCTTCCTGCACAAAGAGTAATGAATCAGGTAATCGAGAGGGCAATGAGGGCAGGCGCAAAAGGAGTAAGAATTGTTTTGTCCGGTAGGATTGGCGGAGCTGAAATTGCCAGGCGCGAGTGGAAGGCTGCCGGTACCATGCCTTTACATACGCTTCGGGCCGATATAGACTTTGTTGTTTATCCGGCACTTACAAAATCCGGGTATGTTGGGGTGAAGGTGTGGATTAACAAAGGAGAGGTAGAAATATAGTGCAAAGTGCAAAGGGAAAAGTGCAAAGTCAAAAAAAGACTTAGCACTTAGCACTATTCACTAATTACTAATTATTATGGCATTACTGCAACCAAAAAGAATGAAACATAGAAAAGCCTTTAAGGGTAAAAGAGGCGGGGTAGCAACACGGGGTAATAGTTTATCTTTTGGATCTTTTGGGCTAAAAGCTATGGAAGCAAGTTTTATTTCTGCAAGACAACTGGAGGCGGCAAGGCGGGCCATGGCCCATTTTACCCAAAGAGGCGGACGTATTTGGATCAGGGTTTTTCCTGATAAGCCAATCACCAAACACCCGGCTGAGAGCCGGATGGGTTCAGGTAAAGGAGATGTGGAGGGGTATGTGGCGGTAGTAAAACCCGGACAATTAATTTTTGAAATGGGAGCAGTATCTAAATTAATAGCAGAGGAAGCACTTAGGCTAGCTGCCCATAAGCTGCCGGTTGGTACTAAGTTTGTGGAGAAATAGATTTATGAAAAAACAAGAATTTATACAGATTAAAGGATTAGATTTAAAAGAACTTAATATTAAAGCGAAGGCTTTAAAAGATGAAATCGCAAGTCTGACTCTGGATAAAAATATGAAAAAATTAAAGGATTTTAAAATGGTTTCAAAAAAGAAAAAAGAGTTGGCCCAAATCTTGACTGTTATTAGACAGAAAGAACTTTTGGGACAGTTGGAATCGCAGGTAAAACACAAAGAGTCTAATGAAGAAGTATCAAAAGTAAAAAAGGAGAAAAAATAAATGATTGGTAGAGTTGTTTCAACAAAAATGAATAATACGGCAACGGTTTTGGTAGAAAGAGAAGCAAGGAATCCTTTATACAAAAAAACTTATGTTCAGACTAAGAAGTATTTGGTGGATACGATAGTTACGGTGAAAGATGGAGACATGGTGGAGATTGTAAAGGTAAGACCGGTTTCTAAAAATAAACACTGGAAGGTTGTTAAAGTGGTAGGGAAAGATTTGGAGGCAATCACTGAGGAGAAATTGAAGGCCGCAGCGGAGCAGACGATTGCCGAAGTGATGCCGGAGGAGAAAGAAGAGTCTAGAGTCGAGAATCAAGAGTCAAGTAAAGAAGTATCAAAAAAAGAAAAAGTATCAAAAGCAAGAAAGGAGAAAACTAGTCACTAGACTCTAGCGACTAGACACTAACTAATGGTACAGCACAGATCAAGACTGACAGTTGCAGACAACAGCGGTGCCAAATCAATTATGGTGATTCAACCTTTGGGGGGTTCGGGTAAAAGAAAGGCCAGTTTAGGACAATTGGTTGTGGCGGTTGTCAAAGGAGCGGATCCAAATGGACAGGTGAAAAATCACGAAATAATAAAAGTTGTGATCGTCCGGACTAAAAAAGAGGTCAGGCGCGATGATGGTTCATACATTAAATTTGATGATAATGCCGGAGTGGTAGTAGATAATGATGGGAACTTGCGGGCCACCCGTATTTTTGGCCCGATTGCCAGAGAAATTAGGGATGCCGGATATACGAAAATTATTTCTTTAGCACAGGAGGTTTGGTAGTTCGACTACGCTCACTATGAAAATTAAAAAGGGAGACAAAGTGAAGGTGTTGCTTGGTAAAGACAGAGGCAAAGAAGGCAAGGTAGTGTTTGTCTTGGCTAAGGCTGGCAAGGTATTCGTTGAGGGAGCTAATCTTTATAAGAGGCATGTTAAAAAGCAAGGGCAGATGGAGGGCGGGATTATTGACATCCCCAAACCATTTAATGTTTCTAATGTAGCGTTGATATGCTCTAATTGTAAAAAGGTTGCCCGAATAGGTTATATGATGGCTGGAAATGAGAAAATGAGAATTTGTCGAAAGTGCAAAAAGGAGATCAAAACAGATGCAAAGGCTTAAAGAAAAATATATGAACGAAGTACGACAGAAGTTGCAGGGGAGCTTGCAGTTAAAAAATAAACTAGCAGTTCCGCGCCTTAAAAAAATTGTGATCAGTATTGGTTTGGGTGAGGCAAAGGATAACGCCGGTATCTTGGATAAAGTAAAAGTTTATTTTACCCAGCTTGGAGGGCAAGTCCCTGTTGTCACAAAGGCTAAAAAATCTATTGCCTCTTTTAAAGTTAGTAAGGGTCAACCTATTGGGATGATGATGACTTTAAGAGGTGAGAGAATGTATGCCTTTTTGGACAAGTTAATTAATATAGCTTTACCGAAGGTGAGGGATTTTAGAGGAATATCTCAAGACTCCTTTGACGCTCAAGGAAATTTAAATATTGGTTTGAAGGAACAAACTATTTTTCCGGAGGTTGATTACAAGAGTGTGGACAAAACCAGGGGTTTGGCAGTAACTATTACAACGAGTGCAAGAAATAGGGGCGGTCACACCGCTAAAGAGGAAGGAAAGGAATTATTAGGAGCCTTAGGGTTTCCTTTTAGGAGTTAAATTATGGCTAAGGTGAGTAATATTGTCAAGAAAAAGTTTAAATATGAAGTTCAACAGAAAAACCGTTGTATGAAGTGTGGTCGGTCTCGGGCATATCTTAGTAAATTTGGTTTGTGTAGACTTTGTTTTAGAGAATTAGCACATCTGGGGTTACTCCCGGGAGTGAAGAAAGCGAGTTGGTAATTATGGACCCTGTGGGTGACGCATTAATCAGATTAAAAAACGGTTATTCGGTTGGCAAGGTCGAAGTTTACTTGAATTTTTCTAAACTGGTTTGGAACCTTGTCAAGTTACTACAAAAGGAAGGATATCTCTCCGAAGTTAAACAGGATAAAAGAGAAATAATACTTACACTAAAATATAATTCCAGGATTCCGGTTTTAACTGATGTTAAGAGAGTCTCGAAGCCCTCTCTCAGGGTTTACAAAGGGGTTAAAGATTTACCATGGGTTTTGAATGGGTTAGGCGTAGCTGTTATTTCAACACCTAAAGGCTTGATGACTGACAAGCAGGCACGTAAACTCAAAGTAGGAGGGGAGGTCCTGGCATTAGTCTGGTAAAAATCTATGTCTAGAATTGGAAATGCACCGATCATAATACCTACAGGAGTAACAGTTGAAAAAGACGGTAAGACAGTCAGCGTAACAGGGCCAAAGGGAATTTTGAAACTTGAGGTGGACCCGAGTATTTCAGTAGAGATTGAGGGTGGTCAAGTTATTATTAAAAGGAAAAATGATGAGAAAAAAATTAGGGCATTACATGGTTTAACCAGAAGCCTGCTTGCCAATATGGTAGTGGGGGTGACTAATTCCTGGAGTAAAGATTTGGAACTGATAGGAGTAGGGTTTCGAGCACAGGTTAGCGGAGAAAAGATGATCTTAAACGTTGGATATTCTCACCCGGTGGAAATTACCGCACCGGCCGGAATAAGTTTTGAGGTTTCGGATAATACTAAGATTAAAGTAATGGGAATAGATAAACAGCTGGTTGGTCAAACTGCTGCCAATATTAAGAAAGTCAGAGTCCCTGATGTTTATAAGGGTAAAGGAATAAGATATGAGGGCGAGTATATCAGAAAGAAAGTCGGGAAAAGTGCAAAAGTAGGAGTTGCAGCGGGAGGTGCAGGAGGAAAGTAGGTATAGAGTATTATGTATAAAGCATCAAGGGTAAGCAAACATCAAAAAATTAGAAAGAAGATCATTGGAACTAAAGACAAACCTAGGCTGGCGGTGTTTCGTTCTGGACAACACATCTATGCTCAGATTATTGATGATAGTCAAAGTAAGACTTTGGTTGCAGCTTCTGACCTAAAAGAAAATGGTACCAAAAAAGAAAGGGCATTAAAAGTGGGTAAAAGCTTGGCAGAAAGGGCATTAAAGCATAAAATAACAGTAGTTGTTTTTGACAGGGGTGGCTTTCTGTATCAAGGCAGGATAGCAGAAATTGCTAAAGGAGCCAGGGAAGGAGGACTGAAATTTTAATGAATCCAGAAGTTCCGCAAGAAGAATACTTTGAAAGAGTAGTACAAGTTAACAGAGTTTCAAAGAAAACTAAAGGTGGTGATAAAAGATCTTTGTCTGTGTTGGTAGTAGTGGGGGATAAAAAAGGCAAAGTGGGAGTGGGACTAGGTAAAGCGGCTGAAGTTCAATCCGCAGTGAGAAAAGCAACCAGTTATGCAAAAAAGCACTTAATAGAAGTTTCCTTAAAAGGAAGAACTATACCACATCCAATTTTGGTGAAAAACGGAGCAGCCAAGGTGCTTCTTAAGCCGGCTCCTGTTGGTACAGGAGTAATTGCCGGAGGAGCAGTTAGGGTGGTAGTAGAAGCGGCAGGTATCCACGATATTGTTTCTAAAATCCTGGGTACTAAAAATCAGGCTTCGAATGTTTATGCCACTCTTGAGGCGCTGGGGAAACTCAAGAAGATAGAGTCGAGAGTCGAGAGTCAAGAGTCTAGACAGCAAGGCAAAAAGACTGGTTCCTAGATTCTAGACTCTAGCGACTAGCCACTATTATATGAAACTGCATGAATTATTAAAAGTTAAGACTAGATCTAAAAAAAGACTTGGACGTGGTTTAGGTTCTGGTAAAGGTAAGACTGGAGGAAGAGGTACCAAAGGTCAGAAAGCAAGAGGTACCATCCCCGTTACTTTTACTGGGAATCTTCCTCTCTACAAAAAATTACCTTTGAGGAGAGGGAAAGGTAATCCCAAAGGCTCCACGAAACTTAAACTAATTAATATCAGCAAATTAAAGGCTTTTAAAGCAAAAGAAGTTGTGGATATAGGTAAACTACAAGAGACAAAGATTATTTCTAAAAGGGAAGCAAAAAGGGGTGTCAAAATTTTAGGAAAAGGAGAAATAAATCAAGTTTTAACTATTAAACTTCCTATGTCGGATTCTGCCCGTAAGAAAATTGAAAAGGCGGGTGGGAAGGCGATAGATGTCTAACATATTATCCCCAATTATTAATGCTTTTAAGATAGCCGAGCTGAGAAGAAAAATCCTTATCACGACAATTTTGGTAATAATTTTTAGAATTACCGCCCATATCCCTGTTTCTGGAGTAGATTTGGCAGGACTTCAACAACTTTTCTCATCCAATCAATTTTTGGGACTTTTGGATATTTTCTCAGGAGGAACTCTTGCTAATTTTTCTATTATTTCTTTGGGCCTTAATCCTTACATTAATGCTTCTATAATATTCCAGCTTCTAACTATGATCAGTCCGAAACTGGAAGCCCTCTCTAAAGAAGGCGAGATGGGGAGGCAAATAATCAATCAATATACAAGATATTTAACTGTGCCGCTTGCGCTTTTGCAAGCAATAGGTATGTTTGTGCTGCTTAAAAATCAAGGGATCATTACTCAAATTAATCCTCTTCAGATTGCCTCAATTATTGTAGGTATGACTGCAGGAACCATTTTCTTAATGTGGATTGGAGAGCTGATTACAGAGTATGGCATTGGTAATGGGATATCACTTTTAATTTTTGCAGGAATTGTTTCGAGGGTCCCTGTTGTTTTAACACAAACAGCTTCAGTTGTAGATCAAACACAACTGATAAATATTATCATCTTTACAGTACTATCGATTTTAGTAGTGGCGGGAGTAGTTTTCATTAACGAAGGAAGAAGACAGATTACTGTCCAGTATGCAAGAAGATTCACAGGAGGGAGAGTGGGGGGAACGGGTGCCCAGACTTATCTGCCGCTGCGGGTTAACCAAGCTGGAGTAATTCCGATTATTTTTGCGGTCTCTTTAGTGTTGGTTCCATCTTTTGCAGGGTCGTATCTGGCAGGTTTACCTCAACCACAACTTGCTTCTCTAGGCAAAATTTTGGCCACAAATTTTAATCCCGGAAGCTTAGTCTATAATTTAGTATATTTTCTCCTGGTGGTAGGTTTTACCTTTTTCTATACGGCCGTGATTTTTAACCCTACAAAAGTAGCCGATGAAATTAAAAAATACGGAGGATTTATCCCGGGGATACGACCGGGTACCCAGAGTGCCTCTTTCTTAAATTATATTATGGTGAGAATTACTCTGGCAGGGGCCATATTTTTAGGTGCCATTGCAGTTTTACCTTCAATTGCATCTTCCCTGACAGGAATCCAAACTTTAGTTTTGGGAGGAACAGGTCTTCTAATCGTTGTTTCAGTGATCTTAGATACGGCTAAACAATTTGAGAGTAAGTTAATTGAAAGAAGTTATGAAGTGTTTGCAAGAAGAGGCTAAATGGAAGTCTAATGCATATAGTATAATTTAGTATATGGAAACAGTTCCACCTCCTAACATTGAAACTCTGAAACAACCTACAAAGGCACAACTCTTTGAACATCTATTCCCGGGAAACAAATTTAAGGATCTATCTCCTTTTAATCCGCTCAATATACCGAGTATATTAAGGTGGATTTATTTTAAAGATAGGGTTATAGATATTAGCAAAGCGTTTCATGTTCAACAAGGATATGCGGATAGGTCTGATTTTCAGCACCTCGATCAATTATCAGTTGCACTTGAATTTTTAAATCCGATTGCTATTGTGAAAGAGAATCCTTTAAGATTCAAAGGGTGGGTCGCTGACTTATTAAAAGATGGAGAACAACTGGGAGGGCTCGCAGTTCAACAATACCAGTATGTACCTCAAGAAAGACTTGATGCATATGCGCGCAGTACTTTAGAGCCTAAAGCATTTGTTGATTGGGTCAAGCATGGATTTAGAAACTCAGATGAGGCGGAAGAATATTTAAGAAGCTTTTATGAGTCTGTATCTGTAAAAGTTATTGGTATTTTAGGATCTGATGGGAAACCAAATGGGTTAATTAGATTCATTGAGGGTCCGAGACCAAGAAATGGAGAAAGGGTAAAAAGCCCGAGCCTAGTCGGTAACTTGGTTGCTACGAGCGTGAAAATATAATCCCCATTTCAGACAAATATATAACGCCGTGGTATAAATGTCTTTTAAACTTAAGCGCCGGTGGTTGATTTGCCGTCTTGCCTGACTCTTCTGACCATTTCTGACAAGTTCATCCCTAGACGAATTTTCTGATCACCGGACATTTGAGAATATCTTTTTAAGATGAAAGAAATTAGCTTTTTCATGCTTCCTATGTTAGCACAACTCCTGATATAATGGCAGAATGAAAATACTCTTGATTGGGCCGCAAGGATCGGGTAAATCAACGCAAGCTACTCTTTTGGCAGAGCATTTAGGTCTGCCAAAAATTACGATAGGAGATCTCTTTCGTCAAATAGCAGATTCGGATTCTGAAGAGGGGAAAAGGATCAAACAGATTTTGGACTGCGGTCAATTAGTGGATGATCAAACTACAGCTGAACTAGTTAAAAAAAGAGTTAGCGAAGAAGATGTTAAGAATGGTTTTATTTTGGATGGTTATCCCAGGACTATAGAACAAGTAAATATCTTTGAACCGGATTTAGATAAGGTGATTTATCTAAATGTTCCCCGGGAGGAAGTGGTTCAAAGGCTTCTGCAAAGAGGCAGAGCGGATGATACTGCTTTACTTATTAATAAACGTCTGGA
The DNA here is from genome assembly GCA_016184225.1 of Candidatus Daviesbacteria bacterium. GTDB lineage: Bacteria > Patescibacteriota > Microgenomatia > Daviesbacterales > UBA10151 > UBA10151. The sequence continues at coordinate 258,099 of JACPDA010000004.1, forward strand.
TTTGTATTATCAGCAAACACAGCCTTTACTAGATCATTATAAGCAGCAAGGTACTTTGGTTGAGGTTGATGGGGTAGGAGATATACAAAGGATTCAGGATGAGATCAGAAAGCAAGTTTAAGGATGAAAGTAAGAAACGTTTGCGAGCAAGACTTGATGAGAAAATCAGGTGTGATTGCTGCGAAAGCTTTAAAGCGGGCGACAGAAGCAATTAAAGTTGGTGTAACAGAGCTTGAGGTTGATAAAATTGTAACGCAGGAGATTTATAAGCAGGGTGGGGATTTATCTTATAAAAGCGTACCGGGTTATAAATATGCCACTTGCATTACGGTAAATGAGCAGGTGGTACATGGAATACCTACAGATAGAAAATTTGAAAGCGGTGATGTAGTAAGTGTGGATCTGGCGGTTGTGTATAAAGGTTGGCATACAGATTGTGCTTGGAGTGTATTAGTAAGTGGACAGGGTACAGGCGACAGTGGACAGTTGGAAAAGACAAAATTCTTAAAAGCTGGAGAGGAGGCTTTATGGGATGGGGTAGCGCAGGCAATAGACGGGAATAGGGTGGGGGATATTTCATCAGCTATTCAAGAGAGAATTGAGAAAAATGGATATAGTGTGGTAAGAAGTTTAGTTGGACACGGGGTCGGCAGGAGCTTGCATGAGGATCCGGAAATACCGGGATTTGGAGAAGCAGGAAAGGGGCCAGTATTAAAAAGCGGGATGAGCTTGGCTATTGAAGTGATCTACACATCAGGATTGCCGGATGTGGTATTAGAAAAAGATGGGTGGACTTTCTCGTCTGCTGATAAGTCGCTCGGGGGATTATTTGAGATGACAGTAATTGTCGGGAAAAAGGAGCCTAAAGTATTAACCCATTGGTAATTCTATGGGTTGTAATATGAAGCTAATTCTGATAAAATGCTTTAGCTTTAAATTATGATAAAAGATGTTATTGAAGTTGAAGGTAAAGTTAAAAAAGTTTTACCCAATACGTTATTTAGGGTGGAGATTGATCAAAGCAGCGATGTGCCGGAACTCTTGGGGAGGATCATTTTATGTCATATCTCAGGTAAAATGAGAATGCACTATATCAGGCTTTTAGAAGGCGATAGGGTGAGGATAGAGATGAGTCCGAGGTATGATTTGGATAAGGGGAGGATTACGTTTAGGCTCAAATAGAGTCAAGAGTCTAGTGACTAGAGTCTAGGAAAAAATAACTTGACTCTAGCGACTGGTCACTAATTATATGAAAGTAGCAGCTAGTATAAAAGTACGATGTAAGTTTTGTAAAATAGTCAAACGCGAGGGTATCTTGTATGTCATTTGCCCTCGCGACCCAAGGCATAAGCAGCGTCAGGGATAAATATGAATTTAAAATTTAAAATTAAAAATTTAAAATTGGGGAGGGTTATCTAATATGGCTCGTATTGCTGGTGTGGATCTCCCAGAGAATAAACGGGTAGATATAGGATTAACTTACATTTTCGGTATAGGCAGGTCTAATGTAAGGCAGGTTATTAAAGAAGCAAATGTAGATGGAGCTAAAAGAGTTAAAGATTTGACAGAGGAGGAGATTAATAAATTACAAAAGAGCATTGAGCAATTTAAGGTTGAAGGAGACCTAAGACAAGAGATTGAACAAAATATTAAAAGACTGGAAGAGATTGGAAGTTACAGAGGTATAAGACACAGAAAAGGTTTACCGGCCAGGGGGCAGCGGACTAGAAGTAACGCCAGGACCAAACGGGGAAAGAGAAAGACGGTTGGTACTGTTAGGAAAGAAATAGTTGCAAAGACAGGAGGAGAAGCTAAAAGCTAATGGCTAAGAGACAAATCAGGTCTAAAACAATAAAGAAGGCAGAGAGAAAAGTAACGAGCGGTAGGGTATATGTCACCGCGACTTTTAACAATACTCTCATTACCCTAACAGATACCTCAGGGAATACCTTAGCCTGGGGTACCTCCGGTACAGCAGGTTTTAAAGGGGCAAGAAGGGCAACGCCATATGCGGCAATTTCTGCTATGGAGAAGTTGGCTCAAACTGCCAAAGGATTCGGCATGAGTGCAGTTGAGGTGTATATAAAGGGTCCCGGGTCAGGCAGGGATGCTACCATTAAAGCCTTGAGAGGAGCAGGAATTAATATTACTATGATTGCAGATATTACTCCAATTCCACATAATGGTCCCCGACCTAAGAAAAGGAGACGAGTTTAATGGCGCGCTATACTGGTCCAAAAAGAAGATTATCCAGAAGAGAAGGCTTGGCTTTATTTGCTAAAGATGCTAAATCCTTAGAGAAAAAAGGTGCAGTACCTCCGGGCCAACATGGGTTAGGTAGAAGAAGGCGAATATCGGAATATGGCATTCAGCTTAGAGAGAAACAGAAGGCAAAAAGAATTTTTGGATTATTGGAAAAGCAATTCAAACGATATTTTGAGAAGGCTAGTAAGGTAAGGGGTGTGACAGGTTTGGCCCTTCTTCAGGCTTTAGAAACCAGGTTGGACAATGTTGTATACAGATTAAACTTCGCGAAGAGCAGAGCTGGAGCAAGGCAATTGGTAAGTCATGGTCATATTAAGATAGATGGGAAAAAAGTTAACATTCCATCTTTTCAGGTTAAGGTTAATCAGACTATTGAAATAGCGCCGCAAATGAGAGATAATACACACGTTAAAAAGAGTTTAGAGGAAACTTCAACCTTGCCAGAGTGGCTTGATAAAAAAGCCACAGTGGGCAAGGTTTTAAGAATCCCAAAACGAGAAGAAATGGAACAATCAGTTAACGAACAATTAATTGTTGAACATTATTCTCGCTAATATTATGTTTAAGATTAAAACAGAGGATGAATCAGAATATTTTGCAAAAGTAATCATTGAGCCACTTGAGGCGGGCTTCGGTCATACGTTAGGGAATAGCCTAAGAAGAGTGTTATTAACATCTTTGCCCGGAGCCGCGGTGACCTCTATCAGGATTGATGGGGTTGCACATAGATTCTCGGTAATTGATGGTGTTTTGGAAGATGTTATTGAGATGATCCTAAACATTAAAAAGATTCGCTTGAGTGTCCATTCTGAAAAGCCAATAAAATTGATTCTTAAAGCATCGGGTAAAGGTACTGTTAAGGCTTCAGATCTGGTAATCGAAGGAGACGGAGAAATCGTAAGTCTTGATCAGCATATTGCAACTTTAACAGATGCGAAATCCAAACTTAATATAGAATTGATTGCGGAGCAGGGTAAAGGTTATTCAATTTCGGACGATAGGAAAACAGATGAGATTGGTCTAATCTCAATAGACGCTCTTTTTAGTCCGGTGTCTTCAGTCAATTATAGTGTTGAACCGACTAGGGTAGGACGAAGGACAGACTTTGATAAATTAATATTAGAGGTGACAACAGACGGGACTGTTTCTCCTGTGGAAGCTGTGAATGTGGCTGCGAGACTCTTGTCAGATACTTTCCATGCCATATACGAACCCACAGTTGAAGAAGAGGTAGAAGATTCGAGTTCCAGAATCTCTGAAGAGACATTGAAATTAACCATAGAAGAGTTAGATTTGCCCGTAAGGATTACAAATGCCCTAAAGGTCATAGAAATTAATGTCATTGAGGATTTAATTAATACTTCCAGACAACAACTTTTAAAAGCCAAGAATTTAGGAGCTAAATCCATACATCTAATATCTGAGAAGTTAGCTGAGAGGGGGTTGACTCTTCGTGAGGCATAGAGTTTATGGTAAACACCTTGGAAGGAATAAGGACCAGCGTAAATTACTCTTCAAGGGGTTAATGTATTCCCTTTTCTCTTATGGGACGATACAAACTTCTGAGGCTAAAGCTAAGGCAATTAAGGGTTTAGTTGATAAGGTAATAAATCTGGCAAAAGCTAAAAATACAGCGGAGCTTAATTCTTTTATTTTCGATGAGAATTTACAAAAGAGGGTAAATGATGAAATTGTTCCGAAATTAGGAACCAGGGTATCTGGTTATACTAGATTGGTAAAAACTGGAACAAGATCGGGCGATCAAACTGCAATGGTCAGGATGAGCTTGATAGGTAGCGAGGAGCTGAAGCCGCTAGAAAAAGGGTCTAGGGTACAGGGTTTAGGGGTTAGCAAAAAAACAGTAGCAAGTGAAGCGGATAAAAAAGAGAAAAAGACGATTAAAGCTGTCAAAAAGACTGTTCGTGTAAAGTCAAAATCATCCAAAACAAAATGAGCACTAATAAGTTATCGGCAAAAAATATCAAAAGAGAAACGCATGTCATTGATGCCAGTGGGAAAATTCTGGGAAGACTGGCCACTGAAGCGGCTACGATTCTGATGGGTAAGAAAAAACCGGAATTTGTGCCATACTTGGACACTGGAGATTTTGTAGTGGTAACTAATGCCAGTAAGATAAAAGTAACCGGTAAAAAAGCCAAAGATAAAGTTTATACCAGCCATTCAGGTTATCCTGGAGGATTACGACAGGAGACCTTTGATAAAATAATAAGCCGGAAGCCGGAATATGTTATTGAACACGCAATCAAAGGTATGCTTCCTCATAACAGATTAGGTAGCAAAATGGTAAAGAAGTTAAAGGTGTTTGCGGGAGAAGCTAAATGATGGAAAATATAACTACTGTTGGTAGAAGGAAGGAAGCAATAGCGCGGGTATATTTGAGTTCAGGCAAGGGTCAGGTTTTAATTAATGGGAAACCTATTACAGAATATTTCCCGGGTCTGGTGTTACAGAAACAGTATAGTCGTCCTTTAGAAATTACAGATACTGTTGGTAAATATACGATTTCAGTGAAAGTTGGGGGCGGAGGACAAGCTTCGCAACTTGATGCAGTTATTCATGGGATCGCCAGGGCTATTGCTAGAATAGATGCTGCTTCGCGGACTGCTCTAAAAAGGGAAGGTTTTTTAACCCGTGACCCACGGGTTAAAGAGCGAAGAAAATATGGTTTAGCCCAAAAAGCAAGGGCCAAAAAACAATCTCCAAAGAGGTAAGCTTTAAAGAAATATCCAGTAAAATAACCAGACGACAATAAAAAGTATCGCTATAGCGATTGTCAGGAAACCGGCAAATCCAAATCTCCTTTTTTTAAAACAGTATAACGCGAGTAAAATTTCTGAAGTCCCAATCAGGTAGGTATTGAATACTTGCCAATACCAGGAAGGTGTTTTCGATAAATCTTGTTTTACCAGCGTATTGGAAAGAATGTTGTGTATTCGCAAATCCTGCATCAGGTCCCGTACTAGATGGATAGAGAAGAAAGTCACGGCTGCATATAACCAATATCTTTGCCAAGTCTTCATATTTATTTAGTATAGCAGCTTGATGTAATTAAATTCAGGATTTGATAAAATAATAAGGGTTAAAATGGACAAGACCACCCCCCCGGAAAATATTTTCAAAAGTTATGATATTAGAGGCATCTACCCTTTTGAGATTAACGAACAATTTGCTGTTTCTATTACCCGAGCTATTTACAAATTAATTTCCAATCAACTTTCTGCCACTGCGCCCTTAACTATTGCTGTTGGTAGGGATATGAGGCTTTCCTCCCCGGCTATATATGAGGCAGTCAGTAAAACTTTGGTGGAACTGGGGGCAAAAGTAATTGACTTAGGGATTGTTTCCACCCCGACTTTTTATTTTGCTGTCTTTAAATACGGCTATGACGGAGGTTTGCAGATTACGGCTTCCCATAATCCTAAGGAATATAACGGCATAAAAATTGTCCGGAAATCCCCTACTGGTTTGGTAAAAATTGGCAAAAGTACGGGTATGGAAGATATCAAAAGAATGGTAACTCAGAAGGTGGACTTACCTGAGGTTCCCGGTGGAGTTATTACCAAAAAAGAAGGAATAGTTCACGAAGAGATTGAAAATGCTTTGAGAATTGCCGGGCAGCCAAAACTGAACCCCTTTAAGGTAGTAGCTGATGCGGCCAATGCTTTAGGGGCTTTATACATTGAGGAACTTTTTAAATCTATCCCCGGAAAGTTGATAAAAATGAACTTTAATTTAGATGGGACTTTTCCGGTACATCAAGCCGATCCACTGCAGAAAGAGACTTTGGTTGATCTACAAAGAAAAGTGGTGGAGGAGAAAGCGGATTTAGGGTTGGCCCCTGACGGTGACGGGGATAGGCTATTTTTTATTGATGAAAAAGGCGAAATTGTGCCACCTTCAATTATCACCGCAATTGTGGCCAGGGAACTTTTGAAAAAACACAAAGGAGCAACTGTTTTGGCAGATATCAGATATATAATGACTCCTAAAAAGGTGGTGGAGGAGCTAGGGGGGACTTTGGTCATCACTAAAGTAGGGCATGCATTTATTACTGAGAAACTTCACGAGACCGGTGGGATCTTTGCCGGTGAATCATCCGCCCATTATTTTTTTAAAGAAACCGGCAATGCCGAGTCGCAACTACCGATGATTTTAACTGTTTTGAAAGTAATGACAGAGGAGCATAGAAGGTTGTCAGAGGTGGTGGAATCTTTGCGAAGAAGCCATGAGTCGGGTGAATTTAATTTTCGGGTTAAGAATGCCCGGCAAATTATGGAAGCGATCAAGAAAGAATTTCCGGAAGGGGAGATCTCGGAGTTAGATGGTGTATCTATCTCTTTTGCCGACTGGAGATTGTCTCTTCGGAGTTCTAATACGGAACCGCTTCTTCGACTCAACATTGAAGTTGATATAAATGGGAATGTAGAGGAGAAAAAAGAGAAAGTAATGGATCTAATTAAAAAACACGCAGTTTTTGACCAAGTCTGACTTGGTTTTTGAGGACTTGCCAAAATAAGGTGTTTGTGGTTTACTAATACATACATCAAGAGTGTCCGACATTTTGTCGGACCGGCAACCGTCAATCCCGATTCAATCGGGATAAAGTCACGGTGCCAACCCCGATATTAAATCGGGGGATGTGGTCCAGGTCTTGGACAAACTTATGTTCAGGACCTCTCGAGAATCGGGAGGTTTTTTAAAATATATGAGTCATCTTAATGGTGTCTTGACAACTTTTACTTCTGAATCAGTTTGTGCCGGCCACCCCGATAAAATTTGCGACCAAATCTCAGATGCTATTTTGGATGCAGTATTGGCCCAAGACCCGAAAGGTCGGACTGCTGTTGAATGCTTGGCGGGCAATAACAGGTTAGTTATTGCCGGAGAAATAGGAGCCAAAGCCAAAGTGGATTTTAAAAAAATTGCCCGGGATCAAATAAAGAGATTAGGTTATACAGATCCTAAATTTAATTTTTCAGATAAATCCCCGATTGAGGTATTTGTTCACGAACAATCACCGGAAATTGCAATTGGTGTAAAACGAAAGGGTGCAGGAGACCAAGGCATGATGTTTGGTTTTGCTTGTAGGGAAACCGAGAGTCTGATGCCTCTTCCAATCTCTATGGCACATGCGCTGGTTAAGAGAATGGATCAGGTTCGGGAGGAGAATATAGTCAAATACCTTCGTCCTGATGGCAAATCTCAGGTCACCATAGAATATAGACAAGGTAAACCATACAAGGTTAATCAAGTTGTTATAGCGGTGCCTCACAAAGAATCCATAAACTTAGATGAGGTAAAAGATGATATTTATAATATTGTCATCATACCGGTGCTGGATGTTTTTGGTTTCACAATTGATAAAAAAGATATTATTGTTAACGGCACCGGTATTTGGCATCACGGTGGTCCGGCCTCTGATTGTGGAGTAACAGGTAGAAAAATCGTGGTGGATACTTATGGTGGGTATGCCAGAGTGGGTGGAGGAGCTTTTTCCGGCAAAGAGCCGTCAAAAGTAGATCGGGGAGGAGCTTATGCAGCCAGGTTTTTGGCTAAAAACATTGTGGCCAGTGGACTGGCAGACAGAGCAGAGGTAAGGTTAGCCTATTTTATAGGGGCCAAGAAACCTACTATGCAGGATGTGGAAACTTTTGGCACTGCTAAAAAATCTCACCAAGTAATTCTTTCTTTTATGGAGAAAATTTTAGATACTTCGGTGGAAGGAATTATAGAAGGCCTTGATTTACAAAGGCCTATTTATTTACCAACAGCCGCTTATGGCCACTTCGGCCGCGAGCAGTTCCCCTGGGAAAAAGTGGTTTAACTTACCATGAGTTTCAGTAGAAAATCTGCTACCATGTAATTATGGATGATGCTGCTGAAAAACCACAACCGCCGCAGGAGTTTAAACAGTCCAAAAATCTGGAGCCTATTGGCGCAAGAATCCTTGGAGATGTTGATCCGACATTGTTAACGCAAGAGCAGTTTGATACAAATCCTAATTTGTTATACCACGGTGCCGCAGGTCGTTTTGATTTTCAACCCGCTTTTGATTATAGATCTGCAGACTATTGTACTGATACCGATGGTAGTGAGACCCTGGGAGAAGGATTCTATACTACAGATTCGGTTAGCGCAGCAGAAAATTATTCCCTAGTCAGACAACATATCGGCAAGCCCCAACCTATTGTAATGAAGGTTCTTCCTTATCAAGCAAAAGTACTAGATTTACGGGCAACGACAGATTCTAGCGTTAATGTCCCTGTGTCAACAGATTTTTTTAATAGTTGGTATGAACATTATAAAAAATATTTCGAAGATCAAACTATCATCGAAAACCAACCATGGAATATCAGGGCTATGGAAACGGAATATTGGAATTTTCTTAATAGAGCGAAAAGAAGAGTTGATACAGGAGAACCTATTGATCTTAGGGTGATGCTCGGTACTGCTCCTTTTGCGAAGTTGCGATCCCCTAATTGGCCGTCGCCTTGTTATATGAAGTTATTTTCAAACTTTATGGTTGATCAAGGATATGATGGATTGATTTATATTGAAGGTGGAGAAGGTGGCAAAAAGCAAAGTAGTCCATCATATGTATTCTATAATTTAGAAAAAGTGGGAACTTATGACAGTTGGAAATCCCGTAAAACACAGACTTCAGATTAGCTTTAGTCATTTGGGCCGATCGGTCAATTTAACTAAAGTTTAATAGGTTTCGAATCCTTTGAAATTTTTTAGGAACCCTTCGGTTGCTTTAACTTTTTCTACCCGGGCCATCATGGGGCCGGCGTTGCACCATTTAACAAATTTATCCAAATTATCCTGCCTGCCTTCTATTTCTATATAAACTGATCCGTCCGGCATGTTTTTAGTAAATCCGCTGATTCTTAATTTGTCGGCCTCCTCTTTTGCACTGGCTCGGAAAAACACCCCTTGGACTAAACCATAAATGCTGATGTTGAAGTGTTTTTTCATGAAAATTCTAGTATCATTGGCAGATGGTCGGAAACTTCTATATCCGGAACCTGGAAATTAGTTACTTTTACATCAGGGGAAATAAAAGTATAGTCAGCAAATTTATCTGACCTAGGGTAGAACTTGCTTCTGGTTGTTTCTATATTATATTTTTTTATTAAATTAATCATACTGGAATCCAAAATTTTTATACTTTCCGTGTCTAACCCTAAGTTGAAATCGCCACATAAAATTTTTCCTCCATCCCGAGTCTCTAACAACTTTCGGATCTGTTTTGATTGTTGAATTCTGGAGGGGGTATCTCCTTTGCCTCCTTTAACCCAAATACCATGTATGTTGCATATGGTAAATTCCTTATTTCCCAAGAGGAAATTTATGTATTGGATATTTCGCGGTAAGCTATTTAAATCTTTTGGATTAAAACTGTCTTTTTTTCCATAAACAAAAAGGTCGCTGTAAGATCGTACAGGGAACTTTTTATTAATAAATATGGCAAGCCCGGAAGACAGGCTAAAATCCACGAAATGCGTTTGAAAGCTACCGACTATATAATTATTCACACAAGAGGCAAAATACCCCTGGTGATTTTTCAAAACAGCGGTGATTTCTTGATTAAGATTCAGCCTGAATCCGGATTGTTCAGTAATATTGGACGTTGTACTAAATATTTCCTGAAAGCAAAATATGTCCGTATCGGTAGAATGCTGCTTGATGAAATCTATCAAAGGCTGGTAAATTTTCCCGCCCCAGGTGTTTAAAGAAATAAGTTTCATAATATAAATAGTATTCTACGGGCGTGAATGGTAAAATACAACAAGTTTCGGGGAGTAGTATAGTGGTAACACGCCGCGCTGGGGGTGCGGCATCGGGAGTCCGATTCTCCCCTCCCCGACACTATAGGTTACGTAATTTTAGGGGCTTGAACTTTGGGAAATATTTGGTATCTTTAACATATGACTCAAAACGGTGATGCGAGAAAACTGGCGATTGATGCAGCCATGGCGCAAATTCAAAAACAATATGGTACAGGTTCTATCATGCGCTTGGGTGAGCGGGTGGAAAAGTTTACTACAGAGGTTATTCCTACCGGTTCTTTAGCTTTGGATCTGGCGTTGGGTGTTGGCGGTCTGCCTAAGGGCAGGATTATAGAAATCTATGGCCCTGAGGCTGGCGGCAAAACTTCTGTGGCGCTTCATGTTATTGCGGAAGCCCAGAAAAAGGGTGGGGTAGCGGCATTTATTGATGCCGAGCATGCCCTGGATCCTCAAAGAGCCCAAAAAATCGGAGTTAATTTAGATGACCTCTTGATTTCCCAACCTGATACCGGCGAGCAGGCCTTAGAGATTGCTGAGGCACTGATCCGTTCCGGCGGGGTGGATGTCCTGGTGATAGATTCTGTGGCAGCCTTGGTACCCAGGTCTGAGTTGGAAGGAGAGATGGGGGATTCTAGTATGGGTGTGCAAGCCCGTTTAATGTCACAAGCCCTTAGAAAGCTAACCGGCGCTGTTTCCAATACCAATACGATTATTATTTTTACCAATCAACTTCGGCAAAAAATCGGCGTGATGTTTGGCAATCCGGAAACAACTACCGGAGGATTGGCCCTTAAGTTTTATTCTTCTGTCAGATTAGATATCAGAAAAATTGAAAATATTAAAGAAGGGGATTTGGTGGTGGGTTCCCGGCACAGGGTGAAAGTTGTTAAAAATAAAGTCGCTCCCCCGTTCCGGATTGCCGAATTTGATATGAATGAAAATGGTATTTCACATGAGGGGGAACTGTTGGATGTCGGGATAGAGCTGGGAATTCTAACCAAGTCAGGTGCATTTATCCGCTGGGGAGAAAAGATGCTAGGTCAGGGTCGATCGGCTTCAGCGATTTACTTGAAAGAAAACAAAAAAGAAGCGGAGAAACTGGAGAAAGAAGTGAGAGATGCCTGGGGTAAACAGAAAGAAGGTAAGGAAAAGATTGTAGTTGGACCACAGGAAGAAGCAGTCGGCGTGCTAGAAGCAAATGCCTAAAGTTACCTCGGTAGAACCTCAAAAAAAATCCGCCAGCCGGCGGACTAAAAGGTTTAATGTCTTTTTAGACGGCGAATTTGCTTTTGGGGCAGATGAAGATTTGGTGGTTAACAGAAGACTGGTGGTTGGTAAAGTTATTCCGTCAGAAGAGTTGGATCAAATTTTATTTGAAGCAGAGGTAGGAAAATTGATGGAGCGGATGTATAGATGGTTTAGTATCAGGCAGCATTCGGAGAAAGAAGTAAGAGATTACTTTAGAGTCAAGAATCTAGAGTCTAGAGTCAAGGGGAAGGAAGAAAGAAGCCAGGTGGTGATTGATGCGGTGGTGGAGAGATTAAAACAAAAGGGAATGATTAATGATTTGGAATTTGCTAAAGCTTGGACAGAGGCCAGAAGGAAAAGTAAACAAAAAGGAATAAGAGCAATTAGGTCTGAACTTTTTCAAAAAGGAATTGATAAGGAAATTATAGAGGAAGTGACTAGAGTCGAGAGTCAAGAGTCTAGTGAAGAAGATTTGGCAAGACAGGCTTTGGAGAAAAAAATGAGGTTTTGGAAAAATCTACCCGCTTTAGAATTCAAGAAAAAAGCTTTTGAATATTTAATGAGAAAAGGGTTTGAATATGAAGTGGCGAAAGAAGTCATTGAAAAAGATATTAATTTAATGTAAAATAAAAAGTTGAGTGATGGAAGTAGCAGAAGTTACAGATATGGACAAAAATTTCTCATCCATGTGTAATTCTTTCTAAACCGATTTTAATCGGCAATTTTCCATACCTCAATTTTTAAAATATGCAGAGAACATTTGGACCGATTAATTCGTCTGCCGGTAACGGCGGACAATCAAATATAGATGTAACAGAGCTTGCCAAGCGCGAGGGAATTCTAGAAGAAAGAGAACGGCAGATTAGTGAAAAACAAAAACTGATTGATGAAAAACTGGAGCAACTTGAAAAAGTCCGCAAAGATTTAGTTTCCAAGTTGGAAAAGGTTTCTTCTATGTCCAAAGAAGAAGCTCAAAAGATTCTGCTGGAAAACATAGACAAAGAGCTGGCCGCTGAAATCTCCAAAAGAATCAAAGAAGCTGAGGAAGAGATTAAGCTCACGGCAGATGAGAAAGCAAAGGAGATCCTCGCGGATGCCATGGTTCATGGAGTAACAGATTATATTTCTGAGTTTACAACTTCCAAGATTAAGCTTCCCGATGAAGAGATGAAAGGTCGGATTATTGGTAAAGAAGGTCGGAATGTCCGGACTTTTGAACAGGTAACAGGTGTTGATGTGGTGATGGACGATGAGATGCCTGATACTTTGATACTATCCTCCTTTGATCCGATCAGGCGGGAGGTCGCTAAAGTGGCGTTGGAACGGTTGATGGAAGATGGCCGAATCCAGCCGCAGCGAATAGAAGAAATTGTGGCAAAAACTGAAGGAGACATTAATAAGCTAATGAGAGCAGCCGGAGAAAAACTTTGCCATGATGTCGGGGTTTATAATTTGCCGGTTGAACTGGTGGATATAATCGGCCGATTTAAGTACCGTTATTCATATGGCCAGAATTTAATTTTACATACCCAAGAGGAAACCCAAATTGGTATAGCCTTAGCGCGAATGATCGGGGCGGATGTGAATGTAGTGCGTCTTGGTTGTTTGCTGCATGATGTCGGCAAAGTGGCAATGGAAGAGGAAGAAGGTACGCATGTTGAAAAAGGCGTACAGATAGCTAAAAAATTCGGCATGCCGGAAAAGATTATTAATTGTATTGCTGAACACCATGAAGATAAACCCTTTTCAGCTATTGAATCGGTGCTGGTTTATATTGCCGATGCCATATCTGGGGCTAGGCCGGGAGCAAGACATGAGAATGTCGGAGATTATATTAAGAGATTGGATGATATTGAGAACATTGCCACCTCTTTTGAGGGGGTAGAAAAAGCTTTTGCCGTACAAGCCGGCCGGGAAGTGAGAGTCATTGTAACTCCGGAAAAGGTTCCGGACAGCGAGCTGCCAAAATTAGTACATGACATAGCAGAGCGTATTTCCAAAGAAGTGATGGTACCGGGTGCGGTTAAGATTACAGCAATCAGGGAAACCCGCTACTCTGAATCCACTATGACAAATCCATAATAAGATCCTTCGTCGGCTTAATGCCTTCTCAGGACGAAGCAGAGCTTCGATTTGGGGCTTGCCAAAGAGTAAAACATCTGGTAATTTATGGCCATGACTAAAAACCAACTGATTGAAAAAGTAGCCAAGAAGGCAAACTTAACCAAGAGAGCCGCATCAGATGCGGTCAACACTACATTCAATTTAATCAGAGACGGATTAGTTAGAGGAGAAAAAGTTGTTATTACGGGTTTTGGAACATTTTTAATTAGATCCAGAGCAGCCAGAAGAGGCAGAAATCCTCAAACCGGGGAAACTATCCAAATCCCCAATAAGAAGACTCCGGGTTTTGTATCAGGCAAGACATTGAAAAGAGTAATCAAATGATGTCTTCTTTCCTTTTTGCTTCGCAAAAACGTAAGAAAACTCCTGGCTTTACCTCCGGCAAAACTCTTAAAAGACTGATTAAGTAGTTATTCCTCAATCGGAAATATTACCATTAACTGATGAGTGTTATCTCTGTTAAGAATTTAAAAAAATATTATCAAGTTTATCAAAAAGAGCCCGGATTTTGGGGATCGATTCAAGCTCTATTTCTTCGTAAATACTACAATATTAAAGCAGTTGATGGAATTTCCTTTGAGATACCCGAAGGAGAGCTAGTAGGATTTATTGGGCCAAATGGAGCAGGTAAAACCACCACTTTAAAGGTTTTATCGGGGTTGCTATATCCGACAAGTGGTGAGGTTAGAGTTTTAGGTCTTAAACCTTTCGAACGCCAAAAGCAGTTTCAAGCGAACATTTCTTTAATAATGGGTCAAAAGAATCAATTATGGTGGGACCTACCAGCCTGGGATAGTTTTATTTTAAACAAAGAGATTTATGAAATTGATGAAGGTATTTTTAAAAAGAATGTGGCAAAGCTTTCAGAAATGCTTGGGGTAGAAGATATCTTAAAAATTCCAGTGAGAAAATTATCACTGGGTCAGCGGATGAAGTGCGAACTTATCGTGGCTCTTTTGCACTCACCCAAGGTACTGTTCCTCGATGAACCAACCATTGGTTTGGATGTTGTTGCACAAAAGAATATGCGGGATTTTATAAAGGAATATAACGAAGAATTTAGAGCCACTGTTATCCTGACTTCTCACTATATGGGTGATGTAAAAGAGCTTTGCAAAAGGGTCATCATTATTAATGAGGGTGAAATTTTATATGACGGCAGTTTAGTTAGTATTGTCAATAAGTTTGCCCCCTATAAAGTCATAAAAGTAGATTTTGAGAAGGAAGTTGATGTGGAAAAATTAAAAGAGTTTGGGGAGATCGAAAAATATTCGGGAAATTTTGTTGAAGTTAGGATTAAAAAGGGCGAAGTGTTTGCTACTGCCACAAAACTTCTGTCTGAATTTGATGTAGTTGATTTAAATATTGAAGACCCGGCCATTGAAGACATTGTTCGTGATATTTTTAATGCCGCCAAATGAAAAAGTACTGGGAAGTCTTCAAGATAACTTGGCAACAGCTTTTGATATATAGAGTAAACTTTGCTCTATGGAGATTGAGGACTATTTTGCAGCTTCTTTTGGTGTACTTTATTTGGTGGAGTGTTTTTCAGTCACAGGATAAAGTTTTCGGCTATACTACTGCCTCCATTTTGACTTATGTTTTAGTAGCTGCTCTAATGCGTGCTGTTGTTTTATCTACAAGAGTTACAGATATGATAGATTCAATCAACAGCGGCAACATTGTTAATTTTTTAATTAAGCCACTAGGCTTTATTAGATATTATCTAACAAGAGACATCGCAGATAAACTCTTTAATATCGGTTTTTATATAGCCGAAGTGTCTTTGCTGATTTTGTTGTTAAAGCCGCCGATCATTATTCAGACGAAGCTACCCGTTTTAATCCCCTTTTTTATTGCCACTCTCGGTGGTTTAGTGATTTATTTTTGTATTAATTTTATTGTTTCCTTAACTGCTTTTTGGGTAGAAAACTCCTGGGGACCATTGTTTTTAATGTCGGTATTCTTAGAAAGTTTGGGAGGGGGATTGTTTCCCATAGATATACTGCCTAAGCCCTTATTTGATATCTTAATGCTCACACCATTTCCTTATTTAATTTATTTTCCGGCAAAGCTCTATTTGGGAAGTATGAGTTATTCGGAGATTATTTCTGGTTTTTCCATAATTTTTATTTGGATTACGGTATTGGTTGCGTTAATGAGAGTGAGTATAAACGCAGGATTTCGCCATTTTTCCGCAGTGGGTAATTAAGATGAAAAAGTACTTAAAAGTTTGGTGGCTTTATACAATAAACTCATTTGAGGTGCAGCTTAATGTTAGATGGGGATTGATACTCTTTCTATTTGCAAAAATTTTAAGGTTTGCTGCATTTGCTTTTTTCTTGGTAGTTTTGGTCAGTAGCACCAAGGTTTTAGCCGGGTACAGTTTGGATCAGGTGATCCTATTTTTTCTCTCATTTAATCTTTTGGATATCCTGTCTCAGTTGTTATTTAGAGAAGTCTACAGATTCAGGGCTGCGGTAGTTTCTGGCAACTTTGATTTTTATTTAATCAAACCTCTAAATCCCCTGTTTAGGTCCCTTTTTACCGGAGCGGATTTATTGGATTTTATTACTCTAATTCCGCTCCTTCTTGCTGTAGCCTATTTTATTAATAAACTACAAGTTGTGGGAATGATAAACTTAGTTGGTTTCTTTTTAATGCTTTTAGTAGGGTTTTTGGTTGCTCTTTCTTTTCATATATTGGTGTTATCTTTAGGGATTTTAACGACTGAAGTGGATAATGCCATCTTTATTTATAGAGATCTTATAGGGATGGGCAGGGTACCGGTAGATATTTATATGGAGCCAATCAGAGGTTTGATCACTTTTATTATTCCTGTGGGTATTATGATGACATTTCCTGCTAAAGCCTTAATGGGGCTTTTGACCTGGCCGCTTATGATTTACGCGGTTCTATTCGTAAGTTTCTTACTTTATCTTTCTCTTAAGACTTGGCAATTTGCCATAAAAAGATATTCTTCAGCCAGTAGTTAAAAAGGATTTTTTGATAAATTAGTCAGAAAGAAAAGTTCAATAATATCTCTTGGTAGAGGTATTCCGGTGAGATATGGAAACACCAAGATAAAGCTAATTGCTATGAGAAATAAGAGCAGCAGAGCTAGTTTTCTTCCTTGTTTATCAATCAAGAGCTTGTTTAATTGATATCCTAGGGCAAGAGATAAGAAAGGGACAGAAGGGCTAAAATGATATAGGAACATAATCCTTGGAGATAAAGTCCATGGTAACCAAAAGGCAAAAAATCCTAAAAGAATAATTATTAAATTAATTGACCTTTTTCTAATTACTTCCCAAGTTGTCAAAATAATAGTGATAGTTCCAATCCAAAACATAGCCGGGTTTCCGGAAGCAAAGATATTAGCCATGGTGTTTTTTTGATAATCCACAAAATACCAAATAGGGTATAAATTAAGCGGCCACGACCACCAGGGCGAGGAATAACTATGAGTAGCTTTAAGATTGGTTTGATACCACCAAATTTGCTTGTGTAGCTCAATAAAATCACTCAAGTTATACCCCATCAAAAAATAATGTGTGTAACTTAGGAAGTAAATAACAGGAGGGATCAAAATGAAATAAATTAAATTCTTAAATCGTCGATGATAAAGAAAGATAGGAAAATATATTAATGCTAAAAAGACTCCAGGCCATTTAGTAGCCATTGCAATTCCCATAAATAGCGCTGAAAGAATATATCTTTTTTGAACAAAGAAAATAGTACTGACTAAAATAAAAGCTACCAGGTAAACATCATTCATGCCTGTGCGGGATTGGACAAAAACCAATCCATCGATGGAAAAAACCCCAGCAGAAATCAAAGCTGTGGTTTCGTTTTTGAATAAAAGTAACGCTAATTTATACACCAAAAACACTGACAGAATTCCCAGTAGTGCTCCGGGTAACCGGTAAGCCCAAGCATCGCTGCTTTGGAGAATAAACATTGATGCGGTCATAATCTCTTTTTCGATAGGTGGGTGTAACCATTCAAAAGCTACACCGGGAGGGGATTTACTCCAAGGACTCCACGCTTCCTTATTTCCTTTCAAATATTCTTTAGCAGTGTAAGCATGGTAAACCTCATCAAAGACATACTTATTAGGATAATCAAGCCGATAAAGTCTTAAAAATGCAGATATTAGCAAAATTAAAATCAATAGGTTTTTTGTTTTAAGAAATTTTCTGAACATGTTTTTCCTTTGTATTTATATAATATATCAAGATTAATAAACCAAAACCAAGCAAGTTAAATAAAGTAAATAAATTATAATTAGCGCTTAAGAATTTGAAAATTAGCAGAGATGAAAATTTAGGGTTTGTATATACATAATTATAGTAATAATAAACGTACCAAAGATTAATAAAATGAATTAGAGATAGTGCTGTGTAGATTATTTTTAGTTTCATTGAATTTTTAATAAACGCTGAAACTGCCAGAAATGCAAAGAAAGGGAAAAGATATCGCTGATGAATTCTGGTCAGAAACAAAAAGAACGCAAAGCTTGCCAAGGCCATAGCAAAGTATATCAGGAAATTATTTTTATAACCTTTTTTAATGATTAAAGGCCCTAAGATAAACACTAGCATTACTAAATAGATTATTATTCCCCAAGCTTGGTATGTGACTGCGGAAAATTTAGTTGAATCAGGGATCCACCATCCGGCGAAAGCCCAGAAGTTATAAGAAAACATTGAAGTGTAGGGATAGGTATTAGCACTTTTTTGAAATAGATGGAATAGTCCCAAGACCGGATCTTTTAGAAAAAAAGGCAAAGATAGGAGAATTAAGAAGATGGGGATTAATAATAAACTAAAGTATTTTTTATATTTATAGTTAGTTATAAGATAGATTATTGTTACGGGAAAAATCGCCAACCCTTGGGGTTTGACTAATATTGATAACGATGAAGAAATGCTAAAGCGGTAAGCGCTTTTAAGTTCTAATAAGCAATATGCAGAGTAGACTAAGAAGAATGTTAATATACCATCAATTTGTCCCCAAACAGAAGAGTTGAAGAATAAAGCCGGATTTGCAAGATAAAATATTGCCGCCCAAAAACCGGCTTTCTGTTTATAATTACAAATGATTTTATAGATAAAATAGGCTGTGGCGATGTCAAATACATTAGTGAAAAATTTTAGATAATATTCAAATGGCAGGCTAAATATGGAAAGAGTTGAAAATAGCAATTTAAAAGTTAATCCTAAAAACCAAAGCATGTATAGATAGCCCGGAAAGTAGTCGGAAAAATAATTAGGAGCATAAAAGTGTAGAGGAGTTACTTCCGCTAATCTAGTACTCCAAGCCTGCCAACTATTCATGTCAATCCTGAAACTAGGTAGTATTATTAGGTATAATCTTATAAAAATTACTAAAACTAAAATCCAAACTGTATATTTATTCATTTAAGTTTACATATTAACTTGGAAATATCACCGTATTATTATACTTTCTTACTAAAAAGTTGTATGCTTAAAAACTTGGCCGAATATAAAAATTATATAATATTAATAATTAAATGTGGAAAATAAAATCTCTTTTAATTAATAGGTCTAGTAAGATACTCTTGTTGCTTCTTGTCGTTACTCTTATCTATGCTAATTCTTTAGATAGAACTCCAGTGCATCTTAATCGGGATGAATTGGGCTTTTCTTTAAATGCTTATTCGATTGCCAAGACAGGTTTCGATGAAAATGGTAGGTTTTTACCTTTATATTTTTGGCATCTTGGAGTAATGTGGGCCACACCTGTAATTGTATATTTAACCGCTCTTTTTTTGACAATATTCCCTCTGTCTGAAATAACTATCAGACTACCGACTGTTATGGTAGGACTTTTAAATATAATTCTAATTTATTTTTTGGCAAAGAAAGTATTTGATAATGAAAAATTAGGTTTATTTGCTGCACTTTTTCTCGCCCTAACCCCTGTTCACTTTATTCAGAGTAGGATTTTGCTTGATAATCTTTTTCCTATTCCTTTCGTTTTAGGATGGATGATATTCTTGTATCTATTTTTTTCTAGGAAAAACTTATGGTTTTTATTTTTTGCTGCGCTTTTATTAGGTATTGGTATACATAGTTATCATGCAACCAAAGTTATAATGCCTATCTATCTTATTTTGACTCTCATAATTACTTTTAAATTAAGCAAGAACAAACTAACAATACTAATTCCGCTTATTGCTTTTATACTGCCCTTGTTGCCTCTTATTCCGTGGTTGTCGCAGTATCCGGATACATTGACCGATCAAGTTCGTTACGTAGGGCTGTATGACACAAAACTAGATCCTATTTCGGGAATTATAACTTTACTAAAACCGGAAATCATAAGTCAAAGACTAGCAGTTTACCTTAAATATTTTGATCCCACATTCTTATTTTTCAAAGGAGATTCTAGCTTAATTCATTCTACAGGTAGGGTTGGAGTGTTTCTTCTGTCATTTGCTGTTTTGCTTCCAGTTGGTTTATATCAGGCTTTTAAAAATAGGAACTGGTTTAATCTGCTTTTGATAGCCGGATTTTTTACGGCACCTATTGCTGCAGCTCTAGTAGGTAATGAATATAGGGCCTCAAAGGAATTGTTTATTTTGCCTTTTGCTGCTTTACTTGCAACTTTGGCTGTTAAATTTTTATTAAATACTGGCCGGCAGAAATGGAGAATTTTATGTTTATTCTTAATGATTTCTATTTTCGTACAGTTTACATATTTTTTATATGACTATTTTAATGGTTACAGAGCACGGTCGTATACATGGTTTGATTATGATATTCTCGGCGCATTGCAGATAGTCTTAGATGAAAACAGTAAGAAACCGGCAGATTTTTTCTACTTTGACAGTAAAATTTATTATTATACTGACAGATACTGGCGGTTTCTCCTGATAGAGCGCAATAGAGAGGATCTCGTTGCCAAAACATTTTACTTTGATCCTTTGTATTTACAAAATTTTCAACACGATAGTTTATCGGTTTACCGTTTTGACCATACGGTCAATCAATCCCTGCAAAGCAGTTCTTCGAGATTAATCAGAAATATTTTAGAACCGGACGGGTTTCCGTCTTTTTATATTTATCGTACAGAGTAATTATCTACCTAGATAACCGCTGGCACATCTGATATCCAATTTTGATAATAATCAATGGGCACTTTTTCCCAGATAGTTTTTAGTTTCTTTTGCATTAAATTTTTAGGGTAGAATATTATTTTGTAATATAAGCAATAATTGTTTAAAGTACAAGAATGGCCAAACGATAATCGTTATGAAAATACTAGTAATTTTAGGTCCAACATCAACCGGAAAAACAGATTTGGCAATACATTTAGCCAAAAAATTTAACGGAGAATTGGTGGCTTGTGATTCAAGACAGGTATATATTGGGTTAGATATAGGCACTGGTAAATTGCCGAGTGGAAGATGGAAGGTGGAAGATGGAAAATGGAAAAAGGGCAAAGGGTGGTGGGAAATAAATGGAATTAAGATCTGGATGTATGATGTGGCAGATCCAAAAAAGCAGTATACAGTCTTTGATTATGTTAAAGATGCAAATAGGGCGATAGACGACATTTTAAAAAGAGAAAAGCTTCCTATTATTGTAGGGGGCACTGGTTTTTATCTGAAAGCGCTTCTTGAAGGGTTGTCTAATTTGGCAATTCCTAGGAATTTGAAACTGCGGAAAGAATTAGACAAAATTTCTCTACAGCAGTTACAAGAAAAGCTAAAAGAAGTTTCTCCTAAAAAATGGGGAAGCATGAATTCCTCAGATAGACAAAATCCTAGAAGATTAGTGAGGGCGATAGAGATGGTAATTGGAGGCTTTCAACATACGAGAAAGATTGCCGCGCTCCCTTTAGTCGCTCGCAATGACATATTGAAAATTGGCTTAACTGCTTCCAGAGAAATTCTTTACAGAAGAATTGATGAAAGGGTTGTTAGCAGAATAGAGCAAGGTATGATTGAGGAGGTAGAGAAACTCCATAAAGCAGGCTTGAACTTTAAAAGGATGAGGCAGTTGGGATTGGAATATGGAATGTTGGCAGATTATATGGAGAACAAAATAAAAGATAAAGAAGAATTAATTAAACTGCTGCAGGGAAAAATTCACGGCTATGCCAGACGCCAAATTACTTGGTTTAAGAAAGAAAAAGAAGTTTTCTGGTTTGATATAACAGAAGAGGGGTCTGCTGAGAAAATAGAAAAATTAGTGATCAAGTGGTATGATAAATGAGATCAAAATAAAATATGCCGCATAAAGTCGACATTTCTCATAAGACAATTATATTTATTACCATTTTTATCTTGTCCCTTTGGATAATATATCTAATTCGGGATCTTTTGATAATTTTATTCGTGGCAGTAATTTTTGTTTCCGCATTGTCCCCAATAGTCAATTTTTTTGTCAAATTAAAATTACCAAAAGTTTTAAGTATTGCGCTGACATACATTATTATAATATCTGTTTTAACAGGGTTTCTGGTTATGATTATACCTCCATTAGTGGAGCAGAGTAATAGGTTGATAGTTGCATCTCCGCCACTGATCACCCAGTTTTTTAATGTTATCAATATCGATAAATCTCTTTTATCTTCAGAACTAACCGCCCTTTCGAAAAACCTATTTTCGATCACTTTATCTGTATTTGATAATCTATTGGCAATAGTATTTTTGTTAGTCATAACTTTTTATATGCTATTGGAAAAAAATAATCTGGAAAGCCGCATCGCATCATTATTTAGAGATGAACAAGGTTCTTCTGCGAATGAACGAAGTTCTTCTGCGAATAAAGCAGAGAGAGTCAGAAGGTCTATTATAAAGATAGAGGAAAAATTAGGGGCATGGTTACAAGGTCAGTTAATCTTGAGTCTACTTGTAGGTATTATGTCATATATCGGCCTTACTATCTTAAATGTTCCGTATGCCCTGCCGCTTGCCCTGATAGCGGGGGTAATGGAAGTGGTACCCGTAATAGGCCCGATAATCTCTGCTATCCCGGCCATTTTTATCGCATTAACAATTTCTCCTTTGTTGAGTGTTATGGTTGCCGCTATGTATCTTATTATTCAGCAACTGGAAAATAGCTTGATAGTCCCTCAAGTGATGAAACGTGCGGTTGGTTTAAATCCCCTAATCGTCATTTTGGCAATTGCCATAGGCAGCAGACTCTTGGGTATATCAGGTGCACTGTTGGCAGTCCCCATAGCAGTGGTGTTTCAAATTATAGCAGCAGAGATAATTGAAGGAAGAAAGAGTTAGTTGTATAATATACAGGCCTAGGAAGAAGGATGATCGCCCGCGCAAATTTCACAAGAAATTTGAACGGGAGGAAAGTCCAGACAGCATAAAGCAGGGTGCCCGCCGTAAGGCGAGGAGCCGCAAGGCCTAGTTAGAGCAACAGTGACGAACCGAGGTAATGCTCGGGTGAAACGTGGCAATCCTCCCCGCTGCAATCCTAGAACCGACAAAGCTGCTTGCTTACTTGTCGAAATCAGGAGCATTAGATAAATGATCGTCTAAAAACAGAATCTGGCTTTAGATAGTTACACGCGCAAGCGGAACTATCGCAAGACAGATCTGTGAAACAGAATCTGGCTTACTAGCTTCCTAGGCACCAAATTTATCATTCCAATTATGAGTTTATCAAAATCTGAAGAGAAAATATTGGAATCGATAAAGATAGCTTCTGAAAACAATCCTCTAAAACCAGAATTTCCACCCGATAACCCGAAGTTTCCGGCCACACCCACTTTTGCAATTCAGGTTCCGGGTTTTACCAATGTTTGGTTAAAAGACGAAAGCGTTAACCCAACTGGTACTCATAAGGATCGTATGGCTTGGGAGATGGTAGTGACATACCGTGATTTTCTGATGGCCAAAAAGAGAGGACAAATTACAGCTTCACTGCCCCAGCTTTCAATAATTTCTTCCGGTTCAGCCGCAATCGCGATTCAGACCATGCTAAAAAAATACCATTTACCTAATCTTAAAGTACTCATTGATGTCGATATGGATCCTCGTCTAGAAGAAATTTTAAAGAACCTTGGTTGTGAGATTTTTGTGACAGATCTTGCTAAAAAGCCTTTCAGCTGGAAAGAAATTTTAATTTTAACTCATAACCCGGACGGGTTTGATATTACTTCAAATGAGGCGCTGGATCCCACGACCAGATTTTATGATTGGATGAGTTATGAGATTACTAACACTAGTCCTGACTATGTTTTTATCCCCTTTGGGACAGGTAACCTATATGAAAATATCTTAAATATTACTAAAAAAGAAGTAACAACCGAAAATCATGACCCACGTTTTAAGGGAGATGTTGAAAAATTAAAACAATGCAGCTTTTTGGGTGCTACTACTAATAACCCTAAGTCTAAAGCTGACAAGCTTTATTCTCCTCATTTACCGTTTGTACACTTTGACGAACAATGGATTCGCTTTTACAGGTATGGGGGTTATTGTGGCCCTAAATCAGATGTTAAACTGATTAAAGAAGAATATATAGATGAAGCAATTCAGTTGGCCAGACAACAAAATATTAACTGTGAACCATCCGGGATCGCTGGTTTGGCATTGATGTTGCAAATGAAGCAGGAATTGCCCTCTAAAAGTAAAATTTTAATCGTTAATACCGGTAAAACCAAATTACCCAAGTAACAAATCTCATAATCTTTGATATACTGGTTTTAGATGCTTGCGAAGATAATTTCCGGTGCAAATATAGGACTGGATGCTGCCATAGTCACTTGCGAAGTGGACATAGCCATGCGGGGTTTACCCAGTTTTACCATAGTGGGGTTAGGTGATCGGGCAGTTGAAGAAAGTAAAGAGCGGGTGCGGGCGGCATTCAGGAATTCCGGCTGTGAGTTTCCCCTTCATAAAATCACTGTTAATTTAGCTCCGGCTGACATGCCAAAAGAAGGCCCGGCATATGACCTGCCTATTGCTTTGGGTTTGCTTTTAGCATCAGGTCAAATAAGTTCTAATTTAGGAAAACTAGATATCTCTAACACTTTAATTGTAGGAGAGTTATCATTGGACGGAGGTTTAAGAAAAATTAATGGAGTGTTACCTTTGGCGATCTTGGCTAAACAGCGTGGCATAAAAAAGATGGTAGTGCCAAAAGAAAACGGACAAGAGGCGGCAATAATTGAGGGCTTAGAAGTTTTAGCCCCGGAGTCTTTGCAACAGTTGGTAAGGGTTCTACTTGGACAGGAAGATTTGGAATTTGTACAAAGGCCGATTTTAAATTTGGAAGATAGTTTAACTTACGAATATGATTTTTCTCAGATTAAGGGACAAGAAAGTGCAAAAAGAGCTTTGGAGGTTTCAGCGGCAGGCGGCCATAATATTTTACTAAAAGGGCCGCCGGGAGCGGGTAAAACTATGCTGGCCCGGACTTTTTCATCAATCTTGCCGCCCTTAACTTTTGATGAAGCACTAGAAGTAACAAAGATTTATTCTATAGCAGGACTTTTAGAAAATAATAAGTCTTTGGTAACCAGTCGACCATTCAGGTCGCCTCATCATAGCGCTTCATACGTGGGGTTACTTGGTGGAGGAAACTCTATTCGTCCCGGCGAAATTTCCCTGGCACACAGAGGTGTTTTATTTTTGGATGAGGTGGCAGAGTTTCCCCGCCAGAGTTTGGAAAGTTTAAGGCAGCCTCTGGAAGATCACCATATTACCATCTCCCGAGCCTCAGGATCAATCAATTTACCTGCACAGTTTATTCTGTTTGCTGCACAAAACCCCTGTCCTTGCGGGTTTTTAGGAGACAGAAAAAGGAACTGTACTTGTATGCCCGGGCAAATTGCCAAATATAAAAGAAGGATTTCAGGTCCCTTTTTGGATAGGGTAGACATTTATCTGGAAGTGCCGCCTGTGGAGGTGGACAAGTTATCTGCTGATTTGAAAACGGAAAGTTCTTCCGAGATTAGGAAGAAAGTTGCTGCAGCAAGGAAAATCCAGCAAGAGCGGTTCAAAGGAAGAATTTTAACTAATTCCGAGATGAATAATAAAGATATAAAGGAACACTGCATACTTACACAGGAAGGTTTGGATCTTTTAAAAATGGCCGTATCTTCACTTAATCTCTCTGCCCGGGGTTACCATCGGGTACTTAAATTATCAAGAACAATTGCAGATTTGGCAGGGGCAGCAAATATTCAAGCAGAACACATAGCTGAAGCCTTGCAATATCGATCCAGAGAGGATGTTTAGATCGTACAAAAAATCCCACTTCGCCATGGACCATTCGGTACAGGGTTTCGTGGGATTTTTCGAAATGGTGAATCCTTCGACTACGCTCAGGATTTCACTCTTTTTAGCCACCAATTCTAAACATAGAAGTACCGCAAACTGGACAAGTACCTTTGGAGGCTTTCTTACCATTTTTCATAGTAACTTCTTGTACATTTTGTGCATCTCTTTTTTGGCGACACTTAACACAATACATTTGTGCCATAATTTAAACTCACCCCCTTTCTAGAAAAGATTCAAATTTAAGATATTGTTTTTCAAGAGAAAATACAAAATAATTTGGCTTCCTATTGCCAGTGATGAAAGGGTGGCGATCTTTAATAAATCCTGGTGAAGATAGGTTAAATCAGATGAAATCAGTGTATCGGTAGGTCGGTGTACCGGTATTTCAGTGTGCTGGTAGGTCAGCGTATCAGAGTATTGACTCTTTGACTCTTTGACTCTTTGACTCTGGATATCCTTACCGTAGACTTGCCTGCGGAGCAACTGTAGGCGTTTTTCCAGATCTGATTGTCTTTTGGTCTGTTGGATAGCCATACTTGAATTGAATTCTTACGCTCAGTTGAGCCTAGCACGATCAGGTGAGCCTGTCAAGCACCAACTGAACCTAAAATTATAGGTTATCATGCAGAAAACGGGGTTGACAAGATTTTTGTCATAAAGTATATTGAAAGAGTAACTTATGTATTCGGATTGGGTTGGTCCGGCTATTGCCGGATTTTTGGCAGTTTGGCTTTTGGTTTTGAGTTTTCTAATTTGGCAGCAAAATAAATTCTTACGGTTGCTTTTTCCCAAATCAGGAGAAAGAGACATCAGAAAAAAATTTGAAGAAGTTATAAAGGCTGTTGAAGAATTTAAGGGTGGGTTGTCTGAGCTGGAAAATAAACTGAGGGCGATCAAGGATCAGGGTTTGGATCATATACAAAGGGTGGAGCTTGTACGTTTCAATCCTTATGATGATACAGGAGGAAACATAAGTTTTACGGCTTGTTTTCTGGATAATGGCGGCTCGGGGGTGGTCATCACTAGTTTGCATGCAAGGTCAGGAACCAGGGTATTTGGCAAGGAAATAATTTCCGGAAAAAGCAAAAAGTATCAGTTATCAAAAGAAGAAGAATTGGTGATCAAAAAGGCAATGACAGAAAATTGATGAAAAAAATAACAGAAATATTTCAACGTTTAACTAATATACAGAAGGCTTTAAGTTTAATTATATTAGGGATAGTTTTATATGTGGTCTCCATAAGCCTATCTTATTCTTTGTTCAGTCGGTTTGGTCCAGCCTCTTTTGGTACAGAAGATTTAACCACACTGCCTACCCCCAGTAATGCATTTATTGAAGATCCAAAAGAACCAAAGGTAGCGGATTGTCCATTAAACGGTAGTAAGCATACTAAAAAAGCCCAAGATTTCTGGAGTGAAAGAAGGCCGCTGGCCGTAATGATTGAAAATCACACAGAGGCAAGGCCGCAATCAGGGTTAAGTTCATCAGATATAGTCTATGAAGCAGTTGCAGAAGGTGGAATTACCCGGTTTATGGCACTTTTTTACTGTAATCTTTCAGATGCTCAAGTGGGACCTGTGAGATCTGCCAGAACTTACTATTTAGATTGGTTGGGGGAGTATGATGCCCTTTATGCCCATGTTGGAGGGGCTAATACGCCTGGTCCCGCTGATGCGCTGTCGCAGATTATAAAATATTCTGTTAAGGATCTGAACCAATTTAGTATCGGATTTCCTATCTTTTGGAGGGATTATCAAAGGTTAGATCATCCTGTTGCTACAGAGCACACGATGTATTCCACAACTCAAAAACTTTGGGAAGTAGGAGCAAAACGCGGCTTCACGGCCACTGATTCGGCAGGACTGCGCTGGGATGATGATTTTACTCCTTGGAAGTTCAAAGAAGATCAGGGTGGGGGTACTACCAGTAAAATTACAGTCAATTTTTGGGGTTCACAACCCGGATATCAGGTGGAATGGAATTATGATTCTGAGGCAAACTTATACAAAAGGAGAAACGGTGAACCGCATATGGATCTAAACAATAATCAGCAACTTGAAGCCAAAGTAGTTATAGTTCAATTTCAAAGGGAATCAAATGCCAATGACGGTTATCCCGGGAATGTGCACCTTTTGTACGGGACGATCGGTTCGGGTAAGGCCTTAATTTTTCAAGACGGCAATGTGGTAGAGGGTAAATGGATTAAAGCGTCCAGACTTTCCAGAAGTAAGTATGTAGATGCAAGTGGTAGAGAAGTAGAATTTAACAGAGGACAAATTTGGATTCAAACTGTACCGGAAGGATCAAAGGTAAGTTATTAATTCCGATTTAATCGGAACTTTCTGCCCGGAAAGGAGGTTAAAATGCTTGAGGAACTTTTTGTCTCAAGAGTCCGGGTAAAAATACTGCAACTTTTTTTATCTAACCCACAAGAGTCGCTTTTTCATGTCCGTGAGATAGTACGTAGGGTTTCCGAAGAGATTAATGCCGTTCGTAGAGAACTGGCAAGGATGGAAAAGTTCGGGATGGTTTCGTCAGAATGGAGAGCAAACCGTAGACTCTATCGTTTTCGCAAGGATTACACCTATTACCGGGAGCTTTTGAGTTTAGTGACTAAATCAACCGGATTGGGTGGGGCAATACTCAAAAATAAAGGTAAATTGGGAAGGATTAAATATGCCATGGTGGCTACCCGCTATTTTAAACATGAGTCCTCAGAGGGCGGAGATGTTGATTTGTTGGTAGTAGGTCAGATAGTCTTGCCGGAACTGCAGGCTATTATTGCCGACGAACAAGCCAAAAGAGAGACGGAGATTAACTACTCTTTTATGGATGAGGCGGAATTTCAATTCAGGGTTAAAAGACGAGATCCGTTTATCTTGCGAGTGATTACCCAACCTAAAATAATGCTGCTTGGGGATGAGGAAGATTTGCTGTCCGGTGTAGTAATATAAACTTTTCTTGGGTATAATTTTCTAATGCGGCCGAGAGTGGTTTTGTGGACAGTTTTATTTTTAACAATCCTGGCGCTGTGGATTGATATCCCTTCATTTCAACAAATGCCTGCTTTGAAAATTCTTGATAAAAGGGTTGAGATTTTTGGTGTTTTGCCTCTAAAGCTTGGTCTTGATCTGCAAGGGGGTACCCAGCTTGTTTTGGAAACCCAGATGGAAAAGATCGCCTCTGACAATAGAGACAGCGCTTTGGAATCGGCTAAGCAAGTGTTGGAAAAAAGAGTTAATTTATACGGGATTTCTGAAGCAGTGGTGCAATCTTCTAAAGTAGGGAGCCAGAGAAGAATATTGATTGAGCTGCCAGGACTAAAAAATGCATCGGATGCAGCTAATTTAGTTGGTAAGACTGCACAGCTTGATTTTAGGGAGATGGTGGGAACCCCCTCGGCAGAAGCTACAGAATCTGCCAGCGCTCTTATTGAAACTTTTAAGCCGACTGGTTTAACAGGGGCAGATTTAAAAAAAGCACAGGTAACTTTTGGCTCGGGACAAGGAGGCAGATCAGGGCCACAGGTATCAATTGAATTTACTCCGAAGGGGGCAGAGAAATTTGCCGAGATTACAAAAAGAAATGTTGATAAACCTTTAGGTATGTTTTTAGACGGGATACCGATTAGTTGGCCGCCTCCGGTGGTCCAACAGGAGATTGTTGGTGGGAATGCCGTAATCACTGGACAATTCACCACTGAAGAAGCAAAGAATTTGGCTATACAATTAAATGCCGGAGCATTACCAGTTCCAATTAAGATTATCGAACAAAGGTCTATCGGACCGACACTCGGGGCTGAATCCATAAATAAAAGTT
Organism: Candidatus Daviesbacteria bacterium; assembly: GCA_016184225.1. Taxonomy (GTDB): domain Bacteria; phylum Patescibacteriota; class Microgenomatia; order Daviesbacterales; family UBA10151; genus UBA10151. The sequence goes on from JACPDA010000004.1 coordinate 287,650, forward strand.
TAATCGCAGGAATTATTGGTATTCTGATAGTAGCGTTATTCATGTGGGCTTATTATGGTTTCTTGGGGCTAATTGCAGACGGAGCTTTAGCGATCTACACGCTTTTAGTATTGGCGGTTTTCAAAACCGGGCTTTTTATTTTGCCTCCGGTAACTCTCACTTTGGCAGGAATAGCCGGGTTTATATTATCAATTGGCATGGCGGTTGATGCCAATATTTTAATTTTTGAGAGAATGAAGGAAGAAATCCGTTGGGGCAAAACTAAGACTTTGGCTTTGGAATTGGGATTTAAAAGAGCGTGGTCTTCTATCTGGGCTTCTAATGTTTCTTCTCTGATGACCGCCGCTATTTTATTCGGCATGGGAACCTCTTTAATAAAGGGTTTTGCTATAACTTTGGCAATTGGGGTATTAGTTTCAATGCTTACGGCCGTTGTTGTAACAAGAACATTTCTGAGGTTATTCATTAGATGAAATTTATTGGTAGAAAACCGCATTATGAATATTTAAAGAATAAATGGATGCTCCGCCAGAGTGCTATCCAAAATAAATTTTGGGAAAATCATGGAGATTCACTTAAGCATTTGGCAATAGGATCCCTAGGAGGATTAATGTTGTTTTCAAGCTCTCATCAGCAACAACTGTCAGCTCCAAATTTAATTGTCAGCCGTGACGGAATCCTTAAAGGCTACGATCAGAATGTATTACTCGCCCAGGTTTTATCGGAAAAAGTGCCCAAGGAAATAAGACCGCTGGATCCTTTAGAAGAGAAAGATATAATCAATATATTATCTAAAAATTTTGGCTTTAAGGTGACAGCAGAAAAAGATAATATAAAGCTGAATAGAAATTATGGTTTAATTGGAGGGGAGCAGCATTTATATCGCTACCCTGGTGATAACTTATATGCCCATGCAGATACCACTTCGGATTATGCAAATTATGGGGGAGCCGGAATTGCGCCGGGACTGGGGGCCTGGGGTTATTTTGCGTCTTCCAAAGAGGATTTCAGCGATAAGGATAGACAAAGAGAGCGTTATTACTTGGCAATCCAGACATTTTTAGCACCGGGTTTTGCCGAGAATTTTAAAGAATATAGGGATTTTTTTAAGTACAGAAAGATGCTGGTTATTAATCCTAAAACAGGACAGGCGGTTGTGGCAGTCATTGGCGATGCGGGGCCGGCCGAATGGACAGGTAAACATTTGGGCGGATCACCTGAAGTAATGGATATGGTGGGTCTTGCTACGGGTCCAAGAAAGGGCCCGGTGCTATACTTTTTTATAGATGACCCGGAGGATAAAGTTCCTTTGGGTCCGGTTAAAGTGACGAGCATAGCGAGTCATCCTGAGCGAAGCGAAGGATCTATATTATGAAACAATTTTATTCACATTTAATTGAAGTAGAATCATTAATTGTTGAGCTGGATAAGTTGGATCTAACTGGGGAGCAGAAAATTCACCTAGCTGGTTTAGTAGATTCCAGCTTACACCATACTGTTTTGGATGCGGTATTATCTGAGTTATCTCCTGAAGACAAAAAGGCTTTTCTTTATCATCTGAGGGATGCTGATCACAATAAGATCTGGCAATTTCTTAATACTAAGGTGAATAATATAGAAGAGAAAATAAAGAAAGCGGCTGGAGACTTAAAGGAAGAGCTTAGAAAAGATTTAAGGGAGGCGGGTAAGAAAAAATAATGAACTTAATGAAATATAAAATCTGGTATTTTATTTTGTCTACGGCTATTATTATTCCTGGGTTATATTTTCTGTTGACCTCAGGACTTAAGTTAGGAATAGATTTTACCGGTGGGGCATTGCTTGAGTATAAATTTGAAAAGAATATTAATGTAAATGATTTAAAACAATATATTTCATCCCAAGGTATTGAAGTGGGACAAATAACTCCTTCCGAAGATGGTATCTACATCATAAGGACCAAGCCGCTGGAGCAAAGCAAAGTAAATAACCTTAAAGCTAATTTAAATGAGAAATTTGGTAAAACAGAAGAGAGAAGAATAGAGTTCGTAGGGCCGGTTATAGGATCAGAACTTAGACAAAAAGCGTTAATTGGAGTAACTTTAGCAGCGATAGTGATTGTTTTATACATTGCTTTTTCTTTCAGAAAGGTGCCGAAGCCTGCATCTTCCTGGCGGTTTGGTATAACTGCGGTTTTGGCATTGGTGCATGATATTTTAGTTGTAGTCGGGTTATTTGCAATATTGGGAAAGTTTTGGGGAATTGAGGTAGATACGCTTTTTGTGACAGCTCTTTTAACAGTGATTGGTTTTTCGGTACATGATACGATTGTAGTTTTTGATAGGGTTAGAGAAAACCTAACCAAAAATATCGGCAGGAAATTTATTGATGTCACCAATTTATCGGTAGTACAGACTTTGGGACGATCGTTGAATACCTCTTTAACAGTGGTGTTTGTACTGCTGGCCCTCCTTCTTTTTGGCGGGGAAACTTTAAAGTGGTTTGTAGTGGCGCTTTTGGTCGGAATTATTTCCGGAACTTATTCCTCCATCTTTAATGCTACAGCCTTACTGGTTTGGTGGGAAGAAAAATTAGGTCATTGAGCTAGCTGCTTAACTTTTTCCAGTAAAATCTCTTTTTTATTTTTTGATGAATCTTCTAATACTTGTTCAAAAAGTTTATTTAAGATTTCGCCGACTTTTGGTCCGGGTTTAATGTTTAGAACCTTCATGACATCATTACCATTAATTTTTAAATCAGAGATGGAAAATGGTTTTTTAAGGACTTGCTTTATTCTTTCTTCAAATTTTTCCATTCTCCAAGAAATAGCTTTTTGGGTTCCACCCCCTAACCTGTCTCCGATTCGAAGGGCCATCATATCCTCAATATTTTCTAACCCCACATTCTTAATAAATCTCCTAATAGCTGAATCGGTTTGTCGTTCATCAACCGTAAATAAGTGCCATCTGATCAGACGATATAGCTTGTCTTTTTGTTTTTTTGATAAATTAAACCTTTTGGCAATTTTCAAAATTAAATTCCCACCCACTACATCATGGTTATAGAAAGTGACATTACCATCTGGCGCTGTTTTGACAGTATCAACTTTACCAATGTCATGCAAAAGTGCAGCCAGTCTAACAAGTGGGTCATTGGAGGGGGTATGTTTTAAACTCAGGAGTGAATGCTCTCCAATATCATAAACCCGGTCATGTTTTGGTCCTTCCTGGACTATGCCAAAACAATTTTCCAGCTCAGGTAAGATAATTCGTAGCAGCCCTATTTCTCTAAGTTTGATAATTCCTGTGTATGCTTGCCCTGAGCCTGTCGAATGGGGATCATTCGCTGTCAAGAGTTTAAACAGCTCATCCCTGATTCTCTCATTGGCAATTTCCTTGATCAGATGGGCGTTTTCTTTGATTGCTTGAAGCGTTTTTGGGTCTATTTCAAATTCGAGTTCTGTCGCTATCCTGACAGCACGTATTAGTCTGAGAGCATCCTCTTTGAATCTTTGGCTTGGATCCCCAACTGCCCTGATGATTTTATTTCTGATGTCGCTTTCGCCTTGGAAAGGATCAACTATTTTGCCCTCCGGGGACAGCGCCATGGCATTAATGGTAAAATCCCTTCTGGCTAAATCCTCCTCGATTTTGTTAGTCCAACCAACCTGGGTGGGGTGGCGGAAATCTTTGTATAGACCTTCCCTACGCATGGTGGTGATTTCAAAGATAGAGTCGTCAGCTCTCAGTCGTCTGTCGTCAGACTTTTTCTGTTTTTTGTCTGATAGCTGATAGCTGATAGCTGAAGACTTTATTCCCACTGTACCGAATTTATTATCATAGAAGCCTTCCGGAAAAAGTTTCAAGATTTCCTCCGGTTTGGCATCAGTGGTAAAATCCCAATCAGAGATTCTCTTTTTCATTAAAAGATCACGGACTGCCCCTCCCACAATATAGATTTGGAAATTTTTCTTTTTAAATTTATCTAAAATATTTTTTACTTCAGAAGGTAGACGATAATTCATAATAATGTTATTTTACACTCCTGGGCTATATGATACAATTTGTTCTGATAAGACACCTCGAAGGTGTAGCTGCATTTTTTCACCTTCGAGGTGGAATAAGAAAATGAAGTGGAAAATATTACCGAAAAAATCCGATGAATTAATTGAGCAGTTACTAATTAATCGCGGTATCAAAACAGCCAAAGATAAGAATCAATTTTTTCATCCTCAGATTTCCGACTTTGAAAAAGATTTACAAATTCCCGGGACTGCGAAGGCTACTAAAAGAATTTTGGAAGCGATCAAGAAAGATGAACTAATAGTAGTTTTTGGAGACTATGATGTTGATGGTATTTGTGCCAGTGCAATTTTATACAAGGGGTTAACTTCAATTGGTGCAAAAGTTTTGCCATATATTCCTCACCGGGAAAAAGAAGGATATGGGCTCTCCAAATTGGGACTGGAGTTTGCCCGGGATTCAGGGGCAACGCTCGTGATTACAGTTGACAACGGAATTGCGGCAATAGACCAAGTAAAATTCGCCAAAGAAATCGGTTTGGATCTGATTATTACAGATCATCATATTCCGGGGAGGGAGCGGCCGGACGCTTTTGAGATAGTCCACTCGACTAAAATGTGCGGAGCGGCAGTAGCCTGGTGTTTGATCCGCGACTTGATCAAGAAAGAGCTGGCAACTGAACTTTTGCAATTTGTGGCAATTGCTACAGTTTGTGACCTTCTTCGTCTTGTTGGCTTGGGTCGGGCATTTGTTTTTGAAGGGCTGCAGATTTTAAGAAGGACTACGAATCTTGGTTTACTGACACTAATCAATGAGTGTGGTACAAGTTTGCAAGATATCGGGTCTTTTGAAATAGGCTATATGATCGGTCCGCGCTTAAATGCCATGGGCAGGTTAGAGCATGCCATAGATTCGCTGCGACTGCTTTGTACAAAAGATCCGGTGAAAGCCAGAAGATTAGCAAAGCTTTTATGTGAGACTAATTCTACTCGTCAGAGGATGACGGAAGAAGCGCTGGAGCAAGCGAAGTTATTGGTAGATAAACAAAATAAGATTCATGTTTTAGCCAGCAAAGATTGGTCAGCCGGGATTATTGGTTTGGTGGCAGGCAAAGTTACAGATGAGTATTCCCGTCCGGCAATTGCCATATCCATAGGTGAGGAAATCTCCAAAGGTTCGGCCCGTTCCATAGACGGGATTAATATAGTGGAACTGATTAGAAAACATGCTGATATTTTGATTGATGTCGGTGGACATCCGGGAGCTGCCGGGTTCTCACTTTACAGTAAACATATAGAAATTTTCAAAAAAAGACTGGAAGAGTATAAATTAGTTTTGCCGGAGGAAGAGCGAGTATTGGAAGTAGAAGCTGAGGTCAACAGTAAACAGTTGACTAAAGGTTTAGTCTCTGAACTTGAAAAATTTGAACCATTTGGGATGGATAATAGAAGACCGATATTTGCCACAAGAGGTATGAGAGTCTCGGACATAAGAACAGTAGGGGATGGCAAGCACTTAAAAGGTAGGGCAGATGGGTTGGATTTTATTGCTTTTGGTATGGGAGAGTGGGCAAATATGCTGCAATCCGGCCAAACAATAGATCTGGCATATAATCTGGAACTGGATACCTACAATGGGGCTGAAAAATTACAACTTAAAGTGAGGGATGTCACGAATTCATTTCATTAATCCACCTTGACCGGTTTAATATTCTTGCTATTAATTCTCTATTAATTTCGCCTATTATTTGATCGACGACTGTTATCCGCATAGGAATTGTTTTAGGAGAAAATCCTTCGGGAAAGGCTTCCGAGAAGGCAGGTGGTATTGGATATTGTGATACCTCAGCTACTTCTTCAGGATAGATTTCTTGATTCTCTTTAGACATTATAGGATTATATTATAATGCCTCTATTTTTGTCAATCGGCGATTGAATATTTAATAATTGTAAGACCCTCTTCCTTTTCAATTGATTCAATTTTTATTTTTCCAACTTCACTGGTATTTTTTACTTGAGTTCCGCCATCTGCTACTGCCCCTACCCCGTCAAGCTTTAAAGTTCGAAGGGGCTTATTTGTTGGCAGGCCCGGGATAAGATAAATAGCTTCTTTTTTAAGGTCTTCTAAAGGTTGAAAATACCAAGTGAATTTTAAGTTTTTAGCAACTAATTCATTAGTTTTATCTGCCAATTTTTGTTTAATGTCTTCTTCCAGGGTGCCCTGGTAAACAATATGGGGATTTTTATTGTGATCTGCTTTCAAAGGTACGAGGGTTTTAGGGGAATAACCAAGTAAGAACATCGCAAAATCTATTATATGGCCGGCTGAATGCAGTTTCATGTTTTTATATCTTCTGTCCCAATTGATAATGCCCCGAACTTTTATTCCAACAGTGGGAGCAGTAGTTGCTTTGACAAAATGCCAAATTTCTCCATCTCTATTGATAACTTGATAAACTTCACCGGACCAATTGTCTCCTGTCAGGATTCCTTGGTCAGTAGCCTGGCCTCCGCCCATTGGATAAAAAACGGTTTGATCTAAAATTACTCGGTATGTACCCTCACCTTCCGGTAAGACTTCCAAAACTTCCGCATTCATCTCTTTAAGATATGAATCATCAAGATATAAAGGCTTTGTTTTCATTTTTACCTTTGTGCCATCAGCACTTCATCTGATTGTGCATTCAAGACTCTATGTATTGCTCCAATTTGACCTAATACTTCGCGAAAAGTTTCTGGAGTAATCTGTTGAGGTCCATCACAAAGAGCCTGATCAGGGTTTTTGTGAACTTCTATTATGATCCCGTCTAGTCCGCTAGCTGCAATAGCTAATGAAAGATTTGGAATTAAATCCCTTCTGCCTGCTGCGTGAGAAGGATCAGCTAAAACTGGCATATTATGGTCGTGTTTAGCAACTAGAGCACCATTTAAATCCAGGGTATATCGTGTTGAATCTGTTCCAGTCCTGACTCCTCGTTCACATAAAATTACTCTTTCCCTACCTATGTAATCAGCAGATTGCAGCCATTCTTTAACTGTAGAAGCGACTCCTCTTTTTAGCATCACTGGTCTTTGGTCTGTTTCATCACCGAGAGCTTTTAATAGTTCAAAATTTTGCATATTTCTCGATCCTACCCAGGGCACATCTACAATTTCTCTAGTGGGATTTATCTGATCTTTGTCAACGAACTCCGTAGCGATAAGCATACCGAGGTCTTCTTTTATTCTTCTTAACCAGGGTAATCCTGCAAGTCCCACTCCCTGAAAGCTATCTTTGCTTGAACGAGGCTTCCAAAGCGCACTTCTGAATACTTGTACGCCCATCTCACGGAGCGTTGTTGCTACTGAGTAAGCTTGTTCTTCGGATTCGACAGCACAAGGTCCTGCTATAATTAAGAACTTGCCATTTTTAATTAAGTCTTGTCTTTCGATCATATTTGTATCTCCTTTTTCTCCATAAAAAAACCTCCCATTCGGGAGGCTCGTTTGGCGAAAACCTTTAAACTAAGGTTATTCCAATAAACCTCCCTCCTTCCGGAAGGCAAAATAAAAGTAAAAATAATTTTCTTGACCCCTTATATGCATAGACTGTTGATAGTATATACACTTACCCTTTAAAAAGTCAATAGCTATTGCCATACTTGCCTAGCTACTTTCGAGACCAATCTTAATTTATTTTCTTGGTCATCAAAAGATAGGTTATTCCCTTTAGCTACAGAGGCGAACCCACATTGCGTACTTATTGCCAGACGCTCTATTGGTACAAATTTGGCTGCTTCTTTTATTCTCTTTATAACATCCTGTTTATTTTCCAGTATTGGCGTCTTTGTAGATATGAGACCCAAAACTACAATTTTGTTTTTTGGCACATGACGTAAAGGAGAAAAATCACCGGCTCTGTCACTATCGAACTCAAGTAATAGTCTGTCTACTTTAGCTTTTTTAAATACTACTTCAGCTATTTTTTCGTATCCCCCTCTAGCCATGAAACGATTTTTATCATTGCCCCGGCATATATGAAGCCCTTTTGTCCCAGAGAAATCCTCTAATACTTTGTTTATCATTTCGATACCATCACTAACTAGAGTAGTTGGATTAAATCCTTTACTTTTAAACCATTCTCGTTGAATTGGATCCAGCAGCATACCGAATTCCGGTGCGTCTATCTGTATATACGTTGCTCCAATGTGCTCTAGCTCAGATACTCCCTCCTTTAATATCCGAGTAACTTCATTCAAATACTCCATGGGAGATGGATAAATTTTGTCAGAAATCCCTGGTACGAAATAATAAGACATCATTGTTGGGCTGGGAATAGTTATTTTTTTGGGTTTGTCGGTGATGCCTCGCAAGAATGAAAATTCATCAATAGAGATATCATGTTTTTTTGTAATCTTTTTTACTACACCAACCGTTACCGGATCTACTATTTTATTTCCTTGCATGTCAAACCAAATAACAAAGTTGCCAGGGATATTCCACTCAAACCCGTCAACAGCCTTCACAAAGTTATGACAAAATACTGGTCGGCGCATTTCTCCATCTGTCAGAACATCAACCCCTGTTTTTTCCTGGATAGCAACAGCTTCCTTTACTGCTTTATCTTCTGCCATGACAAGTTCTGCAGGAGTGATTTTGCCTTCTTTTATTAGATTCTGAGCATCTAATAGAAACTTAGGTCTGAGCAAGCTACCAATAACATCTGCCCTAATTATTGATTTTTTTCGTTTCATGCCAGCTTTTTTTGGGCAATAACCCGGAGTGAAATTGGACTGTAATCCATCAAATGACCTTTAACTGGGTCTTCTGCCACCCGCTGTTGCATCTGCGGAGTTAATATTGGAGGTTTTGCATCAGTTACTGACCAAGTTTCTATGTTAGGAAGTGAACCAAGTACACTGCGGAATTCGTCTCCTGAAAAGGCAGCTATGAATGAGGGAATTAAAAGCGGTACTATTTCCGGTCTAGTATATCGCAAACGTTCTTCCAGGCTTTCCAAAAACCCTGGTGTTGTTGCCCTTTGATAATCGGCAATAATTACATGTCCTCTTGGAACAGTGAGGCGCAAAAATTCCTGCATGACTATACGTAGTCTACCAATACTTGCGAGCTGATGAATAGAATTATGGCACACAACGAGATCGAATGTACCATCAGGGAGCGGTATGTTATCTGCAGATGATGTTACAACATCGACGCCTTGTCCAAACTCGGCATATATCGCAGCTTGATCTCTTGCGTGCGTGGTCATTATTTCACTCCCATCATGAAATGTAACACTTGGCACACCCAGGTCTAAAAATTCTCTGCCTAATCTTCCTGGTCCGCACATCGCATCTAAGACTCGCATATTGCGTATTCCCCCATCTGGGTTAAATCGCCCCTGAACCTCTAAGGCCAGTAGTAAGTCGTCTACAGTTTTTGGATAGTCACAACCGTCTATATATATCCTGGCTTCCGTCGGGGTAAATGTTTCGGTTCTTTCGGGAACACGCATGGTAAAGTCAAAGCTTCTAAGACCGGATAGATCGGGGTCGGTTCGATTAGCTATTCTGTGATTCAACTCCGCGCCAAGATGGGATCGTATATCCTCCCGCGTTGCCCGCCCTCTGTCTTGCGAGTGGGCATCATTAATGGCCGAATTTGTAATTTCTCTTAGGACTGATGGATCGAATCCTGCTTTGGCCGCCTTTCCTAAAAGTTTCCGTGCTCTTCTAGAAAGTTGACTAGGTTCGCTTTCTGTTTGTTTAACCATATTAGAATAATTTATTTCTCAATATTGATTTTCAAGAATGAGTTTTGAATTCTTTTGCCAACCTGTAGCATACCGGGACTTTTAACAACAGTTTTAGGATCTGTGATGGTACTAAGGTTGAATCTAACCCCGCCCTGTTCAATTAATCTTTTTGCGGCTGCTCTGCTGGGAGCAAAACCTCCTTTGGTTAGAATATCAATTAGCGGAGTGCCTGGAGAAAAGTTTGCTTCAGCAACTGTACCCAATAATCCTCCACTACTTAAAGCCAAGTAAGCTCTCTCAGCCTGTTCGGCTGCTTCAGGCGACTGAAGCTCTGATACTATTCTTCTGGCCAAAAACATCTTAGCTTTGACGGGATTTTCATCTCCTCTTTGAAGTGCTTCCTCCAACTCTCTAATTTGATCCATCGGCACAGTTGTGCAGAGCTCTAAGGCATGAGGAACAATCTGGTCACCCCACATCATCACCTTGTGATACATTGACTCTGGGGTATCCAAGACTGCAACCATATTTCCTTCTGTTTTACCAATCTTTCTCCCGCTGGGGTCAGTTAATAACTTTCCGGCTACTACATACTTTTCCTTACCTAAATATTTCTCGACTAAATCCCTACCTACCATCATATTAAAAATCTGGTCATTCCCGCCGACTTCTATATCTACATCTAATTTTACCGAATCCCATCCCTGCATAAGAGGGTAAAGAAATTCATGTATACGCACTGGTTCTCCTTTTTGTATTCTTCGTTCAAACATATCTCGTTCCAGCATTCTTTGAACCGTCATTTCCGACGCGAGTTCCAATACATCTTCAAAATTCATCTCTCCTAACCATTCACTATTAAACTTTAATCTTATAGGATTAATCGGGTCATCAAAATTTAATATCTTTGATGCCTGATCTTTATATGTTGCTGCATTGTAGGCAACCTGTTCCGGAGAAAGCTTAACTCTTGCTGCTGATTTATCGGTTGGATCACCTATCATTCCTGTAAAATCCCCAATAAGCAGGGTGACATCATGACCCATCCTTCTAAGTCTTTCTAATTTATGTAATTGAGAAACGTGTCCTATGTGAAGTTCGGGAGCAGTCGGATCTATTCCCATGTAAGCTTTTAAAATTCTGCCTGACCTTAACTGGGTTACTAGGGATTCCTGAGAAGGAAGAACTTGTTGTACACCTCTAGTTAAAAATTCCTGGATTTGAGCCTCTCTATTTATTTCCGGTGAATGAGTCGCCATGATTTAAACTAATTTGAATATTGTCCTACTATATCCAATTACTTTTTATAAATCAAGTCTCCGTGTGTGTTGACGAAGATGTCAAGCTTTGTTAAACTCTTTAAAGATGCAAATCAACTCCAAAAATTTCAACTTTTTTTGGTTTTACTTTACTTCTCGTAAGGAAGGTTGGCTGATGTCTTAACCTCCCAACAGTGAAGTTTTTTTGTCGGAAAGAGAAAGGAGGTGTTAAAAATGCCAGGTTGTGAATTAGATAGAGGAATAGTGAATGCAGTAAACAGAGTTTTTTTTGCTAAAACTCGGAGGCCGGGAGGTGATGAGCATCACGAAGCGATGCAGGAATTAGTGGAAAGGATTGCAGCAGAACCGCAAATAATGGTAGTAATTGGTAAATTAAAAGAAACACAAAGAGAAATCAATCTATTATAAGTAAAACAAAAATTGATATTGTCAACTTGATTGCTGGCTGTTATGATCAATTCATCATGGAACGCACTTTAAATTTGGATTGTAATAAAAAAATTGGAGAAACAGTTAAAATCTGTGGGTGGGTTTTGACCCGACGCGATCATGGCAAAATTCTATTCTTAGATGTTTTGGATAGATCCGGTTTAATACAAGTAGTGGTTTCATCAGGTGTCGCTTCTGTGCACCTTCCAGGTGAACAACGCAGACACCTGGAAGGCGAGATAGATTTGCATCCGCAAGATGTAGTTTGTATAACAGGTAAAGTTAACAAAAGGCCGCAGCATCTAGTTAACAAAAATATCCCCACTGGAGAAATAGAAATTTCAGCAGAGAGTATTGAAATTTTGTCCAAAGCAGCGGAACTGCCTTTTGACATGGGAGGTAAAGACTTAAATTTACAACTGCCGACCTTACTTGACTATCGTTCACTAACACTAAGGCATCCCAAAGTTAAATCAATTTTTAAAGTTCAAGCTGCACTTTTGGAAGGATTTAGGAAAGCAGCCAAGGAGTTGGGATGCACGGAAATTGTGGTTCCAACAGTTGTGGCCGGAGCAACCGAAGGCGGAGCAGAAGTTTTTAAGATAGATTATTTTGGTCGTAGTGCTTATCTTTCTCAAAGCCCTCAACTTTATAAACAGATGCTGGTACCTGTCTTTGAGCGGGTTTTTACTATTGCCAAAGCTTACCGGGCCGAACCCTCGGTTACCACCAGACATTTAACTGAAAGTACCCAAATGGATGTTGAAATTGGTTTTGCGGAATTTGAGGAACTATTAGATTATCTGGAAGGTGTAGCAGTAAGAATGCTAAAGATTGTAGAGGATGAATGTGGGGATATTTTATCCGAGTACGGCATCGAAAAAATTGCTTTTGGCTCGATTCCCAGACTTTCTTTAAAAGAAGCACAGGAGCTGATCTTGAAAGAATTTGGGCGCGATAACAGAAAAGAAAAAGATTTAACTCCACAAGACGAGATTGATTTATGTCAGTGGTCTAAAGAAAAACACAAAAGTGATTTTGTGACAATTACGCATTTCCCCACCAGTGCTAAACCGTTTTATACCATGCCTGATCCGAAGGACCCTGAGTACAGTTTAAGTTATGATTTGCTTTTTCGGGGGGTGGAGGTAATGAGTGGCAGCCAAAGGATTAATAATTATGAGCAATTGATGACAAGTATGAAAAGCCGCAGCATGAATCCGGAGAGTTTCCAAATGTATTTACAGGCTTTTATGTTCGGCATGCCTCCGGAGGGAGGATTTTCTTTTGGTTTGGAGAGAATAACAATGCACTTATTAAACCTTGCCAATATCAGGGAAGCAAGCCTTTTCCCACGGGATATGGAAAGAGTGGACATTAGGTTAAATAAGTAATTTTCAATGAGGTATTATCTTTATTCTGCCGGACTAATTTTATTTGCTGTAGTTATTGCTATTATTGCTCCGTTTTTGGTTAATTTTGCAGATAATTTACTAATAAGTTCGCAGATTCCTCAGAATAATTCCAGTGTTGCCGGTATTCAGCAATACAACATTCCTCCCATTGGTGGAACTTTGCCTCTTCCTAATTTTTCTGCCCGGGCAGTTTTAATTAAAGATTTAGCAACCGGTGCAATTTTGTATCAAAAAGACAGCAATATCCCCCTCCCGATAGCTTCCACTACAAAAATTATGACAGCCTTAGTTGCCAGTGAGTTTTTTAAGCCTGAATCTGTGCTTACAGTTGGTGATAGCGCAAAGACCCCCGGTTCAAAAGTAGGTTTAAATTACGGGGAGGATCTAAATTTTAGGTCATTACTTTATGGTATGCTTTTAAATTCCGGAAATGATGCGGCCTACACCATCGCAGAGAATTTCCCGGGAAGGGTGTTCGGTTTTGTGTCGGCAATGAATAAAAAGGCTTTAGAGCTAAACCTAAGGAATACCCATTTTGATAATCCGGCAGGTTTTGACAGTCGTAACCAATACTCCTCAGCAGAAGACCTGGCAAAAATCACGGAGGAAACCTTAAAAAATTCTCAACTGGCAATAATTTTTGCAACAGAGAAAACAAATATTGTTTCCTTAAACAAAAAATACACCCATCAGCTCATTAATTTAAACAAGCTGCTCTCTTCCGTAAACGGGGTTTTGGGTATCAAAACCGGAACTACAGAGGAGGCAAAAGAAAATTTAGTAACCCTGGTTGAAAGGGATAAACATCGAATTTTGCTGGTTGTATTGGGGAGCAATGATCGGTTTGGAGAGACTACTGAATTAATTAATTGGACTTATGCTAATTTTACCTGGCCTGATTCTGGAATTGTTCGTTGATAGCACTGACATAACTAACAAAGTTCGGGCCCTCAAAAACAAATATTGGTTGCAAATAAGGACTATAGTTTTCTGGAAGATAATAACCTAAAGAAACAGAAGTAATAGAAACTTGGGGTTTGTCCGGTTCCACTACAACCACACCTTTTCCGGTTTTCAGGTCATCAAAAGCTTGCTCAGGGGTCTTGAGTGGATAGGTGGCATAAGTGGAAGTATCAATTGGATAGTAGGTAAAATTTAAAGATAAGTAATTCTCTAAATTACTGGCACTGCCGGAAACAGTGGTGTTAACCAAAGCTTTATTAAAATCAGCAGTAAAAATTAGTCTTTTGTCCACCGGAGCCGGCCATAGTGAAACTTGGACAGCTTGCGCTTCTTTCAAAAAAATAACTTTAACTCTACCATTTCCAAGCTCTTCCTTTAAAAGTCCTAAATTAGAAAGAACTTGTTTAAAATCAGACACTAAGTTATTTTCTTGGTCTGAATTAGCATTTGCCGAGGGAGTTGCCTCTTTATTATATGAAAAATTACCGCTATCAAGATCAACTAAAAGCGTTTTATTTTGGTCTTTATATCTGTAGCGAGTATCGCTTAGAATCTCTGGAGATGAGCTAATATTAAATTTTTCAGCTAAAGCACTGGACTTTTCCGGGGCCAGTAGTGTAGCAAAAGTTTGTGTTACAAAATATACCTTGATAATTTTTTCAAAACCGGTATTTACCCCAACTTTAGGCAGGCCTCCGGTTACGGTATCTAAGGAATAAGAAAAATTTGATGTGGAAACACTACTTGGGGGAAAATCTGGTGGGGGGAGTATTCCGAATTTGATATCCGGTTTTTCTTCAACCGGCGGCAAGCTAGCCAGGTAATAGGCATGCCAGATGTTGTAACCGATAAGGCCGATTATACCCACCACCAAAGAGATAACGGAAAAGAGGATAACCCGACGGGTTAAAATGGCAGTTTGGGTCAGAGTCATAGTTGTCTTAATTATACAGGAAGGAAGCGGAGACTGGTATAATCGCTACGCTTCTTGTAACGCGTTGCGTTATAATAGCCATATGGTTAGAGTTAGAATTGCACCCTCACCCACAGGATCACCACATATCGGAACAGCTTGGCAAGCCCTCTTTGATTTTGTATTTGCCAAAAAAAATAACGGCAAGTTTATTTTAAGGCTTGAAGATACAGATAGGGAAAGATATGTGCCGGAGAGTGTAGAACAGATCTATGAAACCTTGAGGTGGCTGGGTTTGGAATATAATGAAGGTCCTGATGTCGGAGGAGAGTTTGGTCCATATATTCAGTCAGAAAGATTGGATATATATAAAAAACATGCCAATGACCTATTGGAAAAGGGATTAGCTTATAAAGATGAAGGGGCTTTGCGGTTTAAGATAGAAAAAGCAGGTCAAACTACCTGGCATGACTTGGTAGGAGATAAGGATATTACTTTTGAAAACCAGACCCAGGAAGACTTTATAATTTTAAAATCCGATGGCTATCCTACTTATAATTTTGCCAATGTGGTAGATGATTACCTGATGCGAATAACGCATGTTATTAGGGGGAATGAGTTTATTTCCTCTACTCCAAAACATCTGATGATTTATCAAGCTTTTGGTTGGACCCCGCCGCAGTTTGCTCATCTGCCAGTTCTAGTGGGATCTGATCGGAGCAAGCTTTCCAAAAGGCATGGGGCAAAATCCGCTTTGGAATTCAGGAGTGAAGGATTTCTAAAAGAATCAGTATTAAACTTTTTATCGCTTTTGGGCTGGTCTCATCCGGAAGGAAAAGAGGTATTCAGCATAGAAGAGATGATTAAGCTTTTTGATTTTAAGGATGTAAATATTGCTTCCGCTTATTTTGATATCACAAAGCTTGAATGGTTAAACGGGGAATATATCAGAAAGATGACTAATGAGGATTTGACTAAGAGGTTACAGGAATTTTTAGCGAGTCATCCGGCCAAAGAGAAAATTGCCCCGGTAGTACCCTTGGTTAAAGAAAGAATAAAGAAGCTATCGGATTTTGTCCCTTTGACTGACTTTCTCTTTGAAAAGCCGGAATATGATAAAGCGCAATTTGAAAAATTAAATATTAAAAATGTAAAAGAATCGCTGGAGAAGATTCTGGAAAAGTTAGAAGCAATGGAAAGACCATGGAAAACAGAAGTTTTTGAAAAGACTTTCAGAGAACTGGCAGAAGAGTTAGGGCTGTCAGCCAGCCAGATGTTTCAACTTATCAGAGTGGCAGTTTCAGGACAGACTGTCACGCCCCCTCTTTTTGAAAGTATAGAAATCCTGGGTGAAGAAGAGACTCTAAAAAGAGTTGCATATCTCATAGCTTTATGGTAACATTGCGGCCATGGATGATCCTAAGTGGCTTAGATTAGTTGTAATAGGTTTGGTTTTAGCAGCTTTAGCTACCGGTTACTTTTTATTAAGCGGCAGGTTGACTTCAAATAAAGCCGCCACACCTGGTACCCAAGTGAGTAAAAATACTGCGGGAGTTTCGCCGTCTCCGTCTGTTTTAGGACAGGCGACGCAGGGAACTCCGGCACCTGTTTCTTCCTCTGCACCGGCATCGGCATACAGCGCTATAGTTGACCGTAATCAGGGTGGTGTCCAGAATCTGCCAAATACAGGTTCTCCTGTAATTTTCATTTCTGCTTTAGCAGTTTCTAGTATGCTGGTTGGCTGGGGCCTCCGCAAATTCCCAAAGTAACTTCATTGTCATTGCGAGGAGCGAAGCGACGTGGCAATCTATTTCAACTTGCCTTACCTTTCTAAAAAAAGTAAAATCTACATGCATTGCCAGGTCGTCTAATGGTAGGACGATAGCCTCTGGAGCTATCTATCATGGTTCAAATCCATGCCTGGCAGCCAAATAGGGCATGCTGGTGTGGTCGAGTTCTCTAATTAAGGGGCTCTATATATGATTTTTTGTATCTGCAAGCGCATTTTGTTTAGTTTTATGAATCGTTCCGTCTTTATGATGAGCTGGGCTATAAATGGTATAAAGTTTAAGCTGTTTTTCTGAAGAAGTATTAATAATATTATGTTTTGTTCCAGCTGGCACCACCACTGCCGAACCATCTGTTAAAGTATGTTCTTCTCCATCTAAAATAGCTTTCCCGTCACCCTGTTCAATCCTTAAAAATTGATCAACAATTTCATGGACTTCTTCTCCAATTTCTTCATTTGGCTGCAAACTCATTACCACAAGTTGACTATGTTGGGCTGTATATAAAACTTCCCGAAAATTTTCATTCTGCAAGGTTTTTTCTTCAATATTAGTTACGTATCCTGACATTATTCCCCCTTTCTATACTATTAACTCTATGGAAGGGTTCCTATGCTGAAATGACTTTTTGTTCTATTTTATCTACTCTTTCTTCTAATTTGTCATATTCTTCTCTGGTTGGAGTGTCATCCTCAAGATATGCGAGTTGTTTGCCAATTTTGTCTAGCCTATCTGTTAATTTTTTTTCAACACCATCTATTTTTCCATCCAAGCTATCTATTTTTCCTTCTAGCCTCTCACCTAGTATGTCTACTTTCCGATCAACTTTGCCAATTTTGCTTAGTAATTCCTGTTTAAGGGTACTCTGCCCATTGATTATAGCCTGGAGCATTTTTTGGGTATCATTCATCGCTTAAAGTATATATCGATCAGCTTGTTGTTTTCAATAATTAAATAAGTATCAAACTATACCAAGGGGATAGCCGATTGTTAAAAGATTGTCCCCAAATTTTTTATGGGAAATATTTTTTAAGCGCAGCGCTTTTTGGATAATGTGAATTCCGTCTCCTCCAATAGTTATTGCCTTTTTTCCACCAATTATTAAAGGGGCATGAAAAGCATAGACTTTATCAATTATTTTGGAATCCACAAAACTTCCCAAGGTCTCTCCGCCGCCTTCCACCAGAACACTGATAATATTTTTTTCTCTGAGTATTGCTAACAAATCATGAATATTTTTTGGATTAATGATTAAGACATTTTGATCGCGTAAAACTTGAAAATTTTTAAGGATGTGTCTTTTAGAACCAAGAATTATTCTTACGGGATCTTTTTTGTTTTTTGTCCTTATCCCTAAATTGGGATTATCAGCCAGTACAGTGTTAATACCAACTAGTATTGCCTGATAGTTTGCCCGTAAGTTCCTGCCATAAATTCTAGCCTTTTCATTTGTGATCCATTTTGAATCACCTGTGGCAGTGGCCATTTTCCCATCTAAAGACGCCGCAAATTTTATGGCCACAAAGGGGCGACCTTTTTCATGGAAAGTAAAAAATGCTTCATTTAATAGACGTGCCTCTTTTTTTAGCGTACCAACTACGATTTGTATGCCGGCTTTTTCCAGCAGTTTTTTGCCTTTCCCGTTTACTTTCTGATTAGGATCTAGGGTAGAACAAACAATTTTTTTAATCCCTGATTGGATAATAGTATTTACACAAGGAGAAGTCCTGCCAAAGCAGGAGCAGGGTTCTAAGTTAACATAAAGTGTAGCCCCGCTTGGATCTTCTTTGCAGTTTCGTAAAGCTTCAATTTCGCCGTGGACAGAGCCTACTTTACGATGGAACCCTTTACCAATGATGCGGCCTTCTTTAACTATTACCGCCCCCACTAAAGGGTTAGGGTTTGTCCAGCTTAAACCCTTTTTGGCAAGTTTAAAAGTTTCTCTGAGGAATCTAACGTCATTATCCATAATTAAACAAGTTTTAGTTTATGGCCCATTTTATTTTTTTTGGTTTTTAAGTAACTGATATTAATTGGGTTAGAGGTAATCTCCAAAGGGATTACCCTATTAACTTTTATGCCGAAGTTCTTTAATTGGTTGGTTTTATCCGGATTATTAGTTAAAAGGTTGATTTGTTTAATTTTTAAATCTTTTAAGATTTGGGCAGCTACTTTATAACTTCGTGAATCAGCGGCAAAACCTAGTTGCTCGTTGGCTTCCACTGTATCAAGACCTTTTTCCTGCAGCGCATAAGCTTTAATTTTATTACCCAGTCCAATTCCCCTGCCTTCTTGACTTAAATAAATTAATACGCCAACTTTAGTTTTGCTGATTTTGGTTAGGCTTTTTATTAGCTGGTCTTGGCAGTCACAGCGGTGGGAGGAGAAAGATTCTCCGGTTAAACATTGGGAGTGTATTCTGACCAGAACCGGCCCTGTCAGATTTTGACCTTTGATTAAAACCGTATGTTCTAGCCCATCTTCGGGCGATCTGTAGATGATTATTTTGAAAACGCCGTAGGTAGTTGGTAGCGTGGCAGAGGAAAATCTTTTTAAAGTGTTCATATTTTAGATAATGTATTGATAGTTTCCAGCATTGTTTTAGCTGCCTCTATCCCTTTGTTGTATTTACCAATACTTCTTTTTCTTGCTTGCGAGAGGGTATAAGTGGCAAGTATTTCAAAGGTGATGGGAATATTAAATTTTAAGGAAAGGTTCATGAGGGCTCTAGCACACTCGGTGGTAAGAATTTCAAAGTGATAAGTTTCCCCTTTGACGATAATGCCAAAGGCAATAATCCCATTAAACTTTTTAACTTCAGCTATTTTTTTAACAACCAGGGGGATTTCCCAAGATCCCGGTACCTCAAAAGTGGTGATATTATTTTCATTAACTCCGCTACAAATTAAGTACTCCCGGCATGATTTTTCTAAACTTTGGGTTAGGTCCTCATAGTAGAGACTCCTGACAATAGCAATTTTTAACTTTTGGTTATTTTTGCTGTATTCTGCTGAATCTCTGGATTTTTGAATCATTTTAAAAGCCTTTCTAAATATTTAGCCAAAATATCAACTTCAATGTTTACAAAATCGCCTGGTTTAATAGTTTTTAACATGGTATTGTTCCAGGTATGGGGGATAATGCCCACAGTAAAGCAGTCTTTTTCAGTCTCAATTACGGTTAAGGAGATACCATTTAGGGCAACTGCGCCTTTCGGGACGATATATCTGGCGAGAGCCGGGAGGGTGGAAAATTTAAGCAGCCGGCTGTTGTCCCTGATTTTAAAATCCAGCAGTTTTGAAGTGCCGTCAACATGCCCCTGTATAATATGGCCGGAAAGATAAGTTTGGGGGGTGAGGGGTAGTTCCAGGTTAACCGAGTCATCTTTTGTAAGTTGTCCCAACATGGTTTTATCCAGTGTTTCAGGCATAACTTCAACGGAAAAATAGTTTCCGGTTGGTTTATTAAGGGCGGTCAGGCAGACACCGTTGATGGCAATACTGGTGCCCTTTTTGATCTTTTTACAGAAATTCCGGTCAGTATTAAAGGTCAAAACTGAGCCCTCTTTTTTAGTTAATTTTCCTAAGTGGGTTATTATTCCTGTGAACATAAAAAAATCCCCTTTCGGGGATTAAAGTTACACCAGGAAATGGTGTAATATTCTTTCTTTCATCCCGACTATACCCTTCGATGCTTCGACAAGCTCAGCACTCAGGGTCCCGCAACTGCGGGACGGTCGGCTCTGGAATTACACCAGGTCGTGTCTTTTAGACTCGTGGGCTATACCACCGATTTTGACTTACACAAATCCCCGAAAGAATACTTATATTTTATCACTTTTGGTTCAAAAAAACTCGCACAAAGCGAGTTTTCTTGAAAAGCTATCTTTCGATAACCATTATTCTTATATCAAAGGATTTGAGTCCGGTCAAGTAGTACAAACTAGATCATGGTACAATGAGAGACATGGTGTATCTTGCTACTGATCATGCGGGATTTGAACTAAAAGAAAAGATTAAGGAGTTTTTAATTAGAGATGGTTATGAAATAGAAGATTTCGGTGCAGCGAGTTTTGATCCGGAAGACGATTATCCTGATTTCATTAGTCAGGCTGCAGAGGCTGTGTCCAAAGACCCAACCAGCAAAGCTATTATATTCGGTGGTTCAGGACAGGGGGAGGCAATAGTTGCCAATAAATTTTCTAGAGTCAGGGCTGCCGTATATTATGGAAAAGTAGAAGAAATGCCTAAGTTAACCCGTCAGCATAACGACTCAAATATTTTATCTTTAGGCGCAAGATTTTTAACTAACGAAGAAGCAATAGATGCTGTTAAGTTGTTTTTAGAGACTCCATTTTCAGAAGAACCCCGTCATGTTAGAAGAATTGAGAAGATCCAAAAGATAGAAGAAAATACCTAAATGGTTCAAATTATTCCGGCAATACTTTCTATCTCTGAAGCAGATTATGATAGGGATATTTCCCGATATAGAAAATCTCAGTCTTTTCAGGATGGCTGGATACATATTGATTTCATGGATAATGTGTTCGTGCCCAATAAAAGTATTGATGCAGCTGCAACAGCTAAATACCCAACTCTTTTGCAAAAGGAAGCCCACATCATGGTGGCCCATCCAAAAGAGTGGGTTGATGATTTGGTTGAGGCTAACTTTGAAAAGATAATTTTCCATATTGAGGTGGAAGATGATAAAAATGAGTGTATAGATTATATAAAGAGTAAGGGAGTTCAGGTAGGGTTAGCCATCAATAATTCTACTTCTCTTAAAAAACTGGAGCCGTTTTTAGGAAGAGTTGATATGATACTAGTAATGTCGGTAGTACCGGGGTTTCAGGGCCAGCCATTTATACCGGAAAGCTTGGAACGAATTAGGGAAATTTCCCGGATGCGATCGCAAGGCAATTTCAGTTTCAAAATTGGCATAGACGGGGCAGTGAAAAATACCAATGTCAAAGAAATTGCCAGCTCGGGAGTGGATTTTATTACAATCGGCTCTTACTTATTAAAAGGTGATATTGACCAAAATTTAGAAGAGTTATGGGAGGCTATTAATGAATAACCTTAAATCTAGAAAGGTTTTAACCGTGCAGAACGTGGCTATTTTTGGTTACGCTGATGCATCGGAGAATGATAAACTTTTCCAAGAAGTCAGAGCAGCAAGTAGGATTCTGGCAGAAGCAGGTTATGTGGTGGTGGATGGAGGGGGGCCGGGAGTGATGCGGGCTGCTACCATCGGAGCTAAGGAAGGTGGGGGTAAGGTGATTGGGGTGACTCTTTATTCGGAAGATATTCCTAATTTTGAAGGAAGAGACCCCAAGAACCTATTTGACGAAGAGATAAAAACAACCAATTATGTAGAGCGAACTTTAGCTTTAATGAAGACAGGACAGATTTATGTGGTTTTTAATGGTGGCTCCGGTACTATTTCGGAGTTTGGTATGGCTTGGGGCCTGGCCAAGCTCTATTTCGGACACCATAAACCGCTCATCCTCTATGGTAAGTTTTGGGAGAATATTATCCAAGCTTTTAGAGATAATATGCTGCTTAGACCACAAGAGTTAAAAGTTTATAAAATAGTTGACTCGCCGGAGGGGATACTGGATGCTATTGAGGATTTTGAAGCAGAGTTGAAAAGAGGCGAGCATAATCATATGCTATCGGCAGACGACAGTTTTAATATTTAGTAAACTATAGTTATGACCCTGACTGCCCAAGATATCCAAAGACTTGAAGAAAAGGCTAATTTAATTCGTCAAGCTATAATTAAAATGTTGCTTGAGGCAGGATCAGGGCATTCTGCCGGACCGCTGGGAATGGCTGATATTTTCGCGGCTTTATACTTTCATATCTTAAACCACGATCCGGCTAAGCCGGACTGGAGTGAACGCGACAGGCTGGTTTTATCTAACGGCCATATTTGTCCGGTGCTGTATGCCAGTTTGGCCCATGCCGGATATTTTCCGTTATCAGAGCTTTTAACCCTTCGTAAATTAGGCAGCCGACTCCAGGGTCATCCACACAGAGGTGCCCTTCCCGGGCTTGAGACAACATCCGGCCCGCTAGGGTCAGGTTTATCCCAGGCTGTAGGTATGGCTTTAGCCGGTAGGATAGATAAAGCTAAATGGCAGGTAATTTGTTTAATGTCAGACGGGGAGCAGGATGCAGGAAATACCTGGGAGGCGGTAATGTTGGCCGGAAAAAACAAGCTACATAATTTAACGGCTTTAATTGACCGCAATAATATTCAGATTGATGGTTTTACGGAAGATATCATGCCGCTTGAAAACCTGAGGGCAAAGTATGAAGCTTTTAACTTCCATGTATTGGAAATTGACGGCCACAACATGCAAGAAATCATTGATGCTTTCAACGGCGCTAAAGCTATTTTTGAAAAGCCGACTTTAATTATTGCCCACACCATCCCGGGCAAAGGGGTAGATTTTATGGAAGGTAAGTTTGAATGGCATGGAAAGCCTCCTAACAAAGAAGAAGCAAAATTAGCACTGCATGAGTTGAGGACCTTGCAGGGAAAAATTAAAAGCGAGCACCAATGATTAACCAAAACGCATATTTAAACCCCAAGCTTTTTGACCCTGATATTGAGCAGGTACCGTCCAGAAACGGCTATGGCGAGGGTTTAGTTTTGGCTGCAGAAGAAAACGAGCAGGTAGTGGCGCTTTGTGCGGATTTGACAGAGTCGACCAGGACCCAAGCTTTTGCCGAAAAATTTCCAGAGAGATTTATTGAAATTGGTGTGGCCGAACAAAATTTAGCCACTGTGGCAGCCGGAATGGCGTTGGGAGGAAAGGTTCCTTTTATTTCTTCATATGCCACCTTTTCTCCGGGTCGGAATTGGGAACAAATCAGAACTACCATCTGCTATAATGATGTACCGGTGAAAATTGTCGGCTCTCATGCCGGGGTCACAGTAGGACCTGATGGTGCCACTCATCAAGCCTTAGAAGATATGGCAATCATGCGTAGTTTGCCTAATATGGTAGTGATTTCACCTGCCGATACAATTGAAGCAAGAAAGGCTACGCTCGCCATGGCTCAGCTGGCTAAGCCTTGCTATATCAGGTTATCGCGAGACAAGACTCCTGTTATTACTACCGCCCAGACGCCTTTTCAGATTGGTAAGGCAGAAGTATTTTATGAAGGGAAAGATGTAGCGGTAATAGCTACTGGGCAAATGGTATATAGAGCTTTGCTTAGCGCTAAAGAAATGCAAATGCACAAAATATCTGTTCGAGTAATAAATTGTCACACTATTAAGCCTTTAGATAAAAATACCATTCTAAAGGCGGCAGAGAATTGCAGGGCTGTAGTGACTGTGGAGGAACATCAGGTAACAGGTGGTTTAGGAGGGGCAGTGGCAGAGCTGTTGTCCCAGAATTTTCCGGTGCCCTTAAAAATTATTGGTGTGCAAGATCAATTTGGAGAGTCAGGTGAACCTAATGAGCTTTTAGAAAAATTCGGGCTTACAAAAGAGGTGATTGGTAAAGCTATTACTACAGTTTTACGAATGAAGAACAGGTGAGAAGTAAAATAATGATCTCAAGTGAATTATCCAACCGCATAATTTTTATTCTAAGCTTATTAGGACTGGCTGTAGCCTCCTTTTTGTTTTATGAGTACCAGATTAGCGGCTCAATTGTTTGTCCTACCGGTCAAGGCTGTGATATTGTTCGTGCTAGCCCCTATTCCCGCTTCTTTGGTATTTCAATCCCTATTTTGGGGATTGTTTTTTACTTAACAATGTCAGCACTTGCAGTTGTGCGTACCCAGCTCTTTTCTTTCAAAATACATACGTTACAATTGTTGATTGCAGTTTTAGGGGTAGGATTTGGGATCTATTTAACCTATTTAGAAATTTTTGTGATTGGCGCAATTTGCTTTTGGTGTGTATTATCGTTTATAATATCAATCATAGTTTTACTATCGGTTATTCTAGCCCGCAAAAATTTATGAAAAAAGACGCTTATGAAAACAGAGACTAAAATTTTAGGAGCCATTTTAATAGGGACACTGGTTTTACTGGTAGGTGGTATACTGCTGCTCAGCCGTGGAAACTCGGGGCCGGCCGGGATTGAAGGAGCTTCTGTTTCGCAGATTGATTATTCAAAAGGACAAAAGATCGGAAGCGACAGCGCTAAGGTAAAACTGGTGGAGTTTTCCGATTTCCAGTGCCCGGCTTGTGCTGCGGCAGAACCCAGTGTCAGAAGCATCAGGATTTCATATCCTGATCAGGTACAGTTTATTTACCGCCACTTCCCGCTTCCCCAGCATGCTTTTGGCCGGGTAGCGGCAGCTTATGCTGAAGCTGCCGGAGAGCAGGGCAAATTTTGGGAAATGCATGAGAGGCTGTTTGAAACTCAATCTGAGTGGTCTGGTTTAAGCAAGAAAGAAGCTGCTGAGTTTTTCTTAAAAATAACTGGGGATTTAGGGTTAGATGAAAATAAAATTAAGGAGCAGGTGAACGGAAATACTATTCAGGCTAAAATTGACAGTGATTTGGTGGAAGGCCGAAACTTAGGAGTTAATTCCACCCCGACATTTTTCTTAAACGGCCGCAAACTTACTTTACAAAGATTTGAGGATTTGAACACTGCGGTTTCGAATGCTCTTAAGTAAGTGAAACTTTTTGGCAGGCCAGAAGACAATTAATAATCTAACCGGTATCACAATAGCCGAAAGTACGAAAGTAATCCGTCCCAAAGTCCGCTTGATTACCAAAACTCCTTCCACCTGTTCCATTAAATAAAAATGTCCTACAGCTAACCCTAGCGCCAGGTAACTTGTAATTTGGACAGTTTTCCAAGTCTTAGGACTTAAAAGTTTGAGAGCCTTTTTGCCGGAGGTTAAGGTTACCAGGAATAAAATAGCAATTGCGGCCAGCCCTGCCAGGATGCCCGGATATTTAGGATGAGAGTAGTCAACAAATCTTAACAGATTAAATTTGTAAAAATAAATAAAAACTAAGCTTACGTGAGCTAAAGCCACCAAAAAGCTCGTAATACCCCAGAACTTACGGTGGGCTTTTAGAAGATCCAAACTAGGAAACAGTTTACAGGTAGGGCCGACAAGGAGGGTAATTGCAAGCAGGCTGATACTTAAAAGCCCGCTTGTTTTAATCATCTCCGAGGGGGTGATTTTGCCGAAATTATAAAATAGAAAAAAGGCCAAGAAAAGCCCGGCTGGCACTCCGATATCAAATAATCTGTGAGAGAGGTTTTTTTCTACTGAGTAATGATATGGATGGTTTTTCATTGACAGAAAGGTATCTATCTAGATAGTATGATAGTTGAAAGAGCTTTGTCAAAATGAATGATCCTGCCCCCAAAGATAACTTACTTAATCTTTCCGGAAAAATAGCCATTGTCACCGGTGGGGCTTTAGGGATTGGCTTTGGAATTGCTTACAGACTGGCTGAAGCCGGAGCTAAGGTAATGATTGCTGATTTTAAGGAGCAGGAAGCAGCATCAGCAGTCCAGAGATTAACGGAAAAAGGCTGGGTGGCAAAAGCTACTAAAGTGGATATTTCCAATGAGGCAGATGTTTCTAAAATGGTTTCAGAAACTGTTAATGCCTTTGGTGAGTTGGATATTTTAGTCAATAATGCCGGAGTGTATCCCTCTATCCCGGTATTGCAGATGAGCCTGGCTGATTTCGACCGGGTAATCAGTGTGAATTTAAAAGGAGTTTTTCTTTGTACAAAATATGTTTCAGAGGAAATGATAAAGCAGGGAAAAGGAGGAAAAATAATAAACATTACATCTGTTGATGCGTTGCATCCCTCGTCCGTGGGACTGGCCCATTATGATGCCTCAAAACACGGGGTGTGGGGGTTTACCAAAAACGTGGCTTTAGAGCTAGCCCCGCATAAAATTTGGGTTAATGCCATAGCACCGGGAGGCATTGCTACACCCGGAGTACGGACCATACAATCACAAGCTCCGGCCGGGGTGGATATGTCTAAAGTACTGGAAAACTTTTTGGTCAAAATCCCGATGCACAGGATGGGGGAACCGGATGAAATTGGTAAAGTGGCCTTATTTTTAGCTTCGGATATGTCTTCTTATATGACCGGCAGCCAAATTGTAGTCGACGGCGGAGTTTTATTGTCTTGACAGCTTCCCTTTTTTAAGGTACTATATCCCCTATAGGGGGATTAGGAAATAACAAATTATGTATAGGCCAAAAGATACACAGGAACGGATATTACACAGATTAAAGATTGCCAAAGGGCATTTGCAAAAAGTGATCCAAATGGTGGAATCCGGCCAGTATTGTATTGATGTAATTCACCAATCTCAGGCTGTCCAGCGGGCGTTGCAGGAAGTTGACGGGTTAGTTTTGGAAAACCATCTTAAAACTTGTGTGGTAGAACATATAAAAAATGGAGAAGCAGATACCTCAATTAAAGAAATAATGAATGTGTTTAAGAAAAGCAAGTAACCTGTCCTATGGGTGAAAAGAAGCTTATTATTATATTCGTTGCAATAACCGCCTTAATTCTGGGTGGCGGCATTTTTGTTCTAAGCAGTTCCTCTACTCCTGCCAAAATTACCGCTTCCCAAAATGCCAAAGCAGAAATCCTTGAGAAAACTTTTGATTGGGGTAATATCCCTTACAGCGGCGGCAATGCCACTAAAACTTTCACTATAAAAAATTCCGGGACTGACACATTAAGACTTAGCGGAATTAAAACTTCTTGTACTTGTACAAAAGCTCAGGTTACGATAGATGGCAAGGGGAGTCCTTATTTTAGTATGCACCCAACCTCTTCCTGGGTGGGTGTGGTAGCTCCCGGTAAAACTGCAGAGCTCCTAGTGATTTTTGATCCGGCTTTTCATGGTCCTACCGGGGTGGGCCCAATGGAAAGGTTGATTTCAGTTGATACCAATGATATCCAGAATCCGAAGATAGAGTTTTCGCTAAAGGGTGTGGTGGTTAAATGAAAAAGCTTAAGAAAGTTTTATTAAAAGCCGTACCGTTGTGGATGGTGATTGTAATTATTTTAAATTCCACCATGGTGATGGGGGTTGCACAGTATTATTTTTTAAGGCAGGAGATCCAAAGAGACCTTCAGGAGTTGTCTAAAACTACCCAAAGCCCGGAAGAGTTGACTCAGATTCTAAGACAACAGGTACTACCTCAAAACGGCTACAGGACTCCTTTGAAATGGAAAGATTTAGGTAAAAAGTTGGTTGAAGCAGGCGCCATTGATAAGAAAAAATATGCGGATATTTTTGTTTCAGAGGCAGACGGCGGCGACCACATGAGGTACTTGGATGGCAGTTGGGAAGAAAACATGGTCATTAATGAAAAAAATTCCCGCTTTATGGTAAATACTTTGTGGGCTTTGGGGTTAGCCAATAAAAGTAAGGTATTGAATGAAGGTCAGATGAAAACCGGTGAGAATCCGACTGAGAATTTTGCTTCTACCGGTGGTTGGACTTTGGGGGCTAAGCCGGTAATGGAGATTTATTCTTCAGCAGAGATCATCCCACTCACTTCCCAACAACAGGATCTGGTCAAAAAAATTGCTGAAAATGTATTCCGGCCCTGCTGTGGCAATTCTACGGCTTTCCCTGATTGCAATCACGGTATGGCAGCCTTAGGGTATATTGAGTGGGCTGTGTATAATGGTTTGCCAGAAAACCAAATCTATAAAGATCTTTTAGCGTTTAATACTTTTTGGTTCCCGCAAAATTATGTAGAAATGGCGGTTTTTTTTGACAAACAAGGCACTAAATGGAAAGATATTAATCCCCAACTTGCTTTAAGCAGGGATTACTCCTCGGCCCAGGGTGCAGCAAGGATTAAACAATCGGTTCAAAGTGTGCCGGGACTACAAAATCAAGGAGGAGGTTGTGGAGTATAGATGGAAAGTGTATTGTTCCAAACTTCTTTAATAGCCGCATTCGTGGCAGGGATGGTAGCCCTGTTTGCTCCTTGTTGCATCACTTTCTTACTTCCAGCATATTTAGGCAGTGTTTTTAAGGAAAAAGAAAAGGTTATTTTAATGACCTTGGTTTTTGGGGCCGGGATTTTTGTAGTACTTTTGCCTGCGGTATTAGGGGTAGCTTTTGTTTCAAAACTGCTTTTCCGCTATCATGACATGATTTACATTGTAGGGGGAATTATCATGCTGGCGGTGGCGGTGACGACCTTCTTAGGTATTAAGCTGCCAATGCCGAATTTGAGCGGAATCAATGCCAGCGGAAAAACCGATGTGGTGTCAATTTTTACTTTGGGGATGGTGTCCGGGATTACCAGCGCTTGTTGTGCACCGGTTTTGATCGGTATTATGACTTTGACCCTTTTATCTCCTACCTTCTTTGGGGCCTTGCTGGTAGGAGGGATGTATGTTTTGGGTATGGTGGTGCCACTACTCCTCATTGCGGTTTTTCTATCCGATAAGATGCCTAAATTTACGCTTCTCAGAAAGCCTGTTTTAGATTTAAGGCTGTTTGGCAAAACTTATGTAGTGATAATGAGCAATCTAGTGGCAGCGATTGTTTTTCTGATCACCGGGTTACTGGCTTTAGGGTTGACAGTGACAGGGAAATTATCTGCCGAAAATATGGACGTGTTCACCAAGACTATTACTAATGCCCTAAACAGCGTTAACGGCATGCTGGGAAATAATATTTTTATTAATATTTTGTTTGTAGGAGTATTAATTTACTTTATTTATTGGATATCAAAAAGAGTGTAGTATGGATTATGAGGAGGTGAGAACAAATGATGGGTTGGGGATATGGCTTCGGGGGAATGATGAATTCAGGATTGGGATCCATTTTTGGGATTATAGTCTTAATAGACCTGATCCTTTTAGGTATTTGGCTTTGGAAACAAATAAGTAGGAGGTGAGAAAAAATGTTAAATGCAAAAGCTTTTGCTAATGCGGCTGCGGCTGTAATGGCTGTTTGGGTGGTGGCTTGTGCTCTGCTGGCGTATATAGCACCAGGCCTATTATTTACAGTGGCTCAGTCATGGACACACACTATGAATCTTGAAGCAGTGAGATCAACCTTCACTCCTAATCTGGGATTATTACTTTTGGGCTTAATAAGCGCAGTAGGACTGACTTGGCTGACAACATACGGGACGATTGTCCTGTATAACCGCTGGGCAAAGTAATTCATGGAAAGGAGACTATCATGAGTTTGGATAAAATACTGGTGGGTCTTTTTGGCCTTTTGGGAATAGTATTTACCTACTGGTTTTTTCTGATGAAGAAGGAAAAGCCAGTTAATGTGGCTAGTGAGATAGATATTACTGTGTCCGGTGGATATTCACCGGAAGTTATCTCTATACCTTTGGCCAAAACCACGAAAATTAATTTTACAAGAACCGATCCAACGGATTGTCTTTCAGAGGTGGTTTTGTCAGATTTTCGAATAAAAAAAGAACTGCCCCTGAATAAAAAGGTAACTATAGAAATAACTCCTGAAAAAGCAGGAGAATTTAAGTTTACTTGTGGTATGAATATGTATCACGGGAAGATTATTGTTAGGTGATATAGGAAGATTATGGAAACTAAAAAGACTTTTCCCATCAAAGGTATGCACTGCGCTTCTTGTGTACGGGTAATTGAGAAGTCGCTCTCAGAGGTAGCGGGAGTTTCCAGCGCAACAGTTAATCTGGCCACTGAGCAAGCCAGCGTTACTTATGATCCAAAGATTGTAACCGATCAGGTTTTATCATCAGCTGTTGAGGGTGTCGGTTATAAAGCAGAGCTTGAGCAAAAACTTAAGACTGATATGGAGCAAAAGGAGGAAAAGAAAAAAGAGTTAAGTAAATTGCGCAATAAAGTAGTGTTTAGTTTGGTTTTAGGTGGGGTGGTTGTGGCAGGGGGGTTTTTGGGAATGCCGGCCTGGATGCAGCTTGTTTTGGCTGCCCCGGTGCAATTTTGGGCAGGATTAGAATTTTATAAAGCAACTATACCTGCTTTAAAACATCGGACCGCTAATATGGATACCCTTGTGGCAATAGGCACCTCGGTGGCTTTTGGATATTCAGCATTTGTAACTGTTTTTCCAGATGTTATCAGAAAAGTAGGGGTAGAACCTGCTCCATATTTTGATGTTTCCACTATTATTATTGGCTTGATTTTATTGGGGCGTTACTTTGAAGCAAAAGCCAAAGCCGGTACATCTGAGGCAATCAAAAGGTTAATTGGCTTACAGGCCAAAACAGCCAGGGTAGTCAAAGATGGCCAGGAAATTGATATCCCAATTTCGGAAGTTTCGGCTGGCATGGTGATTAGAGTGAGGCCGGGAGAGAAGATCCCGGTGGACGGGGAAATTTTGGAAGGGGAGTCCAGTATTGACGAGTCTATGGTCACAGGTGAAAGCATACCGGTTGATAAGGCCAAAGGTGATAGTGTAGTGGGAGCAACCTTAAATAAAACCGGGACATTTACCTTTCAGGCTACTAAAGTTGGAAGGGATACGTTGCTTTCGCAAATAATCAAGTTGGTGGAAGAAGCTCAAAGTTCTAAGGCGCCTATCCAGAGACTGGCAGACCTAATTTCTTCATATTTCGTACCGGTGGTGATTATGCTGGCGATTGCTACGTTTGTACTTTGGTATGTAGTCGGGCCGCAACCGGCATTCTTGTTTGCCATGCTTAATATGGTGGCAGTTTTAATAATCGCCTGTCCTTGTGCCATGGGTTTGGCTACTCCGACTGCCATTATGGTGGGAACAGGTATTGGGGCAGAGAAGGGGATTTTGATAAAAGATGCCGAGAGTTTAGAAACAGCCCACAAAGTTAACACAGTGGTGTTTGATAAAACTGGGACGTTAACTAATGGAAAGCCAGTGGTGACTGATGTACTAGTGCAAAGTGCAAAGTTCAAAGTGCAAAGTGTTTTGCAAGCGGCAGCTTCGCTTGAGAAAGGGTCAGAGCATTCTTTGGCAGAAGCTATTGTAAATAAAGCCGAAGAGGAAAAGATTGACTTAAAGAAAGTGGAGAAGTTTAAAGCTATTCCGGGACATGGAGTGGAAGGTCTGATTGAAGGGAAAAAAGTGGTTCTGGGGAACAGGAGACTGATGCAGAGGGAAAAGATTCAAATTAATGAGAAAGAAATTGAGAAACTAGAGAATGAAGGAAAAACAGTAATGATGCTTGGTGTAAACGGAAAACTGGCCGGCTTGATTGCAGTGGCAGATACTTTAAAGACAAGCTCAAAAGAAGCTGTGAATAAGTTACAGAAGATGGGGATAGAAGTAGCTATGATAACAGGAGATAACAAAAGAACAGCCCAGGCTATTGCTGCTCAAGTCGGGATAAAAAGAGTTTTAGCAGAGGTTTTACCTGATGAAAAAGAAAAAGAAGTTAAAAAGCTACAAACTGAAGGTAAAAGAGTAGGTTTTGTGGGTGATGGGATCAATGATGCCCCGGCACTGGCCGTCTCAGATGTAGGTATTGCCATGGGTTCAGGAACAGATGTGGCGATTGAAGCAGGTGATATTACCTTGATAAATAAAGATTTAAGTTCTGTGGCTTCAGCCATCAATTTATCCAAAAAAACCATGAGAACAATTAAGCTTAACCTTTTCTGGGCATTTGGATATAATATTATTTTGATACCGGTGGCTATGGGAATTTTATATCCTGTCTTTCAAGTTTTAATGAGTCCGATACTGGCATCAGCAGCAATGGCACTGAGTTCAATATCAGTTGTTTCCAACTCGTTACTGCTTAAGAAATATAAAATATAATTTGAATAGGCATTTC
Organism: Candidatus Daviesbacteria bacterium; assembly: GCA_016184225.1. Taxonomy (GTDB): domain Bacteria; phylum Patescibacteriota; class Microgenomatia; order Daviesbacterales; family UBA10151; genus UBA10151. The sequence goes on from JACPDA010000004.1 coordinate 319,944, forward strand.
TTTGTTGACAAAAAAGCAAGTTAGATATAGTATTTGAAGAGTGGTTCAAATACTATGATAAACTATCAACAAATCAAAAAAGAGTTAAGAAATAAAAAAGAGCTGATAAAATGTGCCAAGTGCTTAGGTATAATAGGTGATCCAACCAGATTAAAAATTTGCTATCTTCTTTGCCATTATCCGGAGTTGAATGTTTCTTCCATGGCTAAGATTCTAAATGCCTCGGTATCGGTAGTTTCTCATAGTATAAGAAAACTACTAGATTTGAAGTTAGTACAGAGGAGAAAAGATGCTCAGACAGTTTATTATTCCTTAAACAGCAATGATTTTACTACAACGTTGAAAGGCTTCATTACGTAAGTAACAAACTTGTTTACGTTTTTGCGTAGCAGAAAGGAGGAAAAATTATGTGTCCAAGTTGCGGCTAAAATATGAATGATGAAAATTTCGATTTAATTATTATTGGTGGAGGAGCTGGGGCATTTGCAGCTGCTATTAAAGCTAATGAGCTAGATGCAAAAACATTGATGGTTAATCAGGGGCTTCCTTTGGGTGGAACCTGTGTAAATGTTGGTTGCGTGCCATCAAAAACTCTACTTTGGGCAGGAGAAGTAATGCATCTTGCCAAAAGCCACAATATTCCAGGGATTGATATAGAAGTTAAAAACTTTGATTTTGCAACTGTTGTCCAGCATGAACTCGATCTTGTAGCTAAACTTAGAGCTGAAAAGTATGAGAAAGTCTTAAATGGTTTAGAAAATGTTACCCACTTAGAAGGTAAAGCTAGTTTCGTTTCTCCTAACGAGATTGAAGTTGTTGGTCAAAAGTATCGAGCTAAGAAGTTTATTTCCGACAGGAAAGAAGCTCGCACGACTTTTAAGTTGAAGAGATTCATCATTGCAGCCGGATCAACTGCAACTGTACCACCGATTGAAAATATACATGAAGTTGGATATTTGACTCATATTGAGGCTTTACAGATTAAAAATCTTCCTAAGGAACTTATTATAGTTGGCGCAGGGCCTTTGGGACTGGAGTTTGCTCAAATGTATGCCCGTCTCGGTACTAAAGTAACTGTTTTGCAAAAGAATGTTTCTATTTTCCCTCCGGCAGAAAGAGAACTTACAGATCGTTTGGCCGAAATACTTGACCTAGAGGGCATAACTATTAAAACAAATGTTCAAATAAAATCTGCCCGTAAGGAAGACAATAGAAAAGTCCTCACTTATATTGTCGGAGATACACAAGAGGAAGTATCAGCAGATGAGATATTACTTGCAACAGGTAAAACTCCAAATACCCAAGGATTAGCTCTTGATAAAGCATATGTGGAGACGGATGAAAAACAATCCATCAAGGTAAACCCTCAATTTCAAACATCTCAGCCATACATTTTTGCAGTAGGCGATGTAATAAACCTACCTTTAAGACAAGAACCCACAGCAGGTAGGGAAGGGACACTTGCTGCAGAAAATGCTTTAAGCAATACGCAAAATACCATTGACTACAATACTGTACCCTGGACTATCTTTACTGATCCACAACTGGCAGGAGTGGGATTTACTGAAGATCAGCAGATGGAAAAATTTGGTACTTGTATGTGTAAGACTGTCTCTTTTACAGATGTTCCAAAAGCTTTAATTATCAATCGAACTGAGGGCCTAATTAAAATGGCAATCCATCCTCAAACAAAACAAATTATGGGAGTACACATTCTAGCTCCGAATGCAGGAGAGCTAGTTGCTCAAGCGATGGTACTTATTAAAAATAAAAGTACAATTGATGATGTAGTAAACTCCTTGCCAATGTTTCCAACGCTTTCAGAAGCAATTAAAATTGCAGCATTGTCTTTTACTAAGGATATATCTAAACTAAGTTGTTGTATCTAAAATTATATGGATCTTTGGGTAATATTTCTAACCGGTTTAACAGTGGGAGGAGTCAGTTGCATGGCAGTGCAGGGAGGTCTTTTGGCCTCTACTATTGCTGCCAGGGAAGAAGAAGATATCCGGGCTGGTATTAATCATAAGCACACTATCTGGCCAACCTTAGCCTTTTTAGCTACCAAATTTGTTGCCTATTTAATCTTGGGGTTTATCTTAGGTAGCTTTGGTTCGGCTTTGGCTTTATCCGACAGTGCCAGGATTGTCATGCAGATTGCGGCAGCCATATACATGATACTGGTGGCACTTAATCTTCTAAATGTTCACCCTATTTTTAGGTATGCTGTTATACAGCCTCCCAGGTTTCTATCCAAGTTGGTTCGGAGTCAATCCAAAAGCAAGGATCTATTTGCACCGGCCGCTTTAGGCGCGTTGACTATCTTTATACCTTGCGGTACAACTTTGGCTATGGAAGCCTTTGCCATCTCTTCCGGAAGTCCGCTGCTCGGGGCAACCATCATGGGGGTATTTGTTTTAGGGACAGCTCCGCTATTTTTTGGGCTGGGATTTCTGACTACAGTATTGGGAGATGCATTTAGGACTAAATTTCTGAAACTGGCCGGGGTGGCAGTTTTGTATTTAGGGATAACTTCTCTGAATGGGGGTTTAGTGGTAGCCGGCTCCCCTGTTACTTTGCAAACAATTGCCGATAGCTCCCCGATCCAGATTGATTTAAGCGGAGGGTCGGCTGAGCAACAGGGTAGTTTGCAAGCTGCAAACGGCACGCAGGAAGTTAATGTCCAGGCTTTGGCAAATGGGTACAGTCCAAATTATGTTCAAATTAAAGCCGGTGTGCCGGTGAAGTTAAACTTAATAGCCGGGGCCAGGCTGGGTTGTACTTCTCAATTTCGGATTCCTTCTCTGGGGATTAGTCGGAGTCTGATTCCCAATACTGTTAGCACTATTGAATTTGTCCCGCCAAAGGGTAAAATTATCGGCACTTGTGCAATGGGGATGTTTTATGTGACTATGGAGGCAGTTTAAACTCCTCCCTCTGTCATTCTGAGCGATTAGTCCCGATTTAATCGGGATTAGCGAAGAATCTAATTATGGATAAAAAGAAATTTAAAATTACCGGCATGCATTGTTCTTCCTGTGCCTTGACAATAGACATGGATTTAGAGGATCTCCCGGGGGTTAAATCTGCCAGCACCTCTTATGCCAAAGCAGAAACAGAAGTTGAATTTGATCCGGACAAGGTGACAGATAATTTAGTCCTGACAACCATTAAAAAAAGCGGATATGAGGCTGTGCCCGTTGATTTTTAATTCCGTACCCTGTACCCTGTAACCTATACCCTAAAATGTTTGACCTAATCTCCATTGGTGATGCCAGGATTGATAATTTTGTCCACCTGCCAAAAGCGCATATAAGTTGCACCTTAAATAAGGAGCGTTGTGAAATATGTTTTAATTACGGGGATAAAATTCCGATAGATGATGTTAAAACCTTAACTGCCGGAAATAACAATAATAATGCTATCGGTTCAGCCAGATTAAAGATGAAAACCGCCCTCTATGGAAATATCGGCGGAGATGCTAATGGGAAAATGATTTTAGAGCATCTAAAGATAGAGGGGGTCGATATAAGGTATATGGTAGTTAATAAAGATGTGGCCACCGAGCAATCAATAGTAATTAATTATCAAGGGGAGCGAACGATTTTGGTTTATCATTATCCTTGGGATTATCATCTGCCTGATTTAGACAAGGGTAGGTGGGTTTATTTTTCTTCTGTTTCCTTTTCATTTTCTAAGACCCCCTTGGTTCCTCAGATAGAACAATATATCGAAAGAGTTGGAGCAAATTTGGTTTATACACCGGGGACACACCAGCTCAATTTTGGAGTTAGAAAATTTCCCAAGCTGCTTTCTTTAACAAAAGTTTTAATTGTCAATAAAGAGGAGGCTAAAAAGATTTTGGGGGTAGATGAAACTAAAAAGGCGGATATCAAGAGGCTGCTTTCAGGGTTAGCTGATTTAGGGCCTAGGATGGTAGTGATTACCGATGGAGGAGATGGGTCATATGGGTTTGATGGGAATAAATTTTACCAAATTGGGCTTTTTCCGGCAGAGCTTCTGGAAATGACTGGTGCAGGGGATGCTTATGCAACGGGGTTGATTGCTGGACTGTTTCATGGAAAAGATCTAGCGGAAGCCATGAGGTGGGGCGCAGCTAACGGTGCAGCGGTGGTGGAAAAGATTGGTCCGCAAGAGGGCCTTTTAACGCTAAACCAGATGCAGGAAAGATTAAAGATAAACTCTAAAATTACCTCTAAAGAGATTTAGCTTTTCACCAGATGGTTTAGGGAATATTCCAGGGTGGCATCGACTTTTTTATGGGGATTAAAAATATCATTGGGATCAAAGATTTTCTTAACTTCTTTAAATAATTCATAAACTTTTTTACCGTACATTTTCTCCAAATATGATCCCCGGACTAGGCCGTCGTTATGCTCGGCGGTCATAGAGCCTTTATATTCAAAAACTAGGGTATATACTTTCTGAGCGAGCTCCGGTATGGCCTGTATAACCCGGGGGTCTTTCATATCCACCAAAGGAATGATATGGAAATTACCATTGCCGATGTGGCCGGCAATGGTATAGGTCATAAATTTTTTGTAAGGCTTTAAAATATGTTGGAGTTTAGGTAAGAATTCCGGCAAAAAGCGTGGTTGGACTATAATGTCATCAATAAAAGGGGCGGTTCGTTTACTGCCGGCATGGTGGCGGAATAAGTTAAAGCTTTCCCGCCTGACTGTCAGATACTTTTTTTCATCATCCTCGTCTCGGGTAATCCTGGATTTAACATGAAAATGCTTTATAGCTTTTTGAGCTGCCAAACACTTTTCAGCTACTTCTTCTTCGCTGTCGCCGGTAAATTCAGCCAATAGAATTAATTTGGGGAAGCCATGCTGCAAAGTCATGTAGGCTTCCGGGATAAAATTCCAGGCTAGGGTGAGCAGATTTTTAGGATGGATAACATTAAGTAGCTCTGCCCAGAATTTAACAGCAAAACGGAAAGTTTGGTCGTCATAGCTTTCAAAGCTCTCCGGGGCAAATTTCAAGACCTCCTCTACTATCTCACCTAGATGGCTGATGTTATACAAAAAGATTACCAGCAGTTTGGTATGCTTTTTAGGTTGGATCAGCCTGAATTTAATTTCAGTAACAATACCCAGAGTGCCCTGGGCGCCGCAGATAAGCTTACTTAGGTTAAAAGTTTGGCCGTCCCAGATTTTCCAAAGCAGGTAGCCGGCAGCATTTTTGGATACTTTGGGCTCGGCAGTCTGAATTAACTCCTGATGTTGAGTAACTAATTTATACACATCCCGGTAGATTTCTCCCTCGAAGTTTTTTTGAGCAATTTTTTTATTCAGTTCTTCTTTATTGAGAGGCTCAAAAGTGTACTCATTGCCATCAGAAAGGATGACTTTAAGGCTTTGAACGAATTTTTCCGTTTGGCCAAAAATCAGTGTTTTTTCCCCCGCAGAGTTATTATTAACCATGCCCCCCAGAGTACATATTTCTTTTGAGGCAGGGTAAGTTGGCAGCAGCAGGTCTTTTTTTAAAGTTTCCGGTTCAAAGTCACGGTAGAAAACTCCAGGCTCTACTGTAGCAGAGTCAGGTTCTATCTTCAAAATTTTATTAAAGTGTTTGGTCATATCTAAAATCAGGGAGTCGCTGATGGCGGCTCCGGACATATCAGTGCCGCCGGAGCGGATAGTCAAGGATAAATGCTCCCCAGGATTGTCTGTTGCAAATTTAACTAATTTTTTAATATCCTCAGCATTTTCTGGATATATAACTGCTTGGGGTTGAATCTGAAAAAAAGAGGCATCTTTGCTGTAAATTGTTAAAGTTTCGCTATCATCGAAAACTTCACCTTCAACTATTTTATGTAGATCATCCTTTAGGGACATAAAATTATGGTAACATATTTTTATGGACCAAAATCTGCCCGATATTTTTGACACAATTATTATTGGTGGAGGAGCTTCGGGGATTACTGCAGCAATTTATGCGGTCAGAAAAAATTTAAAAGTTTTAATGTTAACCAAGAATATCGGAGGGCAAGCAGCTCTTTCAGGGGACGTAGAAAATTATCCGGGATACAGCATGATTTCAGGTGAAGAGCTGGCCAGAAAATTTGGAGCAGAACTTTTAAGCTTTAAAGGTAAAGGACTGTGGGTTAAAGAAGGATTAGAAGTGACAGATATATCCGGAGCAGTACCAAATTTTTCAGTTAAGATATCTGACGGAGAAGAATTTCACTCAAAAACCGTAATTATAGCTTCCGGAAGGATTCCCCGGATGCTCGGGATTTCCGGGGAAAAGGAACTTTTGGGTAAGGGGGTAAGTACTTGTGCCACCAATAACTCCCCTTTTTTTAAAGATAAAGATGTGGCTGTAGTGGGTGGGGGGAATTGTGCTTTAGATGCGGCATTTTCACTGATTAAAGTGGCCCGCACTGTTACCATGATTAACATTACTGATTCGCTAAGTGGTGATGCTATATTAATGAACAATGTTACTTCTTCGGAAAAAGTCAAGGTTTTAAATAATCATGAGGCGGTGGAAATTCTAGGAGATGCATCTGTAGGTGGTATTAAAATTATAGATAAGCTGACTAAGAAAGAGCAAATTCTGCCTGTTTCCGGAGTATTTATCGAAATTGGCTGGACTCCTTCGGCGCCGTTTGATAAGCTAACCGAAAAAAATGAAAAAGGAGAAATTAAAGTTGACCAGTTCGGTGCAAGTTCCGTGCCGGGTATTTTTGCCTGTGGGGATGTCAATGATCAGGTAGGCGAACAGATTGTAATCGCAGCAGGTGAAGGCGCAAAAACAGCTTTAAAAGTAGCAGAATATATCTCCAAACTTCCAAATTAGCGGACAACTACCCGGGTGCCAGGATTTTCCGGGGTGGCCCTGACTGAATTTTCTCCTGCAGGTACAACCGGTCCGGCCCAATCAAAAATCTGGGCAGCACTGGCAAGGGGAGAGTTAACACAGCCATGGCTCATGGGATGGCCGAAATTATTATGCCAGTAAGCCCCATGGATAGCATAGCCTTGGTAGAAAAACATATTATTTGGCACATTCGGAAGGTTATAATAAGTCCCCAAGTCTTGTGAACCCCCTTTCATGGTTTGATTCTTGGTCTTGTACCAGATGTTGAAAGTTCCCTTTGGAGTGGGAGACCAAAGACCGGAGGAAATAGGGAACTCCATGACTAATTTATTTCCTTCCCAAGCCCTAACTCTCTGTTCGTCTAGCGAAACTTCAATCCATTTTTCCTCTCCGGCGGCATTGGTTGTGCCGAGCACTGCTTCATCAGAGCTTGGCTGCTGTGCCATGGCACGGGTATAGCTGTAAGCTAAGGAGGTTTTTGGATAATCGATGACCTGGTTATTAAAAATAGCCATAGATGCTTCTTCATCAAATCTCCCGTCGGTTTTTGCTACAGTGTCAGCATCGCAACAGGAGGTAGTGGGGTCACCGGAGATATTTAACTTATATACAATAGTTCGTCTGATTGATTGAAAATTAAACGTGATAAAAGTAATTACAGATATTAAAAGCAATAGAGGTATTAGACGGTGCAGCATGAGCTTAGCGTGCCGTCTTTCACACTATTTTTATTGTGAGGCAGTTTCAGTATAGACGTCAAGAGGCAGTTTGCAGAATCTGATATGATTAAGAGCCCTCATGAAAAAGTTTACTGTTTTAACCGGCATCCTGATGGTGTTAATTTCGGCTGCTGCAATATATTCCCCCTTTAGTAAAAGATCGGTTCAGTTAATCTCTCCGGTCATAAAACAGGAAAGCATATTGGGGATTAACCAGTGGTTTCCGGGAAGGGAGAATGGTCAAACAAACGCCCCGGAGATTAGTGCCAAAGCAGCTTTATTTGTAGATACCAAAAGTGGGGAAGTGCTTTATTCAAAAAACATCCACGACAAGCTACCAATTGCCTCTTTGGTTAAAATTATGACTGTACTGGTGACTTTGGAGCACAAAAACATGGATGATAAATTTACCGTTAGCCAGCGCGCCGCTGCTATGGAGCCGGATAAGATGTTGCTAATTGCAGGCGAGAGGTTAACTTTGAAAGAGCTTTTGGATGGGATCTTTTTGATTTCAGCAAATGATGGCGCAGAAGTTTTGGCAGAGGGAACAACGGGTGACAGGAGCCAATTTTTGAAACTGATGAATGATAAGGTAAAGCAACTGGGTATGAAAGACACTTTTTTTGCTAATCCAACAGGCTTAGATGAGGACTCCGGTAATTCATACTCAAGCGCTTATGACCTGATCATTTTGACCAGATATTTAATCCGCCGTTTTCCGGAAGTAGTGGATATTTCCAAAACAGAGCATATTTATTTGCCAAAAACGCAGGAACACCAGGATTATGATATGTATTCCGGAATAAATCTGCTGACTACTTACCCGGGGGTGATGGGTTTTAAAACAGGTTTCACCCCGGAGGCAGGGTTAACTTTAATCACTTTGGCCAGAAAAAATAATCATGAAGTAATAGGGGTACTCCTGGGATCGCAGTCCAGACGTGATGAAACCCGGGACCTTTTAGATTATTCATTTGAAAAGTTAGGCAATTAATTTGTTTCATTTTTCTCACGGTCGGAGGATATTTGAAATAGTGGAAAAAAGTTTGGGGCGGTAGTATGCTGGAAGCATGATTAGAAAGGTAAGAGAAGGGTACAGGGTCCTGGCTGAAAGCGGTAGGAATATGGGAACTTATCCTACTCGTGAGCAAGCAAAAGTGCGTCTTCGCCAGATTGAAATGTTCAAACACATGAAGAAAAAATAATGGTACCAAAATTACGCAATTGCGTACAAATGGTACCATTAAAATCCGAAATATTGTTTGTAAAAAGGCTCATTTTCCAGCTTATTAACTTCTAAAAGTAGAACCTCCTCGCTAAGATTAAAGTATTCCCTAAGATACTCGATTTCGCCGGTGCATTTATATGGTGTTAAGTAGACGGATTTTTGTAGAGGGAAGAAATTAATTTGTTTTAAAACTCTTCTGAAATTTTCTTGTGCGGATTTTTTTAATTTGCTTATATCGTAGATTACTAACCGCCATTTCCCATCCCATGATTTTCCTTTTAAAGAAAGTTCTTCTAATTTAAATCTTAGATATTTTGTGCGACCTTTTTGGGTTAATTTAATGACATCTTGTCCATCTTCATCAACAATTTCTACTACTTTTTGATCATGCAGACGTTTTAAATTTCTCTTGAGTAATTTAAGATTAAATTTCTTCCACTCTCTTTGACTTTGTTCCCAGTCATGTTTTCTTTTGACTCTATATAATGCCCCTGCCGCTGCTCCCAGACCAGGCGTGATGATAGATCCGGCCAGTAATGCGCCCATACCTAATAGATAAAGAATTTCTTTAGAACTTGGATACTGACTTTTTTGACTCATTTATTCAATTAGATCATTGGTACCAAAAATTCGCAATAGCGAAAAAGTGGTACCTATGGAAAAAGATATTAGATATAGAGTATTATGAAACAAGGAAAAGGTTTAAGAAAGGTTTTTGTCTCCAAATAAGAAAAAATATGTTGGGATTTAGTAAAAAAAGATTTTTGGTCACTTTGGGACTAGGGGTGTTGGTGTGGTTGATATCAGGGGTGATACAGGCACTCACGGGATTCTCTAATTATTTTAAAGTCTTTCATTCATGCAGTTTGACAGGTTATCCCATTGCTCTATGTATTTCTAGTAACAATCAAGCTAAAGTAATTTTAGTATCTATAGTGAATATTACTCTATGGTTTTGGGTTATCCATTTATTTTGGAGCTGGTTTGAGAAACGTCGCAATCAGGCCTAAAGATGCCAGTGTAACTATCCCCCCGGAAGCCAGCAATAAGCCGCCCAGGATTTGATCTACAGGATTTGTTTTTGAAGGAGTTAATTTTTTCTGCTGGTCCAGCAGGCCGGAAATGTTTATCTGGTCGGAGATTTGGTTGGGCTTTTCAAAAGTCATACCTAAGACTGCAGGGGGAGATGTTATAGAATCTTGAGATTGCTTTGTCGGATCACCTCTTGAATTCACACCGGGGGTGAGCTTTGACTCCCCCGGTGTGTTGGCTACAGTTGTACTTACCTCCGAGGTGTTTGCTGTTGTGGTGGAAGCTGGAGTTGGTGTAGGGGTAGGAGTGGGTTGGGCAGTGATTTGGATGGTAACAGTTTGCGGAATTTCCTCATTGCCGGTATTATCAATTGCTTTAACCTGAACATTAGTAGTTCCGGAATTTGAAACAGTAAATGGGTCAGTATATGTTTGGACAGTCTGGCCGTTATTTAAGCTGTATTCAATACTTAAAATTCCGGAGCCGGTGTCACTGCCGGTTAAAGTGACGGTAACAGGGCCGGTATAAGTTCCGGAAGCATCTTGTGTGCCGGAATTTTGAATAGTAGTAGCTGGCGGTGTTTGGTCTGTGGCCGCGTTCCCGCTGACCTCGCTGGTTGGGGTAACTGTACTGCTGTCAGGTTTTGTATCATCCGGGTAAAGTGTTAAAGACGGGGAAGTATCAACAGCAGGATCCAAGTCAAACTCAACTTTGCCTTTTTCGTCTAAAGTAATATTTTTATAGATAGTAGTTTTGGAAATTTTATCAGCCCTGTAAGTACGTTTTTTAACAGCAGTTTTCTTAGAAGTAGTGGCCGGGTTTTTACGGGTGGCTTTGACCTTTACTTTGGAAGCTTTCTTTTTGACAAAAGCATGTTTGGTTTTACCGGAAGTAGTACAGGTTACCTCCGGAATATTTTCTTCCATTTCCCCGTTGGAATTTAAGCCGCAGTGGCGGTTACTTTCATCATATAAATCCAGCTCCCCGTCATCCAGGGAAATTTGTTCTCCCTCCAGATATATTTTCTCATCCTTGACTTCCACCGGTAGGGAATTATCGTCATTTAAAATTGACCTGACAGTCTGCATTGCGGTTCCGTTACTGGAAACTAAGTCAGAATGTTTTTGTTCCACATAATAAATTTTAAATGCGCCGGAAATATCTAAGCTCTCATTTTTAAGAGAGGCGCTATACAGCGGAACGGTTTCATCTCCATTTATGAAAACCTCATCTGTTTTAGGAATTAAATTAATGGGCCAAGTAACCCACCATGTTTCATGGATTTGCCCAAGGGTAGGTTGCGCAGTGCCTACTATTTCATAAATCTTTGCACCATTTGTTTGATTAAATACAGTATCGATTAAAGTGTGAAATTCTTCTCCGATACTAAAAACTGACATGTTATGCCCCATATTGGATAAGAGGCTTTTAGCTTGGTTGAAATTCAATGCGCCCACCACTAGATTATTGTCAATATCCCTATCGTCTTTGTATGGATAAGGAATAGTTTCATCTGTGTTGCTATAAAAATCGTAATATTTTGAAGATGGTATCAACTCAAAGATGCTAGGTAGATTTTGAGCATTATCTTTGGTTTCACTAGGAGGAATACCGAGTGTAAATAACTTAAAATCATAACCTAACCATGATCCATATCTTAATGTCTTCACGCTATCTACAGCCCCCAGATGTGGCACCCCCAGCTCAATCAATAAATTTACCTTAGCAGCTTTGGCTGCATCTGAAATATAATACCTGGCAACCAGGCCGCCCATGGAATGGACTACCAGATTAACCTTGGACTGTCCCGAGGCTGTTTTAGCTGTTTCAATTAAAGCATCTAAACCATCTTTAGTACTCCTGATATCTTTTCTCCAGTCATAGGGAAAGATAAAAAAATTGGTCCCTTTGACATACCCCATGTCAGTAAAAAATGAATCTATATCTGAATACCCGAAAGAAGTTAAGTTTCCGGTTAAACTTAAATCCGCTTCCGGAGTCACCCCATCTGCTTTTAACTTTAAAACATCAAAATAATCGTCATTACCTAACTGGGCAGCCTGATCCTGGTTAACCCAAATTTTTTCATTGCCGGAATAAGCGTGAGAATAAATCCCCCCGTGACCGTCTTGGGCTGACCAGAAAATATCCTGGGAAGCTTTCATTTCCGACCCGCCGATGCCGGGGATAAAAATTACCGGCAACCGGGGAGGCGGGGCGTTATTGTTTAAGACAAAATACAAATCATCAGCAGCAGAGGTAAAAATATTACAGTTTGAATTGGCTGTTTGAGAATTCCAGGTATAAGAGGCAGCATTACAGGAGCTGTTGTCAAAAGAATACCTAAGCCCTCCGCCGCTGAACCGGTCAGATCCGCCGTGGCCGCCAGCTCCATAAGCAGAAGAAGCAAATTTGATCCTCTTGCCGCCATATTGCGCCATGTTGGCATTTGAAATAAGTATTAAGTACCTATGTCCGGGGATAAAGTTATAATTTCTGCAGCTAAAGTCAATTGATACATCTTCAAATCCGGAAGGGACATTATCCGTGGAAAAGGTTAAACCCCTTAAGGGATCGCTGGGGTTGGCTCCGGTAGGGACACAACCGCTGATATAAGAGTTGCCGTTATCTTTATCATAAATACGGCTGTTTTGGGCAGTATAATCAAACTGGTTTAGGTTGGTGCTCGTGGTAGCAACCCTGAAGGTAAAAGTTTGGGCTGTGCCGGATAAGTTATTGCCCAGTTCCTGGATAGTCCGCCAGACACTTAACTGATCGCTCCAAACCCCTGTTTGTTCTGCTATGGAAACAGCTTGGACTTTGGAAGTGAAAGCCACAAAAAGCCCCACCATAAAAATAAGCCCCAGATATAGGCAGAATGGCATAAAAGCATTGTTTATCGTGAAAAGGATTAATACAATGTATATTTAAGATGATTTAAGGTAACAAAGTGGTATACTGCATCCGTCATGTTTACCAATCAGAAAGTTTTAGGAGTACTTTTAATTGTTTTTATTTTTGGAGCAGGAATTTATTTTACTGTTTCAAGATTTAAACAAGACGTTAGTAATGTAGCAGCTTCACCTTCTCCTTCCCCTGCAACCATAGATTTTCAATTAACCAAAACTCCTCCGTCTGCCAATGGACAAGTTCAGCCCGTAGAGTTACCATTGTCCAAAAATAAAAAACTCTCACAATTTCCCGGGACTTTAAAGCCAGATGTTTTAGAGAATAAAAAAGCTATAATTCAAACTAATAAAGGTATTATCCAGTTACAAATTTACCCGGAAGCTTCTATGGCTGCTTCTAATTTTATCCTGCTTTCGGCAAACGGTTTTTATGACGGGCTAACCTTCCATCGGGTAGAAGATTGGGTAGTCCAGGGTGGTGATCCTGAAGGTACAGGAAGAGGTGGACCCGGCTATCAGTTTCCGGATGAGCCGGTTAAAAGGCTTTATGTTAAAGGTATAGTTGCCATGGCAAATTCCGGGCCAAACACTAACGGCAGCCAGTTTTTTATCTTAAAGAAAGATACTCCGCTTCCTCCAAACTACACAATTTTCGGTGCTGTTATTTCCGGCCAGGATGTAGTGGAGAAGATAACTGCCGGGGACATCATGCAGAAAGTAGTGATCCAAAATCTGCAGTAATTTTTAAGGTATTGACAGAGTTTCGAAGTGAGTTGATAGAATAGGAAGCCATGAAAAAAAGAGCAGATATTACCCCACAAGTTGTTTCAATGCCGCGAACACGCGGTCGCAGAAAGACCAACGGTGAACACAAACCTAACGGTTTAAACCAAATCGGTTACGGTTTTGAAAACAGGTTTGTGCCCCGTTACAAAAAAATGCCCGGGATGCCAGCGGACCTGACGGAACCCACATTCTCCGAGAGTTCTAATAAAATCTTGCATGAGCGATATCTTTTAAAAAGTGGGAATTTAGAAGTGGTAGAAACTGTAGCAGAGAGGTTTTGGCACATTGCCTATGATATTGCCTCAGGGGATTTTGACTTTGGTATAGACCCAAAAGAGGTTTCAGATTTAGCTAAGCAGTTTTATACCATGATGGTCCGTCAGGAATTCTTGCCTAATTCCCCTACCATTATGAATGCCGGTAAGCAAAACGGACTGCAATATTCCGCCTGTTTTGTTTTGCCTGTGGGAGACTCGCTCCCCGAGATTTTTGATTCCATAAAATATGCTGCTTTAATTCATCAAACAGGCGGGGGTACCGGGTTTGCCTTTTCCAGGCTTCGTCCGGCAGGGAGTATTGTCAACACCACCGGTGGTGTAGCATCCGGGCCTGTTTCGTTTTTGCGGGTATTTAATGCGGCCACAGAATCCATCAAACAGGGCGGTACCAGGCGGGGAGCAAATATGGGAATTTTGCGGGTTGACCACCCGGATATTTTGGAATTCATCCGCTGCAAGGCAGAACTGGATGATTTAAATAGGCCGATCTATGAAGGCATTGCTCCGCTTTTACCGGATGATTCTGCCAGGGAATACGTTAAGACTTTGCTTTTGGACAAACAAATTGCCAATTTTAATGTTTCTGTAGCTGCTACTGATAGATTCATGCAAGCTGTGGGAAAAGGTGAAGATTATGAATTGATAACTCCGCACAGCGGAGAGGTGGTAGGTAAACTTAATGCCGGGGAAGTGTTTGACGAAATAGTTGAAAGGGCCTGGAAAACCGGTGATCCGGGACTTATCTTTATTGACCGGGTTAATCACTCCCCTGCCAATCCAGTACCAAGCTTGGAAACGATTGAAGCTACAAATCCGTGCGGCGAGCAACCCCTGAGCGCATGGGATGCCTGTAATTTGGGTTCCATTAATTTGGGTAAATTTGTTTTGCCTGACGGTTCAGATCTGGATTGGGAAAAGTTAAAAGAAGTCACCTGCCTGGCTGTCCACTTTTTAGATAACGTGGTGCAAACTAACCCTTATACTTTAAAGCAGATTTATGACGAAGTTCACCAAAACCGCCGAATAGGACTTGGAGTGATGGGTTTTGCCGATATGCTGTTTAAATTAAAAATTCCGTATAACAGCAATGAGGCAATAGAGCTGGCCGAGAGGATAATGAAGTTCATTAACGAAGAAGGTCACAAAAAGTCGCAGGAGCTGGTGGGTGATCGCAGCGCTTTCCCGAACTGGGCAAATTCAATCTATGCTGATCGAAACTCTCCCGCTTTTAAAAACAGGCCCGAGTCAGCGGCTTATGTCGGTGGAAAGAAAATCAGAAATTCCACAATTACCACCATTGCTCCCACAGGTACTATTTCTATAATCGGCGATTGTTCATCCGGAATTGAGCCGGTGTTTGCCTTGGCTTATATCCACAAAGCCAAAGCCAAAGGAGATAATTATCGGATTTTAACTATTGCCAACCAAACATTTACGGAACTCTCTAGAAAAGAGGGCTTCTATAGCAGTGATTTGGCAGCTAAGGTTTTGGAGCATGGGTCTGTTAAAGGTTTGGCTGGAGTGCCGGAGGATTGGCAGAAAGTTTTTGTGACAGCCCAGGAGATTGATCCCATTTGGCACGTTAAAATGCAGGCAGCCTTCCAAAAATATACAGATAATGGGGTGTCCAAAACAATCAACCTGCCAAATTCTGCCACCAGGGACGATGTTGCGCTGGCCTATAAAATGGCTTATGAAACAGGCTGTAATGGCATCACTATTTATCGGGACGGCTCCAAGAGTGTGCAGGTTTTAAATGTATCCTCATCTTTGGGTAAAACTTTAGAAGATCCGGCTGCTCCGGTGGCTGAGCGACCGATGATTCTGCGGGGCAGGACTTATAAGGTTTCCACACCGGTTGGAGAGGCTTTTATTACTGTCAATAGGGATGAACAAGACCAACCTTTTGAGGTGTTTGTGACAGTTGGACGGGCTGGAATGCACACTATGGCAGATGCGGAGGCTATGGGAAGATTGGTGTCTTTGTCACTCCGGTTGGCCAGAGGGGCAAAAGAAACAGATCCCAAAGCAGTGGCCTTGAAAATCGTCGGGCAACTGAAAGGGATTGGAGGAGCGTCCTCGGTGGGCTTTGGGAAAAATAGGGTAATGAGTTTGGCCGATGCCATAGCCAAAGTTTTGGCAGAGGATTTGGCTTTGGCTCCACAGACTGAAAATATTGAAACAATACCACTGAATTTGACAATTAATGGAAATAATGGCGATATCTACCAACTACCAACTACTACGAATGCAGACCTGTGTCCGGAATGCGGTTCAGCATCATTTGTAATGGAAGAAGGCTGTAAGAAATGTCATAGTTGTGGATACTCCATATGTTAATTTTGTTATGATCAATCTCTAAGAAAGATTGCTACGCTCACTTCGTTCGCTCGCAATGACAGGTGGGGGGTGTTAGAATGAGCCCATGAGTGATGAAAAAGGTTTAGTTATTATTTACACAGGTGAAGGTAAGGGGAAAACTACAGCTGCGTTGGGGTTGGTACTGCGGGCTGTGGGATATAAGAAAAAATGTCTGATAGTCCAATTTGGTAAAGTATGGTTTACAGGGGAGCTGGAAGGAGTTAAGAAACTTTCTCCCTTTGTGAAACTGATCCAGGGTGGCAAGGGGTTTGTAAAGATTTTAGGGGATAAACTACCTCTCTCAGAACACAAAAAAGCAGCTTTAGATACATTTAATCTATTAAAAAAGGAAGTAAAATCAGGCAAATGGGATGTAGTGGTGGCTGATGAGATAGTAGGCGCAGTTTCCTCAAAATTATTGCCACTTAAAGCAGTTGTAATGTTAATTACAGATAAACCTAAGGGTTTAGATTTAGTATTAACCGGCCATCATGCCCCGAAAAAATTAATTGAAATGGCTGGTTTAGTGACTGAGATGCAGGAGGTCAAGCACCCTTTCCAAAAAGGCATTTTGGCAAAAAAGGGTATTGACTTTTAGCACTCAAAGTAGTATTCTGCTAATGTTAACTTATGGCTGATTTTGCGAAACCTACTATTAATGAACCTTTGAAACTTAAGCCAACTATTCCTGTAGGACCACTGCGTGATACTGTTATCTTTCCCGGCAATTCGGTTCCTATTATCTCCGGCAGGCCAAAATCCAAGGCTGCACTTGATGTATCCTGGAATTCCGATAAATTAATCGTTTTTGTTACCCAGAAAAACTCACGGATAGAAGACCCCAGCGAAAAAGATCTTTATAAAGTAGGGACTGTTTGTTTGATACGGAGGGTGGTCAAAAACCCGGAAGGTGAGTATACTTTGCAAGCCGAAGGATTAAGCAGGGTTTATCTTAAAAGCTTTACTAAAATAGACCCTTACATTGAGGCGGAGATAGAAGAGATTCCGGATCTTTATGAAAAAAGCGAGCAGACAGAAGCACTAGTCCGAACTGTCCGGGAACAAGTCAAGCGTTACTTGGAACTTGGCGGCAACCCCTTTTTTGACCAGAGCACTTTTGCCAACTGGTCCTTATTTACCTACAGTGATGACCCAAACCAACTGGTTAATTCCATCACCCAAGCAATTGATTTTAAAACTATAGACAAACAACAAATTTTAGAGATGGTTTCTGCTGCCGAGCGGTTGCAGCGGCTGTCCGAGCTTTTGGCAAAAGAGATCAGGATTTTGGAAATATCCCAGAAAATTTCATCCCAAACTCAGGAGCGGGTTTCCAAGATGACCAAAGAAGCAATTTTGCGGGAGCAGATGAAAAGTATAGAGGAAGAATTAGGAGGCGCAGATACCGAACACCAAGAAATTAAGGAATTTGAGCTAAAAATTAAAAAAGCAGGCATGCCCAAAGAGGTTTTGGAGCGGGCCAGAAAAGAGTTGGGGAGGCTTGCCAAAATGTCCTCTTACAACCCGGAAGCAGGCTATATCAGGAATTACTTGGAATGGTTAACAGATCTGCCTTGGAAATTGGCAAAAAGGGGCAAAGTTGATTTGAAAAAAGCAGAAGGAATTTTAGAAGAGGACCACTACGGGCTCAAAAAGGTTAAAGAAAGAGTTATAGAATACCTGGCTGTTTATAAGCTGGCCGGCAAGATGAGAGGGCCTATCCTTTGTTTTGTAGGGCCACCGGGTACGGGAAAAACTTCAATAGGGAAATCTATTGCCAGGGCCCTAAACCGCAAATTTGTCAAAGTGTCGTTAGGCGGTATCCGTGATGAGGCAGAAATCAGAGGCCACAGGCGGACTTATGTCGGATCCATGCCCGGCAGAATAATTCAGGGAATAAAGCAGGCAGGCGCCACTAATCCAGTTTTTATGCTGGATGAGATTGATAAAATTGGAGCCGATTATCGAGGTGATCCTTCGGCAGCGCTTCTGGAAGCACTAGATCCTGAACAAAACGAAGGGTTTTCCGACCATTATTTGGAGGTCTCCTACGATCTTTCCAATGTCATGTTTATTACCACTGCCAATATTTTGGATACCATTCCTTCGGCTCTGCGGGACAGACTTGAGGTGATCAGGTATCCGGGTTATACAGAAGATGAGAAATTCCATATTGCCAAGCAGTTTCTTATCCCTAAGCAGGTTGAAAACCACGGTCTGACTAAAAATCAAATTGAGTTTGAGGATCAGGCGGTCTACTCGATTATCAGGGAGTATACCAGGGAAGCCGGAGTCAGGAGTTTGGAAAGGGAGGTTTCAGCAGTGCTTAGAAAAGTAGCCCGCAAGATTGCTGAGGGTAATGGAGAAGTGAAGAAATTTGTAATTACCCCGGCAGATGTCCACAAATTCCTGGGTCCTATTAAGTTTTTGCCAATCTTGGCTGAAAAACAGGACGAAATTGGCATGGTGACCGGCCTGTCCGTGACTGAGGCAGGCGGGGAAGTTTTGTTTATCGAGGTAACTTTAATGCCCGGAAAAGGCAATTTACTTTTGACAGGACAACTGGGAGATGTGATGAAAGAATCAGGACAGGCTGCCATGTCTTATGTCCGGTCCCATTGGGCAGATTTAGGATTACCAGAGCACTTTTTCCAAAAAGTTGATGTCCATGTCCATGTGCCGGAAGGGGCTATTCCGAAAGATGGTCCATCAGCCGGCATTTCCTTGACCACTGCCATAGTTTCGGCCTTCACTAAGATTCCGGTACATAAAGAGATAGCCATGACAGGTGAGGTAACTCTTCGGGGCAGGGTTTTGGAAATCGGCGGGTTTAAGGAAAAGATTTTGGCTGCTCACCGGGCCGGTGTAAAAATGGTGATTGCGCCCTCGGATAATGAAAAAGATCTGGAGGATATCCCTGACTTTGTGCAAAAAGACTTAAAGTTTGTCTTTGCCAAACATATGGATGATGTTTTAAAAGTAGCCCTAGTCAGGCCTCCCCAGCCGGCTGCTCGTAAAAGAATCCCAACTTCTCCTCCGGTTTATATAGCTTAAAAACGAGCTTACCTCTTGACTTATCTCATGAGCCTGTTGTAAATTCTTAAATACTGCTTCAATATTTTCCATGGATTTAATTGTAAATAATATAAATTTAATTATCTGGGCCAGCGTGGCGGCTGCGCTTTTCTATGGCGGCTGGTTAATTGTTGAAATCCTCAGGAAAGATTCCGGCGACGAGAAAATGCAAGAGATTGCGGGAGCTATACAAGTCGGAGCCGGCGCATATCTGCAAAGACAATATAAAGTAGTGGCCCTGGTTGCTGTTGGTCTGGCTATCCTAATCTACTTCGCCTTAGGTCAAAATACTGCTGTCGGGTTTTTGATCGGGGCAACACTTTCCGCCTTGGCCGGATTTATTGGTATGAGTGTGGCAGTAAGAGCTAATGTCCGGGTGGCCCAGGTTGCTAAAAATGGTTTATCAGAGGCTTTTATCCTGGCCTACAAAGGCGGGGCAGTGACCGGATTTTTAGTGGTAGGCCTAGCTTTGGCAGCAGTTTATGGCTTTTACCAATATACAGGAGGTGACTTAAAATCTTTAATCGGCCTTGGGTTTGGCGGTTCGCTAATTTCCGTATTTGCCAGGTTGGGCGGGGGAATTTTCACCAAAGGGGCAGATGTGGGGGCAGATTTGGTAGGTAAGATTGAAGCCGGTATTCCGGAAGATGATCCCAGGAACCCGGCAGTGATCGCTGATAATGTAGGGGATAACGTAGGTGATGATGCCGGAATGGCAGCAGATATTTTTGAAACATATATTGTGACTGCCATTGCCGCCATGATTTTAGGCCAACTACTTTTCCCCGGATACGGTGCCGCCGTAATCTTTCCTGTCTTAATTTTATCCATGGGAGTTTTTGCTTCTGTAATAGGATCTTTGTTTGTCAGGTTAAAGGGTAAAAATATTATGGGTGCCCTTTATAAAGGTATGGTTGCTACTGCCATACTTTGTGCGGTGTTGTTTTACCCGGTAACAGTCGCTTTGATGGGTGATAACGGTGCCTTTTCGGTTTTGAACCTATACCTGGCAGCGTTGATCGGAGTGTTAGTTACAGCCGGAATGGTAATTATTACAGAATACTACACCGGTACCCAGTATCCTCCGGTTCAAAACTTAAGCCTGGCTTCAAAAACCGGCCATGCCACTAATATTATTTCCGGTTTAGCATTGTCCATGCGTTCAACTTTTTGGCCAATAATCCTAATCTCCGCTGCAGTTATGGTCAGTTTTATCTTGGCTGGGCTTTATGGAATAGCTCTGGCAGGTGTGACTATGCTTTCTTTGGCAGGGATTGTGGTGGCCATAGATGCCTTTGGTCCCATCACTGATAATGCCGGCGGGATAGCTGAAATGGCAAACTTACCTGCAAAAGTGCGCGACGTAACAGACCCACTGGATGCGGTTGGCAATACCACCAAAGCTGTAACCAAAGGTTATGCAATCGGTTCCGCAGCTTTGGCAGCCATGGTTTTATTTACGGCTTTTGCCCAGGAATTTTCTGCCCAAGGCTCCCAGTTGCAGTTTTCTTTGTCCGATCCGAAAGTCTTGGTTGGCCTTTTTATAGGCGGTTCCCTTCCTTATCTTTTTGCTTCATTTGCTATGGAGGCAGTAGGTAAGGCAGGCGGAGCAGTGGTGGAGGAGGTCAGAAGGCAATTTAGGACTATCAAAGGGATTATGGAGGGTACAGCCAAGCCTGATTATGCCAAGTGTGTTGATATTGTGACTGCTTCGGCACAAAAGCAAATGTTAGTTCCTGCTTTAATTCCGGTGCTGTCACCGGTAATTGTGGGATTTACCTTGGGTCCGGTTGCCCTCGGTGGAATGTTGGTGGGGTCAATAGTGACCGGAATTTTTGTGGCAGTTTCCATGACCACGGGGGGAGCTGCCTGGGATAATGCTAAAAAGTATATAGAATCAGGCAAATTCGGCGGTAAAGGCTCTGAAGCCCACAAAGCAGCAGTGACAGGGGATACGGTAGGAGACCCGTATAAGGATACCGCCGGCCCAGCCATAAACCCTATGATTAAAGTTGTCAATATTGTTGCTTTACTTCTAGTTCCATTCCTCAAATAACGTGTTTCTAAAACCGCATCACCGAAAATTTGCATCTATCCTATAAAAGTGATAAACTTCATATATGAGTTCAGAAATGCAGCCTATTCCATATGAAAAGAGAGTCGCTACTGTTGTCGGAGGGCGCGGACAGCTAGGGAGTAGAGTAGTTAAAGGTCTTCAGGGTTTGGGAATTCCAGATGTAAGAATTTGCGAGAAAGGTGATCCGTTTAGAGGTTTTGTCGGCGTTTCAACCGATGTATTTTTAGCCACCGATGCCAAAACAACAAAAGACATGCTTGCCGCTGCCCGTGATTTATTAGATAAACAAACTGTTCTTGATGGCGCAAGCGTGAAAGCGCCTTTAATTCCTTTTTATAGGAGCTTAGATAAATGCGGAATTAGCGTTTGTTCTACGCACTTGGGAGCTGTCCCAGCTCATCCTTGGGGTGGAGTGAAGGTTTGGGTCTGTGAAGTTGGACCAAACTCAGAAAGAGCGAAACAATTAGCCGTAGATCTTTTTTTATCCAAAAATACTTCAATCCAACTAATTAATATAAAAGATCATTGGCAAGTAGAACAGGATCAATGGTTTACTTTCGCTGTAATGCATATTTTTGCCGCGGCTTTGCGAGAATCCGGTCTTTCTCTGGGAAGGTTTAACGCTTTTGCAACTCTTAATGCAGAACTGGCAGCACTGCCTTTAGGCAGAACGCTTGGGCAGGGTACAATCGTTCCATCTGAAGTTTTATTTACCCAACCAAGAAAAAGAAAATTTTTTGGTGGAATAACTAAAGCGTTCCAAGAATTAAAAGAGAGCCTAAAAGATCGGAAGAGCTTACAGGAATTTATGCAAAGAAATATAAGCTTTCACGATTCCCCGCCAGAGGACCCGCCTGGAAGCGTAAATACAATATTTACGAAAGCCGGTATTGTTGGAGCCAGGAATGCAAATCTTCGGATGTTTTCAATACGCCTTCGGATTACCGACAATAAACCGGGAAATTTAATTAAAATACTTGAACCTTTCCGTGATGCAGGTGCTAATATTACCGCAATTGATTCTATGCCAGGAGTCATTACTCCAGAAGAAGAACAACATGGCATAGACCCTGACAGCATTGTAAATTTTGATATAGGAATTGACCCAAGATCGCTAGAAGGGATAGATAATAAGACGTGGCTAAGAGTAAACGAGCGATTGTATACAATGGGGTGTCGGATTGACTATGACGGATATTTCTTAAATCGATAATATTATAACCCCAGAAACTTTTGAACTTCCACTCCTGGAGTGTAGGTTTGAAACAATTCAAGTTTTTGTTGTGCTATGTGCTGGATGATTATTGTACAGGGGTTGGGGGAGGGGTGGGTTGGCCGCCGGATAGGGCATTTTTAACTTCATTAACCACCTGGTCCGGGGTATAGGAAGCTTTTATTAAATAAGCTTGTGCCCCCAGTTCAAACCCTTCCTTGATAACTGCCTCTTGGCCTAAGTTAGTTAAAAGAATAGTAATCATGGGGGAACTGGGATAATGTGTCTTAAATTCCCGAAGAAGTTGTAAGCCGTTAATTCCCGGAAGCATGATATCCAAAAGAAGCAGATCAAAGGTTTCTGTCTTTAATGTATCCAGACCAGTCTGTCCGTCAGGAGCACTTTTAACAAAAAACCCGGCTTTGGTGAGCTGCCTGGTATATAGTTCTCTGATAAAATCTTCATCCTCAACAAGCAAGATTCTTTTAGCTGCCGGATTCATATTTAACCATTGTATATTATTGGCCTAATAATTCAAGGTCCCAGATTGGAAAGCTTGGGATGTAAACTGCCTGCTGTCCAAAATCCCCGAGCTTTGAGTAACTACAGGCAGGGTAAATAAGAACTTGCTGCCCTTTCCTGGTTCTGACTCAACCCAGATTTTACCATGGAGTTTTTCAATAATTGATTTGGAAATATATAAGCCTAAGCCGGTTCCTTTATTGGCTTTTTGCTCAGTATTAGAAACCCTAAAGAATTTATTAAACAGGTGAGGAATTGCCTCCTTGGGTATGCCGATGCCGGTGTCAGAAACTACGGTTTCAACCTCTACAGGAGAAACTTTTACTGCAATTTCAACTTTCCCGCCCGGATTTGTATAATTGATGGCATTGGCCACCAGATTGGTAACAACTTCACTTAACCGGATTGGGTCGGCCAGGACTTTAGGTAGGGTTTGTGCCGGATGACTTAAGTTTAAAACAATACTTTTTTGAGTAGCCAGGCTTCTTAAGTCATCCACTACTTTAGCAAGTATAGCGAGATGATCAGTTGGCTCCGGTGAAACCGACAACTGCTCTCTTTCTATTTTATTAACATTTAATAGATTGGTAATTAGTGTCTGAAGTTGTTTGGCAGCTGTAAACGCTTTATTTAAAAGGTTGAAACTCTCTTTTGAAATGTTCTTTTGGTTTTCCTCCAGGAATACGGATAAATAACCCACAATACTGGTAAGCGGGGTTTTTAACTCATGGGATGCCATAGAAACAAAATCCAACTTCATTTGTTCCAGCTCCTCCTCCCTGGATAAATCATGCAGGATAATGATGCAACTAAGATTAGTTTGTACAGTCGTACTGACTTGGGTAGTTATGGTTTTGACTTTAGTTTGTTTGCCCATCTTTCCGATCAGTTTTGCGGTTTGGTTAAAATTTTCCCGGCAATAGGTTTTGGATAAAATCTCGTCTGTATCCGAGAATAGATGGATGACTTGATCTATTGATTTTCCCTGGACCTCTGTCTGGTTATAACCAGTTAACTGTTCCGAAGCTTTGTTTAAAAATATAATATTTTTGTTAAAATCCAGCGCGATAATGCCGTCTATAATTGAGGAGAGAATTTCATCGAATTTATTCTTTTCTGCAATGGCAATAGCCCGCTCGCTCTCCATGCTTTGGATAGTTTTGGAGAGTTTTTCTGCCATTAGGTTAAAAGAGTTACCTGCCTCTTCAAATTCGTCGCCCGACCTAATATCTATCCGATGGTTAAGATTACCATCCGAGAAGGTCTTAGTGCTCTCAATCAGATTTCCAAGCGGTCTTAAGACCCAGAGTAAGATTGCTATAGAACAGGATGCGCTGACTGCAGCCACAAGCAGGATAAAAAGGGGAGTCAGATGAATAAATAACCCAAGGATGAAAGGGGAGAATGTTGAAAAAATAACAACAAAGGCTATTTTTAAGTGAAGAGTTTTTTTATGCTTAGCCTCTTGTTGCATGGTATATCCAGCGTAACAGAAGCCAAATTTTTGGTCAACCCTATCTTTTAGTGGCGCGTAGGGGATTTGAACCCCTGATTTTCGGGATGAGAACCCGATGTCCTAGGCCACTAGACGAACGCGCCTTGTATTAATCTTTCAATCGCTGCTCTTTTCTTCCAGCCTTTTATTTGTTTCTCTCTTTTGCGTGCCAATCTTAAATTGCTAAATTCTTCCTTATATACTAACTCCCAAGGACCCTTACTTCTAGTATATTTACTCAATCTTTTATTGTGTTCATCCAGCCGCCTAGCTACATTGCCCGTGCACCCTACATAGTAACGATTATTTTCCATAGACTTTACGATGTAAGTCCAATACATAGATTCTGTCCTAGGTCCCGATTCCGATCCTCGACAAAGTCGGGATCGAGAATCGAGGATGCTCGATACACGACAAAGTCGGTATCGGCACCACTAGACGAACGCGCCGTGCCTAAATTATATCACGCTGCACTCTTGTGAGATATATTACTGAATAGTGTTTGACAATGAAGCAGAATTCAGGGTAGAATTTGCTCAATTTGTTTGTCTGACAGAAGGTTATCTTATGACTAAAATTACTGGAAACCCGAAGCTTGAAAAAAATATATACCTTACTGCTAAGGGTTTGACTAATGTTAAAGTAGAATTAGAGTTTTTAAAACATACCAAGAGATCTCAAATTGCCGAAACTATTCATCAAGCAAGGCAATACGGAGACTTGACTGAAAATTCCGAGTATGACGCTGCGCTGGAAGAGCAGGCGATGGCAGAAACCCGTATTTCGGAGCTGGAAAATATCCTCAAAAGCGCCAAGGTTATAACCAACCGACATACGGAAGATTTTGTGGTGATCGGTTCAACTGTCAAAATAGATATGGATGACGGAATTGACGAATTTACCATTGTAGGAAGGGTGGAGGCAGATCCTTCCAAGAAAAGAATCTCAAATG
This sequence comes from Candidatus Daviesbacteria bacterium, assembly GCA_016184225.1. GTDB lineage: Bacteria > Patescibacteriota > Microgenomatia > Daviesbacterales > UBA10151 > UBA10151. The sequence goes on from JACPDA010000004.1 coordinate 345,443, forward strand.
AATCACCTTTAGGTTCTGCTTTGATTGGGGCAAAAAAAGGAGAAGTAGTTGATGTGGCCACCCCGATTGTCAGGTATAAGTGTAAAGTATTGGAAATAAAATGACTAAAAATATGCAAGAACCATTGATTGAATTTAATCCAAAACTGCCTAAACTTTCTAAAAGTGAAAGTAAAGTATTAAAACTGCTGGTTGAAGCTGCGAAGTTAATTGTGCCTATTTATCTTGAGCAGGAAAAATTGGCTGATTCAGGAATAAATAGAAAAGAAATTGAAGAAGCGGCAAAAAAAGATCCTTCTTTCTTGTCACCGTATACAGTTATTGAAAAAGTTGATGGTAAACTAGTGGCTATTCCCTATCACGAAAACTATAAAGAGTTACTCAAGCCTATTGCTGAAAAATTAGAAGAAGCATCAAGACATACTGACAATAAGGAGTTTGGAAGAGCATTAAAGATTCAAGCAAAAGCACTGCTCATCGGTTCTTATGATGAGGCAACAATTGCTTGGTTAAAGATGAAACCATACATTTTAGATATTTCCATAGGACCTGTTGAGCACTTTGATGATGAGGTATTTTTTGGAAAAACTGCTTATCAAGCTTGGGTAGGCGTGATGGATAAGGAGGGAACAGAGAGATTGAATAATTACAAGAGTATTATCCTCAGTGCCAAAAAGGTGTCAGTTCCTACTGAGCGGGTGGATAATTATGATAAGGTTAAAGCTAAGGTTCTAGATGTGACTATATTTTCTGGACTCCTTGCCAAAACTAAGTTTGTTGGCGTCAACTTACCTTCAAATATTAGTATTGTGGAAAAAATTGGTTCTGAGGTTACTTTGTTTAATCAATCTAATAATCTAAGGATGAAAGAACAAATCATGCCGACCTTTGAAAAAATTTTCCACCGAGAATTTAGACAGGGATTTGGTTTTGAGGATTTAAGGAGAGGAAACCTTCGCTATATTGCCATGCATGAATTGTCTCATAGTTACTTGTACTACCGCCATGCTGAGGAAAATTTACAGGATCTATTTATGCCAATTTATGAATTGGCAGCCACCGTTTTAGGGTTTAGACTGGCCGGTACCTTACTTTTGAAGGATAGAATCAATAATAAACAGTTGGAAGCAATGATTGTAGCATTTTTATGCAGGAATTTTTATCTGGCCGGACAGAACCAAATTAATAAATTAATGGCCAACTATACTTTAGGAGGTACTATTTTTATTAACTTCTTACTAGAGTCTGACGCCTTAAAGGAGTTGAAAGGGATAGCTATACCTAACTTTATGAAAGTCTTCATAGCTTTGCATGATTTATTCCGCATACTTGAACAGTTGCTTGCTAGCGGTACAAGACAAGAAGCTGCTGCGTTTGTTAAAAGATACGGAAAATAAGGAACTTCCAGCTTGGTCTGTACTGTATTGTAAAACTCTTTACAATAGATTATAATAAGAGGCTGACTATGGATATCGAAGCAGGAGGTTCAAGCATATTACAGGGGCGAACATTCCTAGAAACAATAAGGTGTCTTATTGGTTTAAAGAAAAGACCGGAAGAGTTGGTGCCAACAGACCCGTCACAAGTAGAGTTTAAGGGCCTGGTTCTTATTTCTCGCGATCCCCGGATGCCTTTTGGTGGTCGTCTTATCCATTTTCAGGGTCAGACTGAAGAGTATGAGGTGGAGCATTATATGGGAGATGCTTATAAATTAAGCAGACCACTTTTAACAGGAATAATTACTAATTTACATAGAGACATTTTTGATCTTGATCCTAGTGCAGCAAAAAAAGAGATAAAGCCAAAAATGGATGCCAGTGGCGCTAATGTTATGTTGTTTAGGCCGGTAGGCAAAGATGACTTCGTGGGGTTTGCTATCCTGCGTAGGATGAGCCTTGCCGGACATTGGGTTTTAAATATTGATGAAAGAGCGCTTCTAGAAGAACACCGAAGACACCACATAGGCAGGTTTGTAGTCGGTGAAGCAATCCGTTTTTATGATCAAGACAGGCATGAACCGATAGAGGTGGTGGCTCATAAAACACAAAGCGCAGCAGCAGTTCTATCAACAATAGAATCAGGAGAGATAGGGGGTGGACTGGCTCCGTTTCAAAGACGGTATACCGAAGATCCGGAATTGAGAAATGTACTGAGAGCATATTATTTAAGAACTAGAAGTAAATTTTCGATAGGGTTAGACCCGGCGGGCTCTGGAGTAAGTAGAGGAGAGTATGCAGAGGGAGCAAGCGCAGCTTATACACCAGATCCAAGTCATCATAAATTAATGGAAATTCATAATTATATGGAAAAAGTATTAGGATTAAACAGACAAGAGGGAGATGCTGTTAACTGTTTAGGATGGACCAGAGCTTATATGAATACAATACGCGGTTCCACTACTTAATTAACTCTCCTTTTAAAAACTTTCAGCTTCAGTTATACTCTACTCATGGCCTTGCAGGATTTACAAAAAGAGAGACTGAAGAAATTAAAAAATATTCAAAGACTGGGGATTAATCCCTACCCTTCCAAAAGTAATAGGAAACATACGACTCAAATTGCCCGGAAAATGATGGGCAAAAAGGTGGTAGTAGCAGGGAGAATCAGATCGCTTCGTAACATGGGCAAAATCACTTTTGCCGATCTTGAAGATGCTACCGGAAAAATCCAACTTTTCTTCTCGCAAGCGGAATTACCAGGTGAAAAATATGAATTTTTAACCAACTTTGATATTGGTGATTTTATAGAAACCTCCGGCGAGGTTTTCAAAACCCAAGCCGGGGAGATATCTGTCAGAGTTTCGGATTTTAAATTACTTACTAAAAGTTTGAGACCCTTGCCTTCTTCTTGGTATGGATTGGAAGATGTTGAGGAGCGGTATAGGCAAAGGTATGTGGATTTGATTATTAATCCGGATGTCAAACGGGTCTTTGAAGTTCGGTCTAAAGTCATAAAGCTTTTAAGAAACTTCATGGAAGATAAAGACTTTACGGAAGTGGAAACCCCCACCCTGCAGCCGATTTACGGAGGAGCTACTGCCAAGCCTTTTACTACCCACCATAATACTTTGGATATAAGATTGTATCTTCGCATTTCTGATGAACTTTATTTAAAAAGACTGGTGGTAGGTGGATATGAGAAAGTTTTTGAAATCTGTAAGGATTTCCGCAATGAGGGAATAGACCGCCAGCATAACCCGGAGTTTACCATGATGGAATTTTACTGGGCTTATGCAGATTATGAAGATCTAATCAAATTAACAGAGGAGATGGTTTCAAAAATTGTGAAAGCAATTCACGGAAAATATACTTTTGAGTTTGAAGGACAAAAATTAGATTTTACACCGCCTTTTAAAAGAGCTTCATTTAATGATTCAGTTAAGCAATACTCAGGCATTGATTTAGAGAATATTATTGCTGTAGATGATCTAAAAAGATCAATTAAAGAAAAAGGGATTAAGTTAGATTTAGACGGTATAGTAGGATTTGGCCCAATCTCTGATGAACTTTATAAAACTACTGCTAGACAAAAAATTAAACAACCAACCTTTGTAATAGATCATCCTTATGAGATGAGACCCCTGGCCAAACGGAAAGAAGATAACCAAACAAAATCTGCCAGTTTTCAGCTTTTAGCCATGGGATATGAACTAGTTAATGCTTACAACGAATTAAATGATCCACAAGAACAGGAACGGCAATGGAAGTTCCAGATGAAACTTGCTAAGGAAGGTTTAGAAGAACATCAAGTTTTGGATGAAGATTATATCAGGGCATTGGAATATGGCATGCCTCCGACAGCAGGTTGGGGAATGGGGATTGACCGGTTTGTTTCACTTCTAACGAATAAGCATACCCTAAAAGATGTAATATTATTCCCGACTCTTCGCCCGGAAAAAAAGAGGATAAAGTAGTCACTATGATAGACTAGTGTATCATAACAAACATGAACACAGCCAATCTGAAAAAAATATTAAAAGTTTTTCTCACTCTGCAGTGGGCAAAGGAGCTCCCCAGGCAAGGTTTTATTGCTTTAGGTTTTAAAAGAAATGAGGCGGATTCGGTGGCAGCTCATTCTTTTGTGACAGCGCTTCTAGCCTATTTTTTGGCCAAGCAGTTGCAAAAAGACGGAGCAAAAATTGACCCGGAAAAGGTTTTAAAGATGGGGCTTTTCCATGATGTCGGCGAAACAATAGTGGGGGATGTGGGAACTTTTGTTAAAGGTATGGCCGGAGGGGTATTTAAAAATATTGAAGAAGAAGGGGTGAAAGCTTTGGTAGAAGGATTGGATTCAAAAGAGGAAATAATCAAATTGGTGGAAGAATACAATAGCAGACAGTCGCTGGAAGCCAGAGTAGTAAAGGCGGCTGATAATCTGGATGCCTTGGCTCAAGCCAAGGGTGTACCCGGAGCAGCCGATGCGTTAAAATATTTTAAGAGGGTTTATCACATTACTAAATTTGATTGGCATAAAAGGGCAGTTGATCTGATACTTAGCGGGGAAGTGGAACCCGGAAGAGAATGGCAGAAGAAATAACATGTTAGACATAAATTACATTAAAGAAAACTTGGAAAAAGTTAAGAAATCAGTTGAGGCCAGAAAGGCTGATGTTGATTTGGATAAACTGTTAAAACTTAACGGGGAAAGAAAAGAATTGATTTCCCAAGTAGATACTCTTCGGGCAAAAAGAAATGAGGCAGCTAAAAATAGGGATAAGGGTTTAGGGGTTAGGGTAAAGGAAGAGCTTCAGGAATTAGAAAAAAGATTATCAGAGACAGAGAAACAATATAATGATTTAATGCTGCAGATGCCGAATATTTTACTGGATGAGGTGCCGATCGGGGATGCCAGTGCAAATAAAATTATCAGGAAAGAAGGAGAGCCGCCTAAATTTTCCTTTAAACCTAAAGACCATATAGAACTGGGAAAACTCTTAAATATTATCGACTTTGATAGGGGAGTAAAGGTTGGAGGGTTCCGGGGGTATTACTTAAAAAATGAAGGAGCCAGGTTACACTGGGCTGTTTTGAATTTCGCTTTTGACCATTTAACCCAAAAAGGCTTTCAAGCTATAGTTCCTCCGGTTATAAATAGAAGATTTGCCCTGTTGGGCGGCGGGCAATTTCCTTGGGGAGAAGAGAATACCTACAAAATAGATGATGAAGATTTTCTGGTTGGGACTGCAGAAATTCCTTTGATGGCTATGCATTCTGATGAAACTTTTGATCTTAAAGATTTACCCAAAAAATACGTCGGAATGTCAGCTTGTTTCCGGACAGAGATTGGTTCTTATGGGAAAGATACCAAGGGGCTCTATAGGGTACACGAGTTCTACAAAGTTGAACAGGTAATTTTATCTGAGGCGGATGAACAGGAGTCTTTAGGGTTTTTTGAAGATCTGCAGGATAATAGTGAGGATATTTTGCAGGAGATAGGTCTCCCCTATCAAGTGGTGGTTTTATCCTCTCAGGATATGGGTGAAAAAGCGGCAATGACTTATGATATAGAAACTTGGATGCCGGGAAGGGGTAGTTACGGTGAAACCCATTCCAATTCCATAGTTTTGGATTTTCAAACCAGAAGGTTGAAGATAAGGTATAAAGACAAAGATGGCGATGTGAGATTTTGCCATGCCCTAAATAACACTGCTATTGCCTCCCCCAGGATTTTAATTGCCATCTTGGAAAACTTTCAACAAGAAGATGGCTCAGTTAAAATCCCGGAAGTTTTGCAAAAATATACCGGCTTTTCTGAAATAAAGCCCAAATAGTTTATGGCTACGATCCGAGATTTGGAGAGAGAAATTCAGAAGATTAAAGAGAGAAATCAAAGAGTAGAAGCAGATAAGGCTTGGGAAGTAAGTTGGAGTCGTAAAGTTGTGATAGCGGGTGTTACTTATGTAGCAATCGCGCTATTTTTACTAGTTACAAATTTTGAGAAGCCTTGGGAAAGTGCAATTGTTCCCGCCATAGGTTTTTTATTAGCAAATATGACAATTCCCCTATTTAAGAATTTATGGCGGCAATATATCTACAAGAAGTAACAAGTTAGAACTTTATATTCCCTGTTGGGATCTTCGGCGGAGTGTTTCTATTGTGGATGATGTAGTGCCTTCTTGTGGCTCTGTATCGCCTTCAACCTCGCCAAAGTTAGCGGAGCCGCTGGCAGCAGGTTGGGCAGCCGGGGTAGCGATTGGGGCGGGGGCTTTTACTTGGTTGGTTTCCGAAACGGTTGTGGCAGGCAAACTGGTAGTCTTAGTAGGTTGGCCGATACCTAATATAAAGTAAGCAGAAGCTCCCAATACTAAGATTAATAATCCTCCTCCTAAGCCAATCAGCCAACGGGGTATGCCTTTGTGAGTTTCGGACGCCACGTTGGGTACTACCGGATTTGACGTTGGACCGGAGGGAGGGATTAAAGTTTCCGGAGCAGGCTGTGTAGGTTCCGGTTGAGCGTTGGTATTTGTTATAAGGTGTGAAAGATCTGTCGGGGCTGCTTCTGCCGGAGCAGGAGGCTGACTATCGGATTGGTTTTCTGTAGGGGTGGCGACAGTATTGCTCCAGCTGGGTTGAGTGGCAGGTTGAGACTGTTCCATAGAGGGATTTTGTGAAGGTGCTGTTCCCCAAGGATTATCCAGCGGGGAAGAGGTTGGTGGAGGTTCGCTTGTTTGCGGCATAGTATCAAGCGGTGGACTGGCTGCAGGGTTTGCATCGGGGCTCGGGGTTAGGGTAGGAGGTGTAAATGTGGGAGTTGGCCCCGATTGAGGGGGAGTCGGTTCTGGTTGCACCTGAGCTGAGGAGACATCAGGTACGCTTGGTGCGGACTGCGATAAAGCTGGCCAAGCATCCGCTGGCGTAGGTTCTGCTTGAGCTTGGGTTGGTTCAGAGAGTGTGGGAGTGGAATTTAGGTTTGACGGTGCCTGATCTGAGGGCCAGCCAGAGGCAGGGGTCGGTGTAGGGACAGACGGCCATGGGGTAGGGGCAGATAGCGGTTCCGCAGGAGGTGCGGTTGGCTCCGCAGGTTGAGGCCAGGCAGGTGTTGAGCCATTAGCCAGAGGTTCTGAGGGACTACTTTGATTATTAAGTGAGTTTGGATCGTTCTGATTATCCATTAGGGCAGTTTTTAGTTAAGTTTAGTGTATTAAAGAAGGTATTAATTGTCAATGTATCATATAATATACAAACCATGTTAGGTTTTTTTGGTAAACTCCTGGATTCAAACGAAAGAGAAATAAATAAGCTTAAGCCTTTAGTGGAGGCAACAAGCTCTTTTGAGAAAAAAGTTTCAAAATTATCCGATAAGGAACTTAGAGGTAGCTTTGCAAAGTTTAAGCTGGAACACGAACGAGGTAAAAGTTTGAATGAATTGCTGTCGGAGGTTTTCAGCTTTGTGAGGGAAGCTGCCAAAAGGACCATCAAGCAGCGCCATTTTGATGTCCAGCTGATGGCGGCGATTGTCTTGCACCAAGGTAAAATTGCCGAACAGAAAACCGGAGAAGGCAAAACTTTGTCAGCTACTCCGGCACTGTTTTTAAACGCTATTGTCGGTAAAGGGGTTCACCTGGTGACGGTCAATGATTATCTGGCCCAGCGGGATTGCGGTTGGATGGGGCCGATATATTATGCGCTCGGCGCAAGTTGTGCCACAATCATTCATGACAGCGCTTTTATTTATGACCCGAAATATAAGGATACCTCCCATGACGATAAAAGATTGCAACATCTTCGTCCGGTGACCAGAAAAGAAGCTTACGACGCAGATATCACTTATGGAACCAATAATGAGTTCGGCTTTGACTATTTGCGGGACAATATGGCTTTTAGATTATCAGACCAATCACAACGGGGACACCTTTTTGCAGTTGTTGACGAAGTAGATTCAATATTAATTGATGAGGCAAGGACCCCTTTAATCATTTCGCAGCCTGCACAGGAAGCAACGGAAAAGTATTACCAGTTTGCCAAAATCATTGATTCACTTTCCCCTTCTGACTACAGCGTTGATGAAAAACTAAAAACAGCCCATTTAACAGAACACGGCACCTTAAAGATTGAAAAACTACTGGGGGTGGATAATCTCTACGAAAAGGATTTTTCCACCCTTCATCATCTGGAAGAATCGTTAAAGGCTAAAACCTTATTTCAAAAGGACAAAGACTATGTAGTTAAAGACGGAGAAGTGATTATTGTTGATGAGTTTACCGGCAGGCTGATGTTAGGGAGAAGGTATTCGGAAGGGTTACACCAGGCTATTGAAGCCAAAGAAGATGTACCAATCCAACAAGAGTCTCAGACTTTAGCTACTATTTCTTTTCAAAACTACTTTAGGATGTATGAAAAGCTGGCCGGTATGACAGGGACTGCTGCTACCGAGGCAGAGGAGTTTAACAAGATCTACAAATTAGAAGTAGTGGTTATACCTACCAATAACCCAATGGTGAGAGTGGATCATTCTGATACCATCTATAAAACCCAGGGTGCAAAGTATACGGCTGTAGCAAATTTGGTAGAGAGCTTGCACAAAAAAGGGCAACCTGTATTGGTGGGAACTACCGCTATTGATAAAAACGAATTCCTGTCAGATCTTCTAAAAAGAAAAGGGATATCGCATGCGCTGTTAAATGCCAAAAATCACGAAAAAGAGGCGGAAATTATTGCCAAAGCCGGGGAAAAAGGGGCAGTTACTGTGGCTACCAATATGGCAGGCCGGGGAGTGGATATTATTTTGGCAAAGGGTATTGATAAGTTAGGGGGTTTGTTTGTGGTAGGAACGGAAAGGCATGAATCAAGAAGGATAGATAATCAGCTACGGGGTCGTTCAGGCAGGCAAGGTGATCCAGGAGAAACTAGGTTTTTTGTGTCTTTGGAGGACGATCTGATGAGGATTTTTGGTGGGGAACAGGTTTCCAAAGTGATGAATTTCCTGAAAATGCCGGAAGATGTCCCGATTGAGCATGGTTTAATCTCCAAGGCAATTGAGGGGGCCCAAAAGAAGGTGGAAGGTCACAATTTTGATATCCGCAAACACACCGTTGAATATGATGATGTCATGAATCAACAAAGAAAAATTATCTATGAAATCAGGAAAAAGGTCTTGGAAACAGCTTCTTCCCCTGTCATCCCGAGCGCTAGCGAGGGATCTAATTTCTTAAAAGAAGAGATTTTGCAAAAGATTGAGGCTGAAATTTCGAGTGTAGTGGCTGTTTATTCGGCAGAAGGTATAGACAGCAAAAAAATCATTGGAGAGTTTGCATCGATTATACCTATAGATGAAAACAGCCAAAAAGAAATAGAAAACAAAATTGCCGTTTCTACAAGCCCTGAAGAAATTATACAGTTTTTAACTGAGCTGTCCGGTAATTTCTATGAGCAGAGGGAGAAACAGGTTGGAGAAGAAATAGCCAGACAAATGGAGGTTTTTGTATACCTTAATACTATAGATACCCTGTGGATTGAACATTTGGATACCATGGATGACCTGCGCTCCGGAATAGGGCTTCGAGGATATGCCCAAAGAGACCCTTTGATTGAATACAAAAGGGAAGGCTTTGATTTGTTTGAGAAACTGATGGTGACTATTGATTATGAGATTGTCAGAAGAATCTATAAGGTAGCTGTACAGGGACAAGCTCCTGTTCCCGAGCAGCCAGTAGTAGTGGAGGAAAAGCATCCGGAAATAGAAATCGGAGTTAAAACCGAAAAGAAGGAAATTAAGGAGGTTGCAGAAGGTAAGCCACTGGATAAGGTGTTGGAGTCAGAAGGCGGAGTGACTAAAGTTACTATTGAGCGGGACGGGATAGTATCGGAGCAGATGTATGGAGACCAGGGACAATTGACTAAAGCTCATGGCAAAATTGGCAGAAATGATCCATGTTGGTGTGGCAGCGGTAAAAAGTACAAGCGATGCCATTACCCTAACTGATTAGATTGATATAGCAATCTAAAGTACCATTTTTAGTACCACATAGAGCACTCTTTTTGCTATATAAATTTTTATCAAATTACCCTATAGTTGCGCCTAAGCTTATTTTGAGGTATAATTCGTACGTTATGAGAGAAACAGACCGACAAATTAAGGAGCTTTATTTACAATATAAAGCTGCTAAATTACAACCTGAACAGCAAGCTCAAAAACCGCTACCTATAATTGGCAGAATTGCTCAATTATTGAGGAGACAGAGAAGGGATTTGGAAGGGGAAAGAAGAGCAGTATCTGAACCTGAACGAACTAGAGACCAAATTAAAGTTTTATTAAGAGGTCGATTAGGAAGTTATCCTCTTGTGAGAATAAGTCATGTTGTGCACGGAATAGAATCGGGCTTTGAATATGGTTTTGATTATAGTTTAGGAGAAGATGTATTTGCAGTAGATTATTGGTCATATAATCGTTGGGGTATTCTCGTACAAAAACATCCTAGCGATTACACTCCCAAAATAGAAATAGTTGAAGAAAAAATAGAACCCGATAAAGAATTTGCGGATGAAAATCCTGAGCTTCTTGGTCCTTACACAATGACACATAGTCTTCTTCATCTTCCTGAAGGATTTCGGATACCCGTTGGTCCACTTCGTTTTGAAAGTGATAGTTTGCCAATTAGCGAAGAGGAATTAGCTGTTGATAAAGGAAGAGCTATAGCTATGATAGAGGCAGCAGAAATAAAAATGAATAGAGATAGCCTTAAAATGACAGAGATATTAGAGAAATTGAGGAGACCAGCTAGAAAATATACGGACAGATTTTTTTTCTGGCAGCCTATCCTACCAGACAGTCCTACAAAAATAGCTATAGATTTTGATGCCATTAACCCATACCATATGGGATTGACCTTAAAAAATGCTCCTACATTTAATAATACAGTAATAATTGACGATGATTTGTAATTTATTGTGAGGTACCCTATATTGATAGCATTTCAAAAAATGCTATTATCCTAATTAATGAATCATGAAGTTCAAGAGTTAACCAAAGAGTGGGTAGCCAAAAGATTGCCGGTGAGGCCGAAAGACGCTAATAAAGGAACTTTTGGGAAGGTGTTGGTTTTGGCCGGTTCAGAAAATTATCCGGGAGCGGCATATCTCTCTTGCGCTGCATGTTACCGGGTGGGAGCAGGATTAGTTAGTTTAGCAACGACCCCATCAGTTAAAATAATTGTCTCCAGAAAATTACCAGAAGTGACTTTCCTTTCATTTGAAGAAATTTTTAAAAAACTGGTTGAATATGATGTTTTATTGATTGGTCCAGGCTTGGGGCAAAGTAAGCAAACAGTAAAGCTAATGAAACATATCTTAAACAGCAATTTACCCCCAACAGTTATTGATGGTGATGGGTTAAACCTTCTTTCTAAAATAGAGAAGTGGTGGGAGAGATTCTGGACAAGCCAGAATGACAAAGCTAAAGATATTATACTGACCCCGCATCCGGGGGAAATGGCTAGGTTAACAGGAATCTCTGTTAAAAAAATCCAGGCAGATCGGGCTAACGTCGCACAATATCATGCCAAAAAATGGAATCAACTGATAGTCTTGAAGGGAGCAAATACTGTGATTGTCTCCCCTGCCGGGCAGGTGCTGATTAGCCCTTTTGCAAATCCGGCTCTGTCAACTGCCGGTACCGGTGATGTTTTGGCAGGAGCAATAGCCGGTCTGTTGGCTCAGGGCTTAAAACCTGCTGACGCAGCCGGTGTCGGAGTATATGTTCATGGTTTGGCCGGTGAGAGATTAAAGGAAAACACAGGTAAGGCAGGGATGTTGGCAAGCGATCTTTTGCCAATGTTGCCGAAAGTTCTACTCAACATATCCAAACATAGGATCTGTTAAATTGGTATTTTGCCCGCTGCAAGCTTCCGTCATTAACTCCTGTGGAGGAGGTTGTTTTGGAGGAATTACCCCAATGTGGCCGAATTTGACTTTTACTTCCTTAAGTGAGTATTCATCCGGAATGACTATGGAATATACCGGGCTGCCCCTTCCGGGTACGGCAATATGAGCTTTCTTTAAGAAGAAAAAGTACCTGAAACCAACATTTTCTCCCGGTGAGGTAATATAGTTTAGGGAAAAACAGGGAAAATTTTTGGTTTTAGCATCATTTATTATGTAGTTCACAACTGATTTCTTTTCAATATAACCTTTATGGTAAGTATCCTGGACAATCAGGAAAAAGACATTTTTAGCCGTTACAAACATTAATAGACCAACTACCAATATTTTCCCTACTCTTGAAGAATTAAAGAGATAAAAGAGCAGTAAGCTGACAATAGTCAAAAAGACAATTTCAATGTCATAAAAATAATATTCCGAGATTGGTGAAGAAGAGACGGAGAAAAATAAAACTACAGAGAAAACCCAGGCCAGAAGAGGAATTAGTTCATAAGTTTTAAGCAGTTTCTTTTTTACCAATAGAAATGAAGATGCCAATATAGCCATAGGAAAAAAAATAGTATTAGTTATTGGTAAGAATTGAGGAGCAAAGAAAAGGCTGTTTATATTTTTAGTGATCATCTCCAGTACGGTTTGAAATTTGTATAATCCTCGGGCTCCTTCCCTGACAGTTGTAAAGTTTTGCAAAAGATTGGTGGTTTGTTGAAAATTATGTCTTAATTCAAAGATAATGAGCGGCAGTGAGGTAATTATTACAGCGATAGAAAATTCTACTAACTGTGAAAAACTGGGTAATTTCTTAGCTTTCAAAAACGCAAACGGGATAGCAAAAAGTGCCGGCAGAAGTGCAATATGGATATGCCAAATGAGTCCTATCAAAATTCCCAGCAATAGTAGAACATTAAACTTTCCCCTGGCTAACATTATTACGGTATAGAAATACCAAATTGTCCAAAGATTAGTGGGGGTAGATGGTGCCAGTCTCCTGTCAAACCAAACTGCTGCACTTATTAAAACCGCATACAACAAGGAGGCAATAAAACCCACTTTAGTATTGAATAATTTGGAAAATACTACAAAGTAGCTGATAACAGTTAGAATTCCTATAATGGTGATGGGAAAATGGGCAGCTACCGGATCCATGTTAAGTAAAAGATAAAAGGGGACTAAGGAGTAATAAAAGAGGGGGCCAATAAAAATACCCGAAGCGGAGGTTTCCTGCCCTACTAGCCGCAGGTGGCCATTTACAACAATGTCTTTGACAATCCAGGAATATAAATCAGCATCATGTCCAAAATCAGCCCTTTCAACAACTTGGTAGGTTCTAAAAAAAAGCCCACTAACAATTATTAAACCCAAGAGTAAAATTTGAGACCGCTTCATATAAATGTTAAACTAGCACACTATGGAAGTTAAGGCAATAAAGTCCAGAAAATTTTTGCCGCCCAAAGATGATTTGTGGGATTTACTTTCGGCGATAGAAAGTCTAAAAGAAAATTCACTTGTGGCAGTAACCTCTAAGGTGGTAGCGATAGGTGAAGGGCGATGTGTTCCGATGGTAGGTATAGAAAAAGATGAGCTGGTTGCCAAAGAGGCGGATAAATATTTGCCCAGGAAATTATGGCCAAACGGGTTGACAATGTATACCATTAAAAATAATTTACTGGTGGCAGCTGCCGGGATTGATGAAAGCAATGCGAAAGGTTTCTATATTCTTTGGCCGAAAAACCCGGAACTTTCTGCTAAAAATATTTGGGAATTTTTAAAGAAAAGGTTTAAGCTAAAAAACTTAGGAGTAATTATTACTGATTCCCGGGTAACCCCTTTAAGGCGGGGAGTTTTGGGAATGGCAATTTCTTATTATGGCTTTAAGCCCTTAAAAGATTATCGGGGAACAAAGGATCTATTTGGTAGAAGTTTTGAAATGGAAACCACTGATATACCGGACTGCCTGGCATCTGCGGCAGTGTTGGAAATGGGGGAAGGGGCAGAGTGCCAGCCCTTGGCTGTGATTTCCGATGTTCCCTATGTGGAGTTTATTCAAGAAAAGTACAATCCAAAAAATCCTGATTCCAGTTTTGAAATTTCGGAAAAAGAAGACCTGTTTTATCCTTTCTTATCTTCAGTGCCTTGGAAAAAAGGCGCCGGGGGAAAAGACTAGCCCTTTTTAGAAGGGTACCAAAATTTCGCTATAGCGAAAAAATGGAACCACTAGGGATTTTGGATTTTGAAAAAATCAATAGTTTTCTGGAGGCCTTCGTCTAGGCTTACTTTTACTTTCCAGCCTAGATCTTTTTTGATTTTTTGAGAAGATGCAACGAGTGTCGGTACATCACCTTTTCTTTCTCCCTTATCATCAATAGGCACTTCATAGCCGACAATTTCAAAAATCTGCTTTACTACATCAATCACTTTTACACCGGTTTGGGTCCCTACATTATATATATGTAATCCGGTTAAGGGTAGCGCTAAGACATGAGCTTCTGCCAAGTCATCAATATAAATAAAATCCCTAACCTGTTCCCCTTTCCAAAACAGTGGAATAGGGGTTTTAGCAAGAGCTGATTTTACAAAATTTGGTATGGCATGGGTTTCAGGAAAATGTAGTTCGCCCGGGCCGTATGGATTAAAATAGCGGAGGATTGTGACATCAAATTGGTGGAGAGTATGATAGAGTTTACAAAATTCCTCCATTGTTATTTTGGTGATTCCATATGGATTTTTCTGTTCTCCTAAAGGATCCTCTTCCGTAATAGGAAGTTTTTTTGGAACGCCATAAACACAAGCGCTGGAGGAGAAGATAATTTTTTTAACTCCGGTATTTTTCATAGCCTCCAAGAGCTTTACAGTTCCCACAATATTATTTTGAGTAAACTCAACCGGATTTTTTACAGATTCACCAACTTCAATAAACGAAGCCATATGGATAACGCCGTCATGGCCCGGCAGAATTTTTTTAAGTTCTTCCTGGTTTTCAAGACTGACACGCTGAAAATTTGCCCGGGGATCTACAGAGGCTTGGTATCCTTTCGAAAGGTCGTCAATGACCGTTACCGAATGACCTTGATCGAGAAGCAATTTGTTAACATGGGAGCCTATAAAGCCGGCCCCACCGGTAACTAAAACCTTCATGGAATTAATTTTAACATAATGACGAGGAGAGGGTTGCAAAATAAAAGCTATCTGTTACATTAGAGGTAATGTTTAAGACTATTTTTGTGCTCATAGTATTGGCGTTTATTATCAGAATACTATTTATTTTCCAAGGAGGAGTTTCTTTCCACTATGATATGGCCCGGGATGCTTTTGAAGCCCGGGAGATTTGGAAAGATCATAATTTAAAAATCTTAGGCCCCTCTACTTCTACCCCGGGTCTTTATCATGGTGTTTTTTATTATTATTTAATTGCCCCTTTCTATATGTTGGGTCAAGGGGATCCCCGGGTTGTGGCAATTTTTCTTATTCTTATTAACAGCCTGGTGGTTATTCCGCTTGTTATTATGGCAAAAGATATTTTTAAAAGCAAAAGATGGGCTTATCTTGCAGGAGCTTTATTTGTTTTTTCTTTTGAAGCAACCCAATATGCCCCTTGGATCTCAAATCCCGCGCCGGCAGTGCTAAGCGTTGGTCTGTTTTTTCTCTCCTTGTATCTTTGGCAGAAAGGGAAAAGTTATGGTTTGTATCTGGCAGTTTTTTTAGCAGCAGTGTCTACCCAGTTTCAATTTTTCCTAAGTTATCTGTTTATTTTAATACCGCTGTTTGGAATGATTTTTAAGATTAAGACTTCGCTAAAAACCGCTGGATTATCTTTGTTGATTGCTGTTTTAAGTTTGTCAAGCTTTTTGGTGGCGGCAATAAAATTTAATACCTTAGGGACTATTTTTCTTGGGTTTTTAAATATCGGAGCTGCGGGTCCGATTGATTTCCGGACTCAGTTTGCAGAAAGTATATTAAATTACCTTAACCGGTTTACGGAAATTTTTATCTTTAATTTTTCTCCGACAAATGTTTTTGTAGGAGGAATACTGGCATTAGCGGTTTTATATGCCATAAGGCGTGAGCGGTTGCTGCTTTTTTTCCTTTTTTCCAACCTGCCTATATTTATATTCGGAGGCCATACCAATACTTATGCCAATGTCGGATTGGTAGTCCCCGCAATTTTGGCCTTTACTTTGTTTTTGCGAAATATCTGGAAAATTGACAGAAAGTTTGTCTATATCATTATTTTTCTTAGCCTAATTTCCAATCTGGTAACAATTTCCAAAGTAAACCCAGGGGGTCAAGTTATTTTAGTTATCCCAAATGATATGAACCTAAAGCAGGAGTTAAGTTTAATAGACGAAACTTACAAAATTGCTGCCGGGGAACCGTTTTCAATAAATACCCTAACACTCCCCTTGTGGACAAACACAACTTGGGCCTACCTATACGATTGGTATGGCAAAAGCAAATATGGTTATGTGCCGCAATTTACAGGTCATAACCAGATTGGACTATTAGGTGTTAACTCTTTGAAGAAAATAGATAAACCTCTGACTAAAACATTCCTGATAATAGAGCCGGAGGAAGGTATACCGCCAAGATTTTTTAACGACGAGTTGGATACGGAAAATAGTAAAACTAAATTGATTAAGGAAATAACTTATGGTTCCATTAAACTGCAAGTAAGGTCTCCGAATGAATAAAAGGTTAATCATTACTATTTTAGTAATTTTATTGGTAGGTATATTCTATCGTCTCGCACTCACTACAGATGGGAATTTTCTTTTTAATATGGATAATGCACGGGATATGGTTGATGTCCGGGAAATGGTAGTTTTACCTAAACTGCGGCTTATTGGTCCGACATCTGCTATTGAAGGTTTCTATAACGGGCCGGCTTGGTATTACTTATTAGCTATTCCCTTTATGCTTTCCGGTGGTGACCCATATGCTTCAATCCTGATGGAGATAGGCCTTTGGGCCATAGGCGGCTTTTTTCTTTTAAAATTAGTCAGCAGATGGGGATCCTGGTTGGTAGTGCCGATAGGGATTATTTGGGTTGCCTCAAACTATATAGTTTTAACCAACCTTTACGCTTTTAATCCAAATCCGGTTACACTGCTTTCCCCCTTATTTATATATTTATTAGTTGAATACCTGGAAAAGAAAAAGGCAATCTATATAATCTCCACATGGTTTTTGGCAGGGTTATTTTTTAACTTTGAGATGAATTTTGGAATATTTACGCCGCTAATAATACTGGCTAGCGTGATTTTAACAAAGAATATTAAACTGCTAAACCAAAAATGGTTTTGGGTAGGAGTTTTAAGCTTTATTTTAACCCTTATGCCACAAGTGCTTTTTGACCTAAAGCATCAATTTATTATGAGTAGGGCAATCTTACGTCATCTGTCTGAAAATTCCGGCTTAGGATTTCACCTCATAGATCGTTTCCAGATTATTGCCTCAAGTTTTTATAACACCTTTTTGCCCACACTGATGAACCATAAAATATTTACATCAGTAATTTTAATTCTTTTTGTTCCGGTGATCTATGGATTTTTTAAAGCAAAGAAAAAGGAAACAATAGTTTATGCTAGCTTAAGTTTCATTTTTATTCCGTTTTTGGGCTATTTCATTTTACCGGTTACCGTGAACCCCTGGCACCTGGGAGGAGAGATGGCGGTCTCATTAATTCTGATAGCTTTTTTATTAAAGCATCTTATGAGCAGAGGGATACAGAATAAAATTATTTCATTGGCTTTGGTAGTTTTAATTGCTTGGTTTGGGTTTTTAAATATTATCAACTTTTTTATACAAGATTTTGGAAAACCTAATTTGGATCCTTCTTTATATAAAAACGAAATAGCGGCTGTTGATTATGTTTACAAAAAGGCAGAGGGGCAAAATTTTAAAGTTTATACTTTTATGCCGTCAGTTTATGATTATCCTTATCAATATCTTTTTTGGTGGTATGGCCGGAAAAAATACGGATATATACCAACAGAGTATGCATATGCTCCCAATAAGCCCCAATATATTGGCAGTAAAGATAAATTCGAAGGGTCGAAAGAGAATTTTAGCGGCCTGGTATTTTTGATTAAGGAACCAAACAGGGGGCATGATTGGAAAAGCGGCTGGGAGGCGGACTATAGATTTATGGAGTTTTTATCCTCGGAAAAATTGGGAGTAATTGATATAGAGCTAAGGCGTGAAGTTACGAAATAATAATAGTGCGGTTTTGATTTTCTCCCTTTCTGATATTAATTTTAACAGCATCTAGCGGCAAAAAATCTTTTATTCTTTCTGCCCATTCAATGAGAACAATATTATTTGGATCAGACCAAATTTCCAGCAGCCCCAGGTTTTTTAAGTCTGCTGCCTTATCCAGGCGATATAAATCAATATGATACAGGATTTTTCTGCTAAATGGGATAGTGTGCTGTCTGATTAAAACAAAGGTAGGGGAGATGATTTTATCTTTAATTCCCAACCCCTTTGCAAAGCCCTGAACAAAAATAGTTTTTCCCGCTCCCAGTTCGCCGGTTAAGGCAAAGACATGCTTTTTGGTTCCCCTGGCCAAATCTTCTGCTATTTGTTTTGTTTTATCTTCCGAGCTTGAAATGTATTTTGCCATTTTTCTTTAAGTAAATATACCCTATTGATACTGTTCCCGCAAATATGAAGATTAATCCTATCCAGAGAAAAGGATTGGTTTGTTTTTGGTTTTTGACAGCAACTTTAGCTTCAGGAGTGGCAGAGGTGCTGACAGCAGCAATGGAAGCTATGCGATAATTTATTTCATTTGAATTTTTTGGTAGAGGGGAATTTTCTGTTTTGTTAGAACTGGATATAGGTGTATTTTTTGGGGTAGGTGTGGGAGTGTTGGTTAGGGTTGCGGTCTTTTTGAGGGTTGCGGTAGGGGAAGGAGTTTTAATTGGGGTAGGTGTGGGGCTGGGAGTGGGGGTTGGAGGTGGGGTGGGACTAGGAGTAGGAGGAGGATCGCTTGCATTTTGAGAACCTGGTGTTGGGAAAGCTGCAATCCAACTTCCATCCGATTTTCTTTGTAATGAATTATTATCCCCAGCTGCTCCTAAGGCGGTTGAATAATTGATTTCATCTATTATGTTTCCATTCGCTGTGTCTCTTAATTTTAGATTTTCCCCAGTATTTGATAGAGAAAACGAACTATCAAAAACTGTTCCTGAAAAATCCGGATGGTCTTGGAGGAATTGGGTATAATCATCAACGATGACAGCATATTGTTCGTTGGAGACGACGGCATTCCCTTGTTTTAGAGTTAATGTATGTTGTGTGACGCCCTCTTCAAATCTCCAATTAGTAAGGTCTACATCTGTACCTGTATTAAGTAATTCAATCCATTCTCTGTCGCTGTCAGAACCCTCGAGGTCATACATGATTTCATTGATTACAATTGAAGAAGCCAGAACAGGTTTTGCTCCAAAAAAGAGGAAAAGAAAAGCAAGAATAAATATTTTACTTCTCACCAACTTAAATAATAACACAGGGGCGCTTCGTGCTAGGGGATATGCCAGTACAAAGTCACATAATCACTGTTGTCGTGATCAACGACCACGCCCCTGCCTACTGTTCCGGTTAGATAGCATGCGCTTGAATCTGAAAACTCATAAGCTACCCCGTCTGCTGCAGCCCTGATAGGAGTCCCGGCATATTCAGCTATATCCAATCCTTTATGCTGGCCCAAAAAGTATATTTCTCCAAATTTCGTGCTAATTTGGCCTGTCTTACAAGATGATCCACATTCGCTGCCGTCATAACTGGATAGAGGTTTTTCAAATTGTCCTGAATCTATAAAGGGTTTTGGATCAACTTTATTTTCGCGACCATTCACCGTATTATTTTCCACTTTGGCATTAGTCATGACTTCAAAATGTAAATGCGGTCCTGTTGAACATCCGGAATTGCCTACCACGGCGATAACCTCGCCTCTTTTAACAGGTCCTTTCTTGACACCGATACTGCCCAGTGCACGCCTGATAGAATCTGTATCTGCCCGTAGTTGGGCTATTAAAGACTGAAAACGGGCTTCATCATTTTTAGTAATCCTTAAAAGTTCTTCTTTGTCCCTTTTTTGTTGGGTAAGTTGTGTCTTATAAATTTCTAAATCCTTATTCAACTTTTCAGCCTCTTGTTGTCGCGTTTCCTTATCTTGTTTTTGGTCATTATAGGCAAACTTGGTAGCTTGCAGCTCATATAACTTTTTCTTATCATATGTCTGGGCTACTTGAATATACTTTAACCTCTCCAAAAGGTCGGCAAAGCCGTGGGATGAAAAAAGTAAGTCTATCGCAGATACGGTGTTACTGTATTTATATGTTTGAACAATTCTTTTAAGTAGAATTTCCGATAATTTATCAAGAGTGGCACCAATTCTGTCAATCCTAGTAGAAAGGTCATTAATTTCCCTTTTGAGTTTCTCTATTTTTAAGTTTGTTTCCTCGATTTTTAAAGTGGTAACTTTGGTTTGGCCGTCAATAAGGTTAAGCTGGGAATTTAGAGTTTTCTCCTGGTTTCTGGTACCGGCAAGTTGGGCTTCCAGTTTGGCGATTTCAGCTTGTTTGTCGCGAAGTTGGTTGGCTAATTCGTCAGGTGACTCGGCATGGGCAGGGTACAGAAAGGAAAAGGTCAGAAAAATAAATGTTAAAAGAGCCAGTAATAACTTTTTCATAGAACTTCATTATATAGATCCTTCGACTCGCTTCGCTCGCTCAGGATGACACTTCGTGTCAGATTTTCAGGTAACGCCTGACAGCTGCAAATGAGCCGAGACCTCCAACTAAAAGTGCCAAAGTTAAACTTCCGCCCAAAAGTCCCAACATAAATAGGGGGTTAACCGGGAGTAACTCCACTTCACCCAGATATCCTTGCAAAAATGGAGTGAAATACCAAAGTGAAATATAAGAAAAAGCCCAAGCAGTAACCGCGCCTGCTATACCATAAAAGAGCCCTTCTAGGATAAATGGGTTTCTGATAAATGAAGGCGATGCCCCTAAAAGCCGCATAATTTCTATTTCGGTTCTTTTTAATCTGATTTTAAAACCAATAATCATGACTATTACTAAGGTGGCAAAAACAAGTAAAAATCCGACAGTTGACCCTCCGACAATCCTGATGATCCTGGTGGCAGAAGTTAACGTTGCTACAACATCTTCCGGGATTATCACCTCAGATACCACAGGTTCCCTTTTTAAGATTTCTGCAATGGGTTGTAGATCCTCAGGGTTTTGGGTAGAAATTTCTAAAGAGGCCGGTAAAATATTGGCAGTTACAAGCTCAAGAAGGGCCGGGTCATTTTTGTTTCTTTCCCGGTAAATTTCAAGGGCCATATCTTTGGAGATAAATTTGGTTTTAGTAACCCTGGTTTCTTGAAGAAGGGCATCTTCTATTTTAGATATGTCCTGGTCGGTGGTGCCTTCTTTGAAGAAGGCAATCGCTTGTGGTTTGCTTTCGAAGTAGCGCAGTGCTGTTTGGGATCCTGCTGCCAAAATTATGAAGACTTGAAGAGCTAAAAACGTTAAAAACATCACCATTGAGGCGGCCAGAGCCTGGAATGGAGTGCGCCTTATATTTCTTTTTGTAAACGTAATTGCCCGACTCATATTTTAAGACTTTAGGTGATATTTCCCCTCTTTAGTATCACTTGAGACTTTGCCGTTTTTTAAAATTACAACCCGCCGTTTTAAGGTGTTAACAATTTCCTGGTTGTGGGTAGCCATCAAAATGGTAGTACCCCAGGAATTTATTTCATTTAAGAGTTGAATTACTCCCCAAGCCGTTTTAGGGTCTAAGTCTCCGGTTGGTTCATCTGCCAAAACTATATCCGGTTTGCCCACAATTGCTCGGGCAATAGCAGTCCGTTGGGCTTCCCCGCCGGATAGCTGCCTGGGAAACAAACCTTTTTTATCCCAAATCTCGACTAATTTTAAGGTATGTTCAACCATCTTGGCTATTTCTTCGTCTGATTTACCTTGTACTTCTAAAGTCAGGGCTACGTTTTCAAAAACTGTCATGTTGTCCAGCAATTTAAAATCCTGAAAAACTACACCCACTTTCCTTCGTAAATTCGGGACATCGCGATCTTTGATTTTAGCAATATCAACCTGCCCCACCATGACTTTACCGCTTGTTGGTAAAACTTCCCTGGTCAGAATTCTAAGTAACGTGGATTTACCTGCGCCGGAGGGCCCGACTATAAATACAAACTCTCCCTGTTTGATCTTAAGTGTAATATCATCAAGGGCAGCGGTGGAGCCAAACTTTTTTGAAACGGTATCGAATTGAATCATAGCGGGTATTAAGGGTACCTCGGATTACTCGGTCTCTTCGATTCTACCGACATCCATTAACCAACCTTCTTTAAGAGCTTTCTGGCTTTCCCCAAAAACTTTTACCTTTTTGCCTTCGTATTGCGAAAGATCTACTACGGAGGAAGTTAGTGCCACCGGAACACCGTCTTCCCTAACCAAAAGATGGGTGCCTTCCGTGTATTCTGCGTCTTCTGGTTGTGGTTTGGCTTTGATAGTACCCTCGGCAAAATCCCTAAAAGTACGGGTATCTTGTTGGGCGGTTTTTGCCTTCCCTGTTACTAAGGAAGAAACTTGGGAGCCACTGTTTTTGGTTGAAAGTATGTATCCTGTCAGAGTGCCCAAAACTAGTGCCGCAATAACTACTCCTAAAATAGTGCGCAGGGGGTTTTCTACGCTTATGAGGGGTTTAGTAATTTTTTCTTCCATAATGTATATTAACCCACAAATTTAAGTATTTGTCTACCCCCTCGACTGCGCTCGGGGCTATAGCCCTCTAAGTTCTGCTTCAATAAAGGGCATTAAGTCTCCATCTAAGACTGCGTCTGTGTTGGAGGTTTCTACATTGGTACGTAAATCCTTGACCATGTGGTAAGGGTGCAAGACATATGAGCGGATTTGGGTTCCCCAGGAAGCCTGGGTTACCGTGCCTTTGAGTTCTTTTTTAAGCTCTGCGCCTTGCGCCTCTTTTGCAGCCCAAAGTTTGGCCATCAGGAGTTTCATGGCATTTTCCCTGTTTTGAAGCTGCGATCTTTCAGTTTGGGCAGTAACCGTCATTCCTGTGGGAATATGTTTTAATCTGACGGCAGTGGAAACTTTATTAACATTTTGTCCTCCTGCTCCACCGGATCTGAAAGCTTCAAATTCGATATCTCCTTCATTAATTTCAACCTCCTCAGACCCGATTACCGGTAAAACTTCCACTAAAGCAAAAGAGGTTTGCCTTAGATTATCAGCATTGAAAGGGGATTGCCGAACTAATCTGTGTGTTCCGGCTTCACCTTTTAAATAACCAAAAGCAAAGCTTTCATGTACAATCATGGAAACAGTCTTGATTCCGGCTTCCTCACCCGGATTTTCATCTGTGACCTCAAATTTCCAATCCATCTTTTCAAAATACCTCTGATACATCCTGACTAACATAGCAGCCCAATCCATGGCTTCCACTCCGCCGGCACCCGAATGGACAGAGATAATAGCCTCAGAGCCGTCATGGGGTTTTGATAAGAATAATTTGAGTTCAAGTTTATCTAAGACTTGTTCTACCTCTTTGACTTCTTTTTTAAGATCCTCCTGCATGGATGGTTCTTCGGAAACTTCCAGGCAATTTTGAATCCTGGATTCTAATTCTTCTAATGTTTTCAGTGTTTTTTGTTTGTCTGACAGCTGACGACTGACCCCGATTGAATTGGGGCTGATAGCTGACGACTCTTGAGGGTTATTCCAAAAACCCTCTTTCATAGTCTGGGCTTCCAGTTCCCTGATTTCAGTCTGCAAATTCTCTCGGTCAATCGCCTGGCTAATTTTTTCAAACCTCTCTTTTAGTTCTTTTAGTTTACTGCGAAGCAGGGAGTGTGCTCCGTTTTGAATTTCTTCCATGGGGAAATTATATCAGGAATTGCGCATAATGTTTGTAAATGGCACTTGTGTGCTATATTAAGCTTATGAGTGAAGGCAGCTCGACTTCTGAAGAAGTACAAATAACGAAACCTGTCATTTCAGGTGAATCGGTAAGAGCTACTCCCCGATCGCGGATTTCCAGATTTAGCCAATGGCTGAGAAATTTTGGTAAAGGGGAAAAGCCTCCAAAAAATGTTCAACTAGAATCTACGGAAACAGAGCAAACTAAACCTGCTAGTAAAGAACCAGCTATTTTGCCTTCAAGACAAGAAGAGCGAAAGGTTGTGGTAAAGAATATTGCAAATATTCTGACAGATAAACTTAACAAAGAGAGCAATATTGTGCCTCTTCAAGTTGAGAATATGGGAGTAGCAGCGATTGGAGGGACTAATGAAACTGTTTCCAGGGGATTTTTTGAAGCTATACGAGTCAAAAATCCTGATGGATATCTTGTAGGAGTGGGTGTCGGCAATGTTTTTACCCTTCTCCATTGTTTTCCGGAAGGTACACTTCCAAAAGGAATTATACTTGCCGATGTTGATCCGGCTGTAATAGCAATAGGAAAATTGATGGTTAAAAAGCTTCGTGAATCTGAAACTTTTGAAGAGTTTGATCGTCAAGTTCACGGTTTGTCCGAGGAAGAATTTATCCGAGAAATTCAAGAAATAGTCAGAGAGGAAGAAAATAGTATCCTTACAAAACGTTTGGATTCTTTATCAAGAGAGGATTGGACTAAGGTTTGGAGGTATACAGCAAAAAATAAAGATGATGCATCTTTGTATAAATATTGGAATCCGGAGCAATACGATGGTACACCGTATCAGGGTGCACCAATCAATGTTATAGGTGCCATGAAGGAAAGATTCTCCGTTTTGAAGCAACTGGCAGATTCTAATAATATCGCTTTGGTCTATGCGGATTTTACTAATTCATCCTTTATTGATGCTGTGAGAGAGTTACCGGAATTCTCAAATTCAACCAATATCATTTATTTATCAAATATCATTGATCACATCACCGGGCGGGGGTATCAATTTGGGAATGCTAAAGTCATGGAAGTCTTGAAGGCGTATGAAAACTCTACTAAGCCACCCGTCTTTGTAGATACACTACAATCTTTAAACTATTTTTTGAGAGTTAGAAATGCGTTACCGGTTTATACCCACGAAGATTTGATGATGCCGTTACCAAAGCACGGGGTTAAACCTGACGGACTGATATTCGCAGATACGGTTTAAATGTTGACATGATTTTGCATATTGATACTAAAGACCAAAAAGTGGTTAAAGTTTCCCTGAGAAAAGAGGGGAAGATTATTAAGAGTTTAAGTGAAAGTCGGGAATATGGGTCACAGGTGCTTTTGCCCCTTATTTTCAAATTACTACGAACCTCCACTCCAGGAGTGTCAAGTCAATTCCACTCCAGGAGTGGACAGTGGAAGGATCTGAAGGGGATTGATGTAGAAACTGGGCCGGGATCTTTTACCGGACTTCGGGTAGGGGTGTCTGTAGCCAATGCTCTGGGATTTGCATTAGGGATTTCGGTTAATGGAAAGAAAATAGAGACGGATTTAAGCTACTAATGTTATACTTTTTATATGGCTTGGCAGAATTGGTTTTTACCTCATAAAGACACTCACAAAAAAGCGCATCTAATTTCCTGGGAAGGGATGATAATCTATATCCTGCTTTTTATTTTACTGCAGGTAAGTTTTTCCATAGTAAATTACACAATGCCCGGGGTTTTAGGGATAAGTGCGAATCTCGACCAAAAAAGACTGATTGAGCTGACTAATATTGAAAGACAGAAAAAGGGACTTCCGTCTGTTTCGGAAAACAGTGCATTAGATCAGGCAGCAGTACTTAAAGCTCAAAACATGTTCCAGGAAAATTATTGGGCCCATTTTGCCCCTTCCGGGAAGTCCCCTTGGGACTTCATTATTGGTTCAGGTTATAAATTTACCTTTGCCGGAGAGAATCTGGCAAAAAATTTCTATAATTCTGATGATGTTGTCGTAGCCTGGATGAACTCACCTACTCACCGGGATAATTTATTAAATTCTAAATATAAAGATATAGGAATAGCTGTGGTGGAAGGAGTGTTAAACGGCCAGAAAACCACTTTGATTGTACAGATGTTTGGTACAAATGAAATGTTGGCAGCACAACCTTCAATTGAGGTTCAAGGAAAACAGATTGCCGTACCGGAGCAAGCTTTCTCCAATACTCCTGAACTAGTTGGTGCGCTTGGAGAAACTAAATTAAGTGCTAATGTATTGATAGGTCCATATATAGATCCATATTATGTATCTAAAGTAATTGGTTTTTCAGTCATAGTTTTAATTACTGTTTTATTAATTGTTGATATTTGGGTACTTAAGAGAAGAGGGGTTTTTAGGCTTTCTTCACACAATATTGCTCACATGGCCTTGCTTTCTTTGGCAGCCGGTAGTCTGTTCATGGCCGGTCCGGGAGCTATCTTATGACACAAGTTGTGCTTAATGTTTTAATCTTAGGCATATTAATATATCTTTTGTGGGCAATATTTCACCATAAGAAAAATAAGAGTTTGACTTTGCCTGTTTTTTTAGAGTATCTTTTAACTGCTGCCTTAGTTTTGATTTTACTTTCGGGAGTATTTTTTTAAAAATATGAAAGGTGTCATACTTGCGGGTGGTTTAGGAACCCGTCTTTATCCTTTAACCAAAGTTACAAATAAACATCTTTTGCCGGTCTACAACAAGCCAATGGTTTTTTATCCTATCCAGACCTTGGTTCGCGCCGGCATTACAGATATTATGGTAGTGACCGGGGGACCGCACTGTGGGCACTTTTTATCCATTTTGAAAAATGGCCAGGAATTGGGGATTAAACACTTGGAGTATGCTTATCAGGAAAATGAGGGTGGGATCGCTGAAGCGCTGTCACTAGCCAGAGATTTTGTTGATAGGGATAGCTGTGCAGTTATATTGGGAGATAACACTACCGATTATGAATTAAGTTCTGATACAGCTAATTTTACAGAGGGTGCGATGGTTTTCTTGAAGGAGGTGCCTGATCCCGAACGTTTTGGTGTACCTGTTTTTGATCAGGATAACCCTGAGCTGATAGCCGAGATTATAGAAAAACCTCAAAACCCGCCGAATAATTTTGCAGTGATAGGTTTGTACATTTATGATAATCAAGTATTTAACTTTATTGATGAAATCAAACCTTCAAACAGAGGAGAATTAGAAATTACTGATGTGAATAATCATTATGCCAAAGCAAGAAAATTGAGGTTTAAAAAAATGGAAGGTTTTTGGCGGGATGCGGGAACTTTTGACACACTGCTTGAAGCCAATAACTTCTGGGCAAAAAGAAAAGAAAGATAAAGATTTAAAATGAAACTTTTAGTAACGGGCGGAGCAGGATTCATCGGCTCTAATTTCATTCATTATTGGTTAAAAAATCATCCAGAAGATTTGGTAGTTAATCTGGATGCATTAACCTATGCCGGACATCCGGAGAGCTTGAAGGATTTAGAAGGTAACTCCAATTATCAATTTATTAAGGGAGACATTGCCGATGGGGAAGTAGTAAAGCAAGCCATGGCAGGTATTGATACTGTAGTGCATTTCGCCGCCGAATCGCATGTAGATCGCTCAATTATTGATCCTTTGGTATTTGTAAGAACTAATACCTTGGGTACTGCAGTATTACTTAATGCTGCCATGGATGCAAAAGTGAAACGGTTTCATCATGTTTCTACAGATGAAGTTTATGGAAGCCTAGGCCCTACTGATCCGCCGTTTACCTCAGAAACACCCCTCAAACCCAGAACACCTTATGCTGCCTCTAAGGCAGGAGCAGATCATTTAGTGAAAGCTTTCTTTGAAACTTACCGATTACCGATTACCGTTACCAATTGTGCGAATAATTATGGACCATATCATGATCCTGAAAAACTAATACCGAGATTTATAACGAATCTCTTGGAAGGTAAAAAAGTCCCTTTAATGGGAAAGGGTGAAAATATCCGGGAATGGCTTTTTGTTTTAGATCATGCAAAAGCAATTGATTTAGTCTTACAGAAAGGGAAGATAGGAGAAACTTACCTGGTCCAAGGCGAAGAGAGAACCAATTTGGAAGTAACACGTAAAATTTTGGAGGTTTTAGGGTTAGATGAGTCTTATATAGAATATGTAGAGCATAGGTTAGGGCATGATTTCCGGTATGCGAATGACGGAACAGCTCTTCGGGATCTGGGATGGAAACCAGACCACACGTTTGATCAGTCACTGGAAGAAACCATTAAATGGTATAAAGAAAATGACTGGTGGTGGAAACCACTAAAGGAAGGAAGGCCTAACATTGACCGTTCAGCACAAATAAAATATGGAAAATAATTATATTAAAACTACATCAATCCCGGGACTGCTAATACTGGAACGACCTGTTTTTCCTGACGAACGGGGTTTTTTTAGGGAATTGTTTCATAGGGATGAACTGGAAAAAATGATTGGTTTTAATTTTAACGGGATCCAGATGAATCATTCGCACTCTCTTCCGGGAGTTTTAAGAGGAATTCACGCAGAAGAGTGGAATAAGGTTATTTACCCGGTTTGCGGACAGGTTTTCATAGCAGTTGTTGATATAAGGTCGGATTCCCCTACCTTTGCCAAAGTGGAAACTTTTATTGTAGATGATAATAACCGCATAGGACTTTTTATACCAAATGGACTGGCTAATTCGCTCTGTGTTATAGGAGATCAAGCGGTTGATTATATTTACTTGGTAGATGCTTATTATGATGGCAGTGATACTAGGGCAATTGCCTGGGATGATCCTGACTTGAATATCAATTGGCCGATTAAAAACCCCATCATTTCGGATAGGGATAAGAATAATTTAAGGCTACGGGAGTTATTTCCGGAAAAATTTAAAGGCAAACTTTAAACAAACAGTTGACGCCGGTACTTGAAATTAGATATATTAACCAAAATGGCAAATAGAAAAAGAGCTTTTATTACAGGTATAAGTGGACAGGATGGATCTTACTTAAGTGAATTGTTGTTAGACAAAGGATATGAGGTGGCAGGTTTTGTCCGTAGGAATGCAGCACTGGATTTTGGAAATGCAAACGAGATTAAAGATGAAATAAAAATTTATTACGGTGATTTGCACTCGGCGGAATCCATTGCTTTAGCGCTTTTGGATTTTAAGCCGGATGAGATATACAACCTGGCATCTTTATCTTCGCCTTTTGCTTCATTCCGCGACAAGCTTGGAACGATCATGGTTACAGGGATAGGGGCTTTGCATGTTTTTGAACGGGCAAAACTGATTGTCCCTGAGGCGAAGATATATCAAGCTTCTACTTCGGAAATGTTTGGCGCGCCGAAGCAAATTCCTCAGAATGAAGAAACTCCTTTTAATCCTGCCAATCCTTACGCAGCAGCCAAGGAATTTGCTCATAGGATGGCAGTTATGGCCAGGAATGATAAAAAACAGTCGCAATTTATTTCCTGCGGTATTCTTTTTAATCATGAAAGTCCCAGACGGGGATTGAATTTCGTCACCAGGAAAATTACTGCAGCCGTTGCCTGTATTAAGAATAACAGAAAAGAGGGTGTCCCTTTAAATGAAATAGGCGAACCGATTGTTAAAAACGGGAAGGTAAAGTTGGGCGACCTTGAGGCTAAAAGGGATTGGGGATATGCGCCCGATTATGTAGAGATCATGTGGAAAATGCTGCAGGCAGATAGTCCGGATGATTTTGTAGTGGCCACCGGAGAGGTGCACACCGTGAGAGAATTTGCTGAAGAAGCTTTTGCGGTTGCAGGTTTGAATTGGGAAGAATATGTTGAAGTTGATACCCATTTCATCCCACCGGTGCAAACAGGTCCTTTGGTGGGTGACTCTTCAAAAGCAAAAAAAATCTTGGGTTGGGAACCAAAGACAAGATTTAAGGATCTAGTCAAAATTATGATCCATTCAGATCTCGCCAAGTTTTCTTGATGAAAAAAAGAGTTACAGTTGTTCTCCCCACCTATAACGAAAAAGCAAATATCGAAAGAACAATCGAAAAAGTTTTCGAACAAGAAAAAGATATTCCTGGTTTTGAAATAAATATTATTGTTGCAGATGATATACGGTCGTCTGATGGAACAGAACAAATTGTACGAAGCTTAATTAAGAAGAATAAAAAAATACATTTTATAAAAGTAGAACCGGGTTTAGGTGTAGGTTTAATAGAGGGTCATAAATATGCTTTGGAACACCTGTCTCCTGATATCCTAGCGCAACTGGATGCAGATGGTCAGGTGATAGCTGATGTTTTGGTAGGACTCGTTAAAGCTATTGAGGAAGGTTATTCTTTGGCAATCGGTTCCAGGTTTATTAAGGGAGGCAAAAATCATCTCTCTTTTATCAGAAGGATTTTTACATATGGTGCCTCAATTTTTTGCCGTTTGATGATAGGCCCCTGGGATATTGGGGAAGTGACGAATTCTGCCAGGGCGTTTACCCCCGAGCTTTTCCGGAAAATTAACTTGAACAGGCTACCCTGGAGAGAGCCGACTTTTATTGTCCAGCCGGCATTTCTGCATGAGGCTATATTGGCCGGGGCAGAATATAAAGAGGTGCCTTTGATTTTTAAAAACCGTTTAGAGGGTTATTCCAAAAATAAGGTTTTTAATTATACGTATGATGTGATTACCTACGGTATAGATACCAGATTAAACAGTTGGGGAGTTCATATTAGGTTTTTTCATATAACCCGCCGGGCCAAGACTTTAGTGAAATTTGGTTTAGTGGGATTTGTAGGGACTTTAGTAGACTTTGTATTTTACAAAATATTTATTAATAGTTTTGGTATCGCCCCGGCAACTGCAAAGGGATTTTCTACAGAGATAGCTATTATTAATAATTTTATTTTGAATAACTACTGGACATTTCGCTATCGCAGGACAAAAACAAATATTTGGCAGAAATTGGGAATATTTAATATTGTTTCTCTGGGGGGATTACTTATTGGAGTTTTGATAGTTAAATATTTGCATTTAACTTATGGGGATGGATTTGTGAACTTATTCGGTCGGCCGATCGCCTACAATAATTTTTACTTCTTTGTAACTATTCCGCCGGTGATGCTGTGGAATTTTACGATTAACCATCTGGTGACTTGGCGCCGTGAGGAGAATTAAAATATGATCAAATGCACTTTTGAAAATGAAGTAAATGCTAGTCTTAGGCATGTGGTGGTTCATGCAATAGTTGAAAAAGATGGAAGATTGCTTTTAGAGAGACGTGCAGATGATTTACTGGAAGGCGGTAAATGGTCATTGCCAAGCGGGTTTCTGGGTAGAGACGAGAATGCGGAGGAAGGGGTATTAAGAGAACTAGAAGAAGAGACCGGTTGGAAAGGCGAGATAATTTCATTATTTAGAATAAATACCAACCCGAGTCGTCCTCATGAAGATAGGCAAAATGTCGCGCTAGAATTTATCGTCAAACCACTTGAGAAAATCAACAAATCAGATAGCGAGTCTTCTGAAGTCGAATGGATTTCAATCGATAAATTACCTCAATTTGAAGAATTTGCTTTTGATCACGGTGAAACAATTAGGTTATATCTAAAATACAGAGAGAATCCATTTCCACCCCCATTGATTGTCTAGCTAGACACCTTCCAGGTGCACAACGCAGACACCTAATCTTCCAAGAGTAATCTTTCAATTTTCTTAATT
Organism: Candidatus Daviesbacteria bacterium; assembly: GCA_016184225.1. Classification (GTDB taxonomy): domain Bacteria; phylum Patescibacteriota; class Microgenomatia; order Daviesbacterales; family UBA10151; genus UBA10151. The sequence continues at coordinate 376,995 of JACPDA010000004.1, forward strand.
GTTCGACCATATTCTTCTTGATCTAAAACAAATTTTTCATAGGCACCCGGTGAAGGAAAACGATCGAGTACGTAATGAATTTTACAAAATCCATCCTCCAGGTCAAGAAATTGTCTATAAGATGAATACTGATAAACCCTTAAATTTTTTACCAGATAATCTATTAATGGATTGAGATGAATGTATCTTGAAGTATGTACCAGTTGCTCGTCATCTTCTATTCTGACTGCTTTGAAACTCCCTTGGAAAAGCGGGCCAACTCTTTTATGCCTGGTATTAAAATATTTTGTATAGCTATTAGTTAATTTACTCAAGAAGACAGAAATGCCGTTTTCTTTAGCTTGTTTGAGTAATAAATGAAAATGATTAGGCATCAGGCAAAAACAGATTACCTCTATAAGAACTTCATTGCTGCTACCTTTTTTGAGAATATTTGGCCGATTCTTAAATGAAAAACGAGTAGGAGGATTTTTAAAACGGTAATACTCTAAAGTTTGCAAGAATCGTTGGTAATCCCTCTTGTCCAAAAAGGTTAATCTTTTTTCAACCCCGCGGTTTACCACATGATAAAACTCATCATTTCCAAATACTGCTTGTTGGTATGTCATTAATTAATTGAACCAAACAAAAAGGAAGGTGTCAATATCTGTGCACCTTCCAGGTGTCTGGGTACAGGTATCTGGGTAATCGACAAAATTAGTTAAATATTTCCAGGTTAGGGATTGGAGCCACATTTTGCAGAATGAAGTTTTGAGCATAGAGGTATATTGCAAGTAGTATTATCGGTAAGATGATTTTGAATTCCCGGCTGGTAAGAACTTTTTCAAAAGCAATTAAGACAAATGGGCTAATCGGTAAAATATAGCGGCTGATATCACGATGGGCAATCAAGCTGGCAGCTGCCAGATAAGTTAGAACGAAAAAGGCTAATGGATAGAGTTTTTGTTTGATCAACAAAACTCCTCCTAAAAATCCTAAAATGAAAATATAGATAATGTCTTCCAACCAAATATCTCCGACCCAGAATTGATTTTTATTAAAGACTTGAAACGGGGGAAGGGTCAGGTGAATATTATCACCACTTTTAAAATAGGCAAAGAAATCCTGGTAAGAGATAGAATACCAGGTAAATATTGACAAAAGCCCAAGTGGGATAAGAAGTAGACTTAAATATGGAGCGACCTTTCGAACAGTTGACATAAAGGATCTTTGTTTAATAATCTTCCAGGCTATAAAAAGGGATAATGCTAAAAATAGTAATATACCGGGAGGTCTGGTAATTTGGGCGAATAAACCAAACAGTCCTGCCAAGAAGATATTGATGAATTTTCCGGACTGTTCGAACTTCATGAAAAAATAAACTGCGCTAATAATAAATAATATAAATGTAGGCTCTGATGAACCGACGCTGTGTACGATTAACCACCTGGCGGGTAAAATTAAGAATATGAAGCTTAAAAATAGAGGATGGGTGCTTAGCTTAAAGTTCTTTACTAAAAAATAAAAGGCCCAGCAAGCCAGAATTGTAGATAAGACTGACACAAAAAGCATTGATTTTAAATACCCCAATATTGGGGAGAAAACCGTAATTAGAAAAGCATATCCGGGAAAATGCGAAGCAAAATAATTAGCTGGAAGGGATTGATGTAAAGAGGCAATTAAATCCGGATTGTAAAAGGTTTTGGCAATAATTATATACTCCAAACCATCAAAATTTCTATAGATAGTCGAGAATCCCTCAGAAAAGGATAACCCCCAAAAGTTCGGAAGGGCTAGTATATGAGGGAGCCAGACTAGGAGAGTAGTAAGGAGGGTTAGAAATGCCAGGAAAATACAATCTTTGACTGATTTGCTCATTGAGGAAATCATAGCAGAAAAATGCCATATTATGCTACACTCTAACTTGTTATGAATACGCGTGCTTTGTCTGTTTTTTTCCCCTGCATTAATGAAGAGGGCAACCTTGAAAATACTGTTCAAAAAGCAGAAGAAGTATTGAAAGAATTAAAAATTAAATATGAGATTATTATAATTAATGACGGTTCAACAGATTCTACAGGAAAGATTGCAGATAAACTGGTCCGGGAAAATCCTAATATCAGGGTTATCCATCATCCTAAAAATTTAGGTTATGGAGAAGCTTTAAAATCAGGTTTTTATAACGTCCGATATGACACCATAGTTTATACAGATGGAGATGGGCAATTTGATTTTTCTGAAGTGACGAAGTTTTTGGAAAAAATTAAAGATCACGATGTGGTGATAGGCTACAGAATAAGACGACAGGATTCTTTCTTAAGGAGGCTATTCGGTAAAGGATGGAGGTTAACACTGCGTTTTATTTTTGGTCTAACTTTAAAGGATGTGGATTGTGGGTTTAAGATGGTTAAAAGATCTGTGTTGGAAAAAATATCCCATCTTGAGTCTCAAAGAGGAGCTATGATTAATGCAGAGTTGGCAATCAAGGCTAAGAAGATGGGTTTCCTGATTGGACAGGTTGGGGTTAATCATTATCCCAGACTGAGTGGTAGACCGACCGGGGCAAGTTTAAGAGTGATAGTTAAGTCGTTTGCGGATCTTTTAAAGCTTTGGTGGAAATTAAAAGACCAAAAGTTGTTATTTATTCTGCTGCTGATCGTATTGGCGCTAGCAGTATTCTTAAGGTTCTATAGACTCTCAGAGTATATGACGTTTCTGGGAGATGAGGGGCGGGATGCAATTGTTATCAAGAATATGTTGGTGGGTTATCATTTCCCTTTGATAGGACCCCCTACTTCCGTAGGTAATATTTATCTGGGCCCGCTTTATTACTATATGATGGCTGTTCCTATGGCAATTTTTTGGCTTAACCCTGTGGCGGCAGCCGGGATGAATGCTTTCTTAGGAGTAATGACAGTAGCTTTTATTTATTATCTTGGCAAACAGTGGTTTGGCAGCGTCTCAGGTCTTATAGCAGCTTACCTATATGCCATATCTCCTGTGACAATTGCTTATTCCAGATCTTCCTGGAATCCTAATCCGGCCCCCTTTTTTGCTTTGATTGCTATTTTCAGTTTGCATAAATTACATCAAACAGGTAACTTTTTATGGTTGGCTCTTACAGGTTTAGCAGTGGGAGCAGCATTACAGATGCACTATCTGGCTGCAATTTTAATACCGATTGTTGGTCTAATTTGGCTTTATGAAGTTTTTTCCAGAAAAAACAAAAAATTAAATACCAAAAAGTTATTTAGTGGCACATCACTAGGTTTATTTTCTTTTATGATGATGATGTCCCCGCTTGTTTGGTTTGATTTAAGACATAATTTTTTAAATTACCGGGCAATTATTGAGCTATTCAGCAGTGGTAATGCGGTAAATACCGATATTTCGGCAAATATTGCCAGAACCCCTTTGCTTTATACATATAATTTAATCGGTAGATACATAGCAGCAGAGAATCTTTATTTAATGATAATTGTATCTTTGTTGGTTATTACGGCAGCGGTATACAGATTTTCATACTGGCCAAAAATAATTTTGGGTATCTGGTTAATAGTGGGATTATTAGGACTTACTTTTTATCAGCAAAATATTTACGATCACTACCTAGGTTTTATGAACCCTGTACCGTTTCTGCTCTTGGGGGCAACGGCCCTTTTTGCATCCAATATATCTGGTAAAAAAAGATGGGTAATAAATGGTGCATTGGTAATCTTGGTGCTAGTTTTGACAGCAGTTAATTTACAAAAAAGCCCTCTTTCATCTTCTCCAAATAACCAGCTGAAAAGGACACAGGATATTGCCAAATTCATTATTAATCAGACCGACGGTAAGGATTTTAATTTTGCCTTAATCGCTAAAAATAACTATGATTCGGCTTATCAATTTTATTTGGATCGATACGGCCACAAGCCAAAACAGGTTCCGTTTGATAAAACCGAACAGTTGTTTGTGATCTGCGAAGATTCGGTTTGTGACCCTACCCACAATGCTAAATACGAGATTGCCGCCTTTGGTATGTCAAAAATTGAATGGGAGAGAAATCTTTATGGAGTTAAAATATATAAGCTTGTCGATAACCCATCCGGAAAGCCACAATGAAAAAACTTTCAGTAGTAATACCAGCTTATAATGAAGAACGTAATCTAAAAAGAGGAGTCTTAGATGAGGTAAAAAACTTTTTAGAAAAAATAGGTTTAGAATATGAAGTAATCATAGTGGATGACGGGTCCACAGACCAAACGAAAAAAATTATTAAAGAGTATATAGCTAACAATAAAAAATTTAAGTTAATTGAAAATTCACATGGAGGGAAAGCGCTAGCTGTCATGACAGGAATGCTAGTAGGGGAGGGCGAGATAATCCTCTTTACTGATATGGATCAGGCAACACCAATAACCCAAATTGAAAAATTTAACCCTAAGTTTGAAGAGGGGGTAGATATCGTAATCGGTTCAAGAAATGGTAGGAAAGGAGCACCGCTAATCAGGAAATTATCTGCCTGGGGATTTTCATTTCTTCGTGGAATGATTTTAGGATTACCTTTTAAGGATACCCAATGCGGATTTAAAGCATTCAGCAAGATGGCAGTCGATAAAATTATTCCTAAAATAAAAAGTGAGTGGGGAGTGGTACATTTTAAGGGCGGGGCAGTTAATGCCGGGTTTGATGTGGAGCTTTTATATTTGGCCAAAAAATATGGCTTTCAGATTGCTGAAGTTCCGGTGGAATGGAAATATGTAGATACGGAAAGGGTACAGGTGGTTAAAGATGCCTTAGCAGCGGTCTACGACATGTTTAGAATTAGGTGGAATGACTTATTGGGTAAATATTGATATCTCTGGACAATTTGAGCCGTGAAGTTGGTATAATGTTAGAGTGAATTATTTAGTTGGACACCGCAAAGAGGTATTTATTCTAGTCGGCTTAGCAGCACTTTATTTTCTTTTAAGAGTACCTAATTTGACTTCGCAGCCTATCTTTGCGGACGAGGCTATTTATATCAGATGGGCACAAGTGATGAGGGCTGAACAAACGCTTCGATTTTTGCCTTTATCTGATGGTAAAACTCCTCTATTTATGTGGACGATGATTCCGCTTTTTAAATTTTTTTCCGATCCGCTTTTTGCCGGAAGATTTTTATCCGTAGTCGCTGGTTTTTTTACTTTTTTAGGGGTTTTCTTTTTATCAAAAAGGGTTTTTAATACCCGGAGCGCTTTATGGGCTACCTTGCTTTATGTGATTACTCCTTATACTGTTTTTTTTGACAGGATGGCTTTAGTAGATTCTATGCTTGCCGCCTTTACGGTTTGGGTAGTCTTTTTTGCAATTTGGTTAGTCAGTAGCTTAAGGTTGGACGTTTCCATGATATTAGGTTACTTACTTGGTGGCGCTGTTTTAACCAAAACACCCGGCATGTTGAATCTTTTTTTGCTGCCCCTGACGATAATGGGATTCAAAAACAAAGGAGGAAGTCATACTTTGGTGAAACTGGCAATCTTATGGGGTGCGGCAGTGGTAATTGCCCTTGCAATGTATAACCTCTTACGGTTGGGTCCAAATTTTCAGCTGTTATCTTCAAGGAATGCGGATTATGTTTTTTCTCCCTTTGAGCTTATAGGCAGACCATTGGATCCATTTATTCCTCACTTTAACGACATTGCTGACTGGTTTCCCAAGCTTTTTACCTGGCCGATTTTACTCACGGTTTTAATGGGGATAATTTATGTTTTATTTGGGATTTGGCAACAATCTTTTAGGGGACAGGCCTTATTGGGCGGGATAATTTTACTTTGGGCAATTATTCCTTTGCTTTTAAATATGGCGTTCCTTAGGACTTTTACGGCCCGCTACCTTTTATCATCAGTTCCCCTACTGCTCGTAATTGCAGGATTTGGAGTAACTAAGCTACTGCCAAGGTTTGCATACATAAAGCGATTTCCAGTAGTACTTATGTTAATAGTTCTTTTGCCACTTCCTTTATATTTTGATTTTTCTTTATTAATTTCGCCGACTAAGGCACCTTTACCAAAAGAAGAAAGAAAAGGATATTTTGAGGATTGGACGGCAGGTTATGGTTTTGCCGATATCGCAAAGTTCCTTTCAGAAAAAAGTAAAGAGAGGAGGATTGTCTTGGGGACGGAGGGTTTTTTTGGAACACTACCTGATGGAATACAAATTTATTTGGATAAATCAAATATAGCAATTGTCGGCAGTAGTGCTACAATTTCGGCTCAAATTAGAAATGCTGCCAAAGACAATTTAACTTTTTTCCTTGGTAATAAAAGAAATTTGGAAGGAAGTATAAAAGATGCGGTGTTAATCAAAGAATATCCTAAATTCAAAAGTTTGGAAACTGACACGCAAGACGCTACGGTTTTATATCAAGTACTGCCTTAAAAAGGACTTATGAAGAAAGTGCTACTGATCCCATTGATTATAATTGTTCTGGTCTTGCCTACTCTATTACCCCTTTTTAACGAGAGATTTTTTTACACCCAGGATTATATTTTTATTGCAAGACTGCAACAGATGAGTACGGCCTTATCCTCTGGGCAATTTCCGGTTAGATGGGCACCGGATTTAAGGTATGGAGAACCCCTTTTTAACTTTTATGCACCACTACCTTATTATATAGGGTCAGCTATTCATCTGTTGGGTTTTAATTTCATTTGGGTAGCTAAGATCCTCTTTATACTCTCAAGTCTGCTATCTGCCGCTACTATGTATCTTTTGGCGAATAAACTATTTGGCCGAAAAGCCGGGTTATTGGCAGCTACCTTATATACATATGCTCCATATCGGGCAGTGGATATGTATGTTAGAGGATCATTATCTGAAACTTGGGCTTTTGTGTTTTTTCCATTGATTTTTTATGCATCAATATTGTTATCGCAAAAAGAGACTCTTAAAAATATTTCTCTTGTGGCGCTTTCCCTGGCCGGGCTTTTTTTAACGCATAATGTCACAACTTTAATGTTTTTACCCTTTCTTGGTTTATGGTGGATCTACTTAATATTACGGGAAAGGAAATTGAAGATTGTTTTGTACTTAAGTTTAGCATCCATCCTAGGGTTTGGGATAGCAGCTTTTTTCTTATTGCCTGCTTTTTTTGAAAATGGTTTTATTCAAACAAAATATTTAACAGTGGGTTATTTTAATTTTAGAGCACACTTTGTAGCTTATAAGCAATTTCTTTCTTTGTTTTGGGGATACGGATCCTCGGTTTGGGGACCGACTGATGGTTTATCTTTCCAAATAGGGTTAGCCAATTTAACAGTTTTGGCGGCAGCTGCTATCTTGGCAGTCTTGCATAGAACGGAAAAAAAGCTTTTGGGACTATTTTCATTGTTGGGTATAAGCTTTGTGCTTTCGATATTTTTGCAGCATAATAAATCAGCTTTTATTTGGGAAGCCATACCGGAAATGGCTTTTATTCAATTCCCCTGGAGGTTTTTAGGAATATCTGTTTTTATCATTGCATTAACGGGTGGGGCGGTCGCCGTTTATCTGAAAAAAAGATTACTGCCTTTTTATTTTATCTTAATAATTGCCGGAACTATTTCAACTTTAATGTATTTTAAGCCAAAAGAATATTCGGATAATAGTTTTTTTGACAAGTTTTTACAAATAGAGATGATGCATAGGGGTGTTGATTTAACAAAAGATTACTTGCCGATTTGGGTGCAGAATACGGATGGTGAAAGATTTGATGAGCCCCGTGCGAATGAAGGGGAAATTTTAGTCTCAAGTTTAAAAAGAAACTCAACAAGTCTTAGCTTTTCTGCAGACGTTTTATCTAAAAGTTTAATTGAGGTACCTATTAGTTATTTTCCCGGTTGGCAGGTTAAAGCTGGTAACCAAGATGTTTCTATCCTGCCCCCATCTAATACGGGACTAATTAGGTTTAAGCTTCCTGAAGGAGCGTATAAAGTAAGGGTAGAGTTGGTAGATACTCCTATTAGAACTGTTGGCAATATAATATCGGTAGCATCGATTTTATTGGTATTTTTTATGCTCTTAAAATTCTTTCCTAAGAAGAAGGCTTTATGAAAAAATTTCTTTTTTCCCATATTTACTTTTTGGTCGGGTTGTTGCTAACTTTGAGTTTACTCTGGCCCCTTTTTTTAAGTCCCTATTTTACACACCATGATGATGTCCAGGTAATTAGACTTTATGAAATGGACAAATGTTTTAAGGATTATCAGATTCCCTGCCGTTGGGTACCGGATTTAGGAGGACTATACGGATACCCGATTTTTAATTATTATGCACCACTACCTTATTACTTTGGGGAACTTATCTACTTGCTGACTAATAGTTTACTGATTTCGGCAAAGGTAATGTTTGCCGTCAGCTTCATGGGAGCTTTTTTATTTATGTACCTTTTTGCATCAAAGCTTTGGGGCAAAAGAGGCGGTGGTATAGCCGCTATCTTTTATAGTTTTGCACCCTATCATGCGTTGGATTTTTATGTCAGAGGCGCAATGGGTGAGATGTGGGCTTTGATGCTGCTGCCGGCGGTTTTGTGGGCTGCCATTAGGTTGGAAGAGAAATTAAGTATTACTAATTTATTACTTTTTGGGGTTTTTATCGCAACAGTTATCACTGCTCACAATCTTTCAGCCATGATTTTCCTACCCATTATGATTTTATGGATAATTTTGTTATTTTTCAAAAGAATGAATTATCATTTCCTCTGGTTTAGCCTTTCTTCTCTTCTGTTGGGATTTATGTTATCTGCATTTTACATCCTGCCGATGCTTGGGGAGAAAGACTTAGTTCATGTTGACACAACCACTTCCGGATACTTTTCTTACACAGAGCATTTTAAGGGATTTAGGAAATTATTTTTAGATAGGAGCTGGGAATATGGTTCCTCAATCAGAGAAGTTCCGGGAGGAGAAAGAGATAGGCTTTCTTATCAAATCGGTTGGGTACATCTTCTGGGTTGGTTGTTTGCCGGTATTGCTGCTATAGGTTTTTGGAAGAAAAACAGGTGGGTAAGTATAGTCCTGATAATATTTTCTATGTTAACTATGTTGTCTATCTTTTTGATTCACCCCCGGTCTGAATTTATCTGGAAAGCTATTGAGCCCTTAAAGTATTTGCAATTTCCCTGGCGGTTCTTGATTCTTGTAATATTTTTTGTTTCGCTTTTGTCAGGTAGCCTCTTTAAACTGGACTTCAAATATAGAAATTTATTGTGGATTACGTTAGTTTTTGCAGTTGTTACCCTAAACTTTCCTTATTTCAGGCCGGAAAAATTTATACAGACAAATGATCAAAAATTACTCAGCGGTATCGACTTTGACAGACAAATCAAACGGTCTATTTTTGATTACCTGCCTATATACGCAAAAGAGCCACCTGCAGAGCTGGCAACTGAAAGGTATCAAATATTAACTGGTGAGAGTAGAGTCTATGATTTTAATGAGGGTACAAATTGGATTACATTTAAAACGGAAACACTCGCACACACCATTATTCGTTTATCGCAATATTATTTTCCCAGCTGGAAGATATATGTTGACGGTAAAGAGACTGCAGTGGAATACAAGGATAACAGTTTAGGATTAATGACTTTTATCTTAGGGAAGGGAAATCATGAAATTATGGCAAGGCTTTATGATACCCCGATTAGATCTGTAGGCAACTTGATAACTTTAGTAGGGATTGTAGTAAGTGCAGTACTTTTTTTAATATCTTTCGAAAAAGTGAGAAAAGGTATCAGGTATTACAGTAAAAGGATGCACTAAAATATGGATGAAAGTGTTGAGCAATTAGATCCGACAGAAGAGAAATTAACCGCGGAAAAAATTAAAAAGAAGGCTATCAAGGGCGCAGCAATATTAACGGGTAGGATGGCTCTCATGCGGCCTATCGACTTTTTTTCCATGGCATTACTAACGGCTTTTCTTAATCCTGCTGAGTTTGGAATTTATTTTGTCGTTTTAGCAATTAAGAATTTCCTGGCCTATTTTAGCGATATTGGTTTTGCCGCTGCATTAATTCAAAAGAAGGAACAATTAACTGAATTAGAATTAAAGACAATTTTTACAGCTCAGCAAATCCTGGTGTTAATCATTATAATAGTAGGTTTTATATTGACTCCATTAATAAAGAGTATCTATCATTTAAATGATGCAGGATTATTTTTATACTGGGTATTATTATTTTCTTTACTTCTTTCCTCGCTAAAAACGATTCCTTCTGTATTATTGGAACGAAAATTAGAATTTGGTAAATGGGTATTTCCTCAAATAATTGAGACAATTATTTTTAATATAGTTGTAGTTTTTCTGGCTTGGAAAGGTTTTGGGGTCACCAGTTATACAGTAGCCGTACTCCTTTCAGGAGTAGCTGGACTTTTTCTCATATATCTCATCAAGCCTTGGCTACCGGGAGTTGCTTTTTCAATCTCTGCATTTAAATCAATATTAAAATTTGGTATGCCTTACCAGGCAAATACTTTGTTGGCTATGGTTAAAGATGACGGGATGATTCTTTTCTTGGGAGGTTTGATTGGACCTGTCGGGGTCGGCCTTTTGGGATGGGCACAAAAATGGGCCTATGCTCCCTTACGGTTTTTTATGGATCAGGTAATTAAAGTGACTTTCCCGGCATTTTCCCGTTTGCAGGATAACAGAAAAGAACTATCTAATCTGGTATCAAAATCTATCTTCTTTGTCTGCCTTTTAGTTTTTCCTGCTTTAGTAATGCTGGTTTTGCTGGCGCCTACTTTGGTAGCCATTATCCCTAAATATATTAAGTGGAGTCCGGCCTTGTTTGCGCTGTCAGTCCTAACTATTACATCAGCTTTAGCTGCAATCACCACTCCTTTAACCAATACCTTAAATGCCATTGGTAAAATTAATTTAACTTTTAAGCTTATGATTATGTGGACAGTATTAACCTGGATATTTGTACCGGCTCTTTCTTATATTTACGGCATAAATGGTGCGGCAGTGGGTTTTACTCTGGTGGGATTAAGTTCTGTTGTAGCTTTATACTTGGTCGCAAAACATGTGGACATTGATTATCTGCAAAGCGTTGGCAAGCCTTTGCTGGCTGCAGTTTTAATGGGGCTTTCTGTATTTATCATTAGAAATCTTCTTTCCGTTTCATTTCAGCAGGTTGCAGTGATGGTGTTAACAGGCTTGATAGCTTACTGGACAATGATCTTTTTGCTTGAACCTAAGCTTGTGTCTTTAATTAAAAACCAATTTATAAAGAAATAATGAAAAGATTTGTTTGCTTTGTGTTTTTTCTGCTGCTTTTGATATTTGCTCCCCAGGCTTTTGCTCAGGGTAACTCCTATGTTTCGATTGTTAATCCTGTCAGGGGTGATGATTTCTGGGATTTAAAGGATCAAAAGCCGGAAACTGCTGTTTTGGGACAAATTGCAATTTTAGAAAAATTCAATTTACCTGCCACATGGTTAATCAGATTTGATGCGCTAGATAATCAGAATATCACACTCAAGCTAAAAGAGAGATCTTTGGATGAGAAAGGATTATTTTTAGAAATTACACCAAGCTGGACTACTCAAGCAAAAGTTGGATACAAAACATCTAATACTTGGCATGCGGCCGGCAGCGCTTTCTTAACTGGTTATGAAAGGGAAGAGAGAATAGAGTTAATTGATACAGCTTTTAAAAGCTTCAAAGACAATTTTGGGATTTATCCTGTTTCAGTAGGAGCTTGGTGGATTGATAGTTTCTCACTGGATTATATGCAGAAAAAATATGGCATCAGTTCTGCTTTAATTGTGGCCGATCAATACTCTACAGACAACTATCAAATTTGGGGACAATACTTTGGAACCCCGTATTATCCTTCCAAAAATAATGCACTTCATCCGGCCCAAACATTGGAAAACAAATTAGATATTGTCATGACCCAGTGGGCCTTGCGTGATCCGGTGAATGCTTATGGAAACGGGGTAATGGAGAGTACCTTCTCCATCCAAGCTAATGATTATATGGACTATCATGACTTAGATACAGGTTATTTTTCTACCTTAATTGCTACTTATACAAAACAGCAGTTTAATAAGTTTGCTCATATCGTGGTCGGTTTAGAAAACTCATATGAGTGGAATAAATACTCGGGTGAATATCAAAGGCAAATAGAAACACTAGCAAGGGGAAAAGAAGCCAACGTCGCTATTGTAACGTTAAAAGATTTCGCCAGTTGGTATAAAACCAGTTTCCCCCAACTTTCCCCGGAACAGTTAATTATTGCTGATGACCCGTTGGGAAGTTCCAAAAAAACAGTTTGGTATATGAATCCCTATTACAGAGTTGGCTGGTTCTACAATCAGAATGGTTCTGTATTTAGAGATATCAGGCAGTATATAGACGGAGAAGAAGAATTATGTTTTAGAAGTAGATGTGACAGCGTTAATTTTGCAACCAGTGCTACTCGAGTTTTGGATGATGTAAGTTTTGGCCACAAATGGGTGATAGATGAAGGAAGGATTAATAATTTTAAAGTAGAGAAAAAAGATGAAAGCTTCTTTATAAGTTATGTCAATGAAGCAGGAAACTTAAGGCAAATAGGGTTACTTCCTCGTGATATCAGTATTGACGAAAAGATTTTCTCAATTGACGGAGCAATACTAAATGCTACAAAAAAAGAAAATTCGACAGAAAAAGGGACCATAAGTACTGGTAATTTATTCAAATGGTCTCCTCTTTCAATATCTTTCAAGATTGGAAGCTTCCTTGTCTTTCTCATCTTTGTAGTTATTATCCCGGGACTCATATTATCCAATAACTCCTTTAATAAAAATATGGCGCCCTTTTTAAGGTTATTCATATCAGGAGTCATAGGACTTGTTGTGTTTACATTGTTTTTTTATGTAGCCAGCCTTTATAAATTTAAGCCTCTAATTTTTCTCTATATTTTAATAAGTTTTATCATCTTTTTACGTTTTAAGTACTATAATTTACTATCCGATCTGTTAAAGGATGTTCGGTCTTTTAATTTAATTTCAACTTTAGTTCTGGCCGGGACTATTTTCCAGGTGACCCCAACATTTAGAAGTGGTCTTAATTTTACCTATGGTCTGGGGTTTTGGGGACCGAATACTCACGATGGGGTTTGGCATATGGCACTTATAAATCAATTGATTAAGTCGGTCCCCCCGGAAAATCCGATTTTTTCAGGTTCGGTTCTTAAGAATTACCATTTTTTCTATGACCTTTTAATCGCTGCCACGGCTTTTCTGTCAAAGATTCCCGTGGCAGATTTGGTGTTTAGGCTTTATCCGGTTGTCTTTTCCCTGATGCTGGGAATTGGTTCTTATTATTTGGTCATGAGACTTTTTGAAGAGAGGATGGGAGTTAAAAAATCTAAGTTAGCGAGTCTGATTAGTCTTTATCTGATTTATTTTGCAGGAAGCTTTGGTTGGATAGTTGAGTTTTTGCGGGAAAGGCATTTCGGTGGAGAGTCGGCATTTTGGGCAAACCAGGCAATTTCTTTTAATTTAAATCCGCCTTTTGCCATCTCATTGGTAATTATGATAGCTGTGCTTCACATACTGATGTCCTCTCCCGATCTAAAGGGTAAAATTATTGCTATCCTTATTTTTGGGACACTAGCTAGTTTTAAGTCTTATACCGGAGTTTTAGTATTAGGGTCACTTCTAGTAGTTTCAATTATAAAAGTTTTTCATAAAAAAGATTTTTCTTACTTTTGGATTGCAATTTGTTCAATTACCATTTCAATGTGGTTATTTTTTTCAAACTTTGCAGCTAATTCTGCTTTTTTGATTTTTGCTCCATTTTGGTTTATTCATTCAATGGTTGATTCTCCGGATCGGGTGGGGTGGGTCAGGTTATCTTTGGCCAGGACCAGCTCTTTTGCTTTAGGACTGTGGCCAAAATTTATATTGGCAGAGATAACGAGCTTTATGCTTTTTATTATTGGAAACTTGGGGATGAGGTTTTTAAGTTTTGGAATATTTTTTAAATTTAAAGACATAGTTAAAAATGATACTTTTACATTTATTTTTATAATTTCCATTGCCTCAATGGGTATCCCGATACTATTTATACAATCGGGTAATCCTTGGAATACTATCCAATTTTTCTACCCTGTTCTTTATACGAGCGCACTTTTTGCTGGGGTAGTGTTATCTTTCATAATTTTTAAACTGAATCGAATTTTTGCTACAATTTTAGTTGGTATAATTTTAATTTTAGCGCCAATTAATTCTTTTGTGACTGCGAGAGGGTATTTTGGTAAAACTCCGCATGCTTTTATTAGCGCAAAAGAACTGGAGGGCTTGCAATTTTTATCAGCCCAACCTGATGGGATAGTTTTAACATATCCTTATGATGGGAAGTTAAAGCAAAACTTAGACGAACCCTGGCCGCTTTTTGTTTACGACAGCACTGCTTATGTGTCTGCTTTGTCAGAAAAGCCAGTTTATTTAGAAGATGAGCCGCAAAACCAAATTCTTTTAACTGATTATAAAAAAAGATTGGTTGCTTCCAAAGATTTCTTCCTAAAACCTCTTTCTGGAAGTTCAAAGTTCCTGCAACAAACCCAAATAAAATATATTTATCTACCAAAAATATACAACATCCGTTTGGATGAAAGTACCGGAATAGTTACGAAGACCTTTGAAAACGAAGAACTGGTTACATATGCAACAAATTATTAAGAATCAATTTTTTATAGCGATTTTAGTTTATCTTTTTATTGTCAGTTTAACAACACTTCCAGCATTGAGTTTTTTTCAAAAGATCAGGTTAGCAAATGAAGGATATAAAGAGCAGATGACAGCTTATCAAAATCTGAATATTAGAAAGAGACAATTTATAGGAAACTTTCAAAAAATGACTTGCAATGGCAATTTATTTTTTCAAGCAGGGGCTCCGGTAACTGCTATTCATCTCAGGGATAATTATCTTTATCTTTCCCAAGCAGATAATCAGCTGGTAGTTATTAATTTGATTACCCCTGAACATCCTACAAGGTTCCCAGTTCCTGTTTTAACTGATATCTATTCAGATACTACTGATATTTATGGCACGGATTTTTTTAATGATAGGGTCATCAGGCTTGTTTTTGAAAAAGAAGAAGTTGTCGTCGAAAAAGTTTATCCTAAAATTGGCAGAGCTTCGTCTTTAACCCGTGATACCAAGGGCTATTTTTATGTTTCCGGTTATGTCTCCGGAAATATTTCCAAAATTCTTGGTAGAGACGGCTTTTTTTTCCTTCCTGATTTGAATAAAATTGTTGACCTTGAGTTAATCACCGGTCATCTAGTAGTAGCCCGCTACGATGCTCAGCCCACACTTATCAGTATAAATTTAACTGACGGGAAGCAAACAGTGATTGAAGAAAAAAGAAGTATTTCATCACTTGCTTTTGACGGGGAAACACTCTGGGCAGTATACGATCAGGCCGGTCAGTCACAAATTGGGAAGGTTACCTCGGAGGCTTTAATAGACGATCAGGTTTTAGATTGTCCTTTTCCGGTAAAAGTATCCGTCGGGAAAGATAGGGTTTTTTACACTTCGCTTGATGATAGCGAAGGGAAGGTTTATTGGATTAATAAAAATCTCCAAAAGAACGGTAAATAAGCACCGCTTAAGAATGTTCCCGGTCCGTAGGGAAAGGATTTGGACTCGCTGGCTATCGGAAAAGCCGAATAAATTGCCTGGGTATTTAAAAAAAATCCCACCACGATTACACTTACAAGGACTATTTTTGTGATCCTCAGAAAGACAGTTTTTTTAAGGAGGAAATAAAAAATTGCTGGAGAGACTAACATAGTAATGATAAAGCGGAATTTTGCGGGTTCTATTTGGGGTTTGAATTCATTTGATAGGAAAGAACGGCCGGAAAGAAGAAGACCGATGACTAAGATAGTAGTTACCAGATTTGGCTGTCGGATAATTTCAAAGAGCAAAAGAGCAGCAGAGATAGAGAGGAAGGGGAAAAAGGGGAAATGGTACCAAAGCAAGACATCAGTCTGGCCGCCGGAAAAAACAACCACCATAGCCCAGAAAATAAAAGCTAGGGAGACTAACTGAAAGCGCTTATCGGCAAACTTCGTGATTGCCAAGTAGACTGCAGCAAAAAGAGAGAAAATATACCAGCCATCATAAAAAAAGTTGATACTGTAACCCGGACTACTTAAGAGAAAAGGTAAGCCCAGAAATCCGACCGGTCTGCCGCTTTGCTGCAAATTAATCTGGACAAATAGATTCCAGTCCACAGCCGCTCCATAAGCCAGAAGTACTCCTACAAACCAGCTAACACCCAACAAAACAAAAGCGATTTCTTTCCATAACTTATTTTTGGCCAGCAGAAAAATAATAAAAAAAACAATTAAAAATCCCGTCTGTTTCATCAGCCCGGCTAAGCCGATGACAATTGGAAGAAACGATAAGAAATACCACTTCTGTTTCTCAAGATAAAGAATAGTCAAATAGATAGCCAATATGTAAAAAAAGGTAATACCGTTTTCCGCCACCGAGAGACGTTGACCAAAGACAAAAAGCGGTGTCAGTGAGTAAATGGTTGTGGCCAGTATTGCCGGCCAAAAGCCGAAAAGTTTTTTGGTTAGTAAAAAGAGAACTATGGTAGTGGCAAAGGCAAAAAATAAAGCAGGCAGACGGATATAGGAGGCAGGTAAAATCGACCACGGATTAGCTCCATAAAAATGAGCTACGCCTCCTGATAAAAGACCATAAAGCGGCGGTAAATCAAGCCAGGGAGAGAGGATATCAACATTTAACTCTATATCGTAGCCTACTATTTTACCGCTGAAGACATTATCCTGAATCGGGAATTTACCTGCCGGAGACCAGGTTCGGGGAATACCGGATTCTATTAAATGAATTCCCATCCAGGAATAGGCATATTCTTCAAGATGACCCATTAAAGGATAGCGGTCATAATTAACGCTTTTTATGGTAAAGAAAAAGGCAAAAGCAACCAGGATAAGTAAGAATTTACTCCAGAACACTAAGTTGATACGTCTATTTTCTCTCACAGTTAAATTATACAATGTTAAGTATGTTTGTGGATTTTAGGGATATTTGTGTAGTAAGCTTAGGACATCTATATCAATGGTCATTAATACTTTACTGCAATTTTTTTTAGGAACAATTTTTTTAATTTTGGCCGTTGTTTGTTTTACACTTCCAGGTCATGCAATTCTACGGAAATTAACCCCTGATCTGGATGATTTGGAAAAATTTACCATAGCTTCTGTTTTTGGATTAGTAATATTTACATTAGCAGCTTATGTTTTGGCAGCAATTCATCTGCGTTTTTTGATGTGGACTTTTCCGCTGATAGGTATTTGGTCGCTATATAATTTCAGGAAAGAAATATTTTCATTTAGGTTAAAGATTTCTCACAAAATAGTTTTTCTTTTAGTTTTTTTGATGGGGGTGATTGGAATGGTTGCGGTTAATGCTCCGTCTGGATTTCCCTACAGGGAAGGGATCTATTTTTGGAGTTCGCACGGGCATGACGGGGTTTGGCATCTTGCTTTAATGGAGCAGATGAAAACCTCAAACTTTCCATTTCAAAACCCAGAGCTGGCCGGAGCTAAACTACAAAATTATCACTTCTTTGTTGACCTTCTGATGTCTGAGTTTTCCAGATTATTTCAATTTTCCAGCTTAGATATCTATTTTCGGTTTATGCCGGTTGTATTTGCGGCTTTGTTAGGTTTAGCGAGTTTCATATTTGTTAGGGCTTGGGGTAAATCTGAGGTAGCGGGTATATGGGCTATGTTTTTTACTTCTTTTGCCGGAAGCTTCGGTTACTTATTGTATATTCCCACGCACTTAAGTTTAGGAGGAGAATCAATATTTTGGGTTTCTCAAACGCAATCGGTTTTGGGAAATCCTCCGCATGCCGCGGCTTTCATTATTACAACCGCATTCTTATTCTGTTTCCTAAAATACTTAAAATCAAAAAAGCTTATCTTTTTCTTGCTCTGTACAATTCTGGGCGGAGTAGTTATTGAATTTAAAGTTTATGCCGGGATGTTAATCCTTGGGGGGCTGTTTTTAGCAGGGATCTTTGAACTTTTCTTCAAACGCAAATTTCAAGTTATATTCTTATTCTTATCAATTTTTCTGGTTTCATTTATTATTTATTTTCCCAACAGTAAAAACTCCCAAGACTTTCTACTTTGGCAACCCTGGTGGTTCATCAGGACAATGGTGGTAGCACCCGACAGATTAAACTGGATAGACTTGGAGCTTAGAAGGCAAACATATATTGCTGAGGAAAATTGGAAAAGAGTTATACAAGTTGAAGCAACTGCGTTTTTAATTTTTCTTTTTGGGAATTTAGGGATGAGGTTTGTAGGGTTTTGGACCTACTTTAAAAAAGTAAAAGAAAACCTTTTTAAAAATAATTTTAATATCTTCTTTTTAGGTATTACCACTGCTTCGTTTTTTGTCCCGGTTTTTTTTCTGCAGAAAGGCGTTGCCTGGAATACAATACAGTTTAACCAGTACTTCTTGTTATTTTTTGGATTCCTTGCTGCTATTACCACTGCCGAACTTTTGTTATATCTCAAAAATATTTCCTTAAGATATCTTCTTTCAGGCTTAATAATCCTTCTCTCCGTACCTACCCAATTGGGATTGCTGTGGCAATTTTATTCCAACCCGGCTTTATCGAAAGTTTCGTATGAAGAGATAGAGGCGCTGAAGTTTCTTAAAAAGGTTTCTGCAGACGCCATTGTTTTGACATCGCCTTTTAATAGATATGAAAGGGATAAGTACAATATGCCGCCGATACCTATTTATGCCTGGTATGATACCGGTTATGTATCGGCTTTCTCGGGCAAAAAAACATTAATATCGGATGAGGAACAAGTCAATATTATGGGCTACAAAGTTGATAAATTATTGCTAGACAGATCGGAAGCCTTTGAAAGTACCGACCATCAGAAAATGAATAGCTTCTTAAAAAAATATAAAATTGATTATATTTATCTTGTCTGGGATCAGAAAATCGCCACCAGCAGCAGTTTTCTCGATGTCGACTCTGTTTTTGAGAATAAGGATGCCAGGATTTTTAAAGTAAGGAAATGAAGATTTTTTTAAAGGGAAATTTATTGATTTTAGCAGCAATATTACTTTTGGGATTATTGCTGCGAGCCGTATTTATTAATAATAGTCCGCCTTCTTTGTATGGCGATGAATTGACTATTACACTGGATGCTTATGCACTGTTAAAAACAGGACACGACCAGCTGGGTAATTTTCTGCCTTTAACTTTCCCCATGGGAGCCGGCAGACCTGCCGGTTATATTTATGGGACCATCCCTTTCGTTGCTCTCTTTGGCCCTACAGCAATAGGGGTAAGGATATTATCAATTCTTTCTGGTGTCGGAATCATTTTTTTTCTTTATTTAATTGGAAAAAAGCTTTTTTCCAAAAAGGTAGGACTTTTGACAGCTTTTATTGGCGCAGTCTCTCCTTGGGACATATCTTTAAGCAGAGGAGGTTTTGAAGCTCATTTTGCGCTTTTTTTGTCTCTTCTGGGTATATATATGTTCATAGAAGCCAAGAAAAGTCCCGTTTATTATCTTTTTTCAGCTTTAAGTTTTGGATTAACTTTTTACACCTATCCCACATATAAAGTTAGTTTACTTCTGTTTTTGCCTTTACTACTTTGGTTTCAAGGAGCAAGAGATATTTTGAGCAATGGAAAGAAATATTTTTTGGTAGGTATATCATTTTTATTAGTTTTAGGAATGTTATCCTTAAGTCAAACTTTTATAACTTGCTTCAAGTTACAAGAAGTAAGATGTAATCTTACGATTATTGGCGGCTCAGAGACGAGGTTTTCTGATATAAATATTCTTTCTCAAGGTAAACTAAAAAACGCTATTGAGCAGAAAATAAACTCAGAAAGACAAATCAGTAATCTACCTAAGAATCTAATCAAATACTTTCATAATAAACCTGTCGAATATTCAAAAATTCTGATTGAAAATTATTTACAAAATTTTTCCATGGATTTTTTATTTTTACACGGAGACAGAAATCCACGACATAACATGGGGACTATCGGTGGCTTATACGTTATAGAGATTATTTTGTTAATAATAGGAATTTTAACTTTCTGGGAGAAAAGCAGAAAAATAATTTTATTCCTACTTCTGTGGATAATTATTGCCCCGATTCCTACTGCTATTGTTGACTTCCCGCATGCTTTAAGGAGCTCGTTTATGTTACCTCCTCTAATTATCATTTCAGCCCTGGGGCTTATCACCCTGTTGAATCATAGGAACAAGATAACTTTGTCCATAATTTTCTTCCTTTTCTTTATCCAATTCCTATTTTTCATACAAAAATTATATTTTCTTGCACCGAATGAATATAGTAGTTTTTGGTCTTATCCGGCAAAATTGGCATCTAAAATTGCAACCGAGAATAAGGATAAATATGATTACGTAATCCTGTCGGATAGGATTAATGATATTGAATTTGCTTACCCTGTCTATTCAAAAATAGATCCAGTAGCGGTGATTGCTCAAAATAAAGAGCGGTCAGATTTGATAAATTACCCGATGAAGAAATTCGGCAATGTTTTTATCGGGTTTATCGCAGAAAGAGAATTGTTAAAATTTATCAATAGTCTTCCTGGCTCTACTTTATACATTGGAACAAAAGCAGAGGGTGAACATCTTAGTGATTACGAAGTTATTAAAAGTTTGAACAAAGAGGTGGTATTGGTGTTAAAAAGAAAACCCTGAAAAGTTAGAATCGTTTAGTTTTGATTGTTAACAAAGAAATAACCATTAGCAGTAGCAGACTCGTCTGTGATATCTTTAAACCAATATCAAATGATTTTGGCCGGTATCTAAACACTACTTCATGAGAACCTGCAGGAATTTTAATTGCTCTGAAGATAAGGTTTGCAGGGCTGATAGGAGTTTCTTTACCGTCGATTTTCGCTTTCCACCCTTCTTCATATTGATCGGCTAATATTAAAACTTCATCAGAAGGTGTATCTGTTTTGATTTTAACGGTGCCAGGTGAATAATGAATGATTGAAGCTTTTCCCGTACCTGAAACTTTTGAAACTTTTAGATCTTCTGACAAGAATACCATAACTCGTGGATCAAAATATTTATCATTCATAAGTATGTTTTCTATGTTCTGGGTTGAGACAGTTTGTATTTTTTTTGCCAAATATACTCTATCCAAGGAATTGGGATTTTCCAGGACTGCCGAAGATTTATCCTTGAATACTAATTTGTAATTTGACTCCTTCAATTTATAATTAAGTAAATCTCCGGGAATTTGACCTTTATCATCTCTCAAAATTGCGATTAAGTATCTAGTATTTACAGCATCGAGATAAGATGAGCTGTAGTTAGAGGCAACTTCAGCGTATCGGGTTGAGCTTCCGGTTCTTATGTCTCCACCATTTAGGAAACGCATAAATTTACCGTACTGATTAAGATAGATCGGGTCATATCCCTCATAAGTTTGCAGCTTGTATGCAATCCAAGTGTTTGGGGGCAAAACTTCGGCATGTTCTCTACCTACGCGGAATAATCCTTTTTGTTTCTGCAGGAATTCTAAACTGGGGGTTGTGGGGAAAATTAAATTATTGGAAATAAAGGGGTTAAACTTAAGAAAATATCTTCCGAGATCTAAGACCAATAGAACGAATAAAGAAATTAATAGGATATTTAATTTATATTTTTTTAAAAGTTGGGATTTAGTCTTGTTTAAAATATACATAAAGAGGAGCAGGAAAGTTAAAAGACTGAAAGGAACTAAACTATTTTTTGCGGCAATTAAAAAGTTCTGCAATGCATAATCATTACTCTCTAAATAAACTTTTAGGAACTCCTCATTGGGAGCGTTAATTATAATATTCCATATAGAATAAAATGTAAGTAACGTTCCTATAATTACTCCCAAGATGGCAGCCCAGCTCCAAAGGATAGCTTTCTGAATAAAGAAAAGACTTTTATTTTCCTTTATGTGATCCATGACTAAAGAAGCGAGAATAGCCGTTGACAAGAGGGTTATAAATAACATTCTGCTTCCATAAGAGGAAGTTAACAGAGGAATTCTCAGGTTATAAAAGGAATTAGAAATGGGATTGTTAAAACTAAATAGCAAGGTAAACAAGAATAGTATAGAGAAGAAAAGTGCTTCTTTAGATCTAACCCTAAATAAAAGATAGAGTAAAAGAGGAAGGGTTACAATCCCTAAGAAGCCACTTGTCTCGGAATAGTTGAGTGTTCCCCAATAGTTTCTCGTAACTGCATTTCCAAAGTAATCGGGGATAAAGAATTTGAGGCTATCTTTAGTATTTAATAAGCCAAAATTGGATTCGGCAGTATAAGATTCTGTTTGTCTTATGGATTTTTGTAACAGATCGTAACTTGGTAGTACTTGTAAAGCTGTTATGCCTATAGATGCTATTAGGGAGAAAAACAAAATAAAAATTTGTCCTCTGCTTACTTTATTTTTCAAAAAAATAAATAAGATATATAAAAATGCAATAAAGAAAGTATATGTTGTGATTTGTGCATTTCCTGCAAGAATCACTAAGGATAAAGAAGCAATAAGTAGAGGAATAAATTTAAATTGACTTACTAATATAAATTTTCTTATGCTATATAAAACAAGTGGTAACCAAGCTATCGCGTGGCCTGCCGTTCCCAATTCCAGCCAGGTTGTCATAAGCCCGCCCAAAGAGAAAATTACTGCACCGGATAGTCCTGCAATTTTAGATTTAACAATTTGGGATATAAATAAATAGAAAGTGATAGAGGCAATAATTGTCTGAGAATAAATATAGAATCCCCAGCCGTAATTCTTAGGTAAGAATAATAAGATATTTAAAGGATACAAGACGGCAGAATGGTATGTAGCTAAAAGTGGGTTTCCGGTAAATGAGTAAGGGTTCCATAAGGGCCATTCTAAATTTTTGAAAGCATCAATTGCTAAATGTTTCCATAGAAAAAATTGGGAGAACACATCAGAAATCAGAGGATTCTGCACTGGAAATTTATAATAATCCAGCCAAGGTGAGTAACTAACCACTAATAGATCACCGGGGAAAGGAATTTTTCCAAAAATAAAAAATTTATAGTAAATACCTAGAGTCACAAGCCCTAGGATTAGATAAGCGGAATAAGGTTTGTCTAGGAAAGACTTGATTTTCTGAATAATGTTGTACGAAACCTCCATGTTATCTGATAGTGCTGAATTGAGAAACAAAGCTTGATACTCACATTCGTTCGTATTAAGATTAAATTTATGGTAAGTCAAATATCGGTAGTAATCAATACTCTGAATGAGTCTCGAAATATCAAAAGAGTTATTGAATCGCTGGATTGGGCTGATGAGCTAGTTGTAGTAGATGACGGATCGGAAGACAAAACTATTGAAATCCTGAATGAATTAAAAACTAGAATCAAGAAATTAAAGGTTTTTCAACATCAAGGTGAAGGTTACGTAGAGCCGGCCAGAAATTATGCAATTTCCAAAGCTTCGAACGAATGGATTCTCATTCTAGATGCTGATGAAGTAATTACTGAAACTTTGTCAAAAAAATTAGTGGAGATTGTTAAAAGAATGAAACAAATAGATTATGTTAGAATACCCCGCAAGAATATAATCTTCGGCCATTTTATACAAGAATCTATGTGGTGGCCCGATTACAATATAAGATTCTTTAAGAAGGGTAAGGTAAGATGGTCAGATAAAATTCACCGTCCGCCTGAAGTTTTGGGCCAGGGTTTGGATCTCCCGGCTGAAGAGAAAAATGCAATTATTCATTGCAGTTACGGAACTATTTCAGAGTTTTTGGAAAGGATGAATGGATACACAACAGTACAGGCAGCAGAACTGAAAAAGAATAGATACAAATTTGACTGGAAGGATCTTTTTGAAAAACCTTTAAACGAGTTTTTATCAAGATTTTTTGCAAATAGGGGATATAAGGATGGTTTGCATGGTTTAGTATTGAGTTTCCTACAAGCATTCTCTTTTTTGGTTGTGTATCTAAAGCTGTGGGAAAGTAACAATTTTAAGGAACAAGATATCAACCTGACAGAACTAAAAGACCAAATAAACAAATCTTCGGAGGGTATAAATTATTGGATAAAAAAAACAGACCGAAGGGGGAACTTTTTTGAACGGATATTCAAAAGGTAAATATTAGATGTTAAGTATAGTTGTACTGACAAAGAACGAAGAGGATAGAATTAAAACTTGCTTGGAATCTGTTAAATGGGCGGATGAGATTGTTGTAGTGGATAATGGTTCAAATGATAATACCCTAAAAATAGCAGAAAAATACACTAATAAGATTTTTCAGGTAAATCTGCCAGACTTTGCTGAAGTTAGAAACTTTGCCATGGGAAAAGCCCTCGGTAACTGGATTTTCTTTGTGGATGCCGACGAGCGAGTATTAGAACCTTTAAGAAGAGAAATAGAAACCCTTATCTCTAGTGAAGATTTTTCAGCCCTTGCTGTCTCACGCAGGAATATTGTTTTTGGGAAAGAGGTCAGATATGGTCCCTTCTGGCCTGATTGGGTCACCAGAATCTTGAGAAAGAAAGATTTTGAAAATTGGATAGGTAAGGTTCATGAATACCCAAAATTTAAGGGTAAGTTAGGTTACACGAAGAATTCATTATTGCATTTAACCCATCGCAATATCGACCAAATCACATTAAAAAGCTTGGAATGGTCCAAGATCGATGCCAAGTTAAGGTCGAATGCTAATCATCCAAAGATGTCGGGCTGGCGGTTCTTAAGAATCTTTGTCAGCGAAGCTTTTAATCAAGGAATCATTAGGCAAGGCTTTTTTAATGGCACAGTTGGAATTATGGACTCTTTGTTACAAGCTTTTAGCTTATATATGACTTATGTCAGATTATGGGAGCTGCAACAAACCAAAACAAGAAATCAAGTATATGAAGAAATTGATAAAAATTTGATAGAGAACGGATTTAGGTTTTAACATAAGACTATGAAGATAGCCGTCTTTTCTCCTTATCTTGATACGTTTGGCGGAGGAGAGAAGTACATGATGACTATTGCGGAGGTATTATCCTCACGACATGCTGTAGATGTGCTTTTAGATAAGCACCTTTTTAGCTTAGGGGGGGGTTATCTAAAAAAAGAATTATCAAAAAGATTTGATCTAAACTTAAAATCAGTTAATTTTATTATTGCTCCACTGGGTCAAAATTCTTCTGCCATTTCCAGAACACTTTTCCTTAATAATTATGATAGATTTTTTTATCTAACAGACGGAAGTATTTTTTTCCCGACTGCAAAGAAGAACTTCTTGCATGTACAGTCTCCCCTTATCGGGCAACCTGCAAAAAGTATCTGGGGTCTATTTAAGCTAAAAGGGTGGGATTTGGTTATTTATAACTCCAGTTTTACCAAAACATACTCCCAAGCTAATTGGCCATTAAAATCAGAAATTATTTTTCCGCCGGTTGATACTTCAAAAATTAAACCATTAAGAAAAGAAAAATACATTCTTTCAGTTGGCCGTTTCTTTGGATATCTGAAGGATAAAAAACAAGAACTTCTGATCAAAGTATTTAAAGAGCTTTCTGAAACAGGAAATATAAAGGAATGGAGTTTGCATTTGGTTGGATCGGCTAGTGATGGGGATAAAGATTATTTAGAAAGCTTAAAATATCTAGCAAAAGGTATTCCTGTAGAGTTCTATCCTAATTTAGAGCATAATGGGCTAATTGAGCTTTACGGACAGTCCAGTATTTATTGGCATGCGGCAGGTTTTGGAGAAACAGACCCAACCAGGATGGAACACTTCGGGATCTCCACGGTCGAAGCAATGGCCGGAGGATGTGTACCTGTAGTAATAGGAAAAGGGGGTCAGCGAGAAATTGTGGAGGATGGTAAATCGGGTTATTTGTGGGAAAACTTAGATGAATTAAAGCAATTAACATTAAAATTAACCGAAGATAGGAAGCTACTAGAGAAGATGGCGAAAGAAGCTACGGAGAGAGCGCAGGATTATAGTAAAGAAAAATTTGTTGAAAGAATTAAAAATATAAGTAAATGAAGAGGACTTTTTGGATTATTGTAATAATTGGGGTTGCTATCCGGATATTTTTATCCTTAACTACATTTCACTCTGATATGCTAGTTTTTGAGTTAGCCGGTAAACTTGTGGCATCAGGTAACATCTTAAACCTTTATGATTTTACCTCAAATTCTGCTGTTTTTAATTATCCGCCGGCAATTTATCTTTTCCATGGGTTATTTAATTATTTATTTAATATTTTAGGTCTATCACAAATTACTCAATTGAATCTTAATTTATTACTTCTGAAACTTCCCTATTTTATCTTTGATTTTCTGATTGGAGTTATTTTATTTAAATTATTTGATTCTCCCAAAAAATCTTTATTGGCATTTACACTTTGGATATTTAACCCAATTAGTCTTTATGCAACATATATGATGGGCCAGTTTGATATTATTCCAACCTTTTTCATTATTTTATCAATCTATTTTGCTATTAAAGGCAAATTAGAACGGGCTGCCTTGGCTTTAGGTGGGGGGATAGCATTTAAGTTATTCCCGGTCTTTTTAGTTATTCCGTTAATTGTTCTGAGTAAAAATTCTCTGGATAGATTGAAATTACTGATTCTTGCAACGCTCCCTTATTTGCTCTTAACTCTTCCGTATCTATCTTCTTCTAGTTTCAGGGCAACTGCTTTATTTGCCAATCAAAGTTCAAAAAGTCTTTATGCTGTTATCCCGGTATCTGGTGGGGAATCAATTATTTTATTTCCGGCAGTTCTTCTGCTCTTCTATTTTATTATATGGAGTTTTCAGCATAAAACAGAAATTTGGAGATTATATTCAATACCGCTTCTGTTGTTTTTTATCTTTACTCATTTTCATCCCCAGTGGTTAATCTGGATTACACCATTATTAATCTTAGGGTTAACAAGTACCGGATTTAGGAGTCTACCTTTATACATATTAATTTTTATTAGTTGGTTCTTCTCTCTATTCTTTTTTGATCCTTCGCTAACTATTGGAATATTTTCACCTCTTGTGCCTGCTTTAAATAATACTCCAAGCATTTGGATGATTTTGGGTATTAATGTTGATTACAATTTATCGCGAAGTTTAATACAAACTATTTTTGTATCAAGCGCAATTTATTTAATTTACCAATATTTTCCTAGAAAAACTGATGTTTAAAAAATCATCAAGATTCCAAATAATAGTAGTTTTTTTATTTTTTTTTGTCATTGGGTGGTTCCTTTTTACCTTTAGGATTTTAAATGTTCCTCCGGGAATTAATGGTGATGAGGCTGTGATAGGTTATAACGCAGCCTTGGTGGCAAAAAGCGGATTTGATTCCAACGGTAAGTTTTTGCCGTTATTTACTGCTTCAGCCGGCTCCCGTGATTGGAAGCAGCCAGTAACATTTTATTCCACAGTGTTAGCATTTCGTATATTTGGAACTACCTATTTTGTTTTAAGAGCAGTTAGCGTGCTTTTTGTATTGCTAAGCGGTATTTTAATTTTTCTCTTGGTTTATGAATTAGTAGAACTCAAAGCTGCTCTTTGGAGTCTGTTGATTTTTGCAACCACTCCAATTGTAATGATTCAATCTCATTTAGCTTTAGAAAATATCGCACCGGTTCCGTTCATTGCCTTCTTTTTATGGATGATGGTCAAGTATAGTAAAAAAAAGAAAGTAGGATTCTTAGTCATGGCTGCAACTACTCTGGCCCTAAGTGTTTTCTCTTACCTTGGTTTGAGGATCATGGCGCCTTCGCTTATAGTTCTTACTATCCTGTTTATCTACTATCTAAATAAGGTGTATGCTAGGTTAGCCGTTAGAAAGATCCTCATCTTCTTGACTGTGTTTATCCCGTTCTTCTTGGTCCTGGTCGTTGCAAAGGTAAATTATCCCGGTTCATTATTAGGTTTATATAGATCATTTGAAATCACATCATACCAACAATTTATTTTAACGTACATTTCATCTTTTGACTGGTCTTTCTTATTTATCAATGGTGACGTGACTCCTTACCATTCGACGGGTAAACACGGAATGTTCCTCCTGGCTAGTCTACCACTTTTCCTACTTGGGATAGCTAGCATTATACAAAAAAAACGACCGATATTATTTTTCATTATAGCTGTTTTTTTCTTTATGCCAATTTTCTTTGGCTTAGCGTCAGATATCCATCGCGCGAGCAGGTTGTTAAGCCTGGTCCCTCCTTATATTGTGATTAGCTCACTGGGAATGCTGGTTTTAACCGGTATGAGAAACGGATTGTGGCGTGTCATGTTTATTTTTATTGTCACAACAATGATTATTTTTAATTTTGCGGATTTTGTGAAAGATTATTGGTATGAATATCCTAAACGGGTTAAGTCAGAATTTTCAAAGCCTTATCAGCTTGTTTTTGAGAGAGCTGCATCTTTAAGTAAATTAAATAATCTGACTCCGTTTATTCAAGGTGACTTTCGGAGGCAAGATGTAATAGCTGAGAATTTTTTTGAACAGGTTTACTTTCCCAATGGATTGAAAACATGGAATGATAATCAGATGTTACCGGAGAAAAGTATTATTATTGTTTCCGACTACCTCATTTCAAAAAGACAAGACATTCCGCAGGAAAAAATAGGCGATGGTGATTTTGGTATTTTGATAAACAATGAAAGTAAATAATTGGCTAATTATCTTATTACTTTTTGCATTTATCATAAGAATTGTTCCGATTAGTTTCCCGGATTTCACGTCAGATGAGGCAAGAATCGCTTATAGAGCCTTTGCGCTATCCACAACCGGAAAAGATGAATTAGGTAGATCTTTTCCGGTACTCTTTAATTCTTTGGACAACTATCAGCTACCCGTTGTTTCTTATATTACAGCATTAGGAGTATTAATATTTGGTAAAACAGATCTTGGGGTAAGGATACCCTTTATTTTAATTGGGACTGCTATAGTTTTATTAATTTATCAACTGTCAAGGTTTTTTATGGATGATATAAAATACAGCATCTTTGCTGCGGCATTAGCTTCTTTATCTCCGGGGTTAATATTTTTTTCCAAGTTTCCCAATGAATATATTGTATCAATCTTTCTAACTTTGATCCTAATAACTCAAGTGCTAAAAGAACGATTGAGGTTACCACTGATGCTAGTAATTGTCTTACTAATGCTTTTAACTTCCAAAGCCCTTTGGTTTGTTTTACTGCCGGTTTTATTGCTTACCCTATTTTTAAATAAAAAAATAAAAAAAAGAGAAAAAATTTTATTTTTTGCGGTAGGTCTGATACCCACTGTAATAATAATTTATTTATATTTAAATATTCAGCAGGGAATGAGAAGTTTAGTTGAAAATAGTTTTCCTATTATTTCCGATGTAACTATCAAAAACGGCATAGAGAAATTAAGGAGCCAGGAAGCATCCGGATGGCCAACGCTCCTGGATAGGATTATATTCAATAAAGCATATTTTATTGTAACCGGTATTTTCCACTGGTTTTCAGAACTTAGTTTGAGTAGACTTTTTACAGAATTAGATTCTACCGGTAATTTTGGTTTTTTGAAATTAGGGTCATTCTCTAAGCTAGTAATAATTCCCTTTTTTGTAGGTTTAACATTTTTAATTAAAGGAAGGAAGAGGTTTAAGTTTTTAAGTTTATATATACTCCTTGTCACATTTCCATTAGTCTTTTTATATCCGGTAAAAAATACCGGTTTTATCCTATTTGCTTTGCCATTTGTTGCTTTGATCTCGGCTCTAGGACTTAAGATTTTTAACCAAAAGATAGCAGTAATCTTTTTTATTATTCTAATTGCAGAGTTCCTTGTGAATTTATGGTTTATCCAGGCAAGTATTAAAAATTCAAATCAATATAGACAAGGTTGGATTAAGGGGGCAATTCAAGAAGCCGATGCTTATGCATCAAATTATAGTATTGCTTTTTCAGATAACCTGACAGGAGATATCATTCCTTTCATTGAATGGTATACGCATTTTCGTCCCGAGGATGGTTACGAAGATATTAAGCTTCCCTATAAATTTCACCAGACTAGGGTTTCCAAATTTAGGCTGATTGTATCCGAAAGCACGTTTTATGAATGTGGTTTTGACAGGCCTCCATATATTTTTGCATCAGAAAGAGATCTTAAAAAGATACAGGAAGAAATAAAAGTTTTGCCACAGAAGCTATACAAGAATTATCTAAGAGAGGTGATGGTTTATCTTTTACCACCAAAGGTATGCATACATTAATTAACAGAAAAACTTTTATCTTAGTCCTGATTATTTTAGCAGGAGCGCTCTTTAGATTTTTCAGGTTAGGTGAATACCCTATTCAGTTAAACCACGATGAAATTAGTCAACTATACGATATTAGGTCTATCTTAGAAACAAAAAAAGATATATATGGGAATTTCTTGCCTTTGGCTTTTCCATCCACTGGGGATTATAAGGTAGGACATTATATTTATATAAGTACTATTCCGTATCTTATTTTCGGAAACCAAGAAGCGACAATTAGAATTCCTGCTGCTTTTTTTGGAACATTAACAATATTAGCAGTTTTCTTATTCGTTAAGATATTAACTAAGAATTGGTTACTGGCAATCCTTTCTGCCACAGTAACAGTATTTACTCCTTCGGAAATATTCTATTCCAGAAAAAGTTTTGAAAATGTAATAGGTTCCAGCTTAGATCTTTTTGGGCTATTTTTCCTCCTGAAACACTTGAAGGAAGGGGCTGGTAGAGGATGGGCAATTTTAGGGGTTTTTGTGTTGGTTATAGCCATGTATATCTATACGTCACAAACTATATTAATACCGCTTCTGATGCTTTTGCTCATTATCCTATTTAGGAAAAAAATACTTGAACAAAGAAAAGATTTTTTGTTGATTTTTGTATTATGGATTATTTTTGTCATACCCTTGATTATAATAACAACAGTAAATCCCAGTTTGAGATTCAGGGCCCAATCAGTCTTTATTAACCAGGATGTTAATTTGGGAAAAGTCATTAACTTAAATGCAAATGAGCTTAAATCTTATATTGATTTTATTCCTGCCAAGTTACTTTATCAGTTCGACCCGGACTATCTTTTTTTAGACGGGTTAGATTTAACTAACCAGAATGCCTTTGATATCGGCCCACTTTTAATTTGGCAATTTCCGTTTCTAATACTGGGAATAATCTTTTTAATCAAAAATGGAGAATTTTCTACGGCGAGAAAGCTATTATTTGGTTTAACTATACTGGCAATGATTCCCAGTGCGGTGACTTTTGAAGATTTTAGCCCACATAGATCTATCTTATCTTTTACTATGATGAGCATAATTTCTGCTTTTGGATTGTATTGGCTGGTAAGAATTATTTTTAGATTTGGAAATTTATCACTGAAGATCTTAATCCTCACGATAATATTTACTAGCCTGATTCTAAATATAGTTTATTTTATCAGAATGTATATAGTTAGTTATCCGCATGAGCGATCAGAAAAACTACAATATCCGTTTAAGGAAGTAAGCTTATATATTTGGTCAGAGTATAATAATTTCGACCAAATTATCTTTGATCCCAAATTTGGCGATACCACACCTATTATCGGAGTTGGGACAGCATATTATCTGGCTTATTATGGTAATTATCCCCCTGATAAGCTCCAAAAAGAGTTACATTCAGGTAATAAGCCTCGGGAAGTAATCTTTGATAAGTTTTCTATCAGGGAAGTTTTTTGGCCGGCCGATAAAGATTTAAAAAATACATTAATCATTGTCAGTCCCTGGAGTATTCCTGAACATGATATAAAAGATAAAAGCAGGATAATTAGAAGATTCTATTTTTATAATGGTGCTCTGGCTTTCTACGCCATTAGATTATGATATTAACTATCAACTGATAGCTTTTTTGGGCTTAAATTGCTAACATTAGTTTTGCAGCCTAGATGAAACGTAAAGTATATATTGCCCTTTTCCTAATAGTAATAGCATCGTTTTTTTTGAGATTCTATAAGGTGACAGAAAATCCTCCTGCTCTGAATTGGGATGAAATATCCATTGGCTATAATGCATATTCAATCTTAAAAACAGGAAGAGATGAGTGGGGTAAACTTTTCCCAATCCATTTTAAAGCTTATGGTGAATACAAATTGCCTGTGCAAGTATATGCGAGCATACCGGGAATATATCTTTTTGGACTTAACGAGCTAGGTGTTAGAATTACTCCAGTTATATATGGAACATTAACAGTTTTGGTAATGTTTTTCTTGGGTCGTGCTTTATTTAAAAGCCAACTGGCAGGTTTAATTTCTGCCTTTTTGTTAGGTATTTCCCCTTGGCATATCCATCTGACCAGAGCATCTTTTGAATCTTCGTTAGCGACATTTATGGCAGTACTTGCGATTTGGTTACTAATTAAAGGATTTAAGGATCAAAAATGGTTCGTTTTATCAACAGTGCCATTTGCTGTATCTATGTTTACTTATAATTCTGCCAGAATCTTTACTCCTATATTTTTGCTTTCTGTTTTTCTTATCTATAGAAAAAAGTTTTTGGAATCTAAGAAACTTGTGCTAATTTCTTTTTTAGTTTTTATGAGCTTACTGATTCCGCTTGCACCGTATTTATTAAGCGGTGAGAGGAGTGCCAGGTATAAATTAGTCAGTATTACTGATGATCCGGGACTTATTCCCCGGATTAATGAAAACAGAGGTAACTCAAGACTGCCTGAACCTTTCCCAAGATTAATACATAATAAGGTGACTTATGTAACATTTTATTTCAGCAGGAATTACTTTTCTCATTTTACTCCTCAATTTTTATTCTTCTCGGGTGTTCCTCATAAACAACACCATGTCCAGAATATGGGTGAGCTTTATCTTTTTCAGGCTCCTTTTCTTTTCTTAGGTCTTTATGCCCTTTTTCGTTTAAGAAGTAGGTTTAAGGGTTTGTTATTTGCCTGGGTTTTGTTAGCCTTTATTCCGGTATCGGTCACAAATGATAGTATTCCTCACGGTTTGAGGACACTGATTGCAGCACCGTTTTATCAGTTAGTTTCCGCGTTAGGCCTTGTATTTAGCTTAAAATGGTTTGGGAAATTGCCGATAGCTTCTAAAGTTTTCTTGGGTGGGATACTGACTTTAGCTGTTACTATGAGCATAGGTTATTATTTATATAATTATTATCAAAAATATCCGATTGCTTACTCCAGAGATTGGCAATATGGTTATAAGCAAGTGGTAGATTATATTGGTAAACACCAGGATGAATACGATGAAATTATTTTTACCAGGCATTACGGCGAACCGCACATGTTTACGCTGTTTTATTTAAATTATGACCCGACAAAGTATCAAAATTCGCCAAACCTAAATAGATTTGAAACACATGATTGGGTTTGGGTTTTAAGATTTGATAAATACTATTTCCCTGATTTAGGTGATGAGGGAACTCAGTTTGCCGATATTGTTAAGGAAAATCCCGGTAAGAAATTATTATTTATCGGCAGAAAAGGGGATTTTCCCAAGGACATCCCTAGGCTCTTTTCAACTAATTTCCTAAATGGTGAGAATGCTTTTGATATTGCGGAGGTTAAATAATATCCGATGATGTCAATGTCAAAATTGTTGCGGCCAAAAATTTTATTGGCTTTAATTTGTGCGCTATTACTTTTCACGCGTTTTTACAAAATTACAGAAATCCCGCCTTCCGTTTATTGGGATGAAGCTTCTATTGGATATAATGCCTATTCTATAGCCCAAAATGGTAAAGATGAATGGGGAGAAACTTTCCCGATTCATTTCCGGGCTTTTGGAGAATTTAAGCTGCCGGTTTACATCTATGCTACTGTTTTAAGTGTAAAGATTTTCGGTCTCAATGAATTATCTGTCAGGCTGCCGGCTGTTCTATTTTCCTTAGGGGCGGTAGTTATAATTTATTTTCTGACAAAGAGATTGTCAGGAAGTGAAAGAACGGGAATATTGGCTAGCTTCATTTTTTCTGTTTCTCCATGGTATTTTATCTTTTCAAGAACAGGTTATGAGGCAACGGCAGGTTTGATGTTCTATCTATTGGCAATATATCTATTTCTCTTCAACAATAGAAATTCCCTGTATATCTTCTTTTCCGTATTAAGTTTTATTTTAAGTGCTTATAGTTACAATAGTTTCAGGATAGTTGCCCCTTTGACAATTATAATTTTGATTTTCTATGAATTGAAAAATCTTAAATATCTTCTAAGTAAAGCTATTCCACCAATTATATTATCTCTGGTTATTCTGATTTTTAGTTTGGTTCCGATCTATAGATTGTATGTTTATGATGTAGGGGCTTCCCGTCTGCAAGTTGTAGGGACGACAAGTTCAAGCTTCATTAAAAATTATTTTTCTCATTTTAGCCTGGATTTTCTTCTATTGAATGGGGATAAAAACCCAAGAAGCCAGCAACCAGGCTTTGGACAGCTCTTTTTACCCGAAGCAGCACTCCTATTATTTGGACTTTTGTATTTAATAAGCGGTAAATCAAAATACAAGTGGTTACTTTTTGCATTGTTATTACTCGGACCGATCCCTGCCGCAATCACTAAAGAATCTCCTCATGCGCTACGTTCTATCGCTATGGTTCCATTCATATCGATTATCTCTGCAGTAGGAGTAGTCGCTTTTTCTAAAAGGATTAAAAAAGAAAATTATATCTTCTTGATGGTTTGTTTAGTTTTTCTTGCCTTCTTTATTAACTACTTTTGGAGTTTCTTAAATGTATACCCGACCAAATCTGCAGAAGAGTGGCAATCCGAATACAAAAAGATCTACACGGATAATGGCAATAGGTTTAACGGATACCAACGAATTCTAATTTCGGATCAGTATGCACAGCCCTATATCTTTACTCTTTTTTATCTGAAATATAATCCTGAAAGCTTTAGGCGGGAAGTTGTTAGAAATAGCATTGATCAGTGGGGGTTCTCTACAGTTAAAAAATTTGGTAAATTTGAGTTTGGTAAGTACCCGGAACTAATTACCTTTGAAAGATGAACAAAGTAAAAATACTGTTGATCGCGATTATGGTTTTATCCGGAATATTAAGACTATACAAGATTGATAGTGTTCCGCCTTCGCTGTCCTGGGATGAAGTGGCAGTAGGTTACAATGCCTGGACTATTGCCAGTTTTGGTAAAGACGAGTACGGAAAAACTTTCCCTGCTTTTTTTAAGTCATTCGGTGACGATAAGCACCCTGTTCATATTTATGCAACCGCCCTATCGGTAAAATTCTTAGATCTTTCAGAATTTAGTACCAGGTTGCCTTCAGCTGTTTTTGGGGTACTGAATGTGATATTAATATTTTTTCTGGTTAGGTTGATGTTTGCATCTTCAAATTTAGGTCTTATTGCCTCTTTTTTCTTAAGCGTTTCTCCGTATAATATCCATTTTTCCCGGTTTAACCACGAAGCTAATTTTGCACTATTTTTTTTCCTGCTGGGACTTACTTTGTTCTACGGAGCAATTAACAGGAACCTGAAATTATTACCTTTGTCTGCTTTAAGTTTGGGAATTGCTTTTATTTCCTATCATCCCTCTAAAATAGTCGTTCCTTCGGTGGTAATTCTGCTTGTTTTTTTATATGGCAAGCAGTTACTGAAAGATAGGATCGGTTTTTTTGGGGTTTTGATAGTTGCCATAATTTTTTCTTTTTTAACTGTGTTCAATCTTCAACTATTAGGGATAGCTCGTGTTAACCAAACTTCATTAAATATGGATGAAGTTAGGAAAACAAGACTTTTTCAATTGACTAATAATGAGATTCTTGGCCGTTTAAACCTTACACTAACCCAATATAGTTGGCATTTCATGCCTGATTATTTATTCATTTCCGGAGATAAAAATCCGCGTTTGTCCGATCAAGTCACAGGGCAGTTTTATATACTTGATGCACTTTTTTTGCTGGCGGGTGTTATCTTTTTATTATATAAAAGATCTAAATCAGGGATTGTACTCCTAGTTTGGGCGCTTGTTGCACCGCTTCCTTCGGCTTTAGTATCAGAAGCCCCGCATGCGGCAAGAGCAATGTTTACAATGGGAAGCTGGCATATGATTTCTGCTTTAGGCTTTTTCTCGCTTTTAAACATAGCATCAAAGCCGTTTCTTAAAAAGGGGATTTTAATAACTACAATAATAATTATGCTGTTTTTACTATCCCGTTATTTAACTCACTATTATGGAGAATATGCCAAAAGAAATGCCATTGATTGGCAATACGGGATGAAGCAGATAGTTGAGTATGTTAAAGATAATACCCAATATTCCCAGGTTTTTATCACTGATGTCAGGTCCCAGCCCTACATATTTTTCCTGTATTATTTAAAAATACCTTTGCCTGAATACTTAAGCTCCGTTGTCTATAACCGTTCGGAAGCTACTAAAAGCTTTAATTCCGTGTCTTATTTTGACAGGTATTATTTTGGCGGTTGGGATCCGATTGGAAGCTCGCCTGAAAAAGGATTTTTATATGTTTTAACTCCCAGCCAATATGATGGTCTGAGGTATAAGTTGGTTTTTCAAGTCAAAAAAGTTATATACTATCCCAACGGCACACTAGCTTACTATTTAGTGAGTGCAGATTAAAAACGTGAATAAAATTTCCGTAGTATTAGCCACATATAACGAAGAGGACACTTTAGAAAATTGTCTGGAATCAGTAGAGAAGCTGGCAGGTGAGATTGTAATAGTTGACGGTGGATCAACGGACAAAACTTTAGACATTGCCAGAAAGTTTAAAGCTAAAATTATTCAGACAGATAATCCGCCGATTTTTCATATAAATAAAAACAAGGCAATAGATGCCGCCACGAAGGAATGGATTTTACAACTGGATGCTGATGAGGTGGTAACGAAAGATCTTGTAAAGGAAATAAAAAATGTAATTTCATTAGCATCGGATATTAATGGATATTGGATTCCCAGGAAGAATTTTTTCTTAGGTAAATTCTTAACAAAAGGCGGTCAGTATCCTGATTATACTTTAAGGTTATACCGACGAGGCAAAGGGAGACTGCCTGCAGAAGATGTCCATGAGCAGGCAGTAGTGGAAGGTAAGATTAGTTTCTTAAAGTGCGACCTCTTACACTTACGAGATAAGAATTTCTCTAAGTATCTGGAAAGATTTAACAGGTATACTGACTTACTGGCTTTACAAATAAAGGTCAGTAGCAACAGGAAGAATATTTTTTCTTCTCTGAATTTCATTTTCATTAAACCAACTATTTGGTTTTTAAAAGCTTACTTTCGACATAGAGGATATGTTGACGGTTTTCCGGGTTTCATCTTTGCGCTGTTTTCCTCGCTCAGATTTCCCATCTCGTACATAAAATTTATGATTAACG
Organism: Candidatus Daviesbacteria bacterium; assembly: GCA_016184225.1. Classification (GTDB taxonomy): domain Bacteria; phylum Patescibacteriota; class Microgenomatia; order Daviesbacterales; family UBA10151; genus UBA10151. The sequence goes on from JACPDA010000004.1 coordinate 414,387, forward strand.
AATAAAATATGAAAGTTGCAATTAATACCCTGCCATTGAAAAGTGCACATAAGTATAGAGGGATAGGATATTACACTGTTAACCTGCTTGAATCTTTAAAACAGGAGACTTCTATGGACGTCTCTGAGTTTACCAAGCTGACTGATGTAAAAGATGTCGATATAATTCATTATCCTTGGTTTGATCTATTTTTTCATACCTTACCAATAAGAAGGTATTTTCCAACAATTGTTACCATCCATGATCTAATCCCTCTCGTTTTTCCTAATCATTACCCGGTAGGATTGAAAGGTAAGTTGAACTTCATACTTCAAAAAATAGCATTAAGTAGTTGTAAATATATTATCACCGATTCCAACACATCCAAACAAGATATAGTCAAATTTCTAAAAATCAAAAACGAAAGGATTTCAGTAATATCTTTAGCGGCAGATCCGAAATTTAGGGTTTTAAACAATGATACAAAATTACTTCATATTAAAAGGCAATATCATCTGCCTGAACGTTTTTTGCTTTATGTTGGGGATGCCAACCGGGTTAAGAATCTCCCTTTCCTGATAGAAGGATACAGAGAGCTTTTGAAGATTCCGGGTTATTTGGATCTTAAGTTGGTTTTAGTAGGCGGAGTATTTTTAAAACATGTAGAAAATATAGATCATCCGGAGCTTGAAAGCTTAAAGTTAGTTAATAAATTAATTAAACAATATGGTCTGGATGAAAACATAATTAGACCAGGACAGATTGAAGATGGTGAATTAGTAGCTTTTTATAATTTGGCAACCCTGTATGTTCAGCCCTCCATCTATGAGGGTTTTGGACTGCCAATTCTGCAGGCATTTGCCTCCGGAACACCGGTTATAGCATCTAATAAAGGGAGCTTGCCGGAAATTGGGGGACAAGCGGCTGTGTATTTTGATCCAGTTGACATTAGGCAATTTACAATTATAGCCAAAGAATTATTAGAGGATCCTTCATTGTTAAACAAGTTATCAAAGCTCGGTTTAAAGCGCTCTACTCAATTTTCCTGGAAGAGGGTGGCACGGGAAACAGAGTCAATTTACCTTAAAGCACTTAAGAATGAATAGTCACATAAATCTTAATTCACCCGTTTTTAAAATCTTGTTGATTTTTCTTACATGGAGATTTTTACTGATACTAATTTTGCTTTTTGCGATCAATTTTGTTCCTTTGGGGAGTACAGATCGTTTTTTGGGTGGAGGTCCAGTTAACTATTCCATTTCACCGGAGCTTTTTGCTTGGGCAAACTTTGATGGGGAACATTATTTATCGATTGCTATATTCGGATATAAAAATCTAGAGCAGGCTTTTTTCCCGGTTTATCCTGCTTTGATAGCATTTTTCGCTAGACCTGATTCTTATAATTTACTAACTTCTTTGGTTAATTCTACAATTTTAGGTCTTCTTATTTCGAATGTATCTTTCGTACTAGCCTTGATCTTTCTTTGGGAATTGATAAAAATTGATTTTTCAAACAAAATTGCATATTGGGTAATAATACTGCTACTTATCTTTCCGACGTCTTTTTATTTTGGATCGGTCTATAACGAATCAGTGTTTCTGCTTTTGTCCGTGTTGTCATTCTATAATGCCAGAAAAGGCAAGTGGTTTGCAGCAGGATTGCTGGGAGCGGTTGCATCTGCAACCAGGGTTTTCGGCATTTTTCTTTTACCGGCACTGCTGATAGAAGCCTGGCAACAGAAGGCACCTTATTCCAGATTAATGTGGATTTTCCTAATTCCTTTTGGGCTGGGAGCTTATATGTGGTATCTGAATACGACCGTAGGCGATGCTCTTGCTTTCTATCACTTTCAGGGATTAGTCGGCGAGCAGCACCAGCCAGGTATAACATTATTGCCACAAGTATACTTTCGTTATATAAAAATGTTTGCAACAACCAGTATGCAGAATCCGATCTTTCAAACATTAATACTGGAGTTTACCATAGGTTTACTTTTTTTCTTCCTTCCGATTTACGGATACTTTAAGAAAATTAGATTATCATATGTCCTATACGCCATGGTGGGATTCCTGGTGCCGGCGATACAGGGTAGCTTTTCATCGTCCCCGCGTTATGTGATAATTTTATTTCCTGCGTTTTTAGCCGCCGCTTTATTAGTTAATAGTTTGCCAAAAATAGTTAAAACTCTGATAATACTTTTGTCTTTTTCTGTTTTTCTGATAGAAGCAGCTCTATTTTTAAGGGGGTACTGGGTAGCATGAAAAAAAGAGTATACGAATTAATCAAACACCCATTGTTTTCAGGCAGCATGGTTATGATAATCGGTTCCAATGTCATTAGTTTTTTAAATTATTTATACCATCTCATAATGGTTAGATTATTAGCTCCACCCAGCTATGGAGAATTGGTAGCACTGTTTTCTCTAATTGGGTTTTTGGGGATATTGTCCTCTTCTTTAAATTTGGTAGTAACTAAATTTGTTTCAGCGGCAAAAAATAACTTGGAAATAAGTAGTATTGTAAGCTGGCTTAATTCTAAAATCTTCATCTTTTCTTTAGCAGTTTTTCTATTAATTACTTTTTTATCCCCCATTATTTCTTCTTTTTTAAAAATAGAAAATAATTTATTAATTATTTTAATTGCCTTGCCTTCTCTTTTAGGATTGGCATCTCTGCTTTACAAATCGGTTCTTCAGGGGCTCTTAAGGTTTCAGCAGATGATTTTAAGTGTCTTTGTCGAAAACGGATTAAAGCTGATATTAGGGGTTATCCTGGTATATGCAGGATTTTCAGTAGGCGGGGCTGTAGCGGGTTTAGTGATTGCCTCATTTATAGGCTTTTTTCTGTCAAGATTTTTTATCCGCAATTTCCTGAAAGCATCAGAGGAAAAACCTAACATTAAATCAATGTTTTTGTACTCTTTTCCTGTAACAGTTCAATACCTATCGATAACGTCTCTTTTCTCTTCCGATATACTTCTAATTAAACATTTTTTCTCTCCTCATGATGCCGGCATCTACGCAATAATTTCAACACTGGGAAAGATTATTCTTTTCGGAACAGGGCCTATTGGAGCGGTAATGTTCCCGCTTGTATCCCAGAGACAGGCAAGGGGTGATAATTATAAGCGCATTTTTTTCTTGAGCTTCATTTTGACTTTTACCTTGGCCGTTTTGATTCTTCTAATTTATTGGTTCATTCCGGAGCAGGTGATTAATCTTCTTAATCCTTCATATCTGGAAGCGGCACCTCTTTTAGTTTGGTACGGAATCTTTATAACATTTTTTACCCTTAGTTCGCTCTTTATAAGTTATTATCTTTCTTTAAATAGAGTATCTGTTGTTATTTTACCGTTTATTGCGGCGGTAGCGCAAATTATCGGGATATGGTTTTTTCATCGTAGTTTATTCGAAGTAATTCTGGTTTCTTCTATAGTGGCTGGCATGCTGCTTGTACTTTTGTTAATATATTCAGCATATGGAAGCAAACTTGGTGTCGGTGATAGTGCCGGCATACAAACAAGAAAAAACAATAGCCAGAGATTTAAGGAGGATGAAGGAAGTTTTAGATAAACTTCGTTATCCTACAGAGTTAATTTGTGTAGTTGACGGTAATGTTGATGCTACCTTCAGAAAAGCTTCCGTGTTTGCTAATAAGAACCCAAATGTAAGAGTAATTGGATATGATCATAATAAAGGTAAAGGATATGCCATCAGATTCGGTATGGCAGCAAGTAAGGGAGATATTGTCGGGTTTATTGACGCGGGTATGGATTTGAATCCAAACGGACTATTTATGCTGCTGGAGCACTTTGAATGGTATAACGCAGATATAATAGTAGGATCTAAAAGGCATCCCGTATCTAAGGTGCATTATCCTTGGCAAAGGAAAGTGCTTTCCATGGGTTACCAGCTTTTGGTTTTGACCCTCTTTGGTTTAAAAGTACGTGATACCCAAGTCGGTATGAAATTTTTCAAAAGGGAGGTTTTAGAAAAGGTATTACCCAGACTTTTGGTAAAGGCTTTTGCTTTTGATGTAGAAATATTAGCTGTAGCAAATTACCTGAAATATAATAGAATTTATGAAGCGCCTGTAGAGATTAAGTTAAGATTTGGCGGGACATCAACAGTGACAAGCCAGAAATTTATCAGGACAGTTTTAGCAATGCTTACAGATACATTAGCAATATTCTATAGATTAAAAATATTAAATTATTATTCCGATAAAAATCACAGAAGATGGAAATTTGATCCGGAACTAAATTTTAGGGTAAACGTCGGATGAATATATTAATTTTTTCCTGGAGAGGGCCCGGTCATCCAAATGCCGGGGGGGCAGAAATTTCTACCCATGAACATGCAAAAGGATGGGTTAAAGCAGGCCATCAGGTTACCTTATTTACCTCTTATTACCATGGGGCAAAAAGGGAAGAAAAAATAGACGGAGTAACCATCATAAGGGAAGGACGTCAATTTATAGAAGTTCAACTAAAAGCTTTTAAGTGGTTTTTATTTGCAAAGCACCCTGAATTTGATCTGGTTGTTGATGAATTCCATGGAATTCCCTTTTTTACGCCGCTCTATGTAAGAGATAAGAAACTTGCCTTTATTCACGAGGTAACCGGGGAGGTATGGGGATTAAATCCCTGGAGCCGCCCTTTTAACCTGATACCTAAAGTATTAGGTCCTATCTTTGAACCGCTAATTTTTAAACTGTTTTATAAAAAGATTCCGTTTATGACGGTTTCAGAATCTACCAAAAAAGACCTGATTAATTTCGGGATACCTGGAAAATGCATCACCGTTATCAATAACGGATTCGATAAGTATAATACAGAAAATAATTTGTCTAAAGAAAAGAAAAAAACAGTTATTTTTCTGGGAGCCTTAGCAAAAGATAAGGGTATAGAAGAAGCCTTAAAAACTTTTTCTATTTTAAGCCGATCAGGAGGTAACTTTCAGTTTTGGATAGTTGGTAAATCTGATCCGAAATATTTACAATTTTTGAAAAGACAAAGTCATAGATTAAACATAAATACAAAAGTAAGGTTTTGGGGGTTTGTCTCGCAAAAGGAAAAGTTCAGACTCCTCAAAAGATCCCATGTTCTAATTCATCCTGCTATTCGGGAGGGGTGGGGGCTGGTAGTGATAGAAGCGGCAAGTGTAGGAACCCCGACTGTGGCATTTAATGTACCCGGTCTTCGCGATTCCGTCATTCATGATAAAACCGGAATCATTTGTAAAGATCAATCCCCGGAGTCATTAGCGAAAGCGATAATTAACCTTTTGCAAGGCAGTGTAAAATATAAGGAGATGAGTCGAAGTGCGATTTCCTGGAGCAAAAACTTCTCTTGGGAAAAAGCTACGAAATCAAGTTTGAAATTAATTGAAGAAGTGGTAAACTACTGATAATGAAAAAAACGAAAAAGGTTGTCATTACCGGAGCGGGCGGGTTTGTTGGTCACCATTTGGTTTCTTTTTTGAAAAAGAAGGGTTACTGGGTGCGCGGAGTTGACATAAAACATCCTGAATATAAATCTACCGATGCAGATGAATTTTTGAAATTGGATTTAAGGGAGAAAAAAAATGCTTTAAAAGCAACAGAGGGAATGGATCATGTTTACGCCTTGGCAGCTGATATGGGCGGAATGGGTTTTATTTCCAAAAATCATGCAACTATTCTTTATAATAATGCAACTATTAACCTCAACACCATTGAGGCGGCAAGAATCAATAAAGTCGGTAGGTATTTTTATTCATCTTCAGCATGTATTTATCCGGAATACCGCCAGATCAAATCAAAACTGAAACCTTTGAAGGAAGAAGATGCTTTTCCGGCACAACCACAAGATGCTTACGGTTGGGAAAAATTAGTAACTGAAATTCTGGCCAAATACTATCATGAGGAGCATGGTTTAGAGACACGTATTGCCCGTTTCCATAATATCTTTGGCCCATATGGAACATGGGATGGAGGTAGGGAAAAAGCGCCTGCAGCGATCTGCAGAAAAGTTGCCATAGCAAAGCTAACAGGCAAAAAGGAGATAGAAATTTGGGGAGACGGAAAGCAAACAAGATCTTTTTGTTATATTGATGATTGTTTAAACGGCATCTATAAATTGATGATGTCTGACTTTAGAGAGCCACTTAATATCGGTCAGGATAGAATGGTAACAATAGATCAATTAGTAGATATAGTCTCAAAGACTGCAGGTGTAAACTTTAAGAAAAAGCATATTCCCGGACCTCAAGGGGTCAGGGGGAGAAATTCAGATAACACAAAGCTTCGCGAGACCCTGAAATGGGAACCTGAAATTTCTTTGGAAGAGGGGCTTGCAAGAACCTATCAGTGGATAGAAGAGCAGGTAAAAACTAAAAACAAAAATTAATGCTTCTGTTTTTATTTTATCTTATTCCTATTTTACTCTCAGGAATAATTCTCCTTCGAAAGATCAGTACGATAAATAGATTTGAATTATTAATTCCGGCAGGAAGTATTTTGGGTTTTGCAATATTTACCTTTTCTTTAAACCTTGTCTCGTTTTTACTAAAAGGACCGATTGGGATCATAACTGCTTACCTTTTAGTAATTAGCCTAGGATTTACGGCATTTAAGTCTGTCAGATCAGAAACTTGGCATGTTGATTTCCCCAGAGGCAAACAGTTAACCTTTTGGCTCCTCAGTATTTTAGTTTGGGGGCTTTTTATATATTGGAAGTCAGCCTATGCGCTTATAGGAAGCGATACCAATCTTTATTACGGCATTGCCCATTCTTTTATAAAAGGGAATTTTCCCTTTCTAACACCCTGGCAGCCGGATATTCCGTTAGCATACCATGCTGGAGCGCCGGAACTGCTGGGCGCATTTTATTATTTTTCTAATTTAGATTTTCAGTTTTTGCATTTATTCTTTTCGGGTCTTTTTATTTTCTTTGCTGCGCAGATAATTATTTGGATCATTCAAAGGCATGAGACGGTAGCTAGTTTCTTATTGGCCAACCTTGCGGCTACAGTAACTTTCGTTAGCTTTGGTTTTATTTATATAACTTGGCCTGTTTTTCCAATACAATTATCTGAGTTAGGAAGCGTTAATCAGTTAGTTTTATGGCTGAGGAATCTTCCGACTGTAGCTTCCGCAATTGAAGTATATGGTGCGCCTATTAATCTGGATGCTTTAATTTATTTTATCTTCCATGCTTATGGGCTGGTAATCTTTTTGTCTTTGTTGGTATTACTGTTGTACAACAGAAAAGATAAACCCTTAATGGGATGGGTTTTGATTTGTACTGGTTTAGCTTCCTTAGCATTGGTTAATGAATCTATGTTTATGGCAGCTTTTCCTGCTTTAGTTGGGGGAATATTTTTAACCGAACTGAGAGAAAAAAGGGTGTTAAAAAGTTTAAGAGTTTTAACCCTGCTTTTAGTATTGACTATTCTTGTGGTCTTTTTCCAGGGAGGCATTATCTCTGCTTCGCTAAGCAATCCCCGAGGCATACAAAGATCTACCGTAATATTCCCCAAAAAGGAAGATGTTAAAGAAGATTTTAGAAGCTATCATTTAGGTCAGATATCATCCAAGTTATTGCCTGATAAACTAGAGTGGTTGCCCTTAAGATGGTTTCATCCGGGAGCTTATTTTTTACTGGTATTTTCTGTGGTGGCAATTATTATAGCCAGAAGTAAGCCTTATTCAGTCTTGCTAAAAGCTTTATTTATAGCAGGTATTTTTTCCTTAATAGCATATAATGCTATAGTCCCCAAATTTTTAGTTGCCAACGGAAACAGGTTTTTATCTACCTCGTTTTTATTTTTTTCTTTGATTTTGTGTATATCATTAATTCCGCTTTTTGAAAAAATTAAAAGTTTAGTTAAGAAGATACTATTTTTCTTGCTTTTAGGGTGGGTTTTTATCCCCACGATTTTGCCGCCTCTGGCACTTCTTACAAAACAAAGGTTTGGCGAGAATAAATTAATTCCTAAATACCAACAAAGTAGTGACGGGATATCATGGCTTAAAAGGAATGTAAATTTAAGTGAAAGGGTACTAGTGTTGGATAAAAACTCTCCCCATCCCAGCGGCCAAGAGAGGGCTTTAGTAGAAGCAGGAGCATTTGCGCCCCTATTTTCCGGAAATTTCAGAGCTTTTACAATTGAAGCTTCTCCCGAATATGTTGATATTGCTTATAGCTTAAGTCCAAATAGTCTGAAAAAACTGAAAGTAAATATCCTGCTGGTGGATAATATCTTTTTTGAATCCTTGCCCGAAAGGAGAAAGCAGCAACTGCAAGATGAAACATATTTCGAAAAGGTTTTCGATAATTCAAAACCTAGCAATTGGGAAAAAATTTACAGAATTAAAGATAAATATCTAGAAAGTGGCGGTGAGTTGGATGGCACCCTTGAGCAATTATTACGAGTTTTACCCACTCGAGGAAAAATATATATTGATAATGAGAAAAATTTCAACCCTTCCTTTTTAAGGAGGCCGCTTATTTTCAGTTTAAGAGATAGAGATATCTATTACTTACCTCAGTCAGGCGTTTATCTGAATGTCGAGGCGAATATAAATTCTCACCCTCCAAGAAAGGAAAGAGATTATGATTATTTAATTTTAGGGAAAAATACAAATCCGGAAGAAGAATGCAACTGCCAAACTAAACTTTTATGGCAGGGAATTAGGAATGAGATTTATGTTTGGAGAAAGATTTAAGGCTTAAGGTATGGAATTTCGGTAAGTCACTAAAGTATACTTTTGTTACCGCCTTTAGAACATTAAACCCGTCCTGGAGGGCTCTTATACCCGATGCTCCACCCACTCTTTTTGTATAAGTAATAGGGATTTGTACAAGATTCATATCCATCTTGACAGCCTTTACAACAGTCTCGGCTTCATATTCAAAATGCCTTTCCCTTAAGTCCAAAGTCAAAAATGCCTCTTTCCTGAATCCCTTAAAGCCGGCCATTACATCAGTGATTTTTCTGCCGCAAGCAAGCGATGTGGCGAAAGACATTGCCCAGTTACCAAACAGGTTGCGAAAACTAACAGAACCTTTCTCTATTTTTCCTTCTCCTTGGAATCTGGTCCCGATTACCACATCCGCCCCTTTATCTAAGGCGTCAACAAAAAGAGGTATCTCATGCGGTTGAAATTGATGGTCAGTATCAATTTGAATGATATAATCACCTGTGGCTAGGAGTCCTCCCGCCCAAAAATCCGCTCCTTTACCCCGCTTGAAGGGAAACCGGATTATCTTGTCCACGCGCATTTTCTTGGCTATTTCTATAGTTTTATCTTTTGATGCGGCATCAACAACGATAATCTCTATGGGAAAAAATTTCCTTAACTTCTGGCAATCCTTAATTGTTCTGCCAATATTTTTTTCCTCATTGTAAGAGGTAAGAATAATACTGACTAACTTTTTGCTTTTCTTGTTCATCCGGAGGCCAGAATATCCTAATAAAAAATAAATGTCAACCTTGAATTAATAATCCAAGTGTAGTAGGATCCAATAATAGAAAAATATGGATAGCAGTAAGATTGCGATTTTTGGGGTAGGGAGAGTAGGACTACCTTTAGCGTTGGTGTTAGCGGATAAAGGTTTTCGGGTAACCGGAATAGACGTAGATCCTTATAGAGTTAATCTCCTGAAACATAAGATCATGCCATTTTTAGAAGAAGATGCAGAGCCTCTTTTGGATAAACACAGCGGTAAGAATTTCCAGGTTTTTTCTCAAGAACATATTGACAGAATAGTTTCAGAGAATGCTATTATTATTTTTACTTTGGGTACTCCGATAGACGATACTTATAGTCCCAATTTTTCGGATATAGAAAAATTAATTAGGAGGATCTCGCCGGTTATTAAGTCCGGACATACGATAATATTACGGAGTACGGTTTCTCCCGGGGCCACAGAACAATTGGCCAGGCAACTGGAGGAACAAACAAAGCTGGTACTGGGTGAAAGCTTATTTTTAGCCTACTGTCCTGAGAGAATAGCAGAAGGTAAATCCGTTGCAGAATTGGTTCAAATCCCGCAAATAATAGGTACTTTAGAGGCAGGTAGCGCGAAAAAAGCAGCGGAGGTATTTGAGAAAATTGCCCCATCGGTTTTATTTACTAATCCCAGATCGGCAGAACTGGCAAAACTATTTTGCAATATGTACAGGTATATTGATTTTGCAATCGGGAATGAATTTATGATGATCGCTGAAAGCTACGGTGCGGATATTTATGAAGTTTTGAATCTGGTTAATAAAGACTATAAAAGGGGTAACTTAAAATCACCGGGATTTACTGCCGGGCCTTGTTTAGTGAAAGACGGATTTTTTCTGATTGATAAAAGCCCGTATATGGAATTGGTAACTGCGGCATGGAGACTGAATGAAAATATCCCGGGTTATCTTTTGTCACGAGTAAAAGCAGAAATTAAAAATTTGCATAAGAAAAATGTCGCCATTTTAGGATTGGCTTTCAAAAAAAACATAGATGATACACGTTATTCCCTTTCCCCAAAACTGCAAAGATATTTTTTGGCAGAAGGAGCTAAAGTTTCTGTCCATGACCCTTTAATCGACTCGGAGCCGCTTGAAGATGCCATAAAGGGAGCCGAAATTTTAATTGTAGGTATAAACCATGATGCATTCAGCAAAATCAGTCTGGAATATCTTGGTAATTCGGTATCGCCTGATTGCCTGATTGTAGATATCTGGAATATGTTTGGAACCGGTAAAATTGTTTTTTATCTTAAAGATGTTTTGGCAGTTAAGGAGAAACTTAAAGCAAGAGGCAACGGAGAATTAAAAGTACTCGGCAAAAAGAGCCCGCCTCAGCGAAAGTTATCTTTCCCCCAAGCATGAAAAAAATTAAAGTATTAGTTACCGGCGGTGCCGGTTTCATTGGTAGTGAGGTTGTTAAACAGCTCCTGGAGAAAGGTTACAGCGTCAGGGTGGCGGATGACTTGTCTAAATTAGAAGCAAAGGTTCCCAGATCCTGCGAATTTCTAAAGGTGGATTTGACCGACAGAAAAGCAGCTCTTAGTGCCATGGAAGATATTGATTTTTGTATTCATTTGGCAGCTAAAATCGGGGGGATCGGGTACTTTCATAAATATCCTGCTACCATACTTTCGGAAAATAATAAGATGTATTCTGCTGTTTTTGAGGCAGCAGTTTCGAAGAAAATAAAAAGGATCATCTATCTTTCTTCCTCTATGGTTTTTGAATCGACAAACTACTTTCCAAGCAAAGAAAAGGATCTTGTAATTATTCCACCTCCTGTAAGTGCTTATGGTTTCTCTAAACTGGTAGGCGAGTGGTACTGTCATGCTTTTAAGGATGAGTATGGTTTGAACTATACAATTATCAGGCCCTTTAATGCTTATGGAATAAATGAAGCACCCGGTGAAGAAGTGGGGTATGCGCATGTGATACCTGATTTAATCAAGAAGATTATTTCCGGACAATACCCGCTGGAACTTTTGGGTAATGGCAGGCAAACAAGATGTTTTACCCACGTTTCAGATATCGCTAACGGTATTATTCTAGCTATGGAGTCCGCAAAGGCGAAAAATGAAGATTTTAATATCGGATCTGAAAAGGAAATAAGAATGAGAGATTTGGCAAAGCTGCTTTGGAAAAAATGCTCAATAGATCATCCTTTTAAGGTAAAATATGTAACCGGGTTTAAATATGACATCAAAAGGCGGGTACCCTCTTCTAAGAAGGCTGCAAAAATTTTAGGTTGGAAACCCAAGAAGGATTTAAGCAAAGAATTGCCCGTGATTGTTGAATGGGTGAGGAATATATTGTAAGATAGATAATTAATCATGAAACTTCTTTCTAAAATAGCAACACTACTTTTATTGCTGGCAACGTTTTTTTTGGCAGGAACAGAATTAATTTACGCTCAAAATACTCAAGATTTAAAACTGCCAAATACTATTATCAATCCCGGCTCGTTTTATTATCCTTTTAAACGGCTGATAGAGAAGGGAAGAGAAAGAGTAATTTTTTCAGCAGAAGGAAAGATTTCTTTTGCTGCCTCTTTGCTGAAAACACGGCTTTCAGAATTGGATTATGTAACTGAGAAAAAAGTATTGTCAGAGATACAAGGCAGCAGTGAAAGGTTTGCTTATCAGGCGGGAATCTTAACGGAAGAACTTATACAAAGCAAGTCGGAAAAGAAGAAGGCTATTGTTAAGGAATTTGAAAAGTATAGTAAGTTTTTGGAACCCTTAAGAGATAGATATCCGGCAAATTCCAGTTTTTGGATGCTGGTCCAACATGATATTAATACTTTAAGTATATTAGGTGAGCGTCTTAGGTAGAATATGTCAGCCAGTCAAAAGGAAGTTTTTCAGCTAGAGGTTTGCAGGGCGTGTGACAGCGATAATCTTTTATTATTTCTTCAGTTAGGACCAACACCTGTACCTAATGGTTTTTTAAAGGCTCACCACCGCCATCGTGCAGAAAAATTTTATCCTTTGGATGTTTGTTTTTGTAAAGACTGCGGATTAGTCCAGCTGGCTCATGTTGTATCTCCAAAAGTTATGTTTAAAAATTATGTGTATATTCCTTCAACATCTGAAACTATGAGAACACACTTTGCTGATTTAGCAAAACAAGCTGTTAAGAAAACAGGTGCAAAAGAAGGGGATTTAGTTTTAGATATCGGCAGTAACGACGGAACCCTTCTTAAGTCGTTTAGCTCGTTTAAGATGAAAATACTGGGTGTTGATCCTGCAGAAAATCTTGCCAAGAAGGCAAATCAGGAGGGAGTAAAAACAGTATGCGGTTTATTTACTCTTGATCTGGCTAAGAAAATCAGAAAAGATGAGGGAGAAGCCAGGATTATTACCGGTACTAATGTGGTAGCCCACGTACATGACTTGAATGATTTCCTTGAGGGTATCAAAGTATTACTTTCAGATGAAGGGTTATTTATCTGCGAATTCCCATACTTAATCGATCTGATTGAGAAGATTGAATTTGATACTATTTATCAGGAACATCTGTCATATTTTTCAATTACTCCCCTTGAGAAACTCCTGAAAAAACACAAGTTATTCTTGCTGGATGTTCAAAGAATTCCGGTTCATGGGGGTTCTGTCCGGGTATTTGTTGGCAGAAAGCCCTTAAAGTCAAGCAAACAGGTTAAAAAATTATTGCAACTCGAGAGAAAGAAAGGGATATTAAAGCCCGAGACATATCTCAAGTTCAGAAGAAAGGTTGATAAAGTAAGACATGAATTGGTTCAACTTCTCTGGAGTTTGCGGCTGAAAAAGAAACAGATAGTCGGGTATGGCGCATCTGCAAAAGGAAATATTATTTTAAATTATTGCAGGATTGGGCCAGAAACACTGGATTGTATTGTCGACTCCATTCCTTATAAACAAGGTAAATTTACTCCGGGAATGCATATTCCGATTTTTCCCGAAGAGAAGTTATTAAAAGATCAACCTGATTATACTTTGCTTTTGGCTTGGAATTTTGCGGATGAGATAATAAAGAAACAATCAGAATACCGTAAACGGGGAGGTAAATTTATACTTGCCCTGCCTAAGCTGACAATTGTGTAGCCAAATCTTCTATTATTTCCTCCCAGCTTCTGAATTTCATCCCTAACTTTTTTTCAGTTTGTTCAACTTTTAATCCGCCGAATTGAGGATATCTTGACTGGTTATCTTTCAGAAACGGTTCGATACTGACAGGTTTGACGACATCCTTTTTGCCCCTGGCTCTTTCTATCAGTAGATTTGCTAATTTATGTGGTGTAAAGAGATTAGAACTGGAAGCATGAAAAATTCCGATTGGTCTTTTATGCAACATAACTTCTAAAGTTTCTGTTACTTCATTAATATAAGTCAATGTTAAATATTGGTCGTTAAACATTGGATAGAGTTTGCCACTGTCATATAAGGTTAGGATCTTTCTCACATAATCAGATTTTAATTCATAATTGCTTCTTACCGGATTAGAAATTCGTAAGATGGCAAAGTTTTTGATATTATTTATAATCTGTCTTTCAGCTTCCCTTTTTGTCCATCCATACCACGATAACAGATCAGGATTTTCTTCCGGAGTTTCATCTTCTGAGTAAGGTCCCGGATTTTCTTTACTGCCGGAGAAAATGACATCCGTAGAGATTGCAATGAAAAAAGTATCAGGATTTAGGGATCGGATCAAATTAGTTGTTCCTTCTACATTTACTATCCAGCACGGTGCATTTTTATTATTTCGCTGTTCCTCAGCTTTAGATACGTCAGTAAAAGCTGCAAAATGAATAACAGTATCCGGATCATGCATTTTAAAGAAATCCTTTACGGATTTTAGGTTTGTAATATCCAGTTCGTCTTGGGAAGGAGATAAAATAACAATGTTCTTGCTTGATTGATAATTTTCAACAAAGTGTGATCCTACTAATCCATTGCTACCGGTAACAAGTATCTTCATATATTTTGTAATGGCTTTTTAAAGAGTTCTGTTACAAATCCCATTCTAGCCAGAATGTAAAACAGCAATATCTTGAATGTGCCCAATGAGTATTTTATACTATTTTTTAAACTGGCCCCCCTTTTGTTACCGGTGTAACTAGTTTCTACAGGAACTTGGGATACCTTAATTCCGTGATAAACGGCTTGTGCAATTAATTCAAAACTAAATAAATAGTTATTGGAATTTACTTCATAATTGATTTTTTTCAGCATTTTCTTAGTATATACTCGGAAGCCCTGATGGAAATCATCTAAATCAACTCTTAGTATTATTTTATCAATAAAGTTTAAGGTTCTGATAGGAATCCATTTCCAAAAATACATCCCGCTTCGGAGGGGATTATCTAAGGAGGTGAAACGGTTACCCAGAACAAACTCTGATCCAGCTTTAATTTCTTTTAGCGCCTGTGGGATAGCCGATGTTTTATATTCTCCATCAGGATGAATGTCAATGATTATTTCTGCCCCACTTTCAATAGCCAAATTCAAGGCTCTTTTCATATTTCCTCCATAACCTAAGTTAAGAGGGTTTTTATACGAAGTAATCTTTATTTTTTTTGCAAGCTCAAATGTATTATCTTTTGATGCATCATCAACCAAAATGATCTCATCTACAAGTTTTTTGGGAAAATTTTTGTAAAATTTTTCCAGAGTTTTAGCTGCATTATAAGCTATAAATACGGCGACTATCTTTCTCTTTTTCATCTGATATATTATATTAGCTTCTATGACTAACTTAAAGACTCTTTTGATCTTTTTATTGACCGCTGTCCTGATTATATTTTTGGGATTCGATTTTCTGAAACCGGCATTTGACATAGGTCTTACACCGGAAGATCGGGAATTTATTTTGCGTTACAAATTAATTGGTCAAAACCCTCTTACTAAGATATTGCAGTTTTGGTCAGAACGCGGCGCTTATACCACTATTCCGATCTATTATATTGGAATAGTGCAAAGCATAGCAGGTTTTAACTATCAACTTATTCAGTTTATTGGTATGGTGCTTAGAGTTCTTGCTGCTTTATCAATTTTTCCTTTAACAAACCTTCTTTTTAAAAATATGCCACTCGCCTTTCTTGCAACAATCATATTCGCCTTTAGCTACACAACTACAGGGGCGCTGGAAACAGGCGTTGAACCCAGTGAATATTTGGGTCTCTTTGTAATGAATATATTTTTAATTGCTTATTATTTTCTCAATACCAAATATTTTTTAAATATTTGGTGGTTACTTTTAACATCTCTTCTACTATTTGTTGCCGTAATGGCATCAATAATGAGGGTATATCCCATTTTATTTTTTATACCTATGGTTGAGATTTTTTTACTATTTTCAAACCGCAAGAAATACAAATTTAAGTACCTATTTTACAAACTTTTTATTTTCTATTTGCCTTTTTTTCTTCTTGTTCGTTTTTCACCTTCTGCAACCTCAGGTCATTTTTCGCTTCCCACAATTTTATTAAAAATCGCTCAGGGTAATTGGCATTTGTTACTAATCCCTTTTCAGGGATTAGGTTTTATGATACCGGTATATATGGCGTTTTTATTGGGAGGTCCATTGATTATATTTGGTTTAATGAGTTTAATGTTGTCTCTTGTTTGTACTACACAGAAACTGCCCTTTTTTCTTAGGGTATTACTTTTGAATTTTGGCCTTGAAACATTAGCATACTGGATAATACAACGAAGATTATTGTCGCCTGTGGAGCTAAGGATGAATTTTGATGCCGCACATCTCTACCCGATTTTATTCGGCTTATTCATTTTTTCTCTTATGATAAATTCTTTGATTGATTGGTATAGAAGTGGTAAAAAGAATAATCTACTTTTTATACTGTGGATGGGACCTTTCATAGGATTATTTTTTATAACTATGACCTACATCTTCGCTGGTATAAATCTTTCTTTCGGAGGTGCACAAGATCATTATCTTCTGATACCAACAATAGGGATAAGTCTTTTTATAAGCGGGATATTGCTGGCAATGTATGAAAGATTGTCGGTTACGCGATTTAAATCTATCGGGGGTTTTGCAGTTGTGGTAATTATACTTGCGTTCCTTTATGGGCTCAATAGAGAAAAGACTCACAGCTACTTCACGGGTGCAAATTATAACGGAAGAGCAGCAGCGGGTCAGGAATTTCTTCAGGGTAAGATAAGAGAAATATTTAGGAATTTGGATTATTCTAAACCAGTATTAGTTTATTTTGATACTTCTGATATACCTGATGGAAAGGGCCCTTTTTATTCCGAAGGACTACTAACACCATTTCCAGTTTTGATGTATTTTAGAGGAGAGAATATAGTTAATGGTTGCATTGGAGTTATTTATGAGAATAGAAAAATGAAGAAGTTGAAAAAAGCTATTAAAATAATTGGTAATCAGCAGGCCATAGTTTATCAGACTACATGTGTTGAAAATGGGAAAATAAATATTCAGGATGTTATTTATAAGGCCGATAATTTCTATGCATTGAAAATTAAAGATGAAAATCTTATTAATATTAAGGATCAGGTAATTAAGGAATTAAAATTTAGATGAACATGTTAATTAAGATTATTTCTGGACCATTCTCGATTATGATAATGATATTATTAGTTGCGTCACTCCAATATTTCCTGCTTTATGATTCGCTAACTTTGGGTTTTAAACCCGATGATTGGATATTATATTTCAATTATAAATTACTGGGAAGTGACCCATTGTCTAAAATTTCGTATGTCTGGTCCCAAAGGGGTTTGTATACTACATACCAGGTTTATTATATGGGATTACTAGATAGTTTATTTGGCCTGAATTATTATATCTTTCATTTAAGCAGTTTGATCTTAAAGATTATTGCAATTCTAGGGTTATATCCTTTAATCAGAATATTTTTTAAGAGTAGATTATTGGCTTATTTGGTAGTTTTCTTGTTTTCTATTAGTCATTCTGCAGTGGGTCCGTTAGAGTTTGTAGTCAAAGGCAGCGATTATCTTGCAATAATTTGGATGGAGGCATTTTTATTAGCATATTATTGGATACAAAACAATAAATTCTTGAGTTGGAGGTATTACTTCATATTGCCGATATTTTTTATTCTTGCATTTTCTTTTTCACCGATTAGAATGTTTCCTCTCCTTGCGATACCGTTTCTAACAGAAGTTTTTTTGATTCTGAGAAATTTTCATCCGATTACCATTAGAAAATCACTGGTTAAACTCTCAATCATCTATTCGCCATTTATTATCGCCTTTATACTAATGAAACCTGCTTCTTTGTTAGCTGATGCGTATGGACCAAATGGAATATTGAAAAAGGTTTTAGATGGTAATTGGTATTTATTGCTAGCACCGTTCTCAGGAATGGGTTACTCATTTATTACAAATGATTATTGGAGAGAAATATTCGGTTTGATCATGGCGGACAATCTCAAAAATTACCTGAATTTTCTTTTAGGTGGACCGACGGTTATCTGTGGTATGCTAACCACTTTTGTTGTATGGTCGCAAATTCAAAGGCACAAAATCCTTTTTATTGTTTCCACAATGTTATTGAATTTCTTATTTCAAATCCTGATTTATTTCGTAGCATTTCATCACCGCAAACTGCCTTTTCTACAAGTAAATTATGATCCAGTCAATTTATACTCTATCATCTTTGGCGGATATATAATCATAATTGGATTCATGATTTTTTTAAACTGGTTAAAGAGTAAGGAAAAAGATAGGCTTTCAATGGCGTTCTGGATGGGTTCAGCTTTTCTTTTTGTCTTTACTTATTTAACATGGGCTTTTGCGCCTTTAGGCACAGGCTTTAGAGATACGAGTTATTACTTAGTCGTGGGATCAATGGGATCATCGCTTATGATAGGAGCCTTTTTGGTTTCGTTCTACAATAAATTAAAGTCCATGACTGGCAGACTGGGATTTTTAGCATTTGTTGTTTTTTTGATTCTCATTCCGATTTTCAAGATGAGTGGTCAGGAAATCCTTCAAAGTTATTCTTCGTTAAATAGAGACGGACGTGGTGCAAATGGGCAAATTGTGATGCAAAAAGAAGCCAGAAGAATGTTGGCTGATTTTAAAGCAGGAGATTATATTCTAGTTTATTTTGATACGTCTGACATTACTGGTTTAGGACCATTTTATTCTGAAGGTTTTCTGACGAGTTTTCCTTTTTTTATGCTCCTCCAGAATGGAAAGGTGATTGATGGTTGCATTGGAGTTATCTACGAAGATAATAGAATGGTGCAACTTATTAAATCGATTCAAATTCAAAATGGAATAACAGGATTCAGTTTTCCTGCTTCATGTGTAGATAATGGGAGAATTCGTTCAAAGGATTTATTCTTTACTTTTGATCATTTCTATGCCTTTAGAATTAAGGATAAGAAATTAATTAATATTAAAGAGGAAGTACTTAAAGACCTGAGGTTTTATAATTAATCCTTATTTGTTCAAGCTGCTTTCTTGCCTCATTGGTGACGTTTACCATATTATCTTTCCCCTGCAAATAAAAGGCATAAACTCTATCAGTGGGTACTGGTTTTACCGGGTAGCCATAGGCTGGTAAAGCTTTTCCATCTGTGACTGCAGAAATAACCTGATTAAAATTATCCATTGGAACAGGAATACCCCCATCTTCCTCCCTTATATTATAAAGTATTGCCATACGGGGTGGAAATCCAAAGGTAATAACATCGTGTAAAATCCCTCCGTTGGTGCCGTCCCCTTCAAAGTAGAAAATAATCGGCTCTTTACTTTTGCCAATCTCCGGGATATGCGGAATTTTATCCCAAACTTTACTGAAAGTTTCCTGGCTGTGAGAATTTAGCAAAGTATTTATATAAAGACGGCTAGAGGCGATATGAATAATTAGAAAAAGACAAAAGAAGACGAAGAGGGTTACCTGGTGTTTTTTTTCTTTGCCTAAGCTAATTAAGGCTGCAAAAAGTATGGTAACCCCTATGGCTGAGACTATTAAATAACGGTAAGTGGTGGGGAAGATTGATGTTGGTGCCCACCACCAGGCAAAAAAGAAGGAGAGGATAGCCCAGAAGGCTCCTAAAAATAGAGCTTGAGAGCGCAGGAAGCTTATCAGAATAAGGGTGTATCCTCCAATCAAAAGTGAAAAAATCTGATTTGTGTTATTGAAAGAGTTTTGGTTACCTCTATAGATTAAAATAACCGAAACTCCCCACAACCCTAAAGCAATTAATAGGTTAATAAAAAATTTAGAGTTGAACTTACCTGCATTTTTGATGATAAAAAAGGCAATAACGGAAAAGATGAGCGTTGTCAATATAAGCATAGGAAGCAGTTGTCTGATTGCATTAATTTGTCCCTGCGGCCCTATTAAATCAGGAATCAACATACTTCCAAACATCACAACAGGGTAAAAGATAAAATCAAATCTGCCCTGTGCAAGCATTTGCATATCTTGTGTTAATCCGATCAGGAATCTCTCCATAGGTTCTTGGGGCGGGCCTTGGGATTGTCCGGTAAACCTGATAACTAAAAAGATAAATACAATGATTGAAAATCTTAACGCAGCCACTTTTACAACTTTTAGACTTCTTTTTTGAAAAACCCAAAAAAGTTCCAGAAGGAAAATGAAAGGCAAAGAACCATGCATTCTGATGGGAGTTGTAATATAAGCAAGATAATAAAGCACACCGGCCACTATCAAAATAGGAAGCCTTTTATCCTCTCTTGCTTTAAGAAAGAAGAAAAGAAACAGATTAAACAGGGCAATGGTAATATAGGTAGGCATATTAAAGACCCAGTTTGTTGCATCAAATCCTATTACTGTAATTGAGAAAAAAATTACTGCGAAAAAAGAGGCAATCTTGCTTTTGGTGAGATAAAAAACCAAAGGATAAAATGAGAAAGCAGCAACGATTCTGAATGTATAAGAAGTTAAATAATACCACGTTGATTCAAAACCAACAGTTTTTTGCATAACTCCCATTAAAATATCCTGGGCGCCATATGGTGTTAAATAGTAAGTTAGATGATTCCATGCACCCGGAGATTTTGGTCCCAAATGTTGAAAGTATCTAAAAAAAGCCAGCCAATCGTCTCCAAACAGATTTAAAGAAAAAGTTTGGTAAATGGTAAATAAGCTAATCGAGATGACAGCAATAAAGAAAATCAGCATGTTTAGATAATACTTGAGATTTAAGGGTTAGACAATAGCTCTTGCAATTTTTGCCGGGTCTGCCCAGTAATATTAACTAAGTTATCTTTTCCTAAAAGCTGGAAAGCGTACACGCTTTCAATGCTAATTGGTTTGTCTTTGCCAATGGATTTTCCGTCTGAAACTGCGGAGACAACTTCTTTCCAGTCGCTCATTGGTTGAGGAATCCTTTCCTCCTCAGAAATTTTATAAAGTATGGCCATATGGGGTGGAAAGCCGAAAGTTACAGAGTTGCGTAAGATGGGTTCATTAGTGTCATCCTCCTGGAAATAAAAAATAAGAGGTTCAGAGGTTTTACCTACTTGGGGAATATACGGCATTTGGGACCAGATTTTCTTTGTGGTCTCTTTGTTACGGGTAGTATATTCGACCGCCAAAAAAAGTTTTATATAGGAAGCATGACTTATTTGCAAAATTACCGCAATGAACAATAAGATCAGCATACTTTGACGGTTTTTACCAAGACTGATAATTTTTGCCAGCAGCAGCGAGATGCCGACTCCGGAAATTATCAGATAACGGTGAGAAGTTGGGAATATTGCTGATGTGTTAGCTTGCCACCAGGGGTAAAGATTTGAAATTATTGTCCAGCCTAAAGCGATTAACAAACCGCCTTTTAGAGGGGTTTCTGCTTTAAGGTAAAGAAACAGATTTAAAACTAATATTAAAAGATAACCACCGATTAAAAGCGCCGATGCATTATTAGCATTAGCAAGAACAAGAGGGTTAATTTTTAACAGGATTAAGGATAAAATAGCCCAAATAGTCCCAAGTAAGATACCGGTGTAAAAGGACTTAGTTTTTAAATTGCTGATGGTGTGTTTTGCAACAAACAATATAACTATATAGAAAAAAAAGATCGGCAAAAATATTCTAAAAAGATATTGGCCGGCATTTTCTATCCGCCACCCCTGCGGTTGAAAAGCATCGGGAACAACAATATTTCCTAAAGTTGCAATGGGATAAAACAAGAAGTCAAAATTACCCGAGGATATAAGTTGGAAACTATGTTTAAGGCCTATTAAAAGACCGCTAGCAGGGCTTCCGCTAATAGTTTCTTTGAAACCAAGCAAATAGATCAAAAAATAGACAACAAAAAAACCTGAAATCTTTAGTCCAGAATCAATGAAGTTCCATCTTTTTGTAAAAAGGGCCATTAGTATTTCAAAAAAGATTAGGAAGGGGATAAGACCATGGGCCCTGATAGGAGTTGCCAAAAAAGTTAATGCAAAGAAAAGATAAATTAACAAAAGAGTCTTTATTTTCTTTCCAAAATTCAGAAATTGTTCGCTGTTTTGGAAATATTTTAAAGAAAAAAACAGCATGAAACTAAAGAAGATAATGGAGATATAAGAGGGCATGTTAAATACCCAGCTTGAGGCGCTTATCCCGACTGAGGAAAATAAGAAAAAGAAAACGGCAAACCATGCTGCCCGCTTACTTTTTGTTAGAAGGGAAGCCGGAAAGTATAAGGAGAGGGCAGCGATTACTCTTAGCGTATAAGATAATAGAAAATAAATATTGGAATCACTGCCAAAGGCTTTATAAAGAAAGGCCATAATAGTATCTTGGGATCCATAAGCATTAAGGAGGTATTTAAAGATATTAAAATATTCCGTTGAGTAAGGCCCCAAATGTTTGGGCGCATCTAAATAATATGAATATCTGAATATGGCAAGCCAATCATCTCCAAAAAGTCCCAAGTTAAAAAAAGGCATAAAGACCCAGAGGTTAAGCAGTAATAGTAGAATAGAAATTAGCAGAAACATTTTTAATTTTTATACACCGCTAAGTGTCTTAACAGTTTTTACCCATATTCGCATCGAGTATGCAAGGTGGTGAAAATACCCGCGCGTTGCGGCATTCCAAATAAAACTGTCAAATTTTTGAACAGCATCCTCCATCTGTGATGCCAGACTTAAGTAGCTTTCCGCGTATGATGATCCCTCCAGTTTAACTTCTGTGAGCCAGTTTAGAATATCTTCCAGGACAATTACACACATAAATTCGTAATTTAAATCCTTTATCGCGTTATGAGTATTTCTTATGTGGTTTATAATAGGGGATCCGACACGAATATTAAACCCTAAGTGCTTTACGCATGCCTGAGCAAAAAAACCGCTGAAAATATCGCCGTACCTATCAATAGATAAACCTGATATCGGATACCCCATTTTTACAAACCAGTATGAAGGAATTACTGCTCGGTTTAAGCTGGTATTTTGGGTATTTATCGGCGTCCAAGTTTTGTTTGCAAGTACTAACGATTTCTTTTTGAAAGAAATAGCATTAGGTTTAACACCAAGCCAGGTAATAGCATCTACATCAGGAGCTTTTAACCACAGACCGGCATTCATATGGATTTCAACATCAGAGTTTTTTTGAGTGTACTTCTCTTGTTTAAATCTGGCAAAGTATGGAAAACCTCTCGCGTAAACAACTCCGGGATTTGAAAAATTCAGCAAGCTGCATATATTAAACCAACCATTGCTATCTTGAATAGTGACACTTTTATGCTTCCCTCTTCCAACCACCTCATGTTCTTTAAAAAAGTCTTTGCCTTTAATGGGAAAGTTATCATCATCTATTGAAATGATTACCTCATCTCCAAGCTCGTATGCCATTAGATAACCAACGTTTCTTCTGCTGTCTGAATTATAAGGGACAGTGTTGAATATAGGACCCAGTTTTCTTAGGTATTCATCCTGATCATCTAAAGTGGGACAAAGTATATTAAATCCCCTTCTTTTAATGTCTTTGCATTTTTGATAAAGCTCTTTAGGAGTTTTTCTGTCAGGAATAATAATAAGCCTTGTTTGGTCCTCCACTTTTTCCTCGGTCATTTTTTGGACGTAAGTTTCTAGAAAATTACCTTCGTAGATAGAAGTTGCAACGACTGAGAATTTAGTTTTTCTATCTTTTTTCATGCTATTAATTCCTGGTAAAACAACTTTAACTGGTCCAGGCCTGTTTTAAGTGAGGGAAATGTGCTTTTCCCATAGACCCTTTTTCCTTCTTTAGTCGGGAATTCCGTTATTTTAACACCGGTCTTTAATGCCCTGATTATCTGTTGATAGTCTGATGCATTCGGGGGCGGGATTTTTATCCTTAATTTTTCATAAGCCTTCCGTGCGAAAGCGCGGTAACCCTGCGTAGGATCTGTGCATTTGTTGCCTCCTCTTCCCCATACAATAGTTGCGATAAGTCCCATTCCCTGACAAAACCACTTACGCGGCTTCAAGAGCTGGTCATCCTCTTCATTATATCCATCTTTTCCCATTCTTCCGGCAATGATGAATTCAAACCCCTCTTTAAGCAGCTTAACAAATTTTTTAAGATCATAAGGTTCCATATTTCCGTCCGGGTGAAAAAATATTAAGGTATCTTCTTTTGTGTTTCTCCAGGCAGATTCGTATGCTCCGCCCACCCCTTTATATTTTTGCGGGAAGACCTCTATACCTTTACTTTTCCAAAATTCCTGAGTTCCGTCTGAAGAATTTGCATCAATGACATATATCTTATCCACTAAATTTTTAGGGATCCTGCCGAATATTTTTTCCGAATTTCTCCGCTCGTTCTTGGTAAAGATTATCAGTGCAATTTTCATTCCATGATTTATTGTTTTTTACTAAGAACCGCAAGACCATTATAGACAAGAAAAATTGAAAGAGAGTACTCCGGATGTGCATGTACAAAATCATTGCAAGCTTTCTGGATATGAGGAATCCATTTAAGATCATCAACAATTATATGACTGGCATCCAATTTTGCCATTCCAATAAGGTCATTCATACATGCTTCGTATGAGTGATCTCCGTCAACAACTCCTAATATGGTTTTACCATAGTATTTTTTCTTAATTGCATTACTGCGGTCTTCAAAAAACTTATCGCTTTTTTCCACTACAAACTCGAATCTGTTTTTGCCGTACAGTTTTTCTAAATATGCTATGCCTTGTTTCCAGTTGCCATAAGGAAAGGCGTCCACGGAAATTAATTTTCCGCTTTTCACTTTTGGCCACTCTGATTTAACGTAGGATAGAAACTTCGTGTCTCCACTCAAAATCCCTTCTTCAACTCTTTCTCCATCCATCAAAAAACCGTCTGTGAGAGCTTCGAGCAAAAACAGCGCTGATTTTCCCCAAAGATGTCCTATCTGGATTATTAAACCTGGTTTATAGAACTTGACTAAAGAGTAAATCAGAAAAGCCACTTCATCAATTACCCATCCGGTCCTGTCAGAAGCTTTTGTAATACTTTTAAGTTTTGCTAGATGCTTTTTGAATTGTAATATATTCATTCGTGGTATTTTCCAATTCTCCGGCTAAAGCCGGAGTCACTATAAAGATTATCATACAAACCCTTAGAGTCAAGCTTTAATATTGATATCATTCTCGCATCCATGTTATTCTTTTTAAGAGAGAGCCGACATGAATAAAGTAGTTAACAAAAGATCTTTGTGGATATTTTTATTGTGTGCCGTAGTTGTGGTTTTGACCCAATTTTCAATTTTACGGCCGATTATAGATTTTTCGCTATTTACAGAAGATGATTGGAATTGGCTTTTTTATTTTAGATCTTTGCCGGATCTCAATTTTTTGCAAAAATTATTTTTAACATGGACAAAAATTGGCATACATGAAGGCGGATATGCAATTTATATAGGCATATTGGGGATACTTTTCGGAAATCATTATTCCCTATATCAATATGTAAATATAGCTTTCAAAATAATCGCGACCCTCACCCTTTTCCCTTTAATTTTAATCCTTTTTAGAAACAGACTGCTGGCGTTGCTGACTACTGTAATCTACGGGATAAATTCAGCATCAACAGGTTCCTTTTATTGGTTTATGAAAGGTGGTATTTTCCCAGCGATAGCACTTATGAATTTATTTTTCATTACCTATTACTATACCATGATAAAAAAAACAAAAATTTTGTTAATGGTATCTTCAGTTTTGATAATTCTGTCTTATTTAAATTCCCCCACCAGAATATTTCCACTCTTTTTTATAATTTTCGGCGTTGAAACTTATTGGATAATTAAATATAAATCACCAACTACGGTTAAAAATTCTATCATCAGGCTTGTGTGTTTTTTACTGCCTTCAATATTAATTGCTATGATAGCGCCTGTATCCCCCAATGGAAGGGTTGTTGAAACGCCGGGCGTTTTGCTAAGTCAAATTCTGGCAGGAAATTGGTTTAATCTTCTTTCTCCGTTTGCAGGTATTGGATATTCTCTTTTGACTGTTGAGAATATGAGAATTTTTGGATTTATGGATTTTTCTACTTTTGCCAGTCTAAATAATTATTTATCCTATCTTGCGAAAGGAAGCGTTTGGATTTTTCTATTATCTTTATTTTTTCTTTCACTCTTAATACCGAGAAAGCCTTTACGGTTTATTATCACAGCTTTTTGTATAAACTTTGTTTTGGATATCCTGATGTATTTTATAGCAAGCCACCACTTGACTATTGCCCCGGGGTTAGTTCAACAAATGGACCCATCCTTATTTTTTCTAACTAAGTATCCAACCCTGGTGGCGATTTTTATTCTGGTGGTGGCTTTGATGGCATTTTGGGAATGGTTAAAAGGAAAAAAAGATTACTTGTTGGTGGCGATAACCATTGGGCCGGTATTTTCATTAATATTTCTTTCTTTAATGTGGGTAACCATAGCTTATTTGCTGGACGGATATAACAGTATCCATTATTATTTTCAGATACCGGCAATTGGTATTTCACTTTTCTTTGCTGCTGTTTTGGTTTTATTTTATAAAAAGTTTAAGAAAAAGTATGCACGGATGTTAGTAGCAGTAATGATTACCGGGATTATTATTGGTTTTTATCGATCGAGCAGTTTTGCAATTAACCGCGAGTTTTTAGGAATTTATCCCGAGAACGTAAGGATAAAAGACCAACAAATTTTACATGGTAAATTAATAAAGAAAATGGGGGAATTTAATAGAGCAGGTAATATTTTGGTATATTTTGAGCTTCCAAAAGATAATTTAAGCTTTAAATATTATAAGCGTGCGCTACTTTTGGATTCTATATCATTTGCCACGATGATAAAATGGCAGGTTAAAGGGGATGGATCGGGGTGTATAGGGAGCGTTAACGATATCAATATTTTAATTTCATCCTATCAACTTAAGGATGGTAAAGAGGGTTTTATAACCAGCGGTAGATGCAGGCAAGTAACAGAAAAGAATGTTTTTTACAACTTAGACGATCTTTATGCATATAAAGTGGAAAAAGGTGAATTTATAGATATTAAAGATAATTTATTAAAGGAATTAAAACTTCCGTGAATGAATCCAAGCTTGTATCTGTAATTATAACCACAAAGAATGAAGAGGCAGCCATTGGGCGGCTTATTGAATCAATAAAGAAACAAACCTACAAGAATTTGGAAGTTATTATGGTGGATAATTTTTCCGAAGATAAAACTGCAGAGATCGGAAAAAAATCAGGGATAAAGGTTTATTCCTTCGGTCCGGAAAGAAGCAGCCAGCGGAATTTTGGAGCAAAACATGCAACAGGTGATTACCTGCTTTTTGTAGATGCCGATATGGAACTTTGCCCGGCGGTATTACAGGAGTGTGTTGAAGTTTGTAAAAAGGGGAGGCAAGTTGGAGCAGTAATTATTCCAGAAAGGTCAATAGGTAACACATTTTGGGAAAAAGTTAAGGCATTTGAGCGGTCTTTTTATAATCTGGAAGGGGATAGCTTTACGGATGCAGCCAGATTTTTTACAAAAGAGGCATTTAATGCGACCGGGGGATATGATGAAAGGATTACGGGTCCTGAGGACTGGGATTTGCCTGAAAGCGTTAAAAACTTGGGGTTTAAAATCGGCAGGATAGTTTCAGTCATTTATCATTATGAAAGAATTAGTTCACCTTTAGCTTTGGCACGTAAAAAATTTTATTACGCGCTTAAATCACACCGGTATTTAAATAAACAAAAAATTTCCGTATTCAGTCCGAAAACGATATATTTTTTAAGACCGGTGTTCTATAAACATTACGATAAAATCCTTTCCCATCCGGTTTTATCTTTAGGGATGATTATTATGTTGTTTCTGGAACTGGCCGGTGGCGGACTAGGTTATATAACAGGAAGGATTAAGAAGTTTTGAAAATTTTACAACTGACTGCACATTTTAGACCCAATATCGGAGGAGTGGAAACTCATCTTGATGATTTATGTAAAGCTTTAGCCGAAAAAGGTTTTAAAGTAACGGTACTGACATATCGGCCTTTGCAAACAAAAACTGGTTGGAAAATAATAGAGAGGGAGAAAAATATTGAGATAATCAGGCTCCCTTGGATATCAAATTTGTTTTATAAACTGGTCAAATCCCCCTTTTTAGAGTTTCTTTACCTTCTCCCAGGCCTTTTTTTCTGGTCCCCATTTGTCATACTGTTGAAAAAAATTGATGTGATTCATTCGCATGGTTTAGTAGCTGGGTTTGTTGGAGTATTTTGGGGAAAGATCTTTAATAAAAGAACTGTTGTATCTATACACAGTATTTATCATTTTCCTAAAAAAGGGCTGTACAGGGATTTTGTCGGTTGGATATTTAAAAATGCTGATTATTGTTTGGGATTATCGAAACAATCAGCAGAGGAAATTAGATCCCTAGGAATACCGGCAAAAAAGGTTGACAATTTTACTTACTGGATAGACTTACATAAGTTTAAAGTTCAAAATTCAAAGTTAAAAATTAAAAAACAGTTAGGATGGGAATATAAATTTACAGTTTTGTTTGTTGGGAGATTGGTTGAAGGAAAGGGTGTAGAAGAACTTTTAGAGTCTGTTCGAAAATGGCATAGAGCAATAGATTTAAAAATTATTGGTGCAGGTCCTTTGGAAGACATGGTTAAAAAAGCTGCAGAAAAAAATAAAAATTTAGAATTTATCGGCACTATTGATCAGAATAGATTACCCCTGTATTACAGCGTAGCTGATTTATTGATTGTGCCTTCAACCTCTGAGGAGGGATTTGGCAGGGTTATCCTTGAAAGCCTTGCCTGTGGAACTCCCATACTGGGAGCAAAAAAAGGAGCTATACCTGAAGCAATGAATGAAACAGTCGGTAGGTTTCTAGAAGTCAGTCCTCTTAATATCAAAAATAAGGTAGAATATTTTTTTAACAATAAAAATATATTAAAAAAATTGTCACAAAATGCCAGAAAATTTGCTGAGAGGAGATATTCGGAAAACAATGCAGAAAAAATTATTAATACATACAAAGCTGGATAAATTACTCGCAAATGTCGGAGATATGGCTCTTAAGGCAAGAGCACTTAATATTGTACATGGTTTTGATCTTTCGGAAGGAGACAGGATACTGGATGTCGGCTGCGGCAATGGATATTACTTGTATCTTCTTAATAATCTTGGAGTCAAATTAACCTTGACAGGTATAGATCAGGATAAAAATGCATTGCAATCTGCAGAAGGTTTGATAGATAGGAAAAAAATCAAAATATTTAAAGGTGGTGCTACAAGACTCCCTTTTAAGAATTCTTCTTTTGATAAAGTTTTAATTTCTGAAGTGATTGAACACATTGAAGATGAAGAAAAAGCTTTATCAGAAATAAGAAGAGTTTTGAAACCAAACGGCCTTTTGATTTTGACTACGTGCAACATAGATTATCCTTTTTTTTGGGATCCTGTTAACTGGCTGTTACAGCGATTATTTAAAACCCATATTAAATCAGGCTTTTGGGCAGGAATCTGGAATCAGCATATCAGGTTATATAAACAGGACCGGCTGAAAAATCTTCTTATTAAGTGCAATTTTAAAGTTGAAGAAATAGAGCCGTTAACATTTTGGTGTATTCCTTTTAATCATTATTTTGTTAATTTTATGGCAAGGCTTTTTTATTCAAAGAAACTTCCTAAAAATATATCTGCAGGGATAAATAAGTTTGGAACAGGACGGCAAACAACATTAACGAAAATTATTTTTTGTGTAGTTAATAAAATAGATTCACTTAATAATTTATTCCCTCAAAAAACAGGTGTATCAATTTTTGTCAAGGCGATAAAAGTTTCAGCATAGAGTGATTTTTTATATCAGTTTGGCTCTTTTTAACTCTTCGTCTAATCTGGCTGGATCATTTTCCCTAAAATGTATGGATCGGAGGCCATATCTGGCGCGGGCAGTAGTTGTATAGACAGGGTTATCATCTATAAACAAAACTGATTGAGGATTAGGGTTACTGAGCCGTTTAAGCAGGATCTGAAAAGCAGGACTATTAGTTTCTATTTTTGCAGTATTTATTCTACTAGAGATAAGGATGTGATCCGGGGGAATTTGGGGATATTCCTTTGCAATCCAGTTAAAGACTGTGGTAGCTACCGGGTGTATGCAATCTGACAGGACATAAAGTTGGATATTGGGGTTTTGGGCGAGTGATCGAACCAAATCCTGCATTCCATTTATCGGATTATAAATTTCAGGTTGTCTAAAAGGTGCCCTGGCCTGGTCAAGATTTTCCGGATAAGGCTGCCCCATTTTGTCCCAAAACCTCCTTAAATATTCCTCCTCACTTATTTTGTTACCAAAAGCTTCTGGGTTTAAATCATTCATAGCCAAAATAACATCTTCATAAGCTTGGCTAAAAAAACTTGCCAAACCCTTGAATAAAGCAGAATCGGCGTCTTGGAAAAGAACACCTCCTGCATCAAATACAACAGTTTCAACAGGAGGTCTTTTGAGAGTCTCATCGACTTTTGGATCCAAAGTTTCTTGAGCCTCATTAAGATTCCTTAAATACCTTTGATTGTTCTGGAGAGAAAATTCTTCAAATGCGTCTTTACATATCTCTTCTATTGTAATCCCGTATCTCATCCTTAAAAATTCTATTTCATCAAAAACTAAATCGATTGCCAGTTTTTGTTTGCCTTTTTCGGCTAATGCCCGAAGTCCAAATCTTTCCGAAGCAAAAATCCCCCCTGCGTATCTACGGAGTTGTGTTTCATTGTATCTTTTCTTTTGAGCAATGGAAAAAGGAGCTCCATCGGGATTTAACTTACCTAGATTATCAGCAAGATCTAAAATGATTTGCGGCAAAGTTAGATCGTTAATACTTATTACTACTTTTCCTCTGCCTAAAATTTGGGGTATTGGAGGATGTTTAGCTTCCAGATTTTGTCTTACTCCGATATTTCTGTCAAAAAGTCGATTGACAACGTTTTTTCTAAAATACCGGTGCGGTATTACAAGAGAGCCAACATCGTCAAAAAACTGCAGGACTTCCGCTTCATAAGGATACAACTGATCCGATCCGACATTTTGGGCTATGTGTCTTGCTATTATTGAACTGTAAACAATGTGTTCCCAATAACTTGGGAAGACTCTAAGGTGGGCATAAGGTGCTACTAATAATATTGCAAGTCTTGTCTTTACAACATCCTCGTCTGTAAAAGGTTTATCCTGAACCAATGCTGTAGCAGCCAAACTATCCTTTAAGATTTCTGTTATAACCGGCCCTCTGATTTTAACATCAGCTCTTTCGGTTTGCAGTATCGCGTTAGCAGTTCTTTCCATGTTATGGGATTTTAGCAGATTTATTTGACGAAAGCCAAACTTTAAGCTAAACTCTTTGGCAAATGATAAATTGTGGATTAATCGGTTATGGATACTGGGGACCGAATATTGCTAAATCTTTAAACAGGATTAAGGGTATTAATTTGGCGGTTATTTGCGATAAGGATTTAGGTAGACGTAAAGAAGCTAAACTATTATATCCTCGCGCTGAAATTACCAACGGTGTTGATTTTTTATTTAATCACGCGAATTTGGATGTAATTATAATTGCAAGTCCTGCCAGCACTCATTATGAACTGGCTGTTAAAGGTTTAAAAGCAGGCAAACATCTTTTAGTAGAAAAACCACTAACTTTAACTGTTAAGGAGGCTGAAGATTTAATTCGGATTAATGATAAAGCAAAAAGGGTAGTGATGGTGGGTCATACTTTTGAATATAACCCTGTAGTTTTGAAGATAAAAAAAATAACTAAGGAGGAAAATTTTGGCAAAATTTATTATATTTATTCAACCAGAGTGAATTTAGGACAGATCAGAGGGGATGTAAATGCGCTGTGGAATCTGGCACCTCATGATATTTCTATATTAAATTTTCTTTTGGACAAAAACCCCGAGCAAGTGATGGCAGCAGGCGCATCTTTTTTACAGAAAGATATTGAAGATGTGGTTTTTATAATACTCCGCTATCCTAATAATGTTTTAGCAGAAATACATCTTAGTTGGTTGGATCCTGCTAAGGAAAGAAAGGTTACTGTGGTGGGTTCAAAAAAAATGCTGGTTTTTGATGACTTAGATAATGAGATGCCTCTTAAGATTTATGATAAAAGAGCGGATACAAACGAGATTGCAAAAGGTCTAGCTACAGAGTATAAGATTAAATTGCATTCTGGTGATATTTATGCTCCTCAGATTGAAAATAAGGAGCCTCTTTTAGAAGAACTAGATCACTTTTTTGATTGTATAAAATACAATAAAAAACCATTAACGGATTTAGAAAATGGTTTAAGAGTAGTTAAGGTTTTAGAAGCGTGTCAAAATTCTCTACAAAATAATGGAAAATGGGTAAAAATCTAAAAAATATAAAAACTGAAGAGTTTGTGGTTATAGAATCAGGTTCAACTTTTGGAGACGGTTGTTTAATCCGATCGCATACAATTATTTACGGCGGAAATAAGATAGGCAATAATTTCCAAACCGGCCATGGAGTTCTGATAAGAGAGAATAATAAAATCGGGAATAATGTAAGCATAGGAAGTCATAGTGTTGTTGAGCATGATGTCGTAATAGAAGATCATTGCCGGATACATTCCAATGTCTTTATTCCTGAATCTTCAGTTTTAAAAAAAAATTGTTGGATTGGCCCTTGTGTAGTTTTGACAAATGCCAAATACCCAAGATCTAAAAACGTCAAGCAAAATTTAAAAGGGGTTATAGTATCTGAGAATGCTAAAATAGGAGCAGGAGCTGTAATTTTACCCGGAGTTAAAATCGGCCAAAATGCTTTAGTCGGAGCAGGCAGTGTAGTTACAGAAGATGTTTTAGAAAATGTAGTTGTTGCGGGAAACCCGGCAAAAGTGATAAAAAATATTTCGGAAATAAAAGCTTATGAAGAAACAAATCTTTAAAAAAATATCATTAATGGATTTGCCGGGGCAATATAAAGAAGTGGAGAAAGAAGTATTGCCGGTTGTAAAGCGGGTCCTAAAATCCGGTCGTTATGTAATGGGTCCGGAAGTGGCAGAATTTGAGAAAAATTTCGCCAAATTCTGTCATGCCAAATATTGTATTGGTACAAGCTCTGGTACAGAATCGTTGCTACTGACTCTAATGGCTTTAAATATTGGGTTGGGTGATGAAGTGATTACAGTTCCTAATACCTTTACTGCAACTGCAGAGGTGATAGTACTTGTTGGCGCAACTCCGGTTTTTTGCGACATCGATCCGAAAACAAAAAATATGGATCCTAAATCCTTAAAAACAAAGATTACCAAAAGAACTAAGGCTGTAATTCCTGTTCACTTGCATGGTAATCCGGTGGATCTGGACGGAATATATAAATTAACAAAATCTAAAAAGATTGCCGTAATAGAAGATGCCGCTCAGGCTCACGGTGCACGATATAAAGGTAAGGTAATTGGTTCCCACAGTAGTGAATTTGTCTGCTTTAGTTTTCACCCTGTTAAAAATTTAGGAGCTTTTGGAGATGCCGGAGCAGTTGTAACAAAGAATCCTAAACTGGCGGAAGTGGTGAGAAAACTTTCTAATCATGGCAGGGAAGACCACTACTTCCATAGCCTAGTGGGTACAACCGGCAGGTTGGATGCAATACAGGGAGCAATTCTGGATGTTAAACTTAAAAGACTTAATAAATGGATAAAAGCAAAAAGCCGATGGGCAGGTTATTACAAAAAGAAATTGTCCGGTATCTGTAGATTTATTGAAACAACAAAAAGTGGGGAAAGCGCTCATCATGTAGTGGCAGTTTTGACCAGCCGTAGAGACGAGCTGTCAGTATATCTTAAAAGTTTTGGTATTGAAACAGGGGTGCATTATCCGACTCCCCTGCATATTCAGCCGGCGTACAAATTTTTAGGTTATAAAGAAGGTGATTTTCCAATTGCTGAAAAATATGCTAAAGAAACTCTTTCCCTGCCCCTATATGCGCATATGAAACAAAAAGATATTGATTTGATAATAGAAAAAATCCGCGACTTTTATTTATGAAAAAATCAGTAAAAATCTCCGGTAAGAAGATACTTATCACTGGCGGCGGGGGTTTTATCGGCAGTTTTCTGACAGAGCGTTTTTATAAAGATAATAAGGTAACTCTTTTTGATAACGGACGTAGGAATTCTTTCCGTTTTCTCGATCAATCAATACAAAGAAAAGTAAGTTTGATAAACGGGGATATCCGGGACGAAGAAATCGTTAAGAAGATTGTTAAGGGTCAGAATATCGTTATTCATCTGGCAGCAATTGCCGGGGCATCTTTTTATGAAACAGATCCTTTGCTGACTTTGGAGGTAAATCTTTTTGGGACTACAAATTTGCTAAAAGTTTTGGCAGGCAAAAAGATTGAAAGAGTAATTACTTTTTCCACCTCCGAAGTTTACGGATCTTTGGCGAGTGATGTTTCAGAAGATGACTCAACCTGTATTGGTCCCGTATCCGAAGGTCGGTGGTCGTATGCGGTCTCGAAAGTAGCTTCCGATCATTTGGCCAAAGCATATTTTAAAAAATATGGTCTGCCAGTTAATATGATAAGGCCTTTTAATATCTATGGACCAAGACAAGTAGGGGAGGGGGCTGTCAGTAATATGTTAACATCGGTCATAAAAACCGGAAAGATTTATGTTACGGGTGATGGATCGCAAAAAAGAGCCTGGTGCTACATATCGGATATGGTTAGGGCGGTAGAGCTGATGCTGCAAAAAAATACTTTTGGAGAGTGTTTCAATATTGGTAATCCTAATGCGTATGTAACTATATTGGAGCTGGCCAAAAAAATTCAGTCTTTATATAAAGGTTCAAAGATAGTTCTTACCAAAGGACGGGTGGTAGAGGTGTTGGATAGAAAACCCAGTATAGACAAGGCAAAAAATTTATTGGGTTACTATCCTCAAGTTGGACTGGATGATGGTTTGAGAGAAACCTTTGACTGGTGGAGAAAAAATATCTCTAAATTTTGAATATTTAGATTGTTTCTGTCTCAAAAAGTAGAGACTTCATATTCAAATTTAACTCTGCCGCTTTGACATAATCTGCTTCAATCGTTCTGGACCAAACATCAACTCCAAAATATTTGTTGAAAATTCTAGGATAGATTTGAAAAATATAACTTAATGCTGATATGATTAGTCCGATTATAAAAGCCATAAGTTTTAAAAGATTTTTAAATTATATATGAAAACAAGAAAGTAATCAGCTATTTTTTTTGTCTAATAAAAAAGCTATAATTTATAAATGTTAATTTTAGGTGTCTGCAATGCTATTGATAGCGGTGCTTGTTTACTAAAGGATGGAAAAATTTTGGCAGCTGTTAGCGAAGAACGGTTTGTTCGTAAAAAAAATATTGCGACATTTCCTAAGCAGTCAATTAAATATATTCTTCAGAGTCAGAAATTAAAGCCAACTGATATTGATTGGATAGGTTGTGGTGCCTGGAATGGGGTAGATCAATTAGAAACACTACCACGCTTGATTGAAGATGTGATTGATCAATTAGAGAATAGTCCTAAAGATACTAAAGATATTATACTTCAGCGAATTAAAATAACCGGTGAGCGAGATACTGCTTTTAAAAAGGAATTATTTGAGGGTTTAGAGGATTTAGGTTTTCCAAGAGAAAAAGTGATTCTTTGTGATCATCATTACTCCCATGCTTTAACTGCTTTTTATTGTTCACCATATAAGGAAGCTTATATTTTTACAGCTGATGGCCGCGGTGATTTTCGTTCTGTGTCGCTTTGGTCGGCCACACGTATAGAGGGTCTTAAGTTTATTGATATGGCAACAGAGTTAACCAGCTTAGGTGCAATGTATGGGTTTATAACAAAGCTATTAGGTTTTACCCCGGATAAACATGAAGGGAAGGTAACAGGCTTAGCAGCTAGAGGTAAGCAGACAAAAGCCTTTGAGATTTTAAAATCCGGATTGTGGTTTGATGAGGAAAAGGGAAAGATCCGAAGCAGAATTGGAGATACATACAGACCTTTTATATCTGCCGATTGGCCAGAGATTCATAAAAAATTGGCAGGTTTCTCAAGGGACGATATAGCCTACGCTGCACAGAAACTTTTGGAGGAAACTTTAATGGGTTTTTTAATAAAGCATATAGGATCTAAGTCAAAGGGCAGTATAAATCTTTGTTTAGCTGGTGGTTGTATGAGTAATGTGAAGTTAAACTATGAATTATCTAATCTTCCACAGGTAAAGAGTATTTATATTTTTCCTCAAATGGGAGATGGAGGAAATTCATTAGGTGGAGCTATCAATATAGCATTAACTAAAGGTAATAATATACGCCATTTTGGTCTACCTACTGTTTATCTTGGACCAGCATATTCAAATGAGGAAATTAAACGGGTTTTGGAAAGTCAAAAGGTTTCATATATTCAAGTTCAATCTCAAGATAAAATAAAAAAGGCAGTTCAGTTTCTTATTGAAGGAAAGTTAGTGGGTTGGTATCAAGGTCGTATGGAGTATGGGCCTAGAGCATTAGGTGCCAGATCTATATTAGCAGAAGCCACAGATAAAGAGATTACCCAAATTCTAAACCAAAGGTTAGAACGGAGTGACTTTATGCCTTTTGCACCAGTCACTATTCCTGAGTATGCAGATAAATGCTTTGTTGGGTGGCGGCAAGATCATATCTCTTCACGATTCATGACCATTTGTTACCAATGTACGCCCTATCTTAAAAGTAAGTGTCCAGCTATAGTTCATGTTGATGGAAGCGCTAGACCTCAAGTCGTATTTCGTGAGCAAAATCCAGAATATTATGAAGTAGTTAAATCTTATATAGAACAAACCGGAAATCCAGTTTTAATTAATACCAGCTTTAATAATCACGAGGAACCAATAGTAAATACACCAACAGATGCTATAAACAGTCTGATCAAAAGAAATGTTGATGTACTTAT
This sequence comes from Candidatus Daviesbacteria bacterium, assembly GCA_016184225.1. Lineage (GTDB taxonomy): Bacteria > Patescibacteriota > Microgenomatia > Daviesbacterales > UBA10151 > UBA10151. Next base: position 451,260 of record JACPDA010000004.1, read on the forward strand.
AGCAGGTGACCTGATTGTCTCATTAAAATAATCTATGTAGGGATTCTTTCAAACGCTTCAATTAAGATACTATCGATATCGTATTTTTTAGAAAGTTTGATAGCAGATCCTTATATAATTTCTATATTTTGATAACTTCCATATCTTCAGTTTCATATAAAACTGAATTCTTTTTTAATCCTAAATCTTTTAATGAACTGTAATCCTTTTTTAAGACTAAAAGATTAAGATTATATTTTCTGGCAATTTCTTTTATGGATTTTGTTAGGACAGGATAGACATCTGCAATCTTTGCAGCTGTTCTGGGCTGAAAATCAACTAGCACTTCGCTTTTGGTGTTATATAAAACCATATAAGCAATTTTCTGTGGAAGACAAATTATTCTGGGTCTAAATTTTAAAGTATTAATATATTTAAATCCCTCTTGCATCCCTTTAGTCATTGTTCTGTCCTTATCTTTAATGACAACCTTCCACTGCAGGAAAATTGATATGGCTAGATTAATAAATGTAATTGCGGCCAAAATTATAATAGCTAATAATTTAAAATCTGTTCTTATTAAATGAGAAAAAATAACCGCTGTAACAATAACTGTGGGAGCCAATGCCATTTCCATATACCTTTGTCCTTCTCCGATGGGAGTTAAGTATTTTATAGAAAGCACCAGAATCGAAAGAATATAGAAAAAGAACGCCCAAAGGCTTAATTTGAAAAGCAAAAAGTTACTAATGGGTAAAAAGTCTATATTTATTATTTTAAATACTAGGAATGCCAAAGGTCCCAGTGTCCAGAGGTTTACTCCAAGCAGAGAAAACGGAGTGAATTTACTGAGTACGAGATAAATATAACTTACTAAATCTGTTTTTATCTTACTGTTGTTTTGTCTAACTTGATGAGAAAATCGGTGTCTAAAATTAATTGACCAAAGATAAATGTTTGCAATATGCTCTTCTAGAATTTTATAGTAATATCCTTTACTAATAACTAATGCGGTTCCCATAGCCGTAAAGAACATTAAAATATACAAAGGGTTTCTTTCAATAATTAAGAAAAATATTGATATGAATAAAAACGACTGGATAGGAAATTTATGAGAGAAGAAACAAACCACTAAGCCAATAAAACTTACAGTCAAAAAAAGAATATTTGGATTAATAGAATATGCTATGAGCGGATAGAATGCCAAAGTAAAAAGCATATAGCCTAATGATCGGGGAGTTAGATAGCTATTCTCTAAAATTATTAAAGGGATAGTTGCGTAAATAAATTGTGCCACCAAAGCAATTTCGAATTTGCCTGTAATTTGGTAGGTTATGAAAAATATCAAAATATTATGAACTGCATCAAAGATAGGAGAAATAAATCCTTGCACCCGAAGTAAAGTTTTTTTACTAAGGAACGACAGTAACCAAGGGAGGGCAGGAGGGTATACGAAATAGCCCTCGAGCATAAATCCCTCCTTAACTTTTTCCATGGGTATATGGTGACCATTTTTTCTGAAAATATCTGCTTCAATCATCTTCACCCAAACGTCTAATCCGTAGTATTTATTCAACAGCCTTGGGTATATTTGCAGTAGAAAACCCAAAATAGGAATAAAGAGTGCGGAAAGATAGATCATAAATAGCATCATACACAATGGATATACATTTTTCAAAACAGCAGTGTTTTTAGTTAAGTTTTAGTAAATAATCAACGATAATTTTTGAGGGGGGGATCGTATAAGATATAGATCTTCTTTGATATTTTTTGTAATTTTTTACAAAATCCCTGATTATCTGTTCATTAGCATGACTTAAAAGCGCATTTTCTCCTAATCCTTCTATTCTTTCAGTTACATTTCTTAAAATTAGGCAGGGTTTACCTAAATAGTAAGCTTCCTCCTGATTACTGCCTCCATCTGTAGCTATAAACTCCGCTTTTGCCATTAGTGTGATGAATTGGGAATAAGGCAACCTTGGTACAAAAACAAAGTTTCTATTCTTTCTGATTTCTTTCCACAGACCTTCTTTTTTCATAAAATCAGATGTCAATTTATGAAGCACTAAAACGCAGACTAGATTTGAACTGGTATATTCAGAGAATATTTTAATAATTCTTTTTGTAAAATTCTTTCTGAATAAAATATGTTCCTGTCTATGCAAAACTAATATAAAATACTTAGTCTTAGGAATAATTCTAATTATTGAATCCTTGGTATTTCTTAAAGTGGTCTGTAAGGTTTCGATCAGAGTATTATTTAGAGTGTTTATTTTTACTCTGCCAATTTTTTTTAGATTTTTAACCGACCAGGAATTTGGGCAAAAATGGATGCTTGCGAGACGCGAGATGATAAATCTACATAGTTCCTCGGGAAAAGGTTCTAAAAAATTAAAAGATCTAAGACCTGATTCTATATGTACCAGCCTAAGGCCCTGTATTTTTGCAGCGATCGCCCCTATCAGAGAGGAAACCGTATCTCCGTGTACAATAAAGAATGAATTTCTTTTATCAATATTTCTAAATTCATTATTAAAGTAAAGATGAAAGTTACCAAGAGTTTTTATGGCCCAAACTACAAAACGGAGATATAAATTGTTAGGCATTCTGGTATGTTTTAATACATTTTTGTAGTAGATCTCTTGTTTGCCCAGTATATATCGCAGTTCTTCAAAGTGAAGAATATTTTGATTAGATGAGATTATTTTAAACGTCTTCTTTCTTTTTTTAAGCTCCTGGAGGACAGGCGCAAGTTTTATAAGTTCCGCCGTTGTCCCGATAAAAAAGTAGATATTTTCGTCTCGCATAAAAGGTATTGGAAACTCAGCATATTTTAACACTATTTAATTAAATTTACTTTAACTAATTGGAGATTTTTGCGATAGCGGATCTTAAGATATTATTAATATCAAATTTTTTGGAAAGCTTGATGGCAGCATCTTTGTATGATTTATATTTGTCTTCGCTGCTTAACAATTTGGCGACAGCATCTGCTAAAGATTTTTCGGAATAATTAATTACTACTCCGCTTTTTGTCTTTGAGATCAGATTTGACATTGTGGCAACATCAGTTGTTATCACTGGAAGGCCGCAGCACATATAAAGTTTTATTTTACTGGGGTCTGAATAGTAGCTAAGGCTGTTTGGCTTGGGTATGTAAGGAGCCAGCCCGATACTTTTTTGAACCATTAAATCGGTCATATCGGCAAACTTTTCAATGTAACCGGTGAAATCAACATAGCGGTTAAGCTTTAATTTGAAAACTAAATCTTTTAAATAATCAAGATATTTTCCCGAACCGATTATAGTGAGGCGGATTTTGGGAAACTTTTTAATTAAATAAGGCATAGCTTGTATGGTTAGTTGTGGACCCGTTGATTCTCTGATTGCCCCCATGTATAGGATATTGTAGAAATTGATTTTATCAAAAGGCAGAACATTAATTCTTTTATTGTTATAACAAATAGGCACTATATTAAACGGGGCGCTATTTAAACGTGTAATGCCATATTGTTTTCTTTCTTTGATTTGCTCCTTCACCATTACCCAATTAGTGTCTGAAAATCTGCAGGCAGTTTTATCCATAAAACGGTAAAGGGAGTTCAAGAAGGAATTGTTAAAACGCTGAGGGACAAAATCGAGGGAATAATAAACCAGCCGCTTCATTAGGCTAAGAAAACGAAGCGGCAGGATAGTGATAAACGATAAATTTTCCATTGCGATGCAAAGATGGAAGGAGAAGTCTGTTTTAGATAGGAAATAATAGGTGATTATAATATGGTGCAGGTATTTTAAAAATTCCGGGCCATTATAGACAGACGCTTTTAACTCTCTAACCTTTTGGCCGTTAATATAGATTAAGCAGTAAGAGGTATGGTGGCCAAATTCAGGCAAAGGATGAGTGATTAGGATAATTTTCTGGACTTTATCTTTTAAGTACCGAAGTATCCGCATGTCCGTATCCTCGCCGTATTCCGACCTGTTTGTATAATGAGTCAGCATTAATATTTTGGTTTTATCTTTTTTCAGAATCATAAGTTTAGATTTTTGTTGTATTTTCGGATTATACATCATAATATTCTTAATTGGATGAAATATATATTAAAAAGTAATTAAGTAAATTTTCTACCCTTGACCCTTATGCTATACTTTCAAAAATTATATGTCTCTAGATCCTAAAGATTTTTCTGTTATCATACCAACATATAATAGAAGCCAGTTTTTAAAAAAAGCAATCCATTCAGTTTTGAGACAGGATTGTATTTCTTTTGAGGTTATAGTTGGGGACAACTGTTCAACTGATGACACAAGTAAGGTGGTGAAAAGCTTTAAGGACAGGAGAATTAAATATTTCAAAAACAGGGAAAATCTGGGGTTTGCCGGGAACATCAGGAGATGCTTCAAAAGGGCGCAGGGAGATTTTATTTTTACTTTAGGTGATGATGATTTAATTTTGGAAGAGCGTACTCTATTTGAAATCCTAAACGCTATGAAGAAGTATAAAACCGGTATGGGCTCAATCGGTACAATTTACTATTCTCATTCTCCCAAACACCCAAGTAAAATTTTTCGCTTAAGTGATAAAGTTATTTTTGTCAAACCGGGAAAAGTAAAAAAGTTGCCACTTAAAGCGTTGGATTTCAATATCTCTTTTTTTACCGGGCTTGTTTTTGACAGATCCTTAATAAATATTGCTAAAATTACAGACAGTTTTACTTATGCATATTTCCCTTTTTGTTATGATGTTATTTCCAAACAGGGGATAGTTTATCTACCAAGTCTTTTTACTGTCGCTTATATTAGCCAGAGGTTTGTCCCCTATTACTTTAATTTAGAAAAGCTAGGTAGTTTTTATATGGAAGATTATTTAAAGATGATAAAGGAATTTGTTGATGGAAAAGATTATTTGCAGCATAAAAAAGAATTCTTAAGAGGAGGGGCAATTTTGCTTCCGAGTATTAAACTTTTTACGGATAATAAAAATTACCTAAAAGTTTTAAAGAAGTTAATTAATTTGGACAACAGCCTTTTAACAGACCCGAAGTTTCTTTTACTGGCATTGACCGGCTTTTTGCCAAAAATTATTTTAAAAACGCTGCGCGGATTGATAATTTTTATCTGGGAGAGAAAAACCGTTATGCAAGTTAAAAAGTATGGTTACTTTGAAAAGCTTGCAAAGTTAGAGGTTTGACCTTATTTTACCAATCAACTCCTGTACCCGTACCCCTTCTTTGAATGATGGGATCATCTGCTCTTTGTGGGCGCAACAATATATAAAACGGGCAGCTATCTTTTTTACAATCCTGACCCGTTCATCCTCGTCAATTTTTTTTGGTTTTTCTTTGAGTTTAATTTTTGTCTCTTTTTTTTCTGAATAAATCTTTATTACAAAATCAGTTACAGACCCGCTTTCATTTTTCAGTATAATTGCCCCTTTTTCGCACTGAAATATTAATTGATGCTTGTTATAGACTTTGGTACTTATGGAGATATGGGCATAACCTTTGATTCCCGTTTTAAAGCTTAATAGCAAATCAAGGCCGACTTCCCCGCTGTTTATACTTTCTTTGGAATAGAAAAATTGGCTTTTGATTCCGGTAATTTCCCCGGCTAAATATTCGAGGTAATAAAGAGAATGGGAAAAGTAATATGATAAGGCGCCTCCGCCTTCACGGGTATTTGTTTTCCAGGATGAGATTTTATTTTTAATATCATAGCTTAAGAAGTCCCAGTTTAAGGAAATATGCCTTAATTTGCCGTATACTTTTTTATCTATCATCTCCTTAACTTTTTGCCACGCTTCAATTTCCGGAAAAATAAAATCAACCGCGTTAGTTATTTTTTTTTTGGTAGCAATTCTGAGTAGCTCTTTAGCCTGTTGGTAATTTAGCGCTAAGGGCTTTTCCGCAAAAATATGTAGATTTTTCCTAAGAGCCGCTCTAATTATATTATGTTGAGCATTAGGGGGTACTGCTATGGCAACGGCATTTATTTTCTCTGTAGCCAACATTTCTTGCCAGCTGGTGTATATTTTCCCGAGTCCTATGCTCTGACAATATTTAACAAGACGTTCTGTTTTTTTGCCGCAAATAGCGATAACTTTACAGCCAACAGTAGAATTAAAAGCAGGGAGTAAACCATAAAGGCCAAATCCAGACCCGATTATGCCAACTTTTATCATTTTTTAGATGCTTGAGTTTTTAACAACTTTAAAATCAGGCAAAGGGATTACGAAATCAGATTTAAGTCCCCTGGCTTTAAGTTGCTGCATTATTGGTTTGGCATAATGCCAGGCTAACAGAACTACAAAATTAGGTTGCTCTTTTATTAACCGTTTATTGTCTACTACCGGGATATGTTTACCGGGTAAATACATGTTTAATTTTAACGAGGTTGGTTGTTCAGCCAAATAGGGCAACAGCTCTTTATCAACACCATAATAGTTTAAAAGTGTGGAGCATCGGCCGGGACAGGAATTTCCCACAATAGATTTACCTTTCTTCTTAAGTTTAATGATAAAATCCATAAATTTCAGCCGGGCTTTTTGTACCCGCTCTGCGAAGCGCCGGTACGTTTCAATTTTACCCAGACCGAAGTCTTCTTCTGTTTTCAATAACTTTATCACTTGGGGGCTGACTTTTTTTCCTTTGCCTTTTGCCGCATGTATACGCAGATTGCCTCCATACCTGCTGCCCCTTTCAACATCTATGAGTGTAAAATCATAATAGTTAAATAGTTTAACCAGGGATTTTAGTGAATAAGTCCTGAGATGTTCATGGTAGATGGTATCGAACTGGCCTTTGGCAATAACGTCCAGAAGATAATGTGTTTCTGAAATGAATACGCCATCTTCAGTTAGTAAATTATAAATTCCCATAATGACTTCACCTAAAGTTTGCATATGCGCGAACATATTGGTCGCCGTAATTACGGAAGCCGGCCCGTATTTTGCCCTGATTTTTTTTGAAAGCTCAATATCAAAAAAAGCCTGGATTGTCCTGATGCCGTTTTTCCGCGCGATTTTGGCAATATTGGTGGGTTCTACGCCCAGCACCTTGATCCTGTTTTTTATAAAGCCGCTGAGTAATGTTCCGTCATTGGAGCCAATATCGATTACCAGGTTATTTGGTTTTATATTATATTTATTGATTAAAGAATGACAGATATTTTCCTGATATTCTGCCAACTCTTTTGTAATACCGCTTCTGTAAGGGTAACCAGGATAGTAAACCTTGCTGCTGTCCACACAATAATCAATTTGGGCACAAGTGCAAATCTCGCACCACATCATTCGTAAAGGATAAGTTGTCTCGGGATCACTTAGCATCTTATCTGTCAGCATGAAAGCACAAAGTGGTTGATGCCCAAGGTCTAGGATTTTATGTAACTTTTTATTGTTACAAATTTGGCAAGCCGAGATGTGTCCTTCTTTGATATAATGATGTTTTGGGTAATTTGACTGCATGATTTTTGCCAGTATAACATATCAATTTTGCCACTGTAAATTCTTATTAAGCCTTTTTCGGGATATTAGCGATTGAAGCCTGCTTAAGCGTATAAATTTGCCCTGTTCAAAATCCTTGCTGCTGAACTTATGCTTTTTCAGCATTTTTATAAGATGCAGGACGGATTTTCTTATTGGCCACTTTGGTGTGGTATCAGCAAATAAATTACTTATTTTACTAAAATCTACTTTATAACTTCTTGTATCTTTCCCGTGTTCTCCTGTAAAAACAATTTCACATTTTGGCAGAGACTCTTTTATAACACCCAGAATATCTTTTATCTGATAATTACTGTTGTTAAATCCCACATTGTAAATCTCTCCATTTATCTTTTTTGCATCAACTTCAATAAATTTGCATATGATATTGCATAAATCTCTTACGTCAATAAGCGGTCTCCATGGTGTCCCGTCGCTCAATACTTTTATCTGACCGAGCGCCAGGCCGCAAGTTACCAAATTATTAACAACCAAATCATTTCTAAATCTGGGAGAAAAACCATATACAGTAGCATTTCTCAGCAGACAAACGCAAAAGCTGTCGTTTTTTAATTTATATAACTCTTTTTCTGCTAAAGCTTTGGATTTGGCATAAGCAGTCAAGGGGTTAATAATCGATTCTTCGTTTACAATACCTTTTTTGGCAATTCCATATATGGAACAAGAAGAGAAGAAGATGAATCTTTTTACACCCCTCTCCCTGGCAATTCTTGCCAATCTGATTGTAGCTTTATAGTTTATATCAAAGGTGAGTTTTTCATCCAAAGCCCCCATCGGATCATTCGATAGGGCAGCCAAGTGAACTATACAATCAATTTGATTAAGATCAAGTTTGTTTTGACGCACGTCATTTTTTTTTGAATGGTAGGAATTTTTGTAAGTACCCAAAGTGATGTTTTTAAAATAATTTAAATCCCATCCCATTACCTGATAGCCCTTTTTTTGTAATTTTTCCGCTAAAACAGTTCCGATATAACCATTTACACCGGTAATTAAAATTCTTTTTACCATATTTTCCAAGGGATTTTCCCAGAATTCCAAATCTTGTTAAGATCGTCAAGTTCTTTATAAGTATCTATGGCAAACCAAAACCCTTCATGTTTATATACGGAAAGCTGTCTTTCTTTGACAAGCCGTTTCATCCCGTCGTGTTCATATTCTCCCGGCCGCAGGTATTTAAAAAAAATTCTGTCAAAAACCATATACCCGCCATTAACCCAGTCTGATAAAACCGGTTTTTCCGTAAAACCTTTGACAAAAGTTCCATTGGTAATCTTTACTAAACCGTATTTAGACCTGGGATGAACTGCGCTGATGGTCCCGATTGTTTGTTGTTTTTTATGAAACTTAATCAGCTTCCTGATATTAATATTCGATACTCCGTCTCCGTACGTTACCATAAAATATTGGTCTGTTTGGGGAATATATTTCCTGCATAAAAGAATCCTCTCGCCGGGCAAGGTTTCCAAACCGGTATCGACAAAAGTGATTTTAAATTGATCGACTTCTGCTGTGTCTTTCAAGTAAAATTTAGTGTTATCGCTTCCAGTATCTAAAGTAAAATCAGTAGTAAAAGCCTTCTGGTTTAGGAAGTAGTCTTTAATATAATCAGCTTTGTATCCAAGTGCTAATATAAATTCATTGAAACCATAATGGGCGTAGATTTTCATTATGTGCCAAAGAAGCGGTTTGTTGCCTACTAAAACCATCGGTTTTGGCTTAAATTCTGTCTCTTCTTTTAATCTGGTTCCTATCCCGCCGCAGAGAATAATAACTTTCATATTTAAACACTTCAATTCTAGTTGCAATCCTTAGTAGAAGTCAATGTCTGTGAAGTGATACAATTTGTTAACGAATTGATGAAATTTATTTTTTCCTTATTTGCTTTATGCTTAATAATAGTTTCCGTATGGTTTTACCGCGGTAATATTTTAGGCGGTGGCGATGAAGGCTTACAGTTTTATAAACCAAGCATCAGTTTTAACAATTCCAAAACTGCCTGGGTTGAATATGGTACAGGAATGGGAACAATAACCTGGTTGCCCAGAGCAAACTTACTCTATTTTTATTCTATTCCGGAAAAATTAGGCATAGCAACTTTTATGCTGCAAGCAAGCTTGATCTTTATTATTATGTTTGTCGCGGCAATCTCAATTTACAAATTATGCCTAATCGTTTTAGGTGATATTAAAGAAAGCAAGTTGATATCAGCCGTAACAGCCGTTTTTTACTTACTCAATCCCTATGCCGTAAGTCAAGTATGGGCAAGGGGGCAATCGGCCCAATACCTTGCTTTCGGCCTGCTTCCTCTATCTGTTTTATTATTCTTATTGGGTGTCAAAAAGAAAAACTTCCTTTATGCTATTTTAACTGTTTTCGTGTCATTTATATTTGCAGCAGCATATAGTTTTTTTTCTTTTATAATAGTTTACTGGTTAATTTTAGGATTCGTTCTTTTATTTAATTTTTTAACTACAGGCAGCAAGTTAAAAGAAGCCCTGTTTAGTATCTTCTTTTTTCTAATAGCATTTTTGCTATGGATTTTTATCCATTCCTGGTGGCTAGTGCCGCTGCTTTTGTCTTCCGGCAGTATATACTCAGCAGGCATTTCCGGGGCAAATGAAAATCTGGGGACGCTGATGGGGGTCAGCAAAAATTTCCCTCCTGATATCCTGATCCGTCTTTTACAGCGGACCTACTTTTTTGACCCGTCAGCCTTCAGCCCGGTCTATTCCTTATTTATATTCCAGTTAATCAGTTGGATACCGGTATTGTTTCTATTAATCGGTTTATATAAGACTATTAAAAATAAATTACCAGGTTTTAAATTTTTTATAATAGTTTTTACCCTGGGATTAATTGTATCTTTAGGCGCGAACCCTCCGTTTGGCTGGCTTTTTGTAGAAGTTTTTAGACGGGTAACAATATTGCAGGCTTTTAGAAATCCTTTTGAGAAATTTGGTTTAGTTTTTATATTAGGCTATTCCCCGCTTTTTGCTTATGGCCTGGTTTCATTGTTTAATAATATTAAATACAGGAGTTTCACAATCTTTCTGATTCTTATTTTAACCTGCGGAGTGTTTGCCTGGCCGATATGGACCGGCAGAGCGGTAGCTGGTCCGGATAAAAAAGTTGGTTTATCTGTGCCGCCTTATTACAAAGATTTGCAGACGTGGGCAGGAGAAAACAATGAAGATTATAGATTATTTATGACCCCAATTTGGAAAGGGGATGGCGCATCTTACTTGTGGGGTGATGCCGGTAGGTTTCAGGGTACAGATCCGATGATTTATTTATTGGATCAGCCGACTATTTCCAACAGTTTCTACGCCCCGATTTCTTACGAGTTTATCCCCAATATTAGAAAGTACATAGGCAGAGTAAACATTGCTCCCGCTTTGACTTTATTGAGAGCAAAATATTTGGTTGACCGGCAAGATGCAATATTTACCACTAAGTTAGAGAAGGACCATAAAAGATATTTGACAGAAGCGGTATACATCCCCCAAAAGGAGGCAGTAAATATAACCAAGTTATGTAAAAACCTAAGCTCGGTTGCGAATGAGATAAACCCGGCCTGGATAGCCTGCCCGGTAGCGGATACAGAAAGTAATTGGGATAAAATAAGGTATTTGCATGTTAAGATCAGAACCGATGTCGCTTCCCTTCTAGATATCACTATAATGGATAAGAATGGGATTAGGGTAAGATGGGACGGCAGGTTTGACAGCGAGTATTCAACAGAAGGGAGTTTTACTACAGTTACAATTCCTCTTGGTAATCCGACCGAATATAACGCCGCGATAGATTATTCTAAAGTTATGATGCTGGAAATACAGGCTCGCCCTAAAGACAGACCCGAATTTAGCGTTAATGAAATAAATTTAGAAGAGATAAGTTTAGATCCGGGTAAGGAAGAAAAGGTTGATAATTTCCGCTTAATAAAGACATTCGGTAATTTAGAAGTATATGAGCCAATTTCTTTTAAATCGCCTCCGCAATTTGGAAGTTTAGCAAAAATTTCTTTTGTGCCAAATTTTATAGAGTTGTTTGAGCAAGTTAACAGACAAAAGGATTTAGTGAAGGATTTAGGCTTTTTAGTAACTGCGCAGAATCAGGGTAAAGATTTGCGGCAGTTGGAGACAGATGGGATGTTGCAAGTAGTAGATAAAGAAGAGATTTCCGGTACACGGTTTTGGCTGATGACTAACGGAAGTCAGGGATTCATCTTACTTAGTAAAACCTTTGATCCGCAGTGGATACTGATACCCCGTATCAGCCGTGACAAACTTTCAGGTAACTTATTTGAAGATTTAGACCTTTTGAGCCAGGCAACTGTCGGGGAAGAAAATCATTTTGCTATTAATGGATACGCAAATTTATGGAAGGTTGATGGACAAGACCAGGAATATGTAATAATCTATAAGCCGCAAATAATAGCTGATATAGGAGCTGAGATTTCAAGATATTCCTTATTTGTTTTGTCAGCGATAATGATTTTTTGGTGGTTGAAGAAAAGATATGTAGGGAGCATTAAAAATGCAAAAAAAGACAATTAAATTGACTATAGCCCAAATATCAACTGATCCGGGGCAAATAGCAGCTAATACAGATCCAGGTTGGATGTTTTAAATTAAAGAATAGATTATGAAAGGAGGTGTTAGAAATATGATTAAACAAAATAAACAAAAAGAAATAGTTAAATTTTTAGGAGAAACTTTTGATAAAACAGGGAAAACAAGGGCAGTGATTGGTTTATCAGGCGGAATTGATTCTGCAACTTCATTTTTTCTGCTTAGAAAAGTATTACCAATTGAGAATATTATTACAGTATATATGCCCTACTCAGATGGGGAGCCTACTGAAGTGGAACAAAGAGTCTCCAGAATGTGCCGTAAATCAGGCCTTCCAGCTCAGAATTTCTTGTCCATTCCTATAAAAGGGATGGTAGATCAGTTGGCAAGGGGACTGAAGGCAGATGATAAAGCTAGAAAAGGAAATATTATGGCCAGAATCAGAATGATAATCCTGTTTGATCTAGCTAAAAAGTTTGATGCTCTGGTTTGTGGTACGGAAAATAAATCTGAGCATCACTTAGGGTACTTTACCAGGTTTGGAGACGAGGCTTCTGATATTGAACCTGTTAGGCATCTCTATAAATCTCAGGTTAGAGAGCTGGCAAAGGAATTAGGAGTGCCTCAAGAAGTGTTAGATGCTGTTCCAACTGCTGGTTTGTGGGATGGACAAACCGATGAAGGTCAATTTGGCTTTACATATAAAGAGGCAGATCAGATTCTGAAGGCATTTTTTGATGGAGAGACTCTGGAAAGCTTGCAAGCTAGATTTCCTAATGCTGAAAAGGTATTGGATTTAATGAAAGCTAATGAATTCAAACATTTAGTGCCTTATGCACTGGAAGGATAAAAGAAGACAAGCAGCACCTGAAATTAAGGTGACAAAAAAAGCCTTTGGTTTGGGCAGGAGAATCCCGATTGCCCACCAATTTAAAACTGACACTATTGAATTTGGATAAATAACAGATTAAACTTAAAAAAATCTTATGAAAATTTCAGTCATCGGGTTAGGCAAATTAGGATTACCGTTGGCTGCCACGATTGCCTCAAGAAACTTTTTGGTTTACGGGGTAGATATAAATAAGGAAGTTGTTAATAATTTAAAAAAAGGTAAAACTTTTTTAAACGAACCGGGACTTAAAAATTTAATAAAAAAATTCAAAAATAATTTAGCGCCTACTGATAAAACAGAAGAAGCAGTGATTAATTCGGAGATGACTTTTGTGATTACCCCCACCCCTTCAAAGAAAAACGGTTATTTTTCAACGCAATATGTGCAAGCAGCGGTAAGGGATATTGCGAAAGCTTTGAAAAGTAAGAAAAACTATCATTTGGTGGTGATAGTCAGCACTGTAATGCCCGGTTCAACAGATAAAATAAAAAAACTTCTGGAGAAAGAAAGCGGCAAAGTTTGCGGTCGGGATTTTGGTTTATGTTACAACCCGGAATTTATTGCCTTGGGCAGCGTAATTTATAACTTATTAAACCCCGACTTTATTTTAATCGGCGAGTCTGACCAAACAGCCGGAGATATGTTGCAAAAGTTTTACCAAAAATATTGCGATAATAAACCCAAATTTGCCAGGATGAATTTTGTGAACGCGGAACTGACAAAAATTTCCGTTAATACCTATATTACTACCAAAATTTCTTATGCAAACATGCTTTGTGAAATATGTGAGCAACTGCCAGGGGGAGACGTGGATGCGGTGACTGCTGCCTTAGGTTTGGATTCAAGAATAGGACAAAAATATTTAAAAGGCGGGCCGGCATTCGGAGGTCCCTGTTTCCCCCGTGATAATATAGCCTTTATTTCCTTGGCGAAAAAAACAAAAACCAATTTTCATATCCCTTTGGCAACACATAAGACAAATGTCAGGCAGACAGAGCGTTTAGTCAAGAAAGTATTGGAATTTACTAAAAATGGCTTATCAGTTGGCATATTGGGATTGTCGTACAAGCCTTTTACTGATGTGGTTGAGGAATCTTTTGGCATGGTTTTGGCAAAGGAATTAATAAGCAAAAAAGTGAACATATATTTGCATGACCCGCTTGCTCTGGAGAACGTTAAGAAAGTTTTCAATAACAGTATGAATTACGAGAGTAATATTAAGTCTTGTATAAAAAAATCACAGATTTTGGTTATTGCCACAGACTGGCCGGAGTATAAGGGTATCAAGAAAGGTTGGTTTGGAGTTGAACCTAAGATATTGATTGATCCCTGGAGAATAATAGACGTCAGGCTACTCCCTAAGAATGTTTCTTATCAGCCTTTCGGGATAAGTGTTTTGGAGTGATTCTGATAATATTATCCTTTACCTTAAAAAAAAGGTTAGGATAGTTTTTAGATATAAGGCTTCTTAAAAATTTTAATGGCGGGTAATCGTTTTTTCCATTAAATACATCCGCATCATCGATTAAGATAACATGATTTGTTATTTTGTGGTTAAGGATAAAAGTAAGCTCCGCTGCTATCGGAGTATTCTTAGACCCCTTGGCTGTTATCCCTTTTGAATAGTGGGCATCCAGCCAAAACAAAGCAGGTTGGTTAATTTTTTTTAAAAGCCTGGGCAAAATTTTTGAACTATCCCCATTAATAACTTTAACCTGCTTTAAATGGGCAAATTTTCGCTTGGCGTTTTTAAATAATTTTTTATCTAATTCGATAGTATAAATTTTTGAAAAATTGTTTTTAACAGCTTTTACCATCATTCCTAAATAGGTGCCGGTTTCTATACAGATGGGCGTTTTGTACGTTTTTTGATAACTTTTAATGGTATGTTGTTTAATTAGGTGGGGGGTATTCGGACGTTCCTTCTTTAAATGCCAATCTATTGTCCGGATAATTTGAAATACCGGAAAGGCCAAGTCGTATATAAAAGTAAATTTTAAATATCCGATTATATTACCAGTTGTTATTTGATGCATTACAGAAACTATATTATACTGTTATCTCAAAATAAATATGGAGAGATTTAAGTATATACCTATTCATCCAATTCTATTTGCCTTTTTTCCCACATTGTTCCTTCTTTCAAAAAATATCGGTGAGATAACTCTTAATCAAATTGGACAGCCTCTGATGCTTTCTCTTATATTGACCATTTTGGTTTGGGTTTTGGTTAACTTTATAATTCAAAGTAGGAAAATTTCTGCCATTAGCACTTCTGTATTAATGTTAATGTTTTTTTCTTATTCTTATGTTGACAGATTCTTTTTCTGGTTCCATTATCCCGTCTCTGTATTATCTTTTAGTAATGGTGGTTTTAGCTTCTTTCATCACCATAAAGTTTGCAAAAACACAAAGGAAGATTATAAAAGCCACCTTAATTTTAAATATCATATCTTTTGCTATATTAATTTATCCTTCAGTCAATATAACTTACCATGAACTGGCAAGAAAAAAAGAAATAAAAAGTTCGGAGTTATCATTTTCACAACCTCTCCAAACCTTAAATCCTATAAGACCGGATATTTACTACATTGTTCCTGACAGCTATGCCAGTAACAGCACCCTGAAAAATTATTTCGATTTTGATAACTCCGAGTTTACCGATTATCTGAAAAGCAAAGGATTCTATGTAGCTGAAAATAGCAAGGCCAACTATCCTTTTACAACTCCGTCCCTGACATCATCTTTAAATATGGGTTATTTGGATGTTGTAGCCGAGCAGATGGGCGTAAATTCACAAGATCAAACTCCTCTATTTAGACTTACAGAAGACAACCAGGTAGTTTTATATCTTAAATCACTGGGATATAAATATTATCATTTTGGCCCCCGGCAGTTGCCGACCTCATTAAATAAGAATGCCGATTTTAATTATACTTACGCAAATAATCAGCTGGCTTTTTCCCCTCTGGCCGGATTACTGCTTGAGCAGACATTATTTTCCTATATGGTTTCATCTGTTGACTGTGCATATGTTAATTCTGTTTTATGTATAGGAAGTTTAAATAACAGAAGGAGTCACTATAATTATATTCTTGACCAAATAGTTAAGGTAGAAGATACAGCCGGGATGGATGGACCAAAGTTTATTTTTTATCATAACCTTTTAACCCATGTGCCGTATGTATTTACAGTCAATGGTAAATATGTTTCCAGAGCAGTAGAAGCATCGAGAGATTGGAAGGAAAATTATATCAATCAACTGAAGTTTACCAATAAAATACTGAAACAGCTCATTGAAACAATCCTCAGAGATTCAAAAAATCCGCCAATTATTGTCCTGCAATCCGATGAAGGGCCGTATCCTGAAAGATTTAGATCCGGGAGGGATAATTTTGAGTGGAAGGAGGCTACAAAAGATGAATTAAAAGAGAAGTTCGGAATATTAAATGCTTATTACCTGCCGGGAGTTGAAACAAAAGATCTTAATGCCGGAATTTCACCGGTAAACACTTTTAGGATAATTCTCGATAAATACTTTGGGGGGCAATTACCATTGCTTGAAGATATGAGTTTTGCTCAAACAAGATATGCTAACTCTTATGATATTTTTAATGTGACAAATTCACTAAGGTAATTGATCTGCAGTTTTATTATAATATTTAGATGAACAGAATAATTAGGTTTTTCTTTCTGATATTTATTGTCTTAGTTTTTCCGCCAAAAGCTTATGCCTATTTGGACCCGGGGACCGGCAGTTATTTTTTTCAGATATTGATCGGGATAGTTATCGGAGGGCTCGTCAGTATCAAAATATTTTGGAAAAAAATTAAAGACTTCTTCAATGGTAAAAAAGAAAATTAACAATCAGCACAACAGGATTAACATCTTCGCATTAGCTGCCACAGGTTTAGGTATCTCTGGTGGGGATAGAATCTTTATTGAATTTGCTAGAAGGTGGAACAAAGAAATGCCTGTGGAAATCTATGTTTCGGAGGAAGGATACCAAATGTGCCTCAGGCAGAATTTGAAAGAAAGCAAAGATTTACGATTTACGATTTACGATTTACGAACATGGAATAAATTAGGATTTATAGCGAATTATGTCGTTAGAATTTTAACAGGGATAAAAATTGGTCTGACTCTCAAATTAGAAAATTCACAAAATTCAATTATTTATTCTGCTTCCGAATTTTGGATGGATTCGCTACCGGCTTTTTTGCTGAAATTACGCTTTCCAAAAATCAAATGGGCAGCTGCCTGGTACCAGACTGCGCCCAATCCGTTTAAGGGTTTCTCAGAAGGTGAAGCAGGGACAAGGGATAGACTGAGAGCGCTTATTTACTGGCTTATCCAGCTTCCCATTAAACCCCTGATTTCCGGATTTGCTGATTATGTTCTGGTTAATAACGACGGGGAGAAAAAACAATTCCCCAATCTTGATAAAAGGGGTAGGGCTCTAGTGGTTTTAGGGGCGGTAGATTTGGAGGGAATAAAAAGTTGGAAATTGAAGTTTAGAAACTTACCAAAAATTTATGAGGCAGTTTTTCAGGGCAGGTTTCATCCGCAAAAAGGAGTAATGGAACTGATTGATATCTGGAAACATGTGGCAGCTAAGAAACCGGATGCCAAACTGGTGATGATTGGAGACGGACCATTAATGGAAAATGTAAAATTACAAATTACAAATTACAAATTAAATAAAAATATAATCCTTAAAGGCTATATGTTTGATGGGGAAGAGAAATTTAAAATTTTTGCCCAAAGCAGAATTGTAGTGCATCCGGCATTTTTTGATTCCGGAGGCATGGCTTCTGCTGAAGCAATGGCTTTCGGACTTCCTTGTGTAGGTTTTAATCTAGGGGCCTATAAATACTATTACCCGAAAGGGATGGAGAAAGTTAGAGAAGGGGATATTAAAGCCTTTGCAGATAAAGTCGCAGAGTTCTTACAGGATAATAATTTATACAGAAAGGTAGCTAACAAGGCATTACACCTTATAGGTGATAAATGGTCTTGGGAATACCGGGCTCGTCAAATCCTCAACGCAGTGTTAGAATAACTTCCTAATATGAAAAGATCCTTACCAGGTGTTTCAGCGGTTATCCCGAGTTTTAATGACAAGAAAAAGGTGTTCAGGCTATTGGATTCTTTGAAAAAATCAACTTATCCTAACATGGAAGTTATTGTGGTAGTAAACGGACCGGATGAGACTTTAACGGACGGAAAAAAGAAATATAAGACAAGCTTGTTGCTTCGCAATAAGCGGGTGAAGTGGGTTGATGCCGGGAGGGAAAATATCGGACAGACAGGTTGTTATAACTTAGGCCTTGCCCATGCCAATAAAAAAAACCACATTCTCTATATTGATTCTGATGTGGTAGTTGATAAGGAGATGATTGGTAAACTGGTTAAAAGGGTGGAATCAGATAAAAAAATTGGCATTGTGACACCGATGATTTTATATCTCTCGGATAAAAATTGGGTCAATCAGGCAGGCTCTGATGTGAATCTGACCACCGGCAGGGTGAGGGTTGGCTGGGGCCCCAAGCGGGATTTTCTGTTTCCAAAAGAGGTTCAAAATTCCGGTACAGCCATGCTAATTAGAAGAAAAGTTATTGATAAAATCGGCGGGTTTGATAATTGGTTTTTATGTTATTTTGACCCGGATTATTGTCTGCGGGCAAAAAAGGCAGGTTTTTCTACCTGGTATGAACCAAAAGCAATTTGCTATCATGATCAATCTACAGATCCTAACGTATGGCGGCCAAGAGTATTGGGCAGGGCATATCTCTTGGGTAGGAATCGGATTTTATTTATGAGAAGGCATGGCAATATGCTGACTTTTTCTTTATCTCTGCCTTTACTTTTGGGGTACTATCTTTTTGAGACGATGCGATTTGGGCAGATAAATAAATTTTTTGAATTGGCTTGGGGAAGTATAGTCGGTTATTTTTATCCCCTAAGTTCGGATAATTTTATTCCACTACCAAAGATAAAAAATGGGTAAAAAGGCATGATAGAATGAATTGATTCTAATTCTAAAATATGTATAAAATATTACAAAACCGGTTTTTCTATCTTTCCTGTTTCCTGATAATACTTGTAGTGATAAGTCAATACACTCAATTGCAGTTGGCTATCGAAAGAGGTTATCCGGGAGATGATTGGGGGAATTGGTTGACGTTCAAATTTATCAGCGGTTCTTTCATTGATAAGATTATCCAAAATTGGCTAATTGCCGGGCCTCAGTTTCAAAGCTTCGGACTTTATCCGGGAATAATGGAGGCAATATTTAGGGAGAAGCATTACCTGATTAATATTGCGAGCATTGTCCTTAAAACTCTGGCCACTATTTCCATATTTCCGACCATTTATATAATTTCTAAAAATAAATTACTGGCTTTTTTAACAACTATTCTCTATGCCATCAGTCATTCTTCGGCCGGCGGGTTAGCCATTATGGTAAATGGAGGTGAATACCTGGGGATTTTTTTGATGAATTTATCTTTAATTTTTTACTACCTTTCCGTTAAAAAATTTCATTTTTTTAATTTTCTTCCTGCCGTCCTGGCTTTATTTCTGGCTTTTGTGATAGCCCCAAACAGAGTTTATCCGATTTCATTTATTCTGGTTCTGGTGGAGATATTCTTAATTTTCAGAAGAAAAACCAGGTTAATGTTTTCATTGCTCAGAATATTTACAGTGATTAGTCCGGTAGTATTAATAGTTTTATTTTCCCCAAAACATATTAATTATGGTCTTCAAGTAAAAGGCGACACTTTGCAACTTATCCTGAACGGAAACTGGCATCTTCTTTTAACCAACACTTTATCAGGAATAGGTTATATGATGGTTAATTCGGAATTTATTAAACAGGCAAATATAAGTTTATCGGTTTTTGAAAGCCTCGGTTCGTATATGAGTTTTCTTGTAAGTAAGATATTTTGGTTTCTTATGTTAACATCCGCTGTCTTGTCCGTTTTTCTGTCCAAGAAACCTGTCAGATTCTTTATCACGGTTTTAGGTATAAACTTAATATTTGATGTTTTAAATTATTTCATTTCCTCACATTTTTTATTTCTTCCCTCAAATTTAAGGTTGGAGCCGGATCAATACTTTTTCACAGCTCAAGTTGTCTTACCAATTGCTTTTTTTGCAATTTCGCTGGCAATAGGTCTGTTGTTGGAATATATTCTGGAAAAAGAAAAGAAAACTATTTTATTATTACCCTTTTTTTCTTTGGCATTTTCAATAATATTTCTTTATTCGCCTTGGGTAATAGCCGGAAGATACTATACTCTTTGGCCGGTGCACCGTTATTTGACTGTGCCTCAACTTGGGGTTAGTTTATTCTTAGCCTCGCTGCTTGTAATTGCTTTTGGCAGAATATCCAGGCAACTTAGATTGTACTTTATTTTATTTATTATTCCCGCTCTTCTATTTTTTAATTATTTCCAGAGTAAACAGGAGATAGATAGTTTCTTTTATCAATACATAATTTCAGGTGGGAATATCACGGCTGAGGCAGTGGTGCAAAGGAAATTGCTAGACAAAATTCCCAAGTCAAAACTGAGAGAGAATGTAGCAATTTATATCTCCCCAGAGGCTAATTCCCCCCAGTCGCAATATTGGCTGACAGCCTTGAGTCTAGTTAATGTAGAACACTGGCTATCATTAAGAAAATCCTATCTTTATGACACAAAACAGCTGGATGGCTGTATAGTGGCCGTTTATGATATAAAGTTTCTGGAAGAAAAAGCCTTACTTAAAGATAAAACAGGTTTTGTAATGAGGGGGAAGTGTTTTGATCAGAAAGAAAAGCCGATCTTAATTGATAAAGAGGAGGTTTTCTTTCCGGTAGATAATTTTTATGCATTTAAAATGAAGGAAACAGAGCTTACTGATATTAGAGATGATATTTTACGGCAACTGCGGATGAACTGAAACTACAAAATTAAGGTTGCTCCATAACATCAACTATTTTTTCCCCTAGTTCTACTGCGTAATTTGTACCTCTATCCCAAGGATATACCATATCAAGATTAGAGATGTAAATCCCCTTTAAGGGTGTCTGAAAAATAGGAATTTTTTTAGGGTAATCAGTTGTAAAAACAGGTTGCGCATAAGGGTCAATAAAAAGTTTGTAGCTGAGAATATTTTGTCTGTAGTCTGGATTTATCTTTTTAAGATATGGATCAAATTTTTTAAGGAGACTGCCGGCATTTAAGCTTAAGTTCGGATGATCCGGATGCAAGTAATTACCCACATATAATATATGTTTGTCAGAGTAAAATTTCTTGTTTATAAAATTAGTATGCTCAACAAGAACTAAAAATGGAAATTTTTTGTCTGTAATATTTAACCAATAGGTTTTTTTCATAAACTGTTTCTTAAGAATCAACACTAATACTTGAGCATGTAAATGTTTT
Source organism: Candidatus Daviesbacteria bacterium (assembly GCA_016184225.1). Classification (GTDB taxonomy): domain Bacteria; phylum Patescibacteriota; class Microgenomatia; order Daviesbacterales; family UBA10151; genus UBA10151. The sequence goes on from JACPDA010000004.1 coordinate 472,641, forward strand.
ACAGAATTTATCCGCTTAATATAATTCTTCGGTAATCCCTGTGCTATTTTACTAAAGACAGGGGAAGGGAGGGTTACAATTGCCTCATCAAATTTAAAACTTTTGCCGCTAGTTATTATGAGGATACCGCTTTTTAGGCTTTTCAAGCCGGTTACCTGAGAATTTAGTTTAACTTCCCCGCCTAACTTTTTGATCCTTTGGTTTAAATGGTCTGCAAATGCTTTGAAACCCCCTTCAGGGTAGGCCAAGGAAAAGGTTCTCTTTTTTATCCGTGCCCAAAACCATACCAGAGAAATTCTGTTTTTATAACTCCCGAATTTAGCTGAGAAAAGAGGATCCCAAATTAGCTTAGTCGCTTTATGTCCCATGAACTGTTTTATCCAAGTCAGAGCTGTTTTCCTTTCAAAAATTGACGGATTTGATATTAACTTTAAGTAAAGGGAAAAAAAGCCTACCCTTAAGCGTTCAATAAATGATAACGAGCGGAAAAATAAAAGCGAGAAAACAGAATCAAAAGGATATAATTTTCCATTAATATAAACATCTGTACGTGGTCTTATAATATGTACTTTATGATCTATTTCTTTTGCTAGATGTAATATCGTACTGTCATTGGTAAACCAGTGATGATAAGATTTTTCCAGTGCCCACTCCCAATCAAATAACTTAAAACCTTTCGCCAATCCGCCAATATCATTTTCTTTTTCAAAAATTGTAACTTGGTAACCCTTCTTTAAAAGTTTAAAAGCTGCTGTTAGTCCTGTAAAACCTCCACCAAGTATAGCTACTTTTCGGTTAATCATTTGGCTATTATATGTTATACTCTTTGGGATTAAAACCCTTATGAATGCTTTGGTTTCTGTAGTTATCGTGACACATAATAGAACTAAAGATTTAACAGAGTGTATTAGATCTTACATTAACTCAAGTTATAAAAATTTAGAAATCATAGTAGTTGATAACGGTTCTAAACCGCCGCTTGCCACCTGGCTGACAAAAAAATATCCCCGGGTGAAACTGGTTACTTCAGAATTCAACATCGGTGCGGCTGCCGGCAGAAATTTAGGTTTGAAAGAATCCAAAGGTGATTATATTATTTTTAGCGATGATGATGCTTATGCTGATAAAAGCATGGTTTTTCATCTCGTTGAAGCATTCAAGCAAAAGAAAAATGCAGGTATTATTCAGCCTCTGGTTTACGATAAACATAAAAAAAATGTCTTGCAGGGTGCAGGACATGGCATAGATCTTTTAACAGGTAGAATTAAAGCTTGGGGTGTTAAAGAAGTGGACAAAGGTCAATATGAAGGACTGCGGGAAGTGCCTATGTGCGGTTGCGTCTGGATGGTAAAAAGAGAAGTTTTTGATAGTATTGGCAATTATGATGAAGATTATTTCATTCCTTATGAGGATTCTGATTTTTCCATTAGAGCCGCAGAAGCGGGGTTTAAACTTTACTGTTACTCCGAGGCTAAAACTTGGCATAGGGGACCTAAATCAACTTTTGTTCATCCATGGATAGAGTGGTTGGGGATAACCTCTCCCGAGAGAGCCTACCGGGTAGCCAGAAACAAGATGATTTTTATAAGAAAACATTCACCCTTTCCCAATAATCTGATATTCTTTTTTCTTTTAATGCCGGTATATACACTTACCCATTCTTTGATTATTCTTTCAGCCAGGCGTTTGGATATTCTATTAAAATATTGGTTCGGCGTGATCTCCGGCATAATCTATGCCATAACTTATCCGTTGAATAAGAAAGTGATTAAAGCCTACCGGGATTTTGATAAGAAATTAGAAAACTTTAAGATATTCCTTCTGGCCTGGACAGATCCTATTACCTGGATACTTAACCCCAAGGCTAAAACTATTTTGGATTTAGGCTGTGGACAGGGAAAGCCCATGGAATTTATTAATAAAAGGCTGCAGGTTAAGGAATCTATAGGGGTTGATTTATTCAAGCCTTACATTAAAGAAGCAAGACAAAAAAAGATCCACAGCAGGTATATACTAACTGATATAAGGAAAGTCAAGTTTGCTCCTAAGTCATTTGATTTGGTGATGGCCTTTCATGTACTGGAACATATGAAGGAAAAAGAAGCCTGGAAAGTCCTGGAGAATATGGAGAAGATGGCCAAAAAACAGGTTATTGCGGTAACACCGATCGGCGAGCATTACCATCAGCTTGAGGACGGAAATATCTGGCAGCTGCATTTATGTGCTTTTACCCCGGAGGATTTTGAAGCACGGGGTTATAAAATAAAAAAATACGGCTGGAAATGGCTGCTCGGCGATCACGGCATTGCCCATACTATAACAAATGATCTGGTGAGAAAAGTGTTGTATGTTTTTAACTTCTTTGCAACACCAATTTACTATTATTTCCAGGGCAGCTGTGACTATATTTTTGTCGCCTACAAGGATATGAATGAGAAGTAGAGGGAATCTTTTAGCGCCAATCCTTTTTGCCGTTATTGCAGCAATTCTTGTCCTCTCCTGGTTTAGGGAGGGTTTTTTGTACGGCGGAGGCGACGTTGGTATTCCTTCCTATGATCCTAAAAGAATCCTTGACATTGTAAGGTTTGTCTGGTGGTCGTATTCAGCGCCGGGTACAACTGTGCCACAGGGTTTGACTTCGGTTCCTTTCCAATTTGCACAATCCCTACTGGCCGGTTTGGGAATCCCCTATGTATATATCCAGGCGATTTTTTTCGGGATGATTATTTTCTTAATGGGTTATGGGATGAATTTGCTGGCCGGGACAATTTTTGGAAGAGAGAAAAAAGGTCTGGCCATACTGGCAGGACTTTTTTATCAGTTTAATCCTTATATGATGATCGAAGTCTGGCACAGATTTATCCATAATACCTTTTTTCTGGCGGCTGCCCTGCCTTTTATTTTTATTTTTTGGACCAAATGGATAAGAAACGGGCGGTATAGTTCACTTTTTACATTCCTTCTAATCAGTTTTTTAAGCTCTTATATGTTCGGGACATTAGCTTTTATTGCTGTGATTCTTGTTATTTTGGCATGGATAGCGGTAGTAGAAATTTTGCTGCCCTGGAAGAATTTTACAAATTTTAAAAAGATCTCTACCCGATTCTTTTTTGGAGGGATTTTTTGGTTCTTAATTCAGGCATGGTGGATGCTCCCCTCTTTTGGGATTGCCCCGGCTCTTCTCTCTGCGCAGCATTCTATAGAAGGTAGCCTTTCAACACTTCTTTCGATATCCGAACAAACGATTATCCCATACAGCATCTTCGGCATCAATCCTTTCTATTTATATAGCAATGCTGATTTTGGGTCTTCTTATAACTTTACATATTTGCGGTTGATTCCTTTTTTTGCTTTACTCTTTCTGATACCCGGTTTTATTAAATCCCTTATGAACAGGACATTATCAGCGTGGGGTCTACTTTTTATTTTGGGAATTTTTCTGGCAAAAGGCGCAGCTGCTCCTTTTGGCAATGCTTATCTTTTTGGCTTCAGCAATATTTTTTTGCTTGGGGTGCTCAGAAATCCTTTTGAGAAGATGGGAATCCTGATTCCCTTTTCAGGTGCAATTTTGTTTTCTTTAGGTGTTAATTTCTATTTCCAAAATCCAAGATTAAGAAAGAAAAAGTACCTTGTTACCTTAGGAATTATCATTATTCTTACTTTGCTTTTTGGTGTATTTCAATGGCCGGTATGGGCAGGAAAATTGTTTGGCACCTCTCAAAAACCTGCCTATGTCCAAGTACCGACTACTTATATTGAAACGGATGAATATATCAGGAAGCAGAAAAAAAACGGCAATATTTTGCATTTGCCTTTAACTACCGGCGAAGCAGCCACATATTACTGGGAGCATGGATTTAGCGGAGTTGAATCTTCACAGCTTTACTTTAATTCACTTCCTTCTATTTCCAGGGGATTTAATATCGGGTATGTAGATGATGCCTTGTCAGCCCTGTCAACTATATTTAGTCTGCCTGAAGCAAACGATAGCCGGATTATTGATTTGCTTAGGGCATTTAATGTCCGTTTTATTATTTTACACAAAGATATGGAATGGCGCGGAGGGTTACTGACTAATCCTGATGTTTTGGAGAGCACGCTAAACTCAAAAAATTTTCTTAAAAGGGAAAAAACTTTTGGGGCCCTCACAGTCTATCAACTGGATGAGAATAACTTTGCTCCCAAGCTCCGCCTTTCCCAGAGTATTCAATATATTAATCCGGGAAAAGAAAATTCATATTGGCCATGGCTTCTTAAGCAAGATTCGGGAGATCTTGTGAATCCTGCTGACAAAAAAACCGACAGCAATTTAACCAGTCAAAGCACAGGGTTGCTTGTTTTACCAGAGGTTGCATATTCTTATTCTGACCGCTCAGTTTCCACTAAGGATGCAATAGAAGTACTCGCGGTAACAAAAATTTTACCAGATTCACCGCTGTATTTTCTTGTTTCAGCTAAAGAGAATATTAAACTTTTCAGCATGAATCAAACCGAGAAGTTTCAATACAGGATTACTTTAGCCGGTAAGAGACTGGCTGAAAGCTTCAGAATTAGAGAGAAAAAAATAGGTGCTAATATTGTGCCGCTCCTTCAAAGCTACCAGAAATCCTTGGTTCAATTGGGAGGACTTGAGGGAGGCGAACACTCTCTTGGTGCCATATTTGCCCGTCATATTTCCGTTTTGGATTATTTGATTTCAACTCTTGAAGGTAAAGAAAAAGAAGAGGCAATTGACAGCAAAAGAATGCTGACTGCCAAGATGAAGCTTGCCAATTTATTACCTGATTTTGAGATAAAAGAAAACCATGATTTACCTAAAACAAATCGGTTGATTTCTGCCTTCTTAGTTCCTTATGCAGGCACCTTTGAAGTTTTAATGGCTTTACAGAACGGGAGAAATCTTTATAAGGACGGTTTAATGAAAATTAATCTGCAGATTGATAATTCTGTCGTTAGTTTACCTGCTTCGCTTAAAGGATCTTTTATATCTTATGGCTATTTGGATTTAACGGCAGGATTGCATGAACTAGGTTTTTATTCCGCTCTTTCAGAAAATATGTTTACTGATGCAGGCTTAGAGAAGGAGTTTGAACTTGTATCCCAAAAAGATAAGTCTTCTTTCTGGGATTTCGAGTTAGAACCAGTCACGGGTGGCGGATGGTATGAGCTTTCTTTTGAATCCTGGATTAAAGCCGGAGATAAGTTTAAAGTTCAACTGATTCAGGATTCAGATCCCCCTGACGACAGTAATGACGGCAGGTATATGTCCTTTAATAAAAAGTTCAGAAAGAATCCGCAGAAGAATGATTGGAAACGGTATGTAGAGAATATCAACATTAGACCCTCGACTACAAAAGCAAAAGTCCGTTTTCTCGTTGAATCGCAAGGCAAAACGTCTTTTAAGAATATAGAAATGAAAAGAGTGCTTAGAAACCCGCTTTTTCTAAAAACCGCTCTTAAGCAAGGTAAAGCAGAGGAGGGGGCTTTGGAATTTAAGCAAATAAGTCCTGTTCTTTATACCGGAAGAATCAGTACAATGGGTTCAAAGTTTTTAATATTTGCACAATCTTTTCATCCCGGGTGGGAATTAAAGCTTAATGACGGGACGAAAGAGATAACGCTTTCACCGAAATACATGGCTAATCTTTATAGCAATGCCTGGTATATTGAAAAGGGTGGGGATTATACTTTTACCCTGGAATTCATTCCGCAAAGGCTGGTTAAAACTGGAATTATAATTAGTCTGGCAGGTTGGTCGGTAGTTTGTGTGCTTTCGCTTTGGCAGAGATTCAGGAAAGCCTGACAAGTCTATATGAAGAAGGTTCTGAAATTTTTCATCATTTTAATATTGGTTTTACCCTTCATTTTTTTCTTTCATACGGGATTTCTGGTTGGTTTTACCGTTCCCAGTTTTCAGGCAGCCCTTTTTTCGGCGGTATTCGCTTCAGCATTAGTCTGGCCAGTCCTGAAAAGGTATGTTTTTCTGCTTTCGGCTATTTTGATAGTGGGTATAGCTCCGTTTTATATATTTAATATAATGGATTGGGCTAATATGCTAGGTAGCATGGGAATTGGATTTGTTTTATTGTTAGTATTAAGTTACCTGCCGGATTTTATTAAACGAGGCTACGTAGAAAAATTGTAGTTATGAAAAACTATGCAAAGTATTTACTTCTGTTTACTTTAATAAGCGGATTATTAATCTTCTCCTGGTTTAGGTATGGTCATTTATATGGAGGCGGAGATGTCGGTCTGCAAACATATAATCCTCAAAGAATGTTAGAAAATGCAAGGTTTGTTTGGTGGGAATCTGCGGGGCCGGGGGCAGCTTTGCCTCAAGGTTTATCCGCAATTCCTTTCCAATTTGGCCTTTATCTTTTACAGATGGTAGGATTTTCGCCGGTGGCCATGCAGGCGATTCTGTTTTTTGTACTGCTGACTTTAATGGGCTTTGGCATGTATCTTTTTGTATCTGCGTTTTTTCCGGGCTCTAAAAAATATCCGCTGGTTGCCGGACTTTTTTATATGTTTAATCCTTACATGATGATCCAGGTGTGGCACAGGTTTATCCATACCACCATTATTTTTGCAGCCGCCTTGCCCTTTTTAGCTATATTCTGGACTAAGTGGATTCAGGAAGGGAAGGCAAGACATCTTTTGTTTTTCCTGCTTACTACCTTTTTGTCTGTTTATGCTTTCGGTACGTATGCTTTTATCCTGGCAGTCTGGGTTTTTTTATTTCTTCTGACTATTGTTGCCATAGTCCCCTGGCAGGGAAGAGGCCGGGCGGCAAAAGCGGGCTTCCGTTTTTTGTTTGCCTTTATAGTTTGGATTTTAATCAATGCCTGGTGGATGATTCCGGTCAGCCAAATCAGCCCGGCAGTTTTATCCGAGCAACATAAAACAGAAGAGTCGTTGATGACTTTAATTACTATCAGCGCCCAGGAAATCCTGCCTTACAGTTTACAGCTTGTAAATCCTTTCTATCTTATCAACCAGGCTGATTTCGGCAATCTTTACAAAAATCCGCTTTTTGAGTTGATACCATGGGTATTTATCTTCGTTATTTTCCTGGGCGTTATAAATTCAATGAAACAAAGAACCTTTGCTTTGTATGGTATTTTTTATTTATTGGCACTTTTTTTAGCTAAGGGCGCGGCTCCTCCCTTTGGCAAATTATTCATCTTCGCCTTTACCAATATATTTGCTTTGGGAGTTTTAAGGAATCCTTTTGAGAAGACCGGCTTGATTTTAGTTTTCTTTTCGACGGTGATGTTTGCACTGGGTTTGAAGATATTGTCAGAGAAATTTGTCAGATCTAATAAACTATTGGTTGCAGCGATTGTTTTTTTGCTCTTTGTTTTTTCCTGGCCGATGATCTTAGGTAAAGTAATAGGCAGGGTAGATGCGCCGGCTTTTGTTGAAGTGCCGGAAAGTTATAAAGAGGCAGATCAATGGTTTTTGGAGCAAAGAAAGACAGGTATCCTGGACGGTAAGATTCTACATCTACCCTTAACCGGCGAAGAATCGATTCAATATAATTGGAAATGGGGTTACAACGGCTTAGAGCCGTCAGACACCTTCTTTACTGCTTATCCTTCTATTTCCCGGGGGTTTAATATTCAAAGAATTGATGATGCTTTAAGCGGCTTAGCAGCATCATTTCAAGAGGAAGTGAAAAGTGAGATAATTTTAGGGTATTTGCAGGATTTTAACGTCAGGTTTATTGTTTTACATAAGGATGTAAACCAGGCAGGAGGAAATTTAGCCAATCCGGAAGATATAGAACAACTTCTTAATAATCTGGATTTCCTGGAAAGACAACCGCAGTTCCAGGATTTAGTTATTTTCAAGTTAAAGGATCAATACTTTAGCCCGCGGATTACTATTGAGCATAATATTGATTTACTTTATCCCGGAAAGGAGAAACTTTCCCTTTGGACGGCGCTGGTTAAAGATCCAACTACCAAATATATCAGCTTAGTTAATAATAAAGACTTAGAAGTGCCTGAAATTAGCGGATACAACCAGACGTTTATTTTTCCGAAGGGATCTTTCTTGTATGGAATATCTTCAGACAGCGTTTCTCCTCTTGAACGCTTAAAAAGTTCAGGGCCCTTTTTTAATCAAACCGGCATGATACAAAGCCTGAATCTCTCGGAAAAAATACTTGCCCTCTCGGCAACTCTTTTAAGCATATCGACAAATCCATCAGGAGATATTAGTTCTTTAATGGATGACTATGACAAACAGCTAATGCAAATTCTTCCTAGAGGCATAGAGATTAACCGGTTCCAAATTAGCGGCCAGGAATCACTTTTGTCAGGCATCTTCAGAATTCATCTGAATACCCTGCAGGTTTTGATTCAACAACCGTCCTTTAATGAGAGCAACAGACAGAAAATTTCTGAAGTCAAAGAGAAATTGGAAAAATATCTGGTGAACTTAAATATAGCGCCGAAATACAATAATCAAACCGCAGAAGAAAGACAGGTTTTCAAGTTTCAACTTCCGGTTAAGAGTAACTACGAATTGTTAATGGTTAAACCCGAGACTGCTTCTTTGTTCCCGGACAAACTTGAAAAAAAAGAATTCTTTATAGAAAACGACCGTACTGTATTAAACGCTTCTGCTTCTCAAAATACAATGAATTTCGGGATGCTGGATTTAGAGGCAGGGGAATTTGAGGTCAGTTATCCGGTCGTATTTTCCGGTAATCTTGCTTCAGCTACCACCTATACTCTTGAATCCCCATATATTGAGGTGCCTTTAGCAAATATCCGGCCATCGGGAGCATATCGATTTTCCGGCCAGGTCAGGGTGCAAGGAGATTCCGGATTTTATATTTTATTGTATGAAAACCAAAACCCGCAGCCCAGTTTAAAGGAATTTCTACAGGCTAATCCTTTAGCGGGCTGGCAAACATTCCAGCTGAATTTTGAGTCTAAACCTACCACAAAATCTGCCAAGCTGGTTATTGCCGGGGCTCAAAACAGTTTACAATCTAAGGTGTTCTTTAATGATATAAAAGTACAGGAAGTTTTAAGAAATACTGTTTTTCTAAAGGGCAGTAGAGGTGAAAGTGTACCTGAGCCAACAGGAGAATCCGTCCGGTTTAGCAGATTAAGTCCGGTTAGTTTCAAAGGAGAGATGCAGATATTAAGCCCCGGCTTTTTATTTTTCAAGGAAACGTTTCATCCGGGTTGGAAGTTGACCCTCAAGAATAAAGATGAGAGTAAAGTCATGCAAAAACATTTCTTAGGTAACCTGTACGCAAATGCCTGGTATATTGACCAGGCCGGTGAATATGAGTTTAAAATGGATTTTGAGCCGCAAAGATATGTTTCTCTGGGAGTCTTGTTAACCGGTGTTGGATTTGCAGCAATAGCCGGTTATTGGCTATTAGGCAAAAACTTAAAAGTAAAAAAATGACTAAAAAGATAATATTCATGTTAATAATTTTTGTCAGCTCTTTCCTTATATTTAATCTGGTGGAATTTGAGTTGCTTAACCAATCTATGAATAAATATTTTCAATCATTGATTTTTAGCACGGTTTTGATCATTTCAATTTTTCAACCCAAACTTAGAACGAGATTATTTTATGTATTCTTTTTCCTTTTATTTGCGGCAGCATTACTTTATTCTCTGGGCCAGTTATCCCTGTCAAACTCCCTGGCCAGTATAGCTGTCGGCATGGTAACCATTGTTTCCCTGACTTATTTACCTAAACTATGACTGCTTTCCCCAAATTTTCTTTAGCCTTGTTGTTTGTATCGCTTTTGCTGATGCTTACAAATCATCAGGGGGCAGCGCAAACAGTACTTCAAATATTTTTCTGGGTAATAGTAATTAATGTTTTCTTATATATCTATAGCTTAAGGAGATAATACGATCAAGTTCTTAATCTTTGTTTTAATTTTTTTAAGTTTCTGGATCTTCTGGCTGCCGGGACCGCGGGTGGCAGCGGATTTCCACCTGGCGGAAAAGTCGGTCCAACTGACAAATCTTTTCCCCTGGGTTTGGAGAGAGACAGGAGTAGCAGATGGCTTGGGTGAGTATTATCCACTTTCTTTATGGGCTCAGCCCTTACATACATTTTTTGGTCTCCTGGCACTTGGTACTATTCCGTTTGAAATCCAGGCAAAAATATTCGGGCTAGTAATTTTAATCTTAGGGTTTTGGGGAATATGGAGATTACTGGATAAGTTTGACCTTGATAATGCTGCTAAAAGTGTGGGAAGTATATTTTTCTTATTGAACAGCTTTTTCTTATTACTCTTTGACGGAGGACAACTATCTTTAGCCTTGGCATATGGAATTTTACCAACGGTTATTCTTTACTTCTTAAAGATTACGGAAACAGATTTATGGAGGGATAAATTTAAGTTGGCTTTTTGGACATTAATTTTATCCATAGCCGATATCCGCATTATTTATTTAAGCTTATTAATTGTTTTTATTTTTATTGCTTTCAGGATCCTTACAGGTTTGAAAAGCCCTTTAATCTTTTTTAGAAGATTACTATTAGGTTTTAGTATTACCTCTATAGTTTTGATCGGTTTTCATATGTATTGGTTATTACCTACTTTAATCTCCAAACAAATACAGCTTCCTCAGACTTATGAAAGAACTTCTCAAGTTACTTTTTTAAGCTTTTCCTCTTTGTCCCACTCGCTATTGTTACAACAGCCTCACTGGCCACAAAACGTTTTTGGCCGGTTAGCCAGTCCCAGGCCTGAATTTGTATTTATTCCGTTGTTAGCATTTTCGGTGCTGATCTTAGCAAAAAGAAATACCACGGTAGCTTTTTGGTTACTAATTTCTATTATTAGTATTTTTCTTAGTAAAGGATCTAATGAACCCTTTGGGCAAATGTACTCTTTTCTATTTACCTACGTGCCTGGATTTTCGCTGTTTAGGGATCCTTCCAAATTTTATTTTCTGACTAGTCTTTCTTATAGTATTCTGCTTGCTTTTTTAGTCCAAGCATTATCAAAAGTCAAGTTCCTTCCAGTCCTATTTATTTTATACTTTATTTTTTTGGCAAGGCCTGTATTTTTAGGTCAAATGAGCGGTTTATTTTCCTTTCCTCTTTTTCAAAAAGAATTCGATAGTCTTGCCGAAAAAATTAAAAATGATGTAAATTTTTCAAGAGTGTTTTGGATACCTGCGACTGCACCAATGGGTTATACCAGTACTTCCCACCCTACGGCTCCTGCCAACAGGCTTTCGCAAAAGCGGCCTTTTGCTGTGGGAACAAAAGGCACATATGAAACGTTCAATTTTTTAAGAGAGGCTCCTTATATGGGGCAGATTTTCGATGTAGCGGGGATTGATTATATTGTTTATCCATATTTGGATCCAAGAAGAGATAATATGCATAAGGATAATATTAGATACTTTTATACTTTTTTGGACCAATTATCAAATCGACCCTGGTTATCTAAGATAGAAAATTCTCCAATTCCGCTGCTTAAAACAAAACAACATCAGGAAAAATTCTTTATTACTCCGGATGTATGGTGGGTGATTGGGTCGGACAGTATCTATAATGAGGCAACAAAGTCTGCCCAACTTAAATTGTCTAAAAATGCTTTAATCTTTGCTGAAGAGAAAGCAGGGTTAGGGAGAAGAATTGATGAAATTCCGGAAGCTAAAATTATACTTAACAATAAAACAGGTTTAGATTTAACTGCGAGTTTTATAGATTCAACCCATTTAGTTTTTCCTGCTAAGAGTTTGGGGTTTGGACCTGACCAATCAGGCTGGTGGAAAAGGGAAACAGCTGATTTGGTTTGGTGGAGGAGCTTTTTGCAGGAAAAATACGGAATTGACAATCAGGATTTTGATTTAGGGGGAGGGTGGGCAATAGGGGAGGGAAATTTGAAATTTGCTCTGCCGATGGCAGTTTCTTTTGAAACAATTAGAAATTTGAAATTAGAGAAAAATAAGGTTTTACTTGCGAGGGTGATGGAGAGCTCAAGGAGCGGAAGTCTTAAATTCTATCAGGATAACCAGTTAGTTGGAGAATTGTTAACCAAAATTGACGGTGAGACTAATGTCAGGTGGTTTGAAGTAGGTGAGTTAAGCTCTGACAAGGAATTAGAGATTATCTCAGAGGGAGATATTAATGTGGTGAATGTTTTAGCAGTTTTAGATAAAGACAAATGGATTACTTATCAGACTAGGGCTGGACAACTCAAGGGAAGAATTGTGAATTTTGATGAAAAAAATGCATTAAGAGATACCAGTCCAGAAGTTACTTATAAAAAAATAAATCCCACGAAATACAAAGTTAAAATTGAAGGCTTAACCGCTCCGTCACTGTTGATTTTCTCCCAGAATTATGATCAACTTTGGAAGATGAATAACCAGACTCCCCTGCCGGTGTACAGTTTACTGAATGGGTTTAGAGTTGAGAAAGACGGAGAGTATATTGTTGAATTTAAGCCGCAAAAATATGTTTATCCCGGTTTAGTTATTAGTGGAATAACAGTAACGGTTTTACTGGTACTCTTAATAAGATTGCCACCCTTCAACAAGCTCAGGGTAAACTAGCTCGCAGACTCGCTCCTCGCAATGACAGGTAGAATTTAGCTATAATGACAATATGCTAAAGTCGATTCTCAGAACCGCCACATTTAAGCAATCCCAAATTACTATCACCGGGACTTTAATTAATGGCACCTTGGGCGCCTTCTTTTATATAATTCTAGCTAGGTTTTTGGGGCCTTCTGATTTTGGGATCTTGACAGTTTCTCTTACTACTCTTGTCTTGATAGCCGATGTTGCTGACATAGGAACAAATACAGGGCTCATTAGATTTGTTTCTTCCCACTTAAGCTTTGATAAAGATAAAGCCTATCGTTTTTTAAAGTTAAGCCTGGAGATTAAGCTGATTGCGTGGGCAGTGGCTTTTGTAGTGGTGTATCTGTTGGCCCCCTTCTTGGCAACTCAGGTTTTCCAAAAGCCTGATTTGATTTTGCCGCTTCGGCTGGTGTCATTCGGAATAGGAACAGCACTTCTTTTTTCATTTGCAACTTCTGCCCTGCAGGCTTTTCAGAGATATTTTCTTTGGAGCACGGTTAATATTTTAACTAACTCCTTAAGGCTTATTTTAATATTAGTTCTAGGTTACTACAGCCTGCTTAATATAGGAAGCAGTCTTCTTGTCTACATATTGCTGCCTTTTTTTGGTTTTTTTGTGACGCTTTTTATTCTTCCTACCAGGAAGTTTATTTTAAGTAAGGAGGAGTTTTCCTTGTCAGGCGAACTGTTTAAATATAATATTCCGGTGGCAATTTTTACCATAGTTGCTGCTTTTTCTGCCCGGTTAGATACTTACCTCAATGCAATCCTACTTTCTTCCCGGGAAGTGGGAATATACGGGGCAGCAAATCAGTTAATCCAGATTATGCCGCAACTTGTTTCGGCATTAGGTTTGGTATCAGCGCCGAAATTTGCCTCTTTTCAAAAAATTGACCAGATGCTTATATATTTTAAGAAATTCCAGCTTTTTGTTCTGGGACTTTGTATTTTGGGATTATTGGCAATTCCCCTGGCCATATATTTTATTCCGCTGCTTCTTGGATCGGCGTATACTGAAGCAATAATTCCTTTTGTGATTTTATTCTTGGGGTACCTTATTTTTCTTTTCTCTATTCCCGTGCACCACAGCATAATTTTTTATTTTGGCCGACCAGATGTTTTTATTTGGGTTTCGCTGGGTCATCTCTTGATAATCGGAGGCTTAGGTTATGTAATGATTTCAAATTTTGGAATAATTGGAGCTGCAGTAACAGTACTTTTTGGTATGTTGTTTAATTTCCTCTTTCCCTTAGGGTGGCTGCTTAATCGATTAAAAAGGAGTAGGGTATGAAGATTTGGGCAAATTGCATTGTGCATAATGAAGAAAACTTTATCTGGTTTGCCATTATGAGTGTGGTGGACTATGTGGATAAAATATTAGTTTGGGATACTGGTTCTACGGATAAAACTGTAGAGATAATTGAGGAGATAAGAAAAATAAAGGGGGACAAGATAGAATTCCGGAAGGTAGGTGTTGTAGACAGGCACGAATTTACTAAAATGCGCCAAATGATGCTTGATGAATCTAAGTGTGATTGGATTTTAATTTTAGATGGGGATGAGATTTGGTGGGAGGACTCAATAAAGCAAGTAGTAGAAGCAATAAATAAGGATAAAAATATAGATGCCATAGTTGTTCCTTTTTTTACTATGGTGGGAGATGTTTATCATTACCAATCTGAAGATGCCGGAAAATATGAGCTCGCCGGGAGGAAAGGCCATCTGACTATCAGGGCGATTAACCGCCGAATTCCGAGTTTGCATTTAGCTGGTCCTTACGGAAAAGAAGGTTTTATGGATAAAGAAGAAAGACTGATTCAGGATATGAGTCTTGAGAAGTTAATGTTTTTGGATGCGCCCTTTTTGCATCTGACACACCTTAAAAGAAGCTCAAAAGACGGACACAATAAATCCAAATACGATTTAGGGATAAAATTTAATAAACATTTTCCTGAAGTGTTTTATCTTAAAAGACCCGCTGGAATTCCTTCACCATGGCAAGAAAGATCTAAACTGTATGAAATTTTAAGCTTAGGCAAACGGATATTAAAATCATGAGTACATTAAAAAAATTCTACGAAAAATTCTGGTCTGAAGACCGTGGCGAATTCGGGAGTTATATCAGGAATTCAGAGCTGCCTGATTTTTTTAATAAGGGAGAATTTATTTTGGATGTCGGATGCGGAGATGGGGTAGTTGGGGCATTCCTACAGCAGCGAGCCGGGGTAAAAGTAGCGGGGATAGATATTTCTGAGGAGGCTGTAAGGAAAGCAAAAAATAAAGGTATTGATGCCAGGGTATGCAACAGTGAACAAAAATTTCCTTTCCCGGATAACTTATTCGATAAAGTCTTTTGGGGTGATAACATTGAGCACTTGTTTGATCCTGCCAGGACAATAAAGGAAATTAGGAGAGTTTTAAAAAAGGAAGGAAGATTAATACTATCCTGCCCGAATATGGGATACTGGCGATACAGAATCCATTATTTTTTAAGCGGTAGTTTGCCTGATACGGAATGGACAGGTCTTGCTCCTTGGGAATGGTCGCATATACGTTTTTTTAATCTGGGAATCTTAAGAGAATTTCTCAAAAGGAACGGATTTAGTAAAATAACAAGGACTAGCGGGGTGTCTGAACGCCGACTGGATAAACCTTTTCTGGAGTTTAACCCTGCGCTTTTCGGAATGATACTAATATTGGAGGCAGCATGAAAAATGCGATTGTTACTTTAGAAAGCATGAGTCAGGCGGTTTGGTATAACCAGTGGATTCTTAGTAAGTTTGTCAGTTACCTTGGGGGGAATATTTTGGAAGTTGGATGCGGTATTGGAAATTTTACACAGAATCTTTCTCTGTATGGGAAAGTTTGGGCGATAGACATTAATAAAGAATATATAAATGATATTAAAAAAGAACAGGGGGATAGAGTTCAGGTTGGTTTGGGTGATATTGAAAAAGGAAAATATTTTTTTGAAAATAAGATGTTTGACAATATTGTCTGTCTTAATGTTTTGGAACACATAAAAGACGATAATGCTGCCTTAATAAATCTGTTTAATCTTTTGAAGCCAGGAGGTAAATTGATTTTGCTTGTACCTTCCCACAAATTTTTATACGGAAGCATTGATAAAGCTATAGATCATTTCAGGAGATATTCAAAAGGGAAAATTACGGCTCTCCTTAAGGAGATAGGTTTTAAAATAATTGAGTCAAGAAGATTTAATTTTCTGGGAGGGCTTGGGTGGTTTATTGCAGGACGGATTCTTAAAGCAAATGCTGTCGGCGGAGGAAATATTTCTGTCTTTAACAGGATAGCACCCTTTATTCTGCCTTTGGAATTTTTTGAGCCTCCTTTAGGAACATCTATTTTAGTCATTGCTGAAAGATAAATTTAATCAGATGAAACTTTCCATAATCATTCCGGTATATAACGAAGAAAAAACAGTGGCCGAAGTTTTAAGGAGGATTGGCGAAGTGGAATTGCAGAATTCTTTACAGAAAGAAATTATAATTGTCAGTGATGGATCAACAGATCATACTAATAAAATCTTAAGTAGGTATAAGGGTATTAAATTTTATAAACATTCAAAAAATTTAGGTAAAGGTGCTGCGCTCCAAACGGGTTTTCGAAATTCGACAGGGGATTTTCTTGTTATCCAGGATGCAGACTTGGAATATCATCCCAGGGATTATGCCAGGCTGCTTAAGCCTCTTATTAGAAATGAGGCGGATGTAGTTTACGGCTCCAGGTTAATGAATTATCCCTTGAGGTTATGGGGAAGAAGGAAAACGGTTTTACCCCTGCATTTGCTGGCCAACAAGTTTCTGACACTGTTTACAAACCTGTTTTACCATAGCAACTTGACTGATATGGAAACAGGCTATAAGGTTTTCAGGAAAAGTGTGATTGATCAATTAAAGATTAAATCTAACAAGTTTGATTTTGAGGCGGAGGTTACGGCAAAAATTCTAAAAAGAAAAATTCCAATAGTAGAAGTACCGATTATTGTGAGACCGCGGACTTATAAAGAAGGAAAAAAGATTGGGTGGAAAGATGGCTTTTCAGCCATATGGACATTAATTAAATACAGATTTATTTAAAATGAAAATTGCCTTTTTAAGCCGTTATCAGGATCAGGTTGAAAGAGGTGCGGAGAATTTTGTTTCAGAATTATCTAAAAGACTTTCAAAAAAACACAGTATAAACGTATTTTCGGGTAAGGATGCGGATAATATATCGAAAGTTATAAAGGGAGAATATGAGATAGTTATTTCGATTAATGGCAGGATCCAAAGCTTAAAAGCTTCTTTGGGAAGGATATCCGGAAAATATAAACTATTAATTACCGGACATAGTGGTATTGGCAGGGATGACATTTGGAATATAGCGGTTTGCAGGCCTGATGTATTTGTAGCTCTAACCGGGTATATGGCAAAATGGGCAAATAGTTGGGCCTGGGGAACTAAAGTGGTAAAGATTCCCAATGGAATAGACCTTGAGAAATTTAAGCCGGAAGGAGAAAGAATAGATTTAGGATTACAAAAGCCGGTTGTTTTGTCGGTGGGCGCGCTAACTTGGTATAAGCATCATGAAAGGGTAATTAGGGCGGTAAGGGAGATAGGGGAAGGATCTGTTTTAATTGTAGGGGAAGGGCCGGAAAAAAATAGGTTAGCAGAATTAGGTAATAAGTTGTTGGGGGAGCGGTTTAAAATTGCAAGGTTTAAGTTTGAAGATATGCCAAAAATCTATAGATCCTGCGATTTATTTTCTTTACCATCGTGGGACCGGGAAGCTTTCGGATTAGTCTACCTGGAAGCTATGGCTTCAGGTGTTGGAGTTGTTGCTCCTGATGATGATTCCAGAAGGGAGATAGTGGAAGATGGGGGACTATTTACCGAAGTCGGCGATCCGGCAGTTTATGGGAAAACCATTAAGGAAGCTTTAAGAGTTAACTGGTCAAAAAAAGCCCGCTCTCAAGCGGAAAAGTTCTCATGGAATAAAGTAGCGGTGGAGTATGAAAGAACAATGTTTGATATGATCAAAGTATGATTACAGCAGTATTAGTAAATTTTAATGAGTCGGAAAAACTAAGACAGTGCTTTAAGAATTTAGCAGATTTTGCAGATGAAATAGTAGTAGTAGATTTAGGTTCATCGGATCAAAGTATATCAGTTTGTAAAGAATATGGTGTTAAAGTCTTTGAACATGAATTTGTTACTTTTGTAGAAAAAGTTCGTAATTTTGCCGTTTCAAAAGCAGCAGGGGAATGGATTTTAGTGTTAGATCCTGACGAGATGGTAAGTGAAAAGCTTAAAGAAAAACTCAAGCAGGTAATTTCGGAAGGTCAATACCAGGCAGTTAATATCCCCAGGAAAAATATTTTCTTTGGTCAGTGGATTGCCCACACTAATTGGTGGCCGGACAGACATGTCCGTTTTTTCAAGAAAGGTCAAGTTAGCTGGGGTAATAAAATTCACAGCTATCCGAGAGTTTCCGGTAAGGTTTTAGACTTAGAAGCCAAGGAGAATTTGGCAATTATCCATTTAGGATATGAGACGGTTTCAGGTTTCCTGGAGAGGCAAAACAGGTATTCTACGATCGAGGCGGAGAATCTTTTTTCCCAAGGAGTCAGATTCTCCTGGGTATCTTTTCTTTGGAAACCAAAGAGAGAATTTTTAGTCAGATTCATAAGGCATGCGGGATTTCTGGATGGGTTTCATGGTCTGGCTCTAACTATCCTGATGATGGTTTATCAGCTACAGGCAATGGTTAAACTTTGGGAATTGGAAGGAAAAGAGAAATGATCTGGGCCGTTTTAGGGTTGGGATTGGTACTCAGGTTAATCAGTCTAAACCAGAGTTTATGGTTGGATGAGGCCATTAATGTTATGGCTGCCAGGAGTTTTTCTTTATGGGGAATGGTAACTCAGTATGCAGTTGCCGATTTTCACCCTCCGGGCTGGTTTATTATTCTGTGGGTTTGGGGTAAGACTTTTGGTTACTCTGAAATAGCAGTCAGGATACCATCCGTAATTATCGGAGTTTTAACTATTTATATTACATACCTGCTGGGAAAAAAGTTAATATCAAAAAATGTTGGACTGATTGCAGCGTTACTTTTGGCCATTAATCCCCTTCATATTTATTATAGCCAGGAAGCCAGGATGTATGCCCTGGCTGCCTTGGCAGTTTCTTTGAATATGCTTCTTTTTATAGACTTTGTAAGGGGTGGTAAGGGAGGTAAGGGTAGTATGGTAATTTATGTGTTAAGTAATATCTTCATCCTGCTTTCTGATTATGTGGCCTATTTGATATTTCCCGTTCAATTTGTATTTTTGTTATTCCTTAGAAAGGAGGCTTTAAGGGGTTGGTCTATCAGGTTGGTAGCAGCCTGTTTAGCCTTTATTTGGTGGTTGCCGGTATTTTTGAAACAGCTTGATGTGGGTTCCACAGCTTCTGCTAATTTACCGACCTGGAAGTTTGTGGTAGGAGGATTTGATTTTAAGACAATTCCGCTGACTTTTGTAAAATTTATTATCGGCAGGATAAGTTTGGTAAATAAAATAATGTATGCAGCCTTACTTTTGCCGATTGTTACTTTATTTACCTTTCTTTTGTGGCATGGGATAAAGAATTTAACTGATACATCAAGAAAATTGCTGTTTTTCTGGCTTATTATTCCGTCTGTCATAGCAACCATGATTTCTTTCTTTATTCCGGTGTACAGCTATTTCAGGGTGCTTTTTATTATTCCTGTTTTTGTGCTGTTAGTTTCAAATGGTATTTCAGAATTTAGATGGAGATTAAGATATGTTTTTTTGGTTGTGATTATTTTCATACAACTTTTTTGCGCTTTTGTGTATTTGTTGAACACTAATTACCAAAGAGATAACTGGAGAGGATTGGTAAGCTATTTTAAGAATATCCAGCCGGAAGTTATCCTATTTGAAAGCTCCGGGACTTTGCCTCCTTTTGATTACTATGCCGGCGGGAGCTTGAATGTCAGGGGGGCTTTGAATGATTTTCCGGCCAGAGATGATACAGCAATTGCAGGTTTGAGCGAATTGTTAAAAGATAAGAGAGAAATATACCTGGTTGATTATTTAGTACAAATCAGCGACCCGGACAGGTTAGTAGCTAAGAAATTGACAGAATTAGGTTATACGGAGAAAGAAATTAAAGATTTCCATGGGGTTGGATTTGTTTATCATTATGTTAAAAACGATTAACTTTAAAAATCACCTTAGCTATATCTTATTAGGGTTAATTTTGCTGGTTCACACTTTAATCTTGACTAGGTTAATTTATTTTCCATATCCGGAACTGTTTATTTATCCGTATTTAACAAATAATGGTCTGGCTCCCTATAGGCAGATTCTGGATCAGCACTTTCCGGGTTTAATGTTTTTACCAATAAATTTAAATAATTTAGGAATGAGTACGCCTGAGATAGCTAGGTTATGGTCTATATCTATTGTCCTTATAACCCATGCGATGCTTTTTCTTATTGCCGGCAAAATATTTAAAAGTAGAAGTAAAGCGCTACTGATAAATTTTCTATATTTAATTTGGCAGCCCTTTTTTGAAGGGTGGGTATTGTGGATAGATAGCTTCTTGCCTCTGTTGTTACTACCTGCTTTTTATGCTTTTTACAGAAGATGGTTTTTCGCTGCGGGTTTACTACTAGGGATAGCTATAGTTTTTAAACAAACTATTATTCCTCTTTCCGCATTTATCCTGATTTATATTCTGAGCAAGCGCGAAGAAAATAGTCCTACGGTTTATATTTTTTGGAGGATGCGAAACTTTCAAACTTGTTTAAGATTCTTACTGGGATTATCTATTCCAGTTAGCTTGATGATTGCATACTTTATTAGTATTGGGGTATTTAGGGACTTTTGGTTTTGGACCGTTATTTTTAATTTAACAACATTTGCAGAGTTTGGTCGGGGATCCGGTCCTACACTTGCTCATTTTTCCAGGGTACTTTTGGTTTTTGGAACAGCCTTTTTAGTTATTAGGAGAATCAAATCAGTCGAAGCACAAGTTCTACTTATTTTTCTGGTAGGTACATTAATTGGGCTTTCTACCAGGTTTGATTTTGTTCATTTTCAACCGGCTTTACCATTTGCCCTTATGGCTACAGTTTTGGGGGTGGGGGAATTGGGTCCTTCGACTTCGCTCAGGGTCTTCGAGAGATTGGGGAGGTTGGGGTTCATCGGTATTTATAGCTTGGTTTTAGTATGGTGGCTGGTGATTTTTTATAAGGGCCACTTAGGTGATCGGGTAATATCCTTTGATTCACAGACAAAAGATCTGGCTGCCAAAATTAGGGATTATACAAACCCCGGAGAAAAGATTTTTGTCTTTGGTGCACAGCCACATCTTTACCAGATGTCCGGGACACTCCCGGCCGGAGATATTTTCGTTTTTCAATTCCCCTGGTTTTTTCAGGTTGCAGAAAGAAGGATCCTGACAGGTATTATCAAAGATAAACCAAAGATTGTAGTTTCGGATAGGACAACAAGAATTGAGGATCGGAAAATTACAGATTTTGCAAAAAACATTGATATATATATCAATCAGAATTATGAAAAAATTGACAGTGTCGGAACAACGGATATTTTAAGACGGAAAGGGTAAAATATATTTTATGGACCGTAAAATTATTGTCGGAATGGATATATCACAAATTGCACATAAGGGTGGGGTAGCTACTTATACAAATAACCTAAGAAAAAAGTTATCGGAAATTCCCGATCTGGAGATGGTATATTTTTATTCATCCCTCCGGAAACCCTTTAAAGGCCGTCTTAAAAATTTAAAGTCTTACAGACTGCCGCCGACCCTTTTTGAAATGTTGTTTAATAGGTGGCGGAATGTCTCTATTGAGAGGTTTATTGGTCCGGTTGACATATTCCATTCTTCCGATTGGATCCAGCCGCCGAGTAAAGCAAAGAAAGTGACAACATACCATGATGTGGTGCCGGAAAAATTTCCCCAGTGGTCGCATTCAAAAATTATTGCTGTTCATAAAAGGAGACTTAAATTGGTCGAAAGGGAGATAGACATGGTCATCGCAGTATCAAAGACTACGAAAAAAGACCTTTTAGAGGTTTCTGATATTCCCGAGGAAAAAATTACAGTCATTTATGAAGGGCCGACTGGAGATTTTAAGCCCCAAACCAAAGAAAAAATCAAAAGGTTTAAGGAGAAGTATAATTTGCCGGAAAAGTTTGTCCTGGCAATCGGGGGGATAGGGGAGAGAAGGAATTTAAAAAGGATCAAAGAAGCATGTAGTGATTACAACTTAGTTATTGCAGGTCAATCACTCCCCTGGTTGGGCATAGATGAGCTGGAGCTGCTCTACGGTTCCGCGAATGTGCTGTTGTACGCTTCACTTTATGAGGGATTTGGTCTTCCAATACTGGATAGTTTTGCTTGCGGAATTCCGGTGATTACTTCAAATGTTTCTGCCATGCCGGAGGTTGCTGGAAATGCGGCATTGTATGTTGACCCCAGTAGTGTAGAGGATATAAAGGAAAAACTTGATTTAGTTATGAATGATAAAAGTTTAAGAAAGGAAATAATAGAAAAAGGGTTTAAGCGGGTTAAGTATTTTTCCTGGGAAAAGGCAGCAAAGCAAACAGTAGAGGTTTACAGAAAATTAGTCAATGGTTAAACAATTTCTAAAATTTAGAATTTATTTATTCCTATTTTTTTTAGTAAGTCTGGGCATTTTTTTACGGTTTCATAATCTGCCTAATCTTTACATTTTTGGTTTTGACGAAGAATACCAGGCAACTTATGCCATGACGCTGGTAAAAGATATACATCCTATTTGGATTGGGGTAAGCGCCTCTTTTTTGGATTATTATCTGGGTCCTTATTTTACTTATTTTACTTCCTTTTGGCTTTGGATTTCCTCGGGAGACCCGTTAATTACATCTTATGTGGCCGGAATAACCGGGGTGGCAACAGGAGTAGCAGTATTTTTTGTCGGATGGAAGTTTTTTAATTTGACTACAGGGATTATCAGTTCTTTGCTTTACATGGGTTTGCCGCTGATTGTTTTCTATGACCAGAAATATTGGAATCCGATGTTTGTGCAATTGATAGTGTTGGCAATGTTTGCTTCCCTTATTTTAATTAAAAAATCGCCGTGGTGGTGGCTTTTGTTTACCGGCGCTGTCGGAGCAATCTTTGAAACTGATCTGGCGCCGCTTCCGTTAGTAATTATTGGTATCTGGCTTTTTCTTAAAGGTAAATATTTTTTAAATAAGAAGCTGGTTTTAAGCTGTATAGTGGTATTTTTATTATTCTATTGGCCGCTTTTAGTCTTTGATTTTAACCATAACTGGAGCAATCTGACTGTGCTTGGCCGATACAACCGGCAGGTAAAAGCATCCGGAGCGAGATTTGATCCGATGAGTAAGACAAGCTCGGTTTTGGATACCATGGGCAGGTTTTGGTATTTGGAGCCCGGTAAGTCTAATGCCCAGGAGCTGAATATTTTTTGTAACTTACAAAGAACATATCCTTCGTCCTGGCTGACGGGTTTGTCTGTAGTATTGCTTATATATTTCTTATACATAAGCTTCAAGAGCAGAAAAAAAGAGCTTCATTTGTTGACATCTTTTATATTGGTATCGCTGCTTTTTTATATTCTTTATACCGGGGGGTCATTTGAGTATTACCTTCATGGTTTTATAACTTTGTTTACTTTTGTTCCGGCAATTTTAATCAGTCAAGTGAAAGGAAGAAGCAGAGGTTTGTTTTTTCTGTTTATTGCTGTGATATTAATTCTGGGACTTAGGACTATAATAAATTCATCGGATAGATACAGCTTAGGATCAAAAAAGGTACTAATCGGGAAGGTGATGGGAATAGTTAAAGATGAAAGTTTTGCCATAGATAAAATGGGGACTTGTCATATTTATGACGGATGGAGGTATTTATTTAAAGTTTACGGCAGGACACCGGCCAGGAGCTTTACTGATCAAAATTTTGCCTGGTTGTATCCGGAAGAAGTTGATAATGAGCCGGTAACATATAATGTAATTGTGTCTGAGTATGGAGTACAAGCAGATCGGGATTTAACAGGATATGAGAGAATTGATGAAGGGGGTTTTTCGGCTTACGTAAAAAAAATAAAATAAGGACCTGCTTCGCTCGCAGAACCTTGCCTTTTTGAAAGGAGTTCAAAAACGTGAAGATTTGGATTGATGGATATGAGGCAAATGTATTGCAAAGACTGGGTTCTTCCCAAGTGGCTTTTGAGCTGATTCGTAATCTGGAGAAGATTGATCAAAAAAATGATTACACAATTGTCTTACCGGCTCCCCCGCTGGAGGACTTGCCCAGGGAAAGAAAGAGATGGAAATATAAAGTTCTAAGGCCTAAGAGATTTTGGACCAGGATTGCGTTGCCGTTAGCGCTCTATGGCGCTAAGGAAAAGCCGGATATATTCTTTTCGCCGACGCATTATATTCCAAGATTCAGACCTGCAAAGGTAGAAAGGGTGGTGACAATATTTGATTTGTCTTTCCTGCATTTTCCTGAGATGTTTATCCAAAAAGACCTTTGGCAGCTTAAAGGCTGGACTAAATTCTCCGTAGAAAATGCCGAACACATAGTTACGATTTCTGAATTCTCTAAAGGGGATATTGTTAAGCAGTATGGACTTAATAAGGATAAAATCACAGTAGCTTACCCGGGATATGATAACGATAAGTTTAAAGTACAAAGTGCAAAGTTAGAAGTTGAAGTAATTAAGAAACGCTACAAAATAGGGGATAACTACATTATATATATAGGGACTATACAGCCGAGGAAAAACCTCATTAGGCTAATGGAGGCATTTGCCAGGGTAGTGCAGGATGTAAACGGACTGGAGCTTGTAGTGGTGGGTAAAACAAAAGGGGAGGGAAAACAAGGTTGGATGTATAAGGATATTTTACAAACTCCTACAGATTTAGGGATTGAAGATAAAGTTAAGTTCTTAGGCTTTGTACCGACAGAAGATTTATCTAGCCTTTTGTCGGGAGCAGTAGCTTTTATCCAGCCATCTTTGTGGGAAGGGTTTGGGATACCGGTGGTGGAAGCAATGGCTTGCGGTGTGCCGGTAATTGTTTCCAATGTTTCGTCCTTGCCAGAAGTTGTGGGAAAAGCCGGACTGTTGGTAGATCCGTATTCGGTGGATCAAATAGAGCAGGCAATAAGGACTATTGTTTCTGATAAAAAACTGCAGCAGAAATATTCTAAAGAAGGGACTATTCAAGCCAGAAAATTTTCTTGGGACAAAATGGCAAGAGAAGTTTTAGAAGTATTTGAGAAGATAAAAAAGAGTTAGACTGCATTATTTTTAGAGACTTGACACATGGAAGTTGTACCAGGATTAAGAACGGTACCATTTTTACGCTATTGCGAAATTTTGGTACCATCCATTTTTTTAAATTACCGCGATAAGTTGCTTCTACCAAGTTTTCCCCATATAATCGCTCGTGACTACATCGCTTCGCTTCTTGTAAGCAAAGCTTGCGATAACTTTGTTATCTAAACGCGTTGCGTTATAATTACTTTATATGTTTTTCTTTAGGGATCGGATGGGGAAGCCCTTAACCACTACTGAAGCTTCTAAGAAAGCTGTAAATAGGATATTTAATTGGGTGTTGGATTTGGAACTGTTGCTGGTGACTTGGGCAGGGTTAGTACCATGTCATTTATTCCGTCTTTTTTTCTATACCTTAGCTGGGGTAAAGATAGGCAAAGGTTCCAGGATTCATGTCGGGGCCAGATTCTTCTATCCGGCTAACATAAAAATTGGGGAGGGGACAATTATTGGCGACAATATATTTTTGGACGGGAGGGATAAATTAGTAATTGGCAACCATGTTGATATTGCCTCTGGCGTGATGATTTACAACTCCGAACATGATGTAAATTCCGAAGATTTCCATGCTGTCAGTGCTCCTGTTGAAATAGGGGACTTCGTATTTATCGGTCCAAGGGCAATAATTTTACCCGGTGTCAGAATAGGCAGGGGAGCAGTGGTGGCAGCCGGAGCAGTTGTGACCAAAGATGTAGAGGATTTTGCAATTGTAGGCGGAGTGCCAGCTGAGGTAATAGGGGAGAGAAAGGCTAGAGATTTGCACTATAGATTAGGTCGAGCGAGATTATTCCAATGATAAAGAAAGCTTTCATTATATTTTCCGCTCTTTTGTTAATTTATATGGTTTGGCCGGGGCCAAGTAAAATTTCTGATTTTGCTCCCCTCCCCTCTTCTGATAAGTCTACCCTGGAGGGGGATACAATTCAGGTTCCTAATGTAGCAGCATATTTTTCTGACAATTACAGGAAATATGTAGTTGATTATTATACAATTAATTTTCGGGAAAAATCCCTTTTTCCTTTTCCCCCGCTCCGCTTAAATCATCCTCCGGAATACTCCTGGCTTGCCATTAAAAGACATACTGACTCAACATATTTAGGAGAGTTACTTTATCCTTTACGGGATTCTTTATATGTTAACGGTTTGGAACCCTTTTACGAAGACGGCAGCCCAAAGTTTTGGGGATCTGTCAAGTTGAATGAAGGGGAGAACCTTTGGTATACAAAAACCACACTCCGTTACTATCCTTCAACTAAAACGGCAAGGATCATTGTTTGGATTGGAATTATATCTTCACTTTATTTATTGTTCAAATTAGGAAGGAGAGTATTAATATAAACTTATGCTAAGAGTATCAACAATTGTTCAAAAAACCCTTTTTTATCTGACCCTGTTTCTTTTTGCCTTTATTCCTCTATACCCTAAATTTCCCTTATTCAATGTTCAGGGTACTTTTGTGGCAGTCAGAATAGAGGATCTATTTATCGGTTTAGCTGTTATTCTTTGGGGAGTTTATATTTTTTTATCCGGACAAATCAAAGGTTTTTTCAAAGATAAACTTAATCTGGCGATATTACTATTCTTTTTTATCGGGGCAGTATCTTTATTTTCTGCAGTTTTCCTGACCCATACTGTTGTTCCTCATATCGGGTTCCTGCATTTTTTTAGGAGGATTGAATTCATTCTGCTACTGCCTATTGTGGCAAGTATTGTCAGAACCAAGCGACAGTTTATTTTAACCCTGGTCACTTTAGGACTAACTATTTTAATAGTCAATGGGTATGCCCTGGGTCAGCAGTATTTAGACTGGCCGGTTATTTCTACCACTAATTCCGAGTTTTCCAAGGGTTTGATTTTACGTTTAACCCCGGGAGCCCGGGTTAATTCTACCTTTGCCGGACATTATGACTTAGCGGTATTTCTGGCCATGGCAATTACCATATTAACTGCCATATTTTTTGCGGTTAAGAAAAAGTATAAGATTCCGGTTTTTCTATTGGGAATTATATCCTTGGTAGTTTTAATAATGACAGCAGCTAGGTTATCCTTTGTGGCGGCCTTTGTAGGAATTATTGCCGCATTGATACTGACTAGAAAAACAAAATACCTGCTACTTATTTTAGCAGTGATAATTTTTATTTTAGTTTATCCTTCACAACTTCGGGACCGGTTGATGTCTACCGTCACGGTTAATCTTTTACAGCAAGGCCAAAGATATGAGGGGAAAACTGACGATCAAAAGGTCAGGAGCAAATTGAATATTCCAACATTGGCTGTGCAGACCTCTAGCGAGTCCGCTTTAACATCTCAATTTGCTACTTCCTCAGGTCAAACGGCTACGGATATTACCCCCGGTGAACCTGTCGATACAACTCAGCTTGGGGTTTACCGGTCCTTCCAAATCAGGTTGCAGATTGAATGGCCAAGAGCCGCCAGGGCATTTATTAAAAATCCCTTTTTGGGTACGGGTTATTCTTCGCTGGATATAGCAACCGATAATGATTTTTTAAGGTCTTTAGGTGAATCCGGAATACTAGGGACAGCGGCATTTGTCCTGATCTTAGTGGAAACAGCAAAAAGAATATTTGCTGCATTTAAAAGTAAAGATAAGCTGATCAGGTATTTTTCTGCCGGAGTTTTGGCTATGATGGTGGCTTTTGTAGTTAACGGACTTTTTATTGATGTATTTGAAGCCTCAAAAGTAGCATCACTGTTTTGGATGGTATTGGGACTTAGTTTGGCCGTTTCAAAAATCAAAGAATAAATGAAAATATTAAAGATATTTACAAATCAATATTTTTGGTTGCTGCTTATAATCTTTTTTGGCTTTTGGGCCAGGCTTTATAAAATTGACTCCCCCATTGCGGATTGGCATTCCTGGAGACAGGCTGATACTGCAGCGGTTACCAGAAACTTCATAAAGACAGGTTTTAACCCTTTGTTACCTAAGTATGATGACATGTCAGGTGTTTCGGAAAATCCTGTTATCAATCCGGCTACATTCCGGTTTGTTGAATTTCCAATTTATAATATGGCGGTTTACCCTTTGTATGTTTTGTTTGGAGTAAGCGATATATACCATCGTCTAATTTCCGTGATTTTTTCCATAGCATCAATTGTTTTTATTTTCTTTATTGTCAAAAAGTATACCGGTACTATAACCGCTTTGATTGCTTCCTTTGTCTTTGCCTTTTTGCCGTTTAATGTATTTTTTGGCAGGACAACTTTGCCGGAGCCGACCTTTATCTTTTTCGCTTTAGGGATGATTTATTTTATGGACAGGTGGATATGGGAATCCGCCAGCTGGCGGAGGGGGATTTGGGGATTTATTTTTACGGCAATTGCTTTTTTGATGAAACCATGGGCGATCTTTTTTTATCTGCCGCTATTGTATTCAGTTTTTACAAAGCAAAATACCAGAAAATTTTGGATAAAGTTTATTATCTTTACGGTGGCAGCGCTGGCGCCGTTTGTGTTGTGGAGACTTTGGATACTTCAGCAGCCGGAAGGTATACCGGCTTCCAGCTGGTTATTAAACAGTGACGGGATACGTTTCCGCCCGGCATTTTGGTGGTGGATTGTTTCCGAAAGGATAGGAGGAGAGATTCTTTCCGCAACAGGAATAGTATTATTTTTTATCGGGTTTATCAGCAAACCAAAAAACGGAAATTATTTTTTACATATTTGGGCGCTGTCTGCATTTTTATTTATGGCAGTTTTCGCAACCGGCAATGTCAGGCATAATTATTACCAAACGCTTTTTGTGCCAATTGCTTCTATCTTTTTTTCATTAGGATTTGTCGCCTTATTTAAAGGAAGTAATTCATTTATACCAAGGTTAGGAACTATTATAGTGGCTTTGATTTTATTCCCGCTGTCTTTTTATTTTGGGTTTAAGCTAGTAAAGGAGTTTTACAAAGTTAATAATCCGGCGATAGTGGAAGCCGGTAAACGGGCAGATCAAATACTGCCACGGGATGCTGTAGTTTTGGCGCCCTACAATGGCGACACTGCGTTTTTATATCAGACAAACCGGCCCGGATTCGCGGCGGAAATGTTGCCTTTAGAAGAGTTGGTTGCCGACTATGGAGTGGGTTATTATATTTCCACAAACAGGGATGATAAGACCAACTGGGTCTTAAGGCATTTTCAGATTTTAGAAGATAATCCGAGATTTATTATTGCCAATTTACAAGTGGTTAAAGCTCCCTTAACCTCGGAAGATCCCGAACCATAGGTTATGAAAATATTAATGCTAACCCCATATTTACCTTATCCATTACTTACGGGTGGACAGACCCGTTCGTATAATCTGATTAAAAGACTTTCCTCGCTGGGGTACGAGATAACGCTTTTTAGTTTAGTCAAGAGCAAGGATGAACGAAAATATGTTGGTGAGTTAGAGAAGTTTTGCAGGGAGGTTAAAGTTTTTAACAGGTCTGAGAAACCATGGACTGCAGAAAATGTCCTTAGAACCGGGTTTTCTTTTTATCCTTTTTTGGTAATCAGGAATTGGGCTGAGGGGGAGAAAAGCGCTATAGCAGAGAAGTTAAAGACAGAAAAATTTGATTTAATCCATGCTGAGACTTTTTATGTTATGCCTCACATTCCAAAGACACGGATACCGATACTTCTAGTAGAGCAAACTATTGAGTATTTAGTTTATAGCCATTATGCACAGAGCCATCGTAATTTAGCTTTGAGACCCTTTTTATTTTTTGATGTACTGAAGATGAAATATTGGGAGAAAAGGTTTTGGGGGCAGGCCAACAAAGTTGCTGCCATGTCCTTGGAGGATAAGCAAATAATGCTTTCGCAGCTGCCTACTTTAGATGTAGCCATTGTCCCCAATGGGGTGGATAGTAAGTTTTTTGGCAAGCCAATTGCCCAACGATCAAAAACGCCAGTAGTTTTGTATTTAGGAAATTTTACCTGGTTGCAAAATAGGGAAGCGGTCGATGTTTTAATAGAAAAAGTATGGCCTAAAATTAAAGCAATGATTCCTTCAGCAAAGCTTTGGATTATTGGTAAAGATGCCCAGAAGTTTTTTCCCAATTTATCAACAGATGATATTAGAATTGAGGAGGTTGATGATGTTAGGCCGGTTTATCAACAAGCTTCTGTTTTGGTTGCTCCGATTTATGGAGGAGGAGGAACCCGCTATAAAAATTTTGAAGCCTTTGCCTCCGGTCTTCCGGTAATTACTACCTCGATCGGAATAGGCGGCATTGATGCTAAAGATGGAGTAGAGGTTATTGTCAGAAATGAACCTGAGGAGATAGCTAAAGCCGCGGTTGAACTCCTTAGAAATTCTAACCTGGCAAAAAAAATTGCTGATCATGCTAAGATATTGGTTAAGGATAAATTTGATTGGGATCCGATTGCCGGGACCCTAAGCCGCATCTACGAACAACTAGGGAAAACTTCATGAAAATCGCAGTTGACGCCAGATTTTTTAATGAGTCAGGGGTAGGTAGGTATGTCAGGAATCTGATTAGCAACTTAGCTGCCTTGGATAAAAAAAATCAGTATTATATTTTGCTGCTAAAAAAAGATTATGATAAATTTAAAGAAACTAAGAATTTTACAAAAGTCCTGGCTGATTTTCGCTGGTATGGATTTGCGGAACAGTTCAAATTACCTAAATTATTAAAGGAACTTAAATTAGATTTAGTACATTTTCCCCACTTCAATGTACCGATTTTTTATACCGGTAAATTTGTGGTGACCATACATGATTTAATTCACCAACATCGTCATACGATTAGAGCAACAAGGTTAGATCCGTTTACTTCTAAAATAAAGCAGATCGGTTATCGAAAAGTTTTCAAGGTAGCAACAAATAAATCACAGAAGATTTTAGTTCCTTCCAAATCTGTAAAGCAGCTTTTACTGGATGAATGGGGTATAGATAAAGAGAGAATCGTTGTTACACCAGAGGCGGTAGATAGTAGTGTATTGGAGATAGCGAATGAGATTAGCAAGGTTGACTGTGAGAAGGTCTTAAGTAAATTTAAGATTAAACAGCCCTATCTTTTTTATGTTGGAAACGCCCATCCCCATAAGAATGTTGAGGGTTTAATCGGGGCATTTAAAGAATTAAGGCAAAAATATAAGAGCTTATCTTTAGTGCTATCCGGCTATGATCATTATTTCTGGCAAAGAGTAAAAAAGGAAAACCCGTATGAGGGGATTATTTACACAGGATTTGTTACGGATGAGGAGATGGTAGCCTTATACAAAGAGGCGGAAACATTTGTAATGCCTAGTTTCGAGGAAGGGTTTGGGATACCTGTTTTGGAAGCTATGGCTTGTACTTGTCCGGTAGTTGCATCTTCTGCCGGTTCTTTACCGGAAGTGGGAGAAGAAGCAGCGCTTTATTTTGATCCGGCAAAGCCAGATGATATGGCAGAAAAGATTTCTTTAGTTTTGGGCAGTGAGAAATTGAGACAAAAGCTGATAGAAAAAGGATTAAAAAGATATAAGCAGTTTAGCTGGAGAAAATTGGCAGAAAAAACTTTGGAGGTATACCAAAAATGCGGGTAGCACTTGTGCATGATGACTTGGTGCAATGGGGTGGAGCAGAGAGAGTGCTGTTTGGGTTCTCGAAAATATACCCTGATGCGCCGATATATACTTCATTATTTGACAGGACCAATTCTTCGCTAATGCGAAATTTTGGTACCAAAAAAATAATTACATCTTTTTTACAGAAAATCCCTGGATGGAAGGGCTTATATAAGGTATTACTTCCTTTGTATCCTCTGGCTTTTGAGCAGTTTAATTTTGATCAATATGATTTGGTAATTTCTCACACTACCAGATTTGCCAAAAGTATAATAACCAAACCTGCCACAGTGCATATTTGTTATTGTCATACGCCACCAAGATTTTTATGGCATTTTTCAGGAGAGCAAAATTATGGTTTAGGGGAGATATTGCTGACTAAACTAAGACTTTATGATCAAGTATCAGCCCGCCGGGTAGACCACTTTATAGGCGGTTCGAAGAATGCTAAAAGAAGAATTAAAAGAGTATATGGGGTAGAATCTAAGGTCGTTTATCCGTTTGTTGATTTAGAAAGGTTTACAGGGGTGGAACGTTTTGACGGGGGATATTTTGTAGTTATATCGAGGCCAAGTAAGTACAAGAGGGTAGATCTGGCAGCGAAAGCTTGTTCGGAGTTAGGTGTGCCTCTGAGAGTAATTGGGGGATTGGGGGATTTTAGGGGAATTCGGGGTATTCGGGGAGTAGAATTTTTGGAAAAATTGGACGACCGGATGGTAATAAATATCTTAGCCGGGTGCAAGGCTTTAATTATTCCGGGAGTCGAAGACTTTGGACTGACAAGTTTGGAAGCCCAGGCTTTGGGGAAGCCGGTTGTAGCATTTAAGGAAGGCGGTGCGCTGGAAACGGTTATTGAAAGCAAAACCGGTATTTTCTTTGACAAGCAAACTGTTGATAGTCTGAAAAAGGCTTTGATGGAGCTTGATACTATGCGGATTAACCCGGAAGACTGCAGAAGAAATGCTGAGGCTTTCGGCAAAGAAAAATTTATTAAAACCTTTCAGCAAACAGTTGCCTCTTTGTTGTACACTAGAAAAGCCTAAAAATTTATGCTGTATGATTTTTTGAAGCGATTAATGGATATATTTGGATCGGTGGTAGGATTGATTTTACTTTCTCCACTTCTTTTGCTAGTGGCATTGGCTATTAAATTAGACTCTCCTGGTCCAGTCATGGCCGATACCCCGATGAGAGCAGGTAAAGATGGCAAGCTTTTTAGGATTTATAAATTTCGGTCAATGGTACAAAATGCTCATGAGATTTTGGAAAAAAATCCAAAACTTTTAGAACAATACAAAAAAAATAGTTATAAAATATTCAACGACCCAAGGATAACACAAGTTGGCAGGTTTCTTAGAAAATTTTCAATTGATGAATTCCCTCAATTTTTAAATATCTTAAAAGGTGAAATGAGTATGGTTGGACCCCGGGCGTATTACCCTTATGAACTTGAAGAACAACAAAAAAATTACCCCCAGTCAAGGAAATATGTTAAGGTTATTTTATCCGGTAAACCAGGTTTGACAGGAGTTTGGCAAGTTACAGGAAGGTCGGATATTAATTTTGATAAAAGGGTGGAGATGGATGCGAAGTACGTTAAGAGAAAGTCTATTATCTATGATCTTTGGATTATGTTTAAAACTATTCCGGCAGTAATTTCAGGAAGAGGGGCAGTTTAAATGTTCAAAAACTTAAACAAAAGATTAAAATATTCAGATAAAAAATATTTAAGAAAAAATTCACATAAAAACAGAAGAAGAGTATTGGTTGCGCTGGTGATTTTGGCGATTGCCTTTATTATTCCTTCAACTTTCGCTTTCCTTGGGTTAAAACAAGCTTTATCCCACACAAAAGCTTTAGTTGCATCATATAAGAGTCAACAATTTGATAGTTTAAGTAGGGAAGTTTCCGCTACAAAGAATAGTTTGCAGGGAGCAAATATCTCATTAAGTTTCTTATTCTGGCTGCGGGCGATACCATTTATAGGTGGATATTATTCGGATGCGAAAGGTTTAGTAAATGCTGCAGTTGAAGGGTTAGTGGCGCTGGATAAAATTCTGTCGAATGTTGAAGGTGCAAAGGAGGAATTAGGATTTGATGGAAACGAGAAAAGCGGACCGGAAAGGGTAACCCAAGCGCTGAATATTTTAAGCAAGTCATTGCCCTTTTTGGATAAGGTGGAGGGTAATTTAAGGAAAGCTTCAGATTCGGTTAAAAATATTGACACTACTAAATATCCTGACAAATTTAGGGGTAAAGCAGTGAGGGGAAACTTAAGAATGGCAAAGAATTTCATAATGGGTGCTGCAGTTGCGGTTAAAGAAGGGAGGGGTGCTTTGACTCTGGCACCCGATGCCTTGGGAGCAAGCGGTACCAAAAACTATTTTCTCCTTTTTCAAAACGATAAAGAGATAAGACCAACCGGTGGGTTTTTAACAGCTTATGCCACACTTACAATTAACAACGGGCAAGTCAGTGCCAGTACTTCTGATGATATTTACAGACTGGATGAAAAATTGCTTGATGTTTGTTTAACTAAAATATGCCCTTTGACTCCTCCGGAGCCGATTGTTAAATATTTACCTGAAGTCTCCGGCAAACCCCGGTCTGCCTGGAGCATGAGGGATTCAAATATTTCACCGGATATACCAACTGCGGCTAAAGAATTCGAGAGGATGTATCAACTTTTGGGGGAAGGATTACCTTATGATGGAATTATTTATATTGATTCACAGGTAGTTGAGGAATTAATTGAAGTAACAGGACCGATTGATGTCTTTGGTACCACCTATTCCGCTGAAATCGATAAAAGGTGCAATTGTCCAAACGTGATTTATGAGCTGGAATCTTATGCAGAAATTGCCGCCAAAGGAGAAAAAGACAGGAAAGCAATTCTGGGGGTTTTAATGCAGCAGATTTTAGCCAGATCGGTTGGGGCAGATGTGGAGAAGCTGCCACAACTTATTGAGGTGGTAGCCAGGCTGGCAAACCATAAGCACATTATGTTTTATATGCATGAGTCACCGCTGCAAAGTTCTTTATCGGAGTTAAATTGGACCGGAGAAATTAAAAGCGTAGACGGCGATTATTTGCATATTAATGATTCCAACTTTGCCGGCGGAAAATCTAATTTATATGTGGAGCAGACAGTTACCCAGGAAATAAACACCCGAAAAGATGGGACAATGAAAAAGAAAATTACCATTGAATACAAAAATGATCAACCCTTTGGGATTTGGTTAAACGGGATCAATCGTGATTATGTCAGGTTCTATGTGCCAAAAGGCAGCCAGCTTTTATCTTCCAAAGGTTCTGAGGTAGCTGTTAGTACT
The DNA here is from genome assembly GCA_016184225.1 of Candidatus Daviesbacteria bacterium. Taxonomy (GTDB): domain Bacteria; phylum Patescibacteriota; class Microgenomatia; order Daviesbacterales; family UBA10151; genus UBA10151. The sequence continues at coordinate 507,520 of JACPDA010000004.1, forward strand.
ATAGATGATTTAGGTAAAACAGTGTTTGAGGCATTTGTCCAAGTCCGGCCCCAGAATACAAGAAAGCTGGAGATTGAGTATTCGCTGCCGTACCAGCCGGATGGGAAATATAAGTTAATAATCCAGAAACAGCCCGGGGCAAAAGATTTTCATTATAAGATTAAACTTAACGGTCGCGGAGTGGCAGATTTTGAATTGGATCAGGATAAGGAATTTGAGTTTGGGATATAACAGAATATCTGTGATAAACTGCACCTTATGCAGGGGATTAAAGTTGAGGGGATTATTTTAAAGAGGCGGAATTTAGGTGAAGCAGACCGGATTTTAACTGTGTTTTCTCTCCAAAAAGGCAAGATTTCCGTCCTGGCAAAAGGCGTCAGGAGAATCCACTCAAGAAGGGCAGGAAATGTTGAGCTTTTAAACAGGGTTTTGCTGTATTTACACCAGGCAAAAACTTTTCTGATTTTAACTGAAGCCAGCAGTTTAGATACATTCCAGAGGTTAAAAGAAGATTTAACTTTATCTACTTATGCTTTTCATATTATTGAACTGGTGGATAAGCTGACAGCAGAAAACCAAGAGAACAAGGGTATGTATGAGCATTTGGTGAATGTTTTACAAAGGTTATCTAGGAATCCCAGGCAGATATTGGTTAGAGCTTTTGAAGCGAAAATACTTTCAAGTCTGGGCTTTGCAACATTTCGAAGCTCCACCCCGGGGATGTCAATACAAATTCACCCCGGGGGTGTCAATACAAATATTAAGAATCTGCTGGAAAAATTGGAAACATCATCATGGGATGAGATTGAAAAGACGGAAATACACGAAAAAGAGGCTCTGGAACTGGAACGTACGTTGCGGTATCATGTAGAAAGAGTGATAGAAGGGAGGTTAAAAAGCAGGCAACTGCTAAAGAAAATATAGTAGCTTGTCACAGCACAAAGTACCGCGAGCGCGTCCAAGTCGCTCGCTATTGGTTTGTTTCGCGTCGCGCAATGCCTGAATCATGGACGAAGTAGTGCGCTCAACTGCACCGATTACTTTGACTGCTTGTGACTTCGCTACTCTTTAGCGATATGCGATATGCGATATGGATAATCTAATGGATAAGATTGTAGCTTTGTGTAAAAGAAGGGGGTTTGTATTTCCGGGATCTGAGATTTACGGAGGTATGGCTAATTCTTGGGATTATGGACCTTTGGGAGTTGAGCTTAAAAATAATATTAAACAGGCTTGGTGGAAAAGGTTTGTTCACTTGCGGGAAGATATAATCGGGATTGATGCAGCCTTAATTATGAACCCTAAGGTCTGGGAAGCTTCCGGGCATGTAGCAAATTTCCAGGATCCGTTAGTAGAGTGTAAAAAGTGTCACGAGCGGTTTAGGGCAGACCATATTAAAGATAACACTTGTCCGAATTGCGGTTCAAAAGATGCCTTTACCAGTGAGAAAATGTTTAATCTAATGTTTAAAACCTTTATTGGTCCGGCAGAGGAATCGTCTAATGTGGCATATTTTCGGCCGGAGACAGCTCAAGCAATGTTTGTGGATTTTAGAAGTGTTTTGGATACTGCCAGAATGAGAGTGCCTTTTGGAATCGCCCAAATCGGTAAAGCTTTTAGAAACGAAATCACCCCGGGAAATTTTATCTTCAGGACCAGGGAGTTTGAACAGATGGAGATTGAATATTTTATTCCACCTCCTAAGCAGGATGCTGATTGGCAGGGTTTTTTTGAACTTTGGAGAAAAGAAATGTTAAGTTGGATAAAAGATGATTTAGGGGTGGATTTAGAGAAAATTCACGAGCATGAAATTGAGACAGAGGAAAGAGCCCATTATTCCAAAAGGACCATTGATTTTGAATATGATTTTCCTTTTGGAATGAGTGAGCTCTATGGACTGGCATACAGGACTGATTTTGACTTAAAAAACCATGAAAAATTCTCGGGGCAAAATCTAGAGTACAGAGATCCTGAGACAGGAGAGAAATTTATTCCTCATGTGATAGAGCCGACTTGGGGAGTAGACAGATCAGTATTGGTGATATTAATAGATGCTTATAGCGAACAGGACGGAAGAGTGGTTTTAAAGTTAAAACGGAAGCTTGCTCCGTATAAAGCAGCAGTTTTTCCACTTTTGGCCAATAAGCCAGAGTTGATCAAAATTGCCCGTAGGATTTACCTTGACCTTAAGGAAAGTTTCATGGTAGCCTGGGATGACAGGGGTAATATTGGTAAAAGGTATGCTTCCCAGGATGAGATTGGGACACCCTTTTGTATTACAGTAGATTTTCAGAGCTTGGAGGATGAGATGGTCACAGTCAGAGACCGGGATAGTGCCAAGCAGGACAGAGTAAAAATAGACGAACTAAAAGAATACCTAACAAAGAAAATTGCATGAATAAACTAACGCAACTGCTCACTCTGCATCGCAGAACAACCCTTCTGGTGGTGGTATTGGTCATTGTCGGACTACTGAGCTGGTTCGGAGTACAAAGTTTTCTTGCCGGAAACCAGGGCCCGGCTGAAGAAATTGACCTAATTTTTGATGCCGAAGGTCCCTATGCCCTGCTTTTCCCCAGAAGAGACGGCAATGCCTTAATTTTGGACCTTAAAAGAACCAGCTCGTATGACAGTATTTCTTATGAGCTAGCTTACACTAGCACGCCGGATGAGAAAGTTGTCTCCGGCAACAAGATTTCCGAAGATGGTGAAGGAAATACCTCAGGGTCGATTGACAGGGGAGTTATGGGCACCATTGATACTAAAGATAAAAAGGGTGAGTATGAACAGGAAATTTTGTTTGGGTCTTGCAGTAAAAATGTTTGTAAATATGATAAAGGGGTAGAAAACGGGACTCTGATGCTGCGTATCAGAAAAGGAGATAAGGTGTATAGAATGGTTACCCAGTGGCACTTGCAAAAACCGGACGTAGCTTTAGGTAATTTAACCTCTGGTGACGGGCATTTAGTTTACAAAGTAGATGGAGATAGGCAAGCGCTTGCTAATATAGGTTTTACCATAACTAATGATTTAACAGGTCTACCAAAACTTCCGTCTGGAAAACAGGTTTTGGGTAAAGTTTACTCCTTGAATGTACCGATTGCCAAAGAGTTGACCGGTGGGTCAGTTAGCCTAGAGCTGGCAGAGGATCCGTCTGAGGGAGCAAAGCTTTTTAGGTACAATGGAAACAAGAGCGAGTGGCAGGAATTGGATACTAAAGTAGAAGGAAGCAAGCTTTCAGCTAAAGCAGATGGAGCTGGAATATTTGTAGTATTAATTCCCTCAAAATAAGTAAGCAGCTCGTCACAACAAATTACCTCTTGACAAATTGTTATAAAATGGCGGAAAATGGTTATAGATGGTGAAAAAGGGTGATCCGTCAACTGACGGACCCTAAGATATCTGCCCAGAAAGCCCGAGGATGTCCTCATGTTTTTGGGTGAGTATCGAACAAAATTCACAGGTAAAGGCAGAGTGGTCCTGCCTCATAAATTCAGACAGGAGCTCAAAGGTAAAGAAGTAATCTTAAGCCGCGGCTTTGAAGAATGTATTTGGGGTTTTGACGTAAAAGATTTTGAGGAAGAGGCAAGGAAGCAGCTTGAGATATCTGCTACGGAAGAACGGGCCAGGTATATGCGCAGATACCTATTTTCGAGCAGCGAATCGGTGGAGCTGGACGCTCAAGGTCGGATTATCATACCGTCCGCCCTGCTTGATTTTGCTAGCGTTAAAGAGGAAATTGCAATTGTCGGCGCGGGTGATCATTTTGAGATTTGGGATGCAAAGCATTGGAAAAAGCACATGAAGAAGGTGGAGGTGAAACTTGGAAGGATATCATAGGTCCGTTCTTCTTAAGGGAGCGATAGACGCATTAGATATAAAGGCAGGAAATTGGTATTTGGATTGCACTTTGGGCGACGGGGGACATACTTTAGAGATTTTGAAACGGGGCGGTAAGGTAGTCGGAATAGATGTAGATCCGAAGGCCTTGGAGAGAGTGCATAAAAGGTTAGGGAGTTTAGGGGTTTTAGGGAATGCAGTATTAATTCAGGGTAATTTTAGGGATTTAAAAAACTTAATATTTTCGCAGGCGGACACTGTCGGATCAAAGATAAAAGGTGCAATTTTTGATCTTGGGGTTTCCAGTCTGCAACTAGAAAGCCCCGAACGGGGTTTTTCTTTTGCGCTGGAAGGCCCTTTAGATATGAGGATGGATCCGGGTTTGCAGGTTAGAGCTCTGGATCTACTTAATACGCTAACACGAAAGGAGTTAAATGAGTTATTTCGTAACTTGGGTGAAGAAAAATATTCTTGGAAGCTGGCTGATGCTTTGGTCAGCGCCCGTGAGGTAGGACAGGTTACAACAACAAAAGATTTGGCGGAAGTGGTGGAGAAGGTATATAGAAGAATGGGGATTAGGGATTCAAAAATCCATCCGGCCACCAGGGTATTTCAGGCTCTCCGGATGGTAATAAATGATGAGCTGGGGGCTTTGCAGGAGGGCTTAGATCAAGTAAAGGAGATCATAGAAAAGAATGGTTGTATTGTGGTTATTAGTTTTCATTCATTGGAGGACCGGATCGTTAAAAATGCTTTTAAACAGTGGAAGCTTGCAGGATTGGGTGAGGTTTTAACCAGAAAACCTGTAGTGCCGAGTGATCAGGAGATTGCAGAAAATCCAAGATCCAGATCGGCAAAAATGAGGGTATTTAAAAAATTATGACCATCATCAAAAAATTTGAACCAGAGGAAATAAAAAAGGGGTTTTCAAAGAAATATATAAGCGCAGTAGTAGCTGGTTTTTTCATACTTATGCTGGCTGAAATCTGGGCCAGTAATAGTGTAGTTGCTTATGGTGAAAAACTTGAGAAACTTTCTTCAATCACCAAAACACTTAGTTTGGAAAATCAAATCCTGGAAAATGAGATAGCCAGGCAGGTATCGTTAAATCGCGTTGCTTCCAAATCCGGTGAGCTTGGTTTTTCGCAAGCCGAAAGTATACAATATATTCGATAACTTCTTTTAAATGAGGCGAATATTTTGGATTAAATCAGTTTTTCTACTTTTCTTTTGCAGTTTAATTATCCGTTTGTTTTACTGGCAGGTAGTGCGGGCGGAGTTTCTTCAATCCCAGGCGGAGAACCAATATTTTACAAATACAAAAATTGATGCCGCAAGAGGAGATATCCTTTTTTCGGACGGATTTATTTTGGCTTCTTCCAACCCGGCATTTTCCCTTTATGGCTTACCCAAAGTTATAGCACCGGATGAAAGACAAAAAATTTCTTACTCGTTGGCGAAGATTTTATCCGGTTTAGAGGAAGATCCGGAAATAGATACCCTGGCAAAGGATTTAATTACTAAGTTATCCCAGAATCTTTTTTGGGTACAGCTTAAAAAAATTATTTCCACGGAACAAAAAAAACAGATTGAAGATTTAAATTTGTCAGGTATTGGTTTTGAGCAGCGTAGTACCAGATTTTATCCGGAAGGCTCTTCTTCGGCACACCTCTTGGGGTTTTTGGGGTCAGATGCGAAGGGAGCAAGCAAGGGCTATTTTGGAGTAGAAGGTTATTATGATGGGGAACTGCGGGGTATGTCCGGATTAATTAGAAATGAGAGGGATGCTTTAGGGCTCCCGATTTTAATAGGTAATTTTTTTGAGAATGAAGCAAAAAACGGCAAGGATTTAATGTTAAACGTTGACCGGTCTATCCAATTTATTATTGAACGTGAGTTAAAGCTGGGGATGGAAAGCTATGGTGCTAAAGCAGGTTCTGTGGTGGTAATGGATCCAAAAACCGGAGGGATTTTGGCAGTTGCCGCTTTTCCGAGTTATGATCCTGTAAAATATTTCGATTACCCCAGAGAGTATTATAAAAATCCGGTTGTGGCAGACCAATACGAACCCGGGTCAACCTTTAAAGTATTGGTAATGGCGGCTGGCGTCAATGAAGATGTGGTTGAGCCGGATACGCGCTGCGACAAATGTTCGGGGCCAATCTCTATAGGCGGTTTTACCATCAGAACCTGGAATAATAAATATTATCCTGATACCAGCTTAAAAGATGTGATAATCCATTCGGATAATACAGGCATGGTGTTTACGGCGCAAAAATTAGGGATAGATAAATTTTATTCATATATTGAAAATTTTGGTTTCGGAGAGCCCTCGGATATTGATTTACAGGATGAATCATCCCCGGACATTAGGCCTAAAAACAGCTGGAAGGAAATAGATTTAGCCACAGCCTCTTTCGGTCAAGGGATTGCCGTAACGCCGATTCAAATGGTGAGGGCAGTTGCAGCCATTGCAAATGGTGGGAATTTGATGGAACCCCATGTGGTAAAGGAGATCAGAGACGAAAGGGGAAGTTTTAGGGTTGAGCCAAAGGTGGTGAGGCAGGTATTAAAGGATTCTACGGCGCAAATGATAAAAGAAATGATGGTGGCAGCAGTAGAAGAAGGGGAAGCACGGGTTTTTCGCCCAAAAGGCTTTAGGATTGCCGGTAAAACAGGGACGGCCCAGATTCCGGTAGCCGGGCATTATGATTCAACTAAAACCATTGCTTCATTCGTCGGGTTTGCACCTGCAGATGACCCCAAATTTGTGATGTTAGTTCGTTACGATGAGCCTTCTTCATCTATCTTTGGTTCGGAAACAGCTGCACCCACCTTTTTTAACATAGCCAAACAGCTTTTCATCTACTACAAAATTGCCCCTTCTGAGTAGGCATGATTTAACCGAAAGTCCCTAGGTGTCCTACCTGGGCCACCTTCCAGGTGGATAATGTTAATAGATGCACTAAATTAGTATGACAAACAATGCGTAGGTCTTGGTATAATAGCTTCCATGAAGAAACTAATTAAGGGAATTTTGTCCCAGGAAATAATTAATAATTTTTATCATTTGCCAAAAGCCGTATTGGCAAATGTAGTATATGGCTCCCCTACCAGGGGACTCAAAGTGATTGGGGTGACCGGGACTGACGGGAAAACTACCACAGTTAATATGATTTACCAAATTTTAAAGGCTGCCGGAAAAAAGGTTTCCATGGCTTCAACAATAAATGCAGTGATAGGTGGGAAATCCATGGATACAGGATTCCACATAACTAGTCCGAGTCCATTTTCTATCCAAAAACTGGCCCGGCAATCAGTTGATAATGAAGATGAATACTTGGTGTTGGAAGTTACCTCGCATGCCATTGACCAGTACAGGTTTTGGGGGATTAAGTTTGATGTCGGAGTAATTACCAATATTACTCATGAGCACCTAGATTATCATAAAACTTTTGATAACTATGTAAGCACCAAATTTAAACTGCTAAAAAATGTAAAATTTGCCATCATTAACAGTGATTTAAACACAAATGTCCTCCGATCGTGGGACAAATGTGTTAACCATAGGCTAATCACCTTTGGTTTTAGTAAAGGGGACTTTAACCAAAAAGAACTACAGTTAAAACTTAAAGTGCCGGGTGATTACAACATTGAAAATGCGCTGGCATCTTTGGCAGTAGCCTTTATCTTAAATATAGACAAAGATATTGCCAAAAAAACTCTTGAGAATTTTCAAGGCATAACAGGACGCATGGAAGAAATAAAAAACAATAAAGGGATAAAGATCTTTATAGATTTTGCCCATACGCCTAATGGTTTAGAACAAGCCTTAAAGGCTTTACGCTCAAGTCGTGGTCCAAAGGACCAACAGACCACGTCTGGTAGGCTAATAGCGGTTATAGGTGCGGAAGGGGATAGGGATGTAGAGAAAAGAGCCATGATGGGAGAGATTGCGCAAAGGTTGTCTAACTTTGTGGTGGTAACCGCAGTTGACCCAAGGGGACAGCTGGATGCAATAAATAAACAGATAGCGGCAGGTGCTCAAAAGGCCGGAGCAGCACCAGACAGAAATTTTTTTGTAATTGCTGACAGAGAGAAAGCTTTTGATTTTGCCATTAATCAGCTTGCTAAAAGAGGGGATACAGTGGGAATCTTTGGGAAAGGACACGAGACCTCCATGAATCTGGACGGAAAAAAAGAAATTCCCTGGTCGGATAAGGAAGCTGTAGTAAGTTGTTTGGATAATAAATATGGATAATAAATATAAACTAATAATTGACTCTTTTGGTAAAGATAGGTTTAAGTTTAATGAACCGTTAAAAGATTATACGCATTCAAGCCTTGGGGGGCCGGCTAAGTTATTTTTTATTGCTTTTACGGAGCGGGATTTAATTAAAGTAGTCAGTATATGCAGGCAGTTAAAATTGCCCTATTTTTTGTTCGGTACAGGCAGTAAGATTTTGATTTCAGATTCGGGTTTTGATGGGTTGGTCATTAAAAATAGGACAAAGAATATCCAAACAGTTTCTGTTAAAGGCAAGGTTACAAAATATGGCATAGGAGTGGAAGAAGCTTTAGTGGAAGTAGAATCAGGGGTGAGTATGCGCAAATGGGTAGAATATCTTGACTCTCAGGGTTTAGAAACTTTGGCTTTTCATAGTACACCAGGGAGTATTGGTGGAAATCTTTTTATCCACAGATTTTTGCAAACCTCGGCTAAAAGTATTAAAGTATTAAACTTAAAATCAGATATTCAGCAGATAAGTGCTCTGAATTTAAATTTTAAAAGGCATATAATACTATCTGCGGTATTTAAGATTAAGGCAAAAAAATGAAGTATATAATCAATGGTGGGCATCGATTAGAGGGGACAGTCCGTGTCTCAGGCAACAAAAATTCGGTTTTTCCCTGTATTGCTGGAGCACTTTTAACAGGGGAAGAGGTAATTTTAGAAAATATCTCCGATTTGGTAGATACCGAAGTTTTAATCCAGATTTTAAAAAAGCTGGGGGTAGCTGTAGAAGAAAATGTATCTACTCTTAAAATTAAAGCATCTGCGATTCGTCACTTTAATTTACCTGAGGATTTAATGTTGAAACTCAGAGGATCAATTGTCCTGGTTGGGGCGCTCCTGGGAAGAGAAGGTAAAGTAAATTTTTACCATCCGGGAGGGGATATTATAGGAAGAAGAAGTATAGAGACCCACGCCGGCGGTTTTAAGGCATTAGGCGCTGTATTAAAAAGAAGCGGCTCGAAGTTTAGTTTATCTTTTGCAGAACATTCTTCACTAACTTGCGACATTTTCCTTTCAGAGGCATCGGTGACTGCAACCGAAAACCTAATTTTAGCCGCAGTTTTGGGCAGAAGGGTGGTAGTTTTAAGAAACTGCGCCAAGGAGCCTCATGTCAGCGATCTTTGCAAGATGCTGGTTCAGATGGGCGCTAATATTGAAGGGATAGGTACTGATACTATCAGGATTACGGGAGTCGAAAATCTACATGGGACCAAATTCCGGATAGGAGCAGATTATATTGAGGTAGGCACTTATGTCGTGGCTTGCGCAATTACAGGCGGCGAAGTAATAATTGAAGGGATAGAGGGTGCCTTTTTAGCTCCGGCATTGGCGCCACTTAAAAGTTTTGGTATTAAAATAGAAGAGGGTAAAGATAGTATTAAAGTCTTTCCATCAAAACTTAAATCTATTGATAAACTTGTTACCAATACTTGGCCGGGGTTCCCGACAGATCTTATGAGTGTAGCGATAGTTTTGGCAACTCAATCCAAAGGAGTGAGTTTGTGTCACGATTGGATGTACGAAGGTAGAATGTTTTTTGTAGACAAGTTGATTACAATGGGAGCCAAAATTACCCTGGCTGATCCGCACAGAGTACTTGTATACGGACCTGATAAATTGCGCGGTAAAGTCTTGGAAACTCCCGATATCAGAGCTGGCATGGCTTTAGTTGTGGCTGCTTTAGCGGCCAAGGGTAAGAGTATTATCAATCAGGCGCAGCTTATTGAGAGAGGTTATGAAGACGTGGTTTACAAGCTTAAAAGTTTAGGCGCTGATATTGAAAGAGTCGAGGCTTAATCGTTTTATGGATATTATAGATCATCCGATTTGGAGTCAGGTTACTCCCTATAAAACAAAAATCTCTCCTTTTAAAAAGCCGTTTCACCTACTTCGAATATATTTAGCTAAACAATATGCCAAATTATATCCGGCGGAGGCGTTTATTGGCGTGACCGGTTCTGTGGGGAAAACCACCACTGTTGCAGCTTGTAGCGCAGTTTTATCTCAAAAGTACAAAACCCTTTCAACGAAACCAAACCTTGACCCGGTTTTAAACATTCCATCTACTCTTTTGAAAATAAATCCGCGGGTCAAGAAAATTATCTTGGAGATGGGAATTGAATATAAAGGGGAAATGGATTTTTACCTTTCATTAATTAAGCCTAAAACGGTAATATTAACCAGGATTGCTTATGCACATAATGAGACTTTGGGAAGCATCAATGAAGTTCTACAGGAGAAAAGAAAGTTGGTTGAGAGCTTAGATACGGATGGAGTGGCAATACTTAATTGGGACGATCCCAGCAGTAAAAAGCTGGCTGAGAATTGTAAAGGAAGTGTCCTCTACTTTGGTATGGATCCTAAAAATTGTACAATTTGGGCTTCTAATCCAAGAATCGAAAACTTTGCTACAACTTTCGAACTAAACCACAATGTCGAGCGGGTTAAAGTAAACTTCCAGCTTTTAGGACTACATCAAGTTTATCCCGCACTGGCAGCTGCCCTGTTGGGAGTAATTCATGGTATTCCCTTAACTAGGATAAAACTGGCTTTGGAAACGATTGAGCCATCAGAACATCGACTACAAGCTGTGAAGGGCCCAAATGGCTCAATTGTTTTGGATGATACCTATAACAGCTCCCCAAGCGCGCTTGATAGTGCTATTGATGCCCTTCTTCAGATACCGGCCAGGAGAAGAGTAATTGTTTTAGGTGAGATGAGGGAGTTAGGGCCATATTCTGAGCAGTTACACAGACAGGTTGCCCAAAGGATCTACAAGGAGAAGCTGGATTTTGTATTCTTAGGTCAAGGAGAGGCTCAAGTTATTGCTGATGAACTAAAAAGTCTAGGTTTTTGGGAAGAGAGAATGGAATCTAATTTAAGAAACTCGGAGCTTGTTTCGAAATTAATAAAGACCCTGGGTAAGGGCGATGTCTGTTTGATTAAGGGTTCAAGGGCTGTAAGATTAGATGAGGTAGTTGGGAGAATAGCAAAGAAATCATGACACAACTACTTGGATTAGTTCTTTTATCATTTGTCATAACTTCTGTTTTTATGGTGCCATTTATTGATTTGCTTTTTCATCTCAAGAGACGCTTTGAAAAAATTGAAGGAAGGCAAAAAAAATCCGAGACTCCGATACACGATCAGTTAATGAAGACGGATATCGGTACCCCTTCCGGCGGAGGGATATTGCTAATTTTAATTCTGGTGATTTTAAGCCTGGGGATTTTTCTCTTTAGTCCTCAAGCAGATAAAGTGAGTTTATCAATTTTACTTTTTACGGTTATTTCATTTGGATCCTTGGGGTTAACAGATGATATTAAGTTCATCCTGACAAGAAGGAAAGGAAAATTTATGGGGCTGGGCAGAAAAAGGATAATGATAATACAAGCAAGCCTAGCGGTTTTAATTTCAGCAATGCTTTATTTTTTAGCAGGTTTAAATAATTTCTACATCTCCGGATTGGGCAATTTAATCCTTAATTTTTGGTATATACCTATCTCTGCTTTTGTGATCGTTGCTTTTGCAAACGCATATAATATTTCAGATGGATTGGACGGTTTATCAGCCGGGTTATTGCTTATTTGTCTAATTGCCTTTTTAGCACTTGCATCATCAAGTCTTGATTTGACGCTGGCATCTTTTATAGGAATTTGGATTGGGCTTTTATTTGCATATCTTTATTTTAACGTGTGGCCGGCAAGGATTTTCTTAGGTGATGCAGGTGCTTTTGCTTTTGGGGCAACTTTAGCGGTTGTCGGACTTTTGACAGGGAAGATTTTGGCTCTGGCAATCATCGGAGGCATGTTCGTTTTAATTGTTGTTTCATCCGCTGTCCAAATATTTTCCAAAAAAATCTTTAAGAAAAAAATTTTACCGGTTTCCCCCATCCATATGTATTTTAAATATATTGGCTGGGAAGAACCCAAGATTGTGAGTAGATTCTGGTTGGCAGGGGGTGTATTTGCTATTTTAGGTTTATGGATAGCACTACTTTCACGATGAAAGCTTCCAATCTTCAGTCTCAAAAAAAGCAAATAGATTTAAGCTTACTTTTGACTGTAGGAGCATTGACGGTTTTTGGACTCCTGATGGTTTATGATGCATCGGCAATTGCCGGTATAAGGGATTTTAAAGACAGCCTCTACTATATAAGACAGCAGTTGGTTTGGGTGGCAATTGGGGTGGCTTCTATGGTTTTTTTTACCCGGTTAGACTATAAAAAATTTAAGCTTTTTGGGGTACCACTTTTGCTTGCTTCGCTATTACTCTTACTTGCAGTTTTCATTCCGGGGTTAGGGGTAGCCGGTGGGGGAGCACATAGGTGGTTAAGACTTGGAATGATTACAATACAGCCTGCTGAGATTATTAAGCTGACAGGAGTAATTTACCTGGCTGTACTTTTTGAGAAAAAAGCGAGATTAATCCCCTTCTTAACTCTTATTGGGGGAATTAGTTTGGTTACAGCCGTTTTACAAAAAGACTTAGGATCAACAGTGGTTTTTGTTCTAACGGCTGGCGCTGTTTATTTTGCAGCAGGGGGTTCTATTTGGCATTTTATTATTGCTGCACCTGTGGGGATTTTGGCTTTTCTTTTTTTAGTACTCACATCCAGTTACAGAAGTAAAAGGATCCTAGCTTTCTTAGATCCATTTTCTGATCCCCAAGGTTTTACTTATCATATTTCACAGGTTTTGATAGCTTTAGGTTCTGGTGGGTTGTTTGGTTTAGGATTGGGACAATCCAGGCAAAAATTTGAATATATACCGGAAGTTAGTACGGATTCTATTTTTGGAATTATAGGTGAGGAAATAGGATTTATAGGCGGGAGCTTGGTAATAGCCCTTTTTGCTTTTGTTTTAATAAGAGGACTTAAAATTGCCACAAACTCTCAGGATAATTTTGGTAGGATACTTGCTCTAGGTTTAACGTCCTGGTTAGGCATTCAAGCAATTGTTAATCTTGCTTCTATGACAGCCCTGCTTCCGCTTACTGGAGTACCGCTGCCTTTTATTTCGTATGGAGGGTCGGCACTGGTGGTTAATTTAACGGCGATAGGGATTTTACTTAATATTTCAAAACAGACAACATGAAGATAATGGTTACCGGGGCGCATTTTACACCGGCAGTTGCAACAATTGAAGAGTTGAAGAAAATAGGAGGATCAGAAGTGGTCTATGTTGGAAGAAGTACTACTTTGGAGGGAGATAGGACCCTGTCAGTTGAGTCAAAAGTACTACCGAGTTTAGGGGTTAAATTTATTCCGATTATTGCAGGAAGACTACAAAGGTCTTTAACTATTTTTACCGTTTTTTCCCTGCTCAAAATCCCCATTGGATTTTTGCAGGCTTTATTTATTGTCTTACTGGAGCGGCCGGATGTGATTTTATCTTTTGGTGGGTATGTGGCAGTACCCATTGTAATAGCCGGTTGGTTTTTTTCTGTCCCGGTTATTATCCATGAGCAGGGTTTAGTGGTTGGTTTGGCAAACAGAATCAGCTCAGTGTTTGCAGATAAAATTGCCGTTTCTTTTAAGAATAGTGATTTTAAGGGTGACGGAGTTATTTTAACCGGTAACCCGATTAGGAGTGAAATTTTAGAGAAGAGAAAGGGTGTGAAGCTGAAACACCCGGAGGGTGTAGGGCCAGGAAAGTTGCCGGTTGTTTTGATAATGGGGGGAAACCAGGGGTCGCATGTCATTAATTTGGCAGTAGAGCAATGCTTAGAAAAACTTCTGAAGGTGGCAGAAGTAGTTCATCAAACAGGGGATTCTAAGTATAAAGATTATGAAAGACTGGAGGAATTAGGGCGTTTAGGGGTTTTAGGGAAAAGATATGGGGTTAAGAAATGGATCGGAGAAAATTATGGAGATGCTTTACAAGAAGCTGATTTGGTGGTTTCACGGGCAGGGATAAATACCCTGACAGAGCTTGCCCTTTTAGGAAAACCGGCGCTCCTGGTTCCCATTTCCAATAGCGAGCAAAATAAAAACGCGAGATATTTTGAAAGCTTAGGATTAGCAAAGATTTTGCCCCAGTCTAAATTATCAGCAGAAGCATTGTTTGAAAATATTGTGGTCATGTTAAAGAATTTGGATAAACTAAAACAAAATGCAAAAGAAGCAGAAAAAATAATTGTTCCATATGCGGCCAAAAGACTGGCTTTGGAAACAATGCTTCTGGCTAAAAATCCTGGGGTGCATTACTAAATATGTGGCGAAGAAAGAAATTTAAGAAAAGACGCTTTGGTAAATGGTCCAAAATTTATTGGGTTACCCCGATTCTTTTAATCCTTATTTGTTCATTTCTTTTTTTGAAGTCAGGAATTTTTACTATAAAACAGGTTGATATACAAATAGGCAAGCTTAAATGTATTGATGAAAAACAGATTAAGGATTCTGCAAATCTTTTGGGTCAAAATTTTTTTCTGTTAGATCCTGCAAAGGTTGAGGATGATTTAAAGAAAAAATTTTTCTGCATAAAATCAGCGCCGCTCAGTAAAATTTTCCCAAATAAGGTTAAGATACAGACTTTTGACAGAGAACCTGCTGCGTTGTTAATTTCTTTAGAAGAGAAAGAGGCCTCAATGTCTTCTTTGGTTGCTGATATTGCCACACCCAGTGCCCAACAGGTACGGGATTCCTATAGTGTAGACGCGGAAGGGGTAATTTTTTCTGAAGATACGAAGGATTTAAATGTCCCAAAAATCTATATTTATGATTCGGGGATTACTTTGGGTAAAAAATTGGAGAATGATTTAATCGGCAATTCTTTGAAGATTTTAGAAAAAGTAAAAACTTTGGGAATAGAGGTTAAGGAAGGTTGGATTTTTGATAATTTTTTCATTATTAACAGCGAAGTTTCAAACCTTAAAATAATCTTCCGTTTAAACGAGAAACTTGATATACAACTTGCATCTTTACAACTGATTCTGGATAAAGCTAAAATAAACCGTAGGACTATTCCGACTGAAGTCGGAAGAGACTTGAAAGAGTTGGAGTTTATCGATCTAAGATTTGATAAACCCGTTGTTAAGTTTGCCCCTAAAAAATAGTTTATTACGGAGTAACAAACTTGTTTATGGCTAAAGACCGAATAATATGCGGAATAGATGTTGGCTCATCCAAAATAGCCACCCTGATTGCTTCAATTGACGAGACAGGAAAGATAAACCTCATTGGCGTTTCTTCTACTGTTTCAAAAGGCGTCAAGAAAACTCAAGTTGTAGATATTGATGAAGCTATTGACGCCATAACCGAGTCGGTCGAAGCGGCTGAGCGGATGGCAGGGTATTCTATTTCACAAGCATACGTTTCGTTAGGCGGTCCTCAGATAGAAAGCGTAAACCAGCATGCAGTGGTGGCTGTTTCAGAACCCGAAGGGGAGATTAAAGATTCCGATATCCGCCGGGTTAATGATGCAGCCAGGGCAATTCCCCTTCCTTCTTCACGGGAAATCCTGCATGTAATCCCGCGCACTTTTACAGTTGATGGGCAGGAAGGTATTAAAGACCCGATCGGGATGACAGGGGTCAGACTAGAAACCGAGACGCATATAATCACCGGTGCAACTACCTCGATGAGAAACCTTGTCAAATGTGTTTCCCAGGTAGGTATAGATGTTACGGAATTAGTTTTCGCCGGGATTGCTTCTGCTCTTTCCGTACTATCTGATACAGAAAAAGAATTGGGAGTAGTATTGGTAGATATAGGTGGAGAGACAACAGATGTGGTCATTTTTATAGACGGGTCAGTTGCCTATTCATCCGTTATTCCAATTGGCGCTCGTCATATTACTTCCGATATGGCAGTAGGCCTTAGGGTTTCACTGGAGTCGGCGGAAAAGATTAAATTATCTTTAGGTAAGCTGCCAAAGGTTCCGGCACTTTCAGAAGGACAAGAAGAGATTAAGACTGCGACGAACGGTAAGAAGAAAGATGAGGAGGTTATAGATATCAAAGCATTGGGTATTACCGAGGACATACAAAAAATTTCCCGCAAAGCTGTAGTTGATGGAATTATCAAGCCCCGCCTACAAGAAGTATTTAAATTTGTTGGTAAAGAGATCAAAAAGAGCGGTTTTGGTGCCCAGGTTCCGTCCGGATTGGTAATTTGTGGAGGAGGTGCCCAGACAATCGGGGTTCTGGAACAGGCAAAATACGTACTTGGGTTTCCGGCAAGGGTAGGTCAAATTGAGGGGTTAGCAGGATTAATAGAAGAGATAGATTCGCCTTTATTTGCCACTTCGGCAGGTTTGATCCTATATGGGGCAACGCAAGGCCCCCAAGGGCAACTTCACATACCGGTTCTTTCCGGAAGTCTGCCAATCAAAGGAATGATACAAAAAGGGCTAGATTTAGTAAAATCATTCCTGCCTTAGCTATTGCAATTTTAACTGAGAATCTGTTATATTCTGAGCGAAGCAAAGAATTCAAGCTTTGCTTATATTCTGCCTGAGACTCATAATTATGTTAATCAAACCCGATGTACAGAGATTTGCCAAGATTAAAGTAATGGGGCTCGGTGGTGGTGGCTCAAACTCCTTAAACTCGATGATTTCCCTTCAACAGATCCAGGGGGTTGAATTTGTGGCTGTTAATACTGACGCGCAGGCATTAATGAACAATCAGTCTCCTACTAAGGTTCAGATCGGAGAAACTTTAACTAAAGGTCTGGGGTCAGGCGGAGATCCGGAAGTAGGAAGACAGGCTGCCGAAGAGTCAACCCAAAAACTTCAAGATGTACTGCAGGATGCCGATATGGTCTTTTTGACAGCAGGCATGGGAGGGGGGACCGGCACAGGTTCTATACCGATAGTGGCTTCCGTGGCCAGAACAATTGGCGCTTTAACTGTGGCTGTAGTTACTAAACCTTTTGCGTTTGAAGGGACCAGACGTATGGTGGTAGCAGAAGAGGGGCTAGAGAAACTTAGAGATAAAGTAGATGCGCTAATTGTTATTCCCAACCAAAGACTACTGGAAACCGTTGAGAAGAATATGACCTTACAGGAGGCATTTAAGTTGGCAGACTCAGTACTGGGCCAGGGGGTTCAGGGTATCTCAGATCTTATTACCATGCCGGGACTTATTAATGTTGATTTTGCGGATGTTAAAGCCATTATGTCTAATGCCGGTTCGGCTCTGATGGGAATAGGTGTGGCAGGCGGGGAGAATAGGGCGGCTGCTGCAGCCAGGATGGCAATAGCTTCCCCGCTTTTGGAAGTTTCAATTGAAGGCGCTAAGGGAGTACTGTTTAATATTGTAGGTGGGCCTGATCTTTCCATGACAGAAGTAAACGAGGCAGCCCAGATTATTGCCCAGGCGGCAGATCCGGATGCCAATATAATATTCGGTGCCACAATTAAGGAAGACCAGTTAGACCAGATAAAGATTTCGGTTATAGCCACAGGTTTTGACGAAACCAGGAGAAGACTGCGGGAGTATATTGGTAATGGTATTGGTTCTGCTACGATGCAGCAGAGTACCGGTTGGACAAGCCCGAACCCACCGGCAGATGATTCACAAACACCTCAGGCGGTAGCAGCAGAAGAAGGGGAAGCTGAAGAGGTAAAGACTGAAGAAAACGATGAAGATTTGGAAATCCCCGCATTCCTTCGCAGCAACCGCTAGCCTCGAACTTTATATTCTGTTAGAATATCTCCATTATGGCCAAATTCAAAACAGTTTCGTCACAAGTTGATTTTCCAGCTCTTGAGAGAGAATTATTGGGCTATTGGGACAAAGAAGGAATAGTTGAAAAATACCTCAATAAAAACAAATCTGCTGATAAAAAGTTTTCCTTCTTAGACGGGCCGATTACTGCTAATAACCCGATGGGCGTCCATCATGCCTGGGGCAGGACGTATAAAGACCTCTGGCAGCGATTTTTTAATATGCAGGGATACAAGCAAAGGTTCCAAAATGGTTTTGATGAGCAAGGGCTTTGGGTAGAAGTGGAAGTTGAGAAAGAGCTTGGTTTAAGAAACAAAAAAGAGATTGAGAATTTAGTCCCAGGCGATAAATTTAAAAGCTTAGAAAAATTTATTAACCTTTGTAAAGAAAGGGTGAAAAAATACTCCGGTATCCAAACCGAGCAATCAAAAAGATTGGGTTACTTTATGGATTGGAATAACTCTTACCACACCTCTTCCGACGAAAACAATTATGCTATCTGGAATTTCCTAAAGGTAGTCGATGAAAAGGGGTGGCTCTACAAAGGTCATGATAGTGTACCTTGGTGTCCAAGGTGTGGAACAGCCATATCGCAACACGAAATTCTGACTGAAAATTATGATGAAATTATTCATGAGTCCGTTTATTTTAAATTGCCTATTAAAGGAAGGAATCAGGAATACTTGGTTGTTTGGACTACAACCCCCTGGACAATCCCCGCTAATGTGGCGGTGGCAGCTGATCCAAAAGAGGAATATTGGGGCTTACAGGTTGGATCAGAAATACTTTGGGTGATGGGAAAAAGAGCTCAGGCTTTGAGAGAGATTGAGGGATTAGGGAGAGCAGAGGGAAAGAGGGTAATAAAGGGTGAGGATCTGATAGGTTTAGAATATGATGCTCCGTTTGATCATTTACCAAGAGTCAATAAAGCTTTGGGAGAATATATACACAGGGTAGTAGAAAATGACGAGCTTATTTTACCTATAAGCGGTGAAGAGGGGACTGGTTTGGTACATGTAGCTCCCGGAGCGGGAAGCGAGGATTTTAAACTGGGAGTAAAATTAGGACTTCCGGTAATTGAATTGATTGATGAAGAGGCAAACTATTTAAGCGAAATGGAGGATTTTTCAGGAAAGAATGCCAAAAAACATCCTGAACTAATAATAGATTTTCTAAAGGGCAGGGACGGTGGGAAATTCCTGTTCACTACAGACAAAATAAAACACCGCTACCCTATGTGTTGGAGATGTAAGACAGAGTTAGTTTGGAGGGTAGTGGATGAATGGTATATAGCGATGGATCGTGATGATAACTCAGGCAAGACTTACCGTGAACAAATGGTTGAGGTAGCAAAGAAGATCAACTGGATGCCAAAGTGGGGACTCGAGAGGGAATTAGATTGGTTAAAAAATATGCATGATTGGTTAATTTCCAAGAAAAGGTATTGGGGTTTAGCTTTACCAATTTGGGAGTGCCAAAGTTGCGGTAAATTCGAGGTTGTTGGCAGCAAAGAAGAATTAAAGGAAAAGGCGATAGAAGGTTGGGACAAGTTTGAAGGCAATTCGCCTCATCGGCCTTGGGTTGATCAGATAAAGATAAAGTGTGCAAAATGCGGTCACATTACATCCAGGGTGTCTGATGTAGGGAACCCTTGGTTGGATGCCGGTATTGTGCCTTTTTCAACAATGCCAGAAGACTTTTTCCCGGCTGATTTTGTCACAGAGGCATTTCCCGGCCAATTTAAGAATTGGTTCTATTCGATGATTGCAATGAGTACTGCCCTTAAGAGAACAAATCCACTTAAGAGCTTACTGGGACATGCATCTGTGATGGATGAAAAAGGGGAGGAGATGCATAAATCTAAAGGGAATGCCATTGATTTTAATGAAGCTGCCGACAAAATCGGCGTGGATGTAATGAGGTGGCTATATGTCAGTCAAAATCCCGAGAATAACTTAAATTTTGGCTATAGAGTTACGGATGAGATACGAAGAAGATTTTATTTGATTTTATGGAACAGTTATAAATTTTTTGTCGATTATGCCCAACTTTCTGATTGGAATCCCGAAACAAGAAGAGAAAATTTGTCTGTTTTAGATAAATGGGTTTTAGCCAGGTTAACAGTGATAACTTTACTGGTAAACAATAGATTAGCTAAATATGATGCAGCAGGTTCTGCTAAGGCTTTGGAAGAGTTTGTAGTGGAAGATTTTTCAACATGGTATATCAGAAGGTCAAGGGATAGAGTAGGTCTTGATGCAAACGAGGCTGACCGTAATGCAGCACTTTCGGTAATGCATGAAGTACTAGTAACCATCAGTAAACTTTTGACTCCTTTTATGCCATTTATATCAGAGGCAATGTTTAAGAATTTAGTAGGTAAAGAGTCGGTGCATTTAGAGGAATTTCCGAAAGGGGATAGCGCTTTATTGGATAAAGGTCTTATTGAAGATATGGTAAGAATCCGGAAAATTGCCGAGGTAGCGCATGCAAAAAGGAAAGAAGCAGGGATTAAACTAAGGCAGCCGTTAGCTTCTATATTATATAAATTGCCTGAAAGATTGGACGGGCAGTTGGAGGAGATTTTAGCTAAAGAGCTTAATGTAAAGAAGGTTGAATACCAAAAATCCTCATTACAAGAGCCGGAAGTTAGCTTGGATACTAAAATTACCCAGGTACTTAAAGAAGAGGGTGAGGCGCGGGATTTAATTAGGCAGATACAACAACTTAGGAAAGAACAAGGCTTAACTTTGGCTGATAAAACTAAAATTATTGTGCCTTCCTGGCCAAGAACTTTTGAAAAACAGATACTTGCAGGAACAGCCTCTGTTTCAATAGAAAAAGGCGAACAGTTTGCGGTGTTCAAGTTAAATGAAAAGTCTAACTAATTTTAACTTCCCAATCAGCCTGGCCAGCTTTTTACTGGTGTCTATCGGTATACTGGTGATTTTTTCTTCTTCAAAGGAATTAGCGATCCAGCAATCGGTATTTACGGTAATTGGCCTGGTATTTTTTTTCTTTGTCTCACAGATTGAACTTTCGTCAATTAAAAATTTGATTAAACCAATGTATATTTTTATTTTTATATTGCTTATGGCTGTCTTGGTCTTAGGGTTTGAAACAAGAGGGTCGCTTCGTTGGATCCCCCTGGGGGTTTTTAATGTCCAGCCTTCTGAATTTGCCAAGCCGATTTTAATATTATTTTTGGCCAGATTTTGGTCGGGCAGGCTGCCCTCCTGGCAGAATATCTTTAAAAGCTTGCTTTACTCCGCTCCTTTTATTTTGCTAATTTTTAAACAGCCTGATCTTGGTTCGGCACTTACCATAGTTTCTATTTGGCTGGGAATGTTATTTGCGGCTCAAGTATCGGTTAAAAAACTGCTTATACTGGCTTTAGTATTCACATTGATAATCCCTATTGGCTGGTCATTTTTGCATGATTATCAAAAGGAACGTATTACGAGCTTTTTGACACCGGGATCTGATCCTTTAGGGAAGGGTTATAACTTAATACAATCGACAATTGCCGTGGGATCAGGAGAATTTTTAGGAAGAGGATTAGGAAGGGGTACCCAGTCAAGGCTACAATTCTTACCGGAATTTAGAACGGATTTTATATTTGCTTCCATTGCGGAAGAAATGGGATTTGTGGGTTCAGTGTTAATTTTGTCACTATATCTATTTTTATTGGCTTATTTTTTACGAGTTGCCCAAAGAGTAAATAACTCATTTAACCTGTTGGTTACAGTGGGGGTATTATCAATGTTTCTATTCCAGGTTGTAGTTAATATTGGAATGAATGTGGGGCTTTTGCCGATAACCGGTATTACTCTACCACTCATTTCATATGGGGGAAGTTCTTTGATAGCTACCTTTTTATCTTTGGGGATGGTGGCATCTTGCGCAGGAAATAAAAAAGGTATAAAATCCACTCATGCTAAATTATACAATTTGTGAAATTTCCGGAAAACAATATAAAGTAATTCCGGGCCAGGTTTTGGAGATTGCTTTGCAGGAAGGGACTGATCCAGAGATTGAGGCTAATGTTTTACTTTTGTCAGAAGACGGTAAACTAAAGATTGGTAAGCCTTACTTAAAGGAAAAACTGGCTTTAAAGCGTGTTGAAGATAGTAAGCTCAAAAAAATTAGGATTAGCAAATTCCATGCTAAGGCAAATTATAGAAGGACAACCGGTTTTAGAGCTAAGATTACTAAAGTTGTTTTGCCCGTGAAAAAAGCTTGACAATCCTTTTCACGCAGTGTATCTTACTATCAAATGAGCGGACACATGAAGGAGATCCTTCGTCGCTTCGCTCCTCAGGATGACAGGGGGTTTGTATGGCACATAAAACAGGTGGAGGAAGTACCAGGAAAAATAAAGATTCTATTTCCAAGAGATTGGGGGTTAAGCTTTATGGTGGAGAAAAAGCTAGAGCCGGAAATATCATTGTCCGTCAAAAAGGCAACAAGTTTTATCCGGGAATAGGTACCAAGCAGGGTAACGATTATACAATTTTTGCCATCACTTCCGGCAAGGTGGAATTTAAGAAAAGATTAAATAAAACCACTGTTAAAATTGTTTAAAAGATATGGATGAACAAATTTATGAGCTCGAGATAGATCTTCTAGAACCCAACCCTTTACAGCCAAGGGGGTTAATTGCGCCGGAATCCTTATCAGAACTCGCAGAATCAATAAGGTCTCATGGAGTTTTGGAACCTTTGGTTGTTGCAAAAACTCCCGCCGGCTATCAAATTATAGCCGGAGAACGAAGGTGGAGAGCTTCCAAATTAATTGGTTTGCCTAAAGTTCCGGTAATCATTAGAGAAACCAGCCCGCAAGGAATGCTGGAAATGGCTATAGTTGAAAATGTCCAAAGGATAGATTTAAATCCTCTGGAGAGGGCACAGGCGTATAGAAGGCTGATGGATGAATTTGGTATGACTAACCAAGAGATCGCTGAACGTGTATCAAAAAGTCCGTCTTATATTTCCAATACAATCAGGCTCCTGATCTTGCCGGATGCGCTAAAAGATGCTCTTATGTCCGCAGCTACAACAGAAGGCCATGCCCGAGCCTTAGCTGCATTGGAAGATCCCCATTTAATTATTACTTTATATAAAGAAGTTCTCAAAAGAAATCTTTCCGTTAGAGGTACAGAGGAGTTAGTTCGCAGGATGAGGGCAAATATGGGGATGGGTCCTAAAAAACAAGCAGATGTTCCCTCGATGCGCATTGTTTCCGAAGATATTGATAAAATTCAGGCAGACATCGCTGACACTTTAGCGCAGAGGACAGATAAGGCACAAGTTAAGTGCCAGCTGACTGGTAAAAGAGCTAAGATGGAACTTATTATCAATGGCGATCCGAGTAAAACAACCTCAGTTTTAGAAGATTTGCACCAGGCAATTGTGGGTTATTTTAAACTTAAAGGGTAATTTACTTATCCAAAAGTAAACCCATGCTTTGTGGAGGGAAGTAGCGGAAAAGCGCCCTGCCGATAATTTCTTTTTTAGTGACCGGCCCCCATTCTCTTGAATCGGATGAATGTTCCCTATTATCCCCTATTACAAAATATTGATTATTTGCAACTTTAACAGGAGTTCCTTCTGTCAGGAAAGCACCTGCCGGAGTTAGAGTTCCCGGAGGTAAGTAACTTTCTTTCAAGGATTGGTTATTAAGGTACACGCTATTATTTGAAATTTCTATGGTATCTCCCGGTATAGCTATAATCCTTTTAATAAAATCCTGGGATTCATCCCGGGGGTTTTTCAATACTATAATTTCTCCTCTTTCAGGTTCTCTAAACCTGTAGCTTAATTTATCTGTAATAAGATAATCCCCGGTATGGAAGGTGGGAACCATTGAATTACCTTGGACTTTATGGAACTGGGCAACAAATAGGTAAATGGCGGCAAAGATTGCCCCGAATACAACTACCGTTTCTATAAATTCAACAAGATATCCTCCTAAACGGCCGAAAAAACTTTTTTGAGGGCTGTCCGCATAATATGTATTTGAATCCATATTTTAAGATTATCTCAGAAACTTAGGTTGTGAAGCAAGAGTGGGAATGCTAAAATTACAAGGTTGGTGGGGATCCGTAGCTCAGTTGGTTAGAGCGCTTCGTTCACATCGAAGAGGTCAGAAGTTCGAGTCTTCTCGGGTCCACTTTTAGGGATTCTCCGGAATCCTGCGTAGGCCTGCTCTGCCCGCCTAGCCGCGAGGCTGGCAAAGCCCTGATTGTACTCCACAATTTTGAACTTTTCTTCGAAAAGTTCGTTTTTCTTTTTCTTGTAAGTTTCAGAATCTGTAACTTGGTCTAAGTAACCATCCAAGCATATAAATCTGAACATTAATCTTAACTGAAATAAGTTGTGGTATAGTTCAGTAACAGATGGCTATAGTTATTTCAGCAGATGAGATTAAAAAGGAATTGAAAGGTTACACTCCTAACCTTGCAGAAAAGTTTCATGCTGAATCTGCAAAAATGGCTGATCAAGAATTCGAAAAAGAAATTAAGAATACCTCGTATAAAGAGATAATTTTAGTCTGCGGCGGATCGGCTTCTGGAAAAAGTGAGTTTTTAGCTACCCAACTAGCTGATAGGGAGAGCGTAATTTTCGATGGTACCTTATCCTCAACAAAAAGAGCAGAAAGAAAACTTAAAAAAATTATTAAAGAGAGTAAAACGCCGATAATTTACGCAGTAATACCGGATGATTTAAAAAGAGCTTTCATTGCATTCTTAAGGAGAGATAGAAAATTTAGAGATACTCATTTTTACAGAACACATTCCAGTTCAAGGAAAACATTGCTTTGGATCGCCTTAAATTATCCGAAAGTGGAAATAAATATTGTAGAGAGTTCCTACACAAGTTCCAAAGGACTTCAATTTATCAGGATAAAGCTTGATAACAGGCAAAAGCTAATTGAGTATTTGATTGGTTTGCAAATGACAGAAGATGATATAATTAAGCAAACAATATAAACATAAACCCCAATTATGAAAAAAATATTCTATAAAACAAATCAGAATGATCCTCAGGTAAGAGCATATAAAGAAGCGGTTGAGAGAGGCAGACAAGATCACCATGTTGTATATAAGGATGATTCGTGGAGAGTAATTCGCGGTGATGCACAAAGACCACTAGAAACATTCAGCACACAAGAAGAAGCTATAAAACGAGCCAAATTAATTGCTAGAAGTCAAGGTACAGCAGTATATATACATGGAGTTGATGGAAGAATTAGAGAAAGAGAAAGTTATGGAAATGATCCATTTCCTCCAAGAAACGTAACTCATTAAGGTTTATTATTGTAAACCTGAAAGGAGAAAACCGCGGACTTTCAGTCCGCGGAAGTCTATAAAAATCGCGCGCATTGTGCTTTCTGCCTTTTCAAAAAATAAAGACGTGGCCGAGGGCCAATAGAGCGAGGTTGTCCTGCCTGCCGGCAAGGCAGTGATTACAGGTTTAGGTAGAAAACAGATAGAGCTGGACGCGAGCGACGCCTACATCGATTGAAATTTCGTTCGGATTTGTCGATATAGGTCCACAGATTGGGATTTTGGATAGTTAAGGCTCAAAATTGTGGTAATTGCCTTTGGTGGGCAATCTGTTTCAGGGCTTTCTTTGTGTATGTGTTTAGTCCATAGACCCCGGAGAGTAGATTGATTGCTGAATCAACAAATGCTGGTAGCCAATTAACTCCGGTGCCGAGTCTCTCCTCCAGATTTAAAGACTCTGCTCTCATCATCCTCACAACATCCAGTGAAGTAATTCTTGATCTCCTGGCTATACCGAAGGCTTTTTCTAATGATCCCTCTGCCTCCGCTTTATTCATTTGAGCTCCTGGAAATTCTACATTATGGCCAAATGTCTCGGCCAATACTACGGATTGGTCTTGTCTCCAACCTTCTGCAGCTTTATTGAAAGCTATCAACCCTGTTCTTTCCCACCACTGCCTGGTTGGAGCGGGTACTTTTACTTGTACTTGTTCTCCTGCAGGTTTTCTAGACCTCCTCGGCCGCAGAGTCTGTTTACCAGTGTCTAAGTTTGTCACCAGTTCCATACCCATACCTTCAAATGATCCCTGACCCTCTTTTCCTACCATATGCTAATTATACCTTATTTTATCTTCTCTGATCAAGAAACATTATTTAAATCATTTGCCACACCATATATTTAACATTATCCCTAGGTTTGAAGCTATCCAACCCCTGGGGTTGGAATTTGTTTTGGTGTCCTATCTAAGCCACCTCCCAGGTGGGATTGGGGTTACGTAATTTATAAAATCTTTTGTTCTGTTTGGACTGTAGTATCTAGACATAATTAATTTTCTTTATAAATATTATCTTTTCTTCTTTTTAGATACCCTTTTCTTTGTCTTTGTAGTTTTTGAAGTAGGCTGTGGAGAAGTATCAGCTATAGGTGCTTGCGTACCTTCAATAAAAGCTTGATCAATATCATATTCTGTTATGCCTTTAAACCCATTCTTTTGACATAAGTTATAAATTAATCCAACAATTTTTCTTTTTATATTTGCCGGGGATTGATTTGGATCATTTATTTGTTCATATAAGTTACTAATCTGTTTGCGGGTTTCTTTATCTTTATGAAAAGTTATTGAAACTTTATTAAGTGATCTCCTAAACTCAGATGAAGCATAATCTCCACGAAAAGTCATTAAATCTCTTATAGCTTCATTTTTAGTCCTTTTTTCAAAATCTCTTTTACCAACAAACCATATTACAAGTCCCGCGACTAACGGGCCAACTAATCCTTGTATTAAAATACCTATAAAATTATTATCCCAACCATTCATATTAAATTTACAACGATCGGTTGGGCAGCGGGAGACCTTTCTCCTATTAATGGACTGTAACTATCAAACAAATAAGCTTCTATGCCATCTCTAGATTGTTTATCAACAATAGCCCATGTTACCTTCAATTGACCGTATGTTCCATACCGAGTTATTTCTGGGTTATTTTTATGCTCCTGTAATCTTAATCCAATATGACCTTGTCCAACCCTAATAACTTTTGCTCCGCCTGCACCTACATACCAAATTATATATACACCTTCTTTACTCAGGAAATAAGGGGCGTTCAGGTTTAATCGCAGGAGGTCAAACCATTGATTATTATTTGAATTCTTTACCCAATGTACATTAAGACTTTGCATAACTCGTTAATCTATTATAACCGAAGTTTTAAACTTTGTATTTAGTTTTTTGTATAGCTTCCATTTTTATCCTCCACAATTTTAATTTCTTCCGGCATTAGGCCGTAGAGTTTATAAGCAGAGCTTCTCAGCTCGCTTACAGCTTGCTGATAAACTAATTGATATATCTTCTTTTATCCTTTAAATATTCTTAACTTGTGCATAAAATTTATTCTTCTGACAAAGACTTTTTACAAAATCTGCATTAGAAACTTTATCTTTAGGTACACCCACATTAAAGTAGAGGCAAAAGACTAAATCGTCTATAAGGTCTTTGATCTCCTTTTGTTTCTCAAAGTCAATTACAGGAAAGGATATCAGGTCCGATAGCATAATTGTTTTGTTTTCTAATTCGAGACCATCTTGGCCATACTTTGCCTCAATAACTTTCTTTACCAGAGTGAAATCTTTCTTAATAGGCAGCTCTATTGACTCCATATCCTTTTCCAATATTAGTTTGTTTACTTCAACGCTAACTTTGTCAAACTTTTGAACCATTATTTTTGAAAAATCAACAAAGTCTGACAATAGAATTCTCTCTAACTTTAGGAGACCTCCAGTAAGCCTAATAGTTTCTTCCTTAATGTGTTGGTTTTGATCAGTTATTTTTGGGATTCTTACAAATTCCTTAATTGCTTTTATTGGAATTAAGAATTCTTTCTCTTGCTCATTTTGGAGGTTTTTTAGAATTAATTTGTTTATAGGAGAGTTCAATAAAGAAAGGAGATAAAAAATCTCTTCCCTATTATCTGAACAAATAATTGATGCCTTTCCCATATAAAAAATAATGTGATGATCAGTAAAATAAAATTTATCCGGATTTTTAACACTCCAGACAATTTTGTATTGTTGATCTAATGTAATATACCCTTGATTATTTTGGGTAAGTTTAATTTTATTTCTATCTTTTGGATAAAACGCTTTCGGTATAAAACTAGAATAATTATAAAAAGATTTGAAATCCAACAATTCGTAAGACTCTTCACTATTGTTAATTGTTGTTATATATTTAGGATTTAAGACAAATCCAATATCAAAATAGAATCTACTGTTAAAATTGTGTCTTGCTAAAACATGGTTATAATAGATAGAAATTTCTTCACTTTTTCTCTTGTATTCAATATGGAAATCTAAATATTCCTTATTCTGTTGAATGAAATTCCAATTTGCGAGGTTTTGAAGAAGTTGTGATTGTAAGATTTTATTTTTTGTTGTCTTTTCTTTCCGAGCTATTTTTCTGAAGGTTTCCTCAATATTTTCACCTGAACCTAAATGATTCCAAATCTCCACTTCCTGCAAATCTCTCGGCCTATTTTTCGAAACAATCAGAATCAAACTTGACGTAGCAATTGGCTTATTCTGTTTAAGTCCCCTTCCTAAGAACATCTTGCCGCTAAAGGTGATAATTTTTTCAATAGTTGTAAACCGAGCAAGGTGATACCTAATTACATCCAAATCGCCCGATGTTAGTACGGTCTGAGGAATGATAAAACAAAGCTTTCCATTATCTTTTAATAAAGCTAGTCCTAGAGCAATAAAAAATGCGTAAAAATTTGGTTTTGGTGAATACCTTTTCTGTCTTTCAGAAACACTATGTAGATTTAATCCATAAACATCACTTAATTTAACCTTACCTTGTTTCATTAGGCTGAAAATTAGAATACCCTGTTTTGAGCACTCGTTATAAGAAATGTATGGTGGGTTACCAATTACGTAGTCAAATCGTCTTCGTGATGGGCGCATACTTTGTTTCATATCCGCCAGGTCACTCTTTTCTCGCATATAACTTTCAAATTCAAAATCTAACTTTCTACTATCAAACAAGACTTGTTGACCACCTATAACATCGATATCATTTATAGTATTTTTTAATCCAGCGTCTATAAACTCTGCAATCGAATCCTTGGTCCAAAAAACTTTTATTTTCTTATCAATTGGATTGTTGTATTTCTCGTTAATAATAAGCGGTAGCATTCGCATTAAAATATTCATCTCGGCCAAATAGAGTGGGAATTCTTCAATATCTAATCCAAAGACGTTATTATTTATCAATTCCTCAATTTTTCTTGAGGTATCTTCTGATCCGTTAGGTACCGCATTTAAAATTTGATCTGTTGCACTATATAAGAAAGTCCCACTGCCACAAGACGGATCTATTATGGAAATATAGTCTCCGTCGGGATCATGATCCAATCGTTTTATTAAACTATCTGGTGTATATCCAACTTGTTCTAGCATAAAGTTAACGATAGCTGGATCTGTAAAATACTGTCCTTTCTTGGATTCTTCATATAATTCTTTTAGGTAATTTTCATAAATATAGCCAAAGATTTCATTTCTAACGTTTGCAAAATTGTATTTTTTGATGAAGATGAAGATATCAAGCCATGGAGATACATCAGAAAGGCTATTTTCAACCCTATGGTAGAGTTCTTGAATTTTGTCTTTGATAAACGCCTGCTCTTTAGTAAATGGTCTATATATATTTTTCGAAATATTTGCAGAAATTCCCTCAATAATCCCCAGAATATCTTTATATCTTTTTTGTTTCAAAAACTGATGAATCTTTTCAACGAAACTCTCAAATTCTGTTGCGAAATCGTCAAACTCGTTATCGACCAATGTCTTATACAGGATAAACTGTATAATATAGGCATAAGTAAGCTCGATTGCTTTCTTTTCACTTAATTTATTGTCTGAACTTTCAAGATACCCTTCAATCTTGAGTTTATTTTTAAAGCCTTCGATAAGCTTAGTTATATCTTCAAAGAAAAGTTGCCTGTTGTTATCAACGTGCAGTTTGGTTTCTTTGAGAAGCGCTAACTGCCCCACCTTTTCAAAAAATGATAGGTAATAAAACTCCGGCTTGATATACTCCTTCCAAAAGGTGATAAACAACTGTGTTTTATCGAGCATATCCCTAAGCGTGAAGATACGATATACATTGTTGTTATAAAAACGCCAAGTGAAACCATCGGTTAAAATACCGTAGTGTTTGTCGAAATCCTTTTGGTAGTTAAAGAGTTGTTTTTCACCAACTTGAATATTTTTATAGCACTCAACTTCAATAGGAATTGCTATTTCAGGATTGATATAGATATAAAAATCTGCCCTACGTTTCTCTTTAGCATTCTTCTCATGTATAAATTCATTCCTTCTATCTTGATTATTTGTAGATAATTTGCCCTCTTTCAAGCTAAAAAGATCATCAGATGACAATATATCTTTAACGAAACTTTGAACGCCGGTACCAACTTCTTGCTTTTGATAATAGTCTTTTTCTTGATTCCATTTCCTTTTTAGTCCTGATATTTTTAAACTCATATTTTCTTGCCTAATTATTGCACAAAGGATGGTTAGGGTCTAGGGGATAGGGTATAGTTGTTATAAATACAATACATGTCAAGGGGGTTAAAATAGATCATCTTAAGGCTACTTATTCGGGTTATATTTGTATTCCAACTTAGAATGTGGTAGAATATTGTCACAAAGACCCTGTTTCCGAATTGTCACCGTATGGTGCGCGTTCCAAACTAACGTTTGGATAGGGACAGGGTCGAATCATTTAAAATCCCAAATATCTTCAATTCTTTTTACTTCCTCGAATTTATGAAGATAATCTTTATTTTTACCTACAAAGGTTGCATGTATACTACCGGCTATTACATCTGCAAGCTGAATTAAAGTATTCTGCTTTGAATCGGCGAATTTTAAATCGCTAAATATTTTGTTATAATTGGTTACGTAGAGATTTTTCTCCTCGCTTATCAAATTTTAACTTAGCCTTTTTGATAAACCCTTTACTCTGTTTAAGAACCTGCATAATGATATAGTTATAAAAATCTTCCTTATAATTTCGTAGTCTCGGACTATGAATGATCTCTTTCCTGACAACTATTGCTCGTATGCGAAATTTAAAATTCCTAACTGTTTCAATAAATTGTTTCTTAAAATTTTTATCCATTTTGTTAAATTTGAATTCATAATAATCTGAAACTTTTAATTTTCTTCGTAGTTCCTTAATTGCAAGTGAAGTTTTCTCAGCTTCTAGCGGGTCATCAAATACCGCAAGCGCTATAACAAAGCACTTGCTTGAACCTTTTTCCAGTTTAAATCCAGGATCTCCGGAATCATCAATGAAAACTAGCATTTTCTTGCTTAAGCGCGAAGCGCGAGCTTTGCTCATTATTGCACAGAGGATGGTTAGGGTCTAGGGGATAGGGTTTTAGGGGATAGTGCAGTTAGCCCACCTTCGAGGTGTTGTTAAATGGGTTGTGCAGAAGCAGTTGCAGGGGGACAATAAACCATCATTTTTGTTAAAATAGATGGGTGAGAGCAATTTTAAGACAAACATCCTGGCTTTTTTTTGCCCAGGTTCTAACCCGCGGTATTGGTTTTTTCTATATTATTTATTTGGCCAGGACTTTAGGGGTTTCTGATTTTGGTTTACTGACCGCTGCCCTGGCTTATTTTTCCATTCTTTCTTCTGTAGCTGATTTTGGCTTAAACAGGTTTCTAATCAGGGAAGTTGCAAGAGATAGATCAAAAGCGCCGGAGCTGCTTTGGAATGTTGCCATGTTAAGGGTGACTCTCACTTCAATCTTTTTTGCTATTTTTTCCGTTATTCTTTATTTGCTTGACCCGGATAAAATGAGAGTTAGCCTGATCCTTTTGGCCGGTCTGGCAATTTTACCCCAGGCCATTGCTTTTAGCTTTGACGCCGTTTTTGTAGCAGTTCAGAGATTACAATTTTCTGCCGCTGCACTTTTGGTTTCATCCTTGGCTACAGCCTTAGTTGGTTTGTATTTGGTAGGGAAAGGTTTTGGCCCGTTGGGTGCCGTGAATGCTTTGATTATCGGACAAGTTGTATATGCGGCTATTTTAATTATTTTTCTAATAAAGAGAGAAAGATTAGTTTTGTCGGCAATTAATTTAACCGAAATGAAAAAAATAGTAGTAGGATCCTTGCCTTATGGCCTGCTTAGCGTATTAGGTTTGCTTTATTTTAGGATAGATGCCATTCTGCTTTCCTACTTAAGGGGGAATTTTGAAACGGGTCTATATGGGGCAGCTTACAGATTCCTGGAGGCTGTCACCTTTATTCCTTCGGCATTTTCAATGGCACTGCTTCCGGTACTGGCCAGAGCGCATGAAACTTCTGCAAAAGATGTCAGGCAGTTATATTTTAAATCTTTTAAGATAATGTTAGGGTTGGGTTTGGTAGTGTTTTTGGGGTATGTTTTAGTTTTGCCTGAGATTATTAAAATTGTATTACCCAATTATTTATCATCAATTTTGGTAATCAAGATTCTATCTTTGTCCATCCCTTTTATGTTTATCCATGTCCCGGCTGTTTCCGTGTTACTTTCCACAGATAAATATTTAAAGCATGTCTTAATTTTATCGATGCTGGCTTTAACTTTTAATATAGCAGCCAACTTAGCCTTTATCCCCCGGTTTGGTTTTATAGCAGCCTCCTGGGTGACGGTGGCATCGGAAATTTTATCTTTTACTATCTTTTTTAGGTTGGTCAAGGTTAAAATATTGGATAAATCAAAATGAGTGTTTATGAGCAAATTTTTAAAAAATACGGACTTTCCCCTACCCAGCAGAAAATCCTGGAAATAGTCGGTAAAGGAAAAAAAGTTTTAGAGATAGGGTCATCCACCGGTTATATGACCAGGGCTTTTTTGGAGCAGGGCTGTATTGTTGATGTAGTGGAGTTTAACAAGCAGGCTGTTACTAAACTGCCAAAAAATGTCAGGAAAATATTTGATACTTCTATAGAAGATAGTGAAATTTACAAGAAACTGGGGGACTATGAATTTATAGTGATGGCAGATGTGCTGGAGCATCTGGTTAGACCTGAGAAAGTGTTAAAAGGGCTGGCAAGGATTGCTTCCTCCAATACCAAGTTATTGATCTCGCTTCCTAATATTGCCAGCTGGGTTATGAGGAAACAGTTATTTTTTAGGGGAGATTTCCAGTATCAGGAGAGTGGACTTTTAGATAAGACCCATTTGCATTTTTATACTGTTAATACCTTGACAAAACTGCTTTCGAAAAATGGCTGGAAAGTCGGCACGGTTATAGGTACGATTACCCAATTACCTTTTGAGGGATTGATTAGTAAAATACCGGTATTCGGGTGGATTTTTAAAAAGACGTTGTACCAAAAGTTAGTTGACCGGTATAGAAATTTGGCATATTATCATTTTTTGGTTGTTGCTCTTCAGAATGAATAAAATACAAACCTCAGTAATTATTCCAAATTGGAACGGACGTAAGTTGCTGGAAGATTGTTTCAATTCATTAGCTGAACAAACTTTTGAAGACTTTGAAATAATTTTGGTTGATAACGGGTCAACAGATAATTCACTGGAATATGTTAAAAATCATTTTCCCCGGGTCAGAGTAATTTCTTTAGGGAAAAATTTTGGGTTTGCCAGGGCTATCAATGAAGGGGTTAGGGCATCAAATGCGGAATATGTGGTCTTTTTAAATAATGATACCAGTGTTGATAAAAAGTTCCTGGAAGAATTGGTTGAATGTGCTGATTCCCATCCTGAGGTCGTTTCCGTTAATTCAAAACTGCTAAATTTTTATGACAAAGAATTGATAGATGGTGTGGGAATTTTAATAAATGAAGTTGGACAGGCCAGATCAATAGGTTGGCGGGAAAAGGATAAGGGGCAGTACGATAGCGAGCAATATATTTTTGGGGCAACAGGCGGAGCGTCTCTTTTTAGAAGAGAAGATTTTATTAAGGTAGGTCTGCCGGCTGGCGGATTTGATGAAAAATATTTTTTGTACTCGGAAGAAGTTGACTTTGCCTTTCGAGCCCAGTTTTTAGGGTACAAGTCAATCTATTGCCCTCAGGCAATTGTTTACCATAAACATAAAGCAACCTCTAGGAAATTGCCTGCCCATATCGAGTATTGGCAATTTAGGAATATGACCCAAACTATTATTAAGGATTTTCCGGCCGGTATTTTATTTAAAAATTGGCGGTGGTTAAAAATAATTTTAGTGCACATAAATACTATTTTTTACCAACTAAAAAACGGATTTTGGTGGCCTCCATTTTCAGCAGACCTTTGGATTTTGTTCCACTTGCCACAACTTCTCCATGAGAGAAAAAGGATTCAGTCAAGCAGGAAAGTGAGTGATGAATATATAGAAAGTTTTTTGACAGAGAAGAAAGTTACTTTTTGGGGCTTATGGAAATGAGTAATATCCAAGCCAGTATCGGCGGATAAAAAAGGCTGTTGGCAAAAAGGGAGTGGATCAGGAGCCCGGCAAGTCCGGTAATTAAATATAAATTTTTCCCATCTGAGGATTTGAAGATAGTCCAGAGAAAATACAGATAAGCCACTAGTCCCAAAATGCCGGTGGTTGATGCAACAAATAGTAGGGAGGAGTCATTGCTTGATGAACCGTGGCTTTGTAAAAATTGTTCATCCCCCAGTTGATATTTTTTTAAGGCATACCGGTAACTGTTAAAGCCTACCCCTAAAATTGGATTAGATTTAAAAAGTATTAAGCCTTGTTGCCAGGTGTTGACCCGGGAGGAGGCTGATTGGGCCCGGTCAATGTTGCGGGGGGTGGTTACCAGTTGACTATAAATTTGAAATCCTAATAACAGGATGACAAAAAGTATTATGGTGGAAAGAAAGTATAGTCTGGATTTTTTTAAAAAAGAAAGAGTCATGCCGCTTATTAAAAACATTAAATAACTGGATCTGGAAAAGGTAGTTAAAAGGGCAAAGTAGGTAATGGTAAAAAAAATACAAAAAACCCTAGGTGTCCTACCTGGGCCACCTCCCAGGTGGGATTGGATAAGAAGAATTAAAGTTAAGGTTAGAACCAAGAAAGCGCCGGCGAAGTTAGGATCCAAAAAAGTTGAAACAGTCCTAAAGTAGTGGGGGTCCCATCCGGCTATGGTTAAGAAATTCAAATCAGGAAAAAATATAAACTGCAAAAGCCCCAGGGTTGCAAAGGAAATCCCGGAAAGTAAAAAAACTTTACCCAAATTCTTTCGCAGATCACCAAAGGCGTCGGAAAAGATGAGCCAGGCAAAAAAGACATAGAGGAAGAGTCTGACAGTATAAGAAAAACTTAAAAGATATTCAGAAAGGGTTAGGCGTAAAGGGGTAAGGAGTAATGAAATAACTGCAATGAAAATAAAAATAAAAGCCGCAATAATTTGAGGAGGAGGTTTTTGAAGATGAAACCTTTGCTTTAAAAACCCCACCATACAAAATAAAGCAACGGTAATATCTAAAGCTGTTACGCCGTGTGTTCCTATAGGTATCCTGATTAATTGACCGGCTGCAGTGGCAAATGCTAGAATCGAAATCAAAGATAAAGTCATTATGAAATTATATTCTAATATAAATTATTTTTTTGTTATTTGGTTGGCAGTGATACTTTTAAGTTTTTATTTAGGCTTTTCCACTTTACCACATTCCGGAAAATTTGATAACAATTTTTGGGCAAGTTTTTCTAATTGGGACGGCGGGCATTACTTGGGGATTGCCAAAGAGGGTTACAGTGAAAAATTCCAGTATGCATTTTTCCCTCTTTACTCCTTGGTGATTAAGTTACTCAACCTTCTAATCCAGAATTATTTAGCAGCAGCGATTTTAATAAGTTTAATATCAACTTTTTTAGGGCTGCATATTTTGTATAAGTTAGTTGCCGCGGATTTTGGAAGAAAAATTGCCGGGAAAACAGCGCTGGCTTTTTTGTTTTTTCCAACGTCCTTTTTCTTATTGGTTGTCTATTCTGAAGGGTTATTCTTTTTTCTGACAGTTTTAACATTTTATTTTTTAAGGCAGAATAAATTATTTTGGGCTACGGTTATTGTTGCCTTGGTTTCTGCCACCAGGCTGGTGGGCTTGGCAGTAGTGGTAGCTTTATGGATTGATGTTTTAACAAGGCAGGGATTAAACAGAAAGAATTGGTATATTTTATTTGCCCCTTTAGGGTTTATTGCCTACAGCATTTTTCTATATAACCAAACAGGGGATCCCTTTTACTTTATAACTGCTGAAAACTATTGGCAAAGGTCGTTGACTACTCCGGGGGCCGGATTTTGGGAAACGCTAAAGAGTATTATTAACGGGGGACTACCGGCCTTAAATTTCAAGGTGTTTTTGGATTTAATTTTTGCCATATTCGGAGTCGGTTTTGCCATCCGGGCTTTCCGGTTTTTGGCACCTTCTTTTGCAATCTATAGTTTATTATCAGTTAGTATTCCGCTTTTTACCCCGACGCTTTCTTCTATGCCGAGATTTTTGCTACCCGTATTTCCGCTGTTTATTTTGGTGGCCCTGATTAAAAATTCTTATCTGCAACTTGCTTTCCAGATGTTTTTCCTGATGTGGCTGGGAATTTTTACTGCACTTTTTGCCGCCGGTTATTGGGTATCTTAGGTCTTAAAGAGTGTAGGTAACTCTTCTTTGTTCCTCGGAAGTATTAGAGGCTTTGTCTACGGCTTTGATGGAAATAATATTGTCCCCTTCATTTAAGGGTTGTTCTAGGGCGAAATTGCCTTCCGAGTTGACAATAACCTGAGTGCCGCTTACAAAAACACTGGCACCTGGTTCTGTCTTGCCTGAGACTTTTACTTTCTTGTCTCCGCCCTGGATTTTTTTGTTATCCTCCGGTTCGCTGATACTCAATGCTGGTTTTTCATTATCAAAAATAAGTTTTATTAATTTGGAAGGCAAGCTTTCGTTTTTCTTTTCATCCAAGGTTTTTCCATAGATATTATTGGTGCCTAAGTTTAAGGAAACTTCTTTAAAAATGAAGCTGCCATCAGGGGCAGAGGCAACAATATCTTTGGGTTCATCATCTACATAAAGCCGGACTTTTGAGTTTGGGGATGTAAAACCTTTAATATCTATTTGGGAAGAGGCGGTTGCTTCATAAGGGATATTCAATACCGGTGGAGCCAGAGTTAAATTATCGTTTAAGCTAGATTCAGATTTTTTGGCAGGATTCAGGATGTTTGTAAGAAAACCAAGACCGCCTATAAAGTTGGGTAAAATCCAGGTTAGGGTAAAATAAGAAAGGATAACTACTAAGATTATAGTTATCAGGAATTTCCGCCTGCTTTTACGGGCTAACCTCCTGACGGATCTTCTGGAATGATACCTGTATGCCATAGCAGTCTAAAGTATACCAAAATCTGGTAAAATGTGGTTTGTTTGCGGGGTTAGTACACCGGTAGTATGCCACCTTCCCAAGGTGGAGAAGCGAGTTCAATTCTCGTACCCCGCTCATCGCCTCGTCTTTTTGAACTTTGGTATAAAGAAGAATTTTCCAACAACTATGAAGCTTTTATGGAGAAGAAAATATCTTAAAATATCAAGTCGTAAATGAACTTGATTCCTATAAGCAGTATTGCTATTAAAATTACTTTTTTAAATTTAGCCTGCGGTATTTTTTGAAGAAGTTGCTTTCCTGTAAATGATCCTGTAAGTGCAAGGACAAGTAGTATAGGTAAATACCAGTAATACTTACTGTTAAGGAATCCTTGACTAAAGTAGATAGGTATTCGCGTGATGTCAACGGCAAGAGCGATTGCAGCAGCAGTAGCAATATATTTCTCTTTTGGGAGATTAAACCCAACAAGGAAAGCCGCTCTTAGAGGCCCACCTGTGCCAATAAGTCCTGCAAGAAAGCCAGATATAGCTCCTCCTATAATTGAAATGATGGCAGAACCTCGCATAGAAAAATTCTCTTTCCATAATGAAAATAGCGCATAGATAGCGAGAAATAATCCTAACATGCCTTTGAGTATGTCTTGGGATATGTAGGCTACAAGCATTGCTCCAACAAGAGTGAAGATAACGCTTGGCAAGCCAAATTTTATAAGTAAAGTTTTATCTAAACCTGTTTTAAAAAAACTTATCCTTCCAATATTGCCGATAATATGGAAAAAGGCAACCAAAACCAAGGCAGTACGAAAGTCAAAAAACAGTAGTGCAAGAGGAAGAAATATAGTTGACGAACCGAAGCCAGCCATTGTTCCAATAATTTCCGCTAGAAATGCAAAGAAGAAAAATAGAAGATTCACTTATTTAGTTTAGCATAGGTGATAACAAAAATTATTGGGTTTTGAAGATATAGGTAGTGAAGCCGCCGGATTTTAGGATTGTGGCATCTTTGGTATCGAAGCTTACCGGCACCCTGGATTCGGAAAAGATGACAGTATATTTGATTGGTTTGTTAGTTATTTCAGATTGATATAACCAACCCATGCCCTGATCTGAGTCACTTCTTTCCGGTTTTTTGCCGTTTACTATGAATAGATATCTCCAGCCTTCATAAAAGTGACACAGTCCGGTTTGTTTAAGCTCAAATGGTTCATTGTTTATATAGGTGATTACCTGTTTAATCAAGGAATTTTTCACTCCCAGGCCGAATTCCGGTTTATTGGTTAGAACAGTATAGGTTCCGAGAATAGCTGCTAAGAAAACTACCAAAATGATCGTCGGCTTAAATC
The DNA here is from genome assembly GCA_016184225.1 of Candidatus Daviesbacteria bacterium. GTDB lineage: Bacteria > Patescibacteriota > Microgenomatia > Daviesbacterales > UBA10151 > UBA10151. The sequence goes on from JACPDA010000004.1 coordinate 546,071, forward strand.
TGGTAAAGTAATCTGTCAATATCCCAGGCAGAAACATTAACAGCGGGAATACTCCCAAAAGGTAATATTCAAAAGCTCCGCCGGGAAAAAGTAAAAATGCTGCCATCAATGTAATTAAAAATAAAGCCAGCAGAGTATGGGCATCTTTTTTCCAGGTTTTTCTATTAATTAGGAAAAGAAGTAAGAAAGCTAACCCTATTAGTGATAGCCAAACAGGAGGGGTAAACCTTTGGGAAATGCCGGCTACTTTTGGATTGCCTATTCTGGAGCTATCAGTACAGGAGGTGATGACCTCGTCGGCATTGACACTGGGAGCTTGTATAAACCACACTCTGCCCAGCACTTGGAATAAAGCCGGTAAATGCTGGCCGGGGTTGACTTGGTTTCTATAGTCAGCGGTAATTTCCTTATATCTTAGTGGAGTGGTGATATTTGAGCCTTTATGAAAATAATCAAAAGCAATGAGAGGTGCCAGCATTATTAGAAAGGTGGCTAAGGATAAAAGTATGATTTTCCCTGATGGTCTGATTTTTTGTCTAACCAGCCAATAGCCGGCTATAAATATCACCGGGATCAGGGAAAGATGCGTATGGAAAACCAGGCCATAACTGGCGGCAAACAAAATTAACCATCCGGGATTTTGCTTTGTCTTAAAAAGAGACAGTAATAGAAGAAGAGATAAAAGGGGAATTAAGGTAGGGTTCCAGTATTTTTGGTCAAAAAAGACCATTAAAGGAAGGGTGGCATAAAGCAAACCTGCAAAAAGACCGGTCTTCCTTCCAAAAAGAGAACTGCCTGTTAGAATGATTAGTAGGGTTGTTAAAACACCTATAGCTGATGAAACATAGCCGGTGATTAAGGGGTTTCCCTGGGAGAGCCATAACCAAAAAGCAGAAAAGTAAGTCCAGTAAGGACCAAGGTAAAAGCCTAAGTGGGCTGCATTTACTCCCACCCAGATAATATGAAAGTCTTTAACTAAGCTTTGGGCCAGAGTAGCCTGATATTCTTCATCTCCGGCAAAGATGAAACTATTGGGCAGGTTATAAAAACGCAGGGATGCGGAAATAATAAGAATCAGGAGAATACTGATTTTTAGCTTGGAAAACCTAGAAATTTTAAACATAAGCAATATTATATATGCTTTTTTGTTAAAATATGTGCAGTACAGATTGTTAAGCCGAAGTAGCTCAGTTGGTAGAGCGGCGGTATCGTAAACCGTAGGTCGTGGGTTCAAATCCCACCTTCGGCTCCAAGTTGGTCAGAAGAGCGACGGTTCGTTCATAGTCGTATGACTATGCTTTGCGAAGCAAAGTCCCGTCCACCGGCTCATTGATGACATGAGCTACTTTTTTTATGCTGAAATAATTTTCTGTTCGATTTTCTCTACTCTATTTTCTAACTTATCATATTCTTCTCTAGTTGGAGTATCGTCTTCCAGATACGCAAGTTGCTTGCCTATCTTATCAATTCTCTCATGGGTACCATCAATACGTCTATTAACCTCTTCAAAACGTTTATTAACCTCTTCAAACCCTTTGTCTACTTTTCTCTCCAGCTTACCAACTTTCTCTAGTACTTCTTGTCTGAAGGAGCTTTGGCCGTTTATAATAGCCTGAAGCATTTTATGTGTATCATTCATAGTTTCAGTTTATATCAACAAGTTTGCTATTTCAATGGATACTTTGTAGTACAATTTAAATCAATTTGGTGATAAAGACTGCAAAACAATTTATAACAGAATTTACAAAATGGGCTGAAAGCCAGAAGGAAATTTTGGCTGTTTTATTAGTTGGTTCATATGCCAGAGATGATGTCGGAGGAGAAAGGCATTTAATAATTCTGGCAGAGAAAATACAGTAAATTTCCTAGGTGTCAATAGAAATCCACCTCCCAGGTGGGCAAGTAGACATACCTATTTATTTACCGGCCTCGGTTAGCCCTTGAGTTGCTATTTGATTATTGGGATCAAATTGTAGGATTTCTGAAAAAATGGCTTTGGCCTTTTCTTTATCTCCGCTATTTAAGTAAACCACTCCTAAATTAATCCTTAAATTGAGGTTTCCGGGATTAATCTGAATGGCTTTTTGGAGGTTTTCTATAGCCAGGTCAAACTTTTTTTGCTGGAAATAAACAGCGGCAATGTTTTGATGGGATTGCCACAGATTAGGATTGAATTTAAGGGCGTTTTGGTAGCCTTCTAAGGCTTTGTCAGGCTGGCCCAGCTCCAGATAAGTATTGGCCAGGTTATGATGGGCATCCCCATAGTTGGGTTTTAACTCAATGGCCCGCTGGAATTCCCTAAGGGCTGCCTGTTTATCCCCAAGTCTTCCATAAACATCACCCAAATTGTTGTGGGTATTAGGGGATGAAGGGGAAGTCTTGCCGGTAGCTATCCAAAGGTTATTCTCATTTTTCCAGTCAATATTGCGGGCTATGGTTCTCCCTGAAAGCAGGATAATTAAAAGAGCAAGAGCTACATACCCTGACTGTCTAAATTTGACAGAATTAGTAAGTTTTTCAAATCCCAGACCTAAAAGGACCAGGATTCCTAAAATCGGCAGGTATAAATACCGCTCTGCCACAATCCAATTCAGCCTAAATGGAGTAAGTGTTGGGGACAGGGCAATCAGGAAAAATGAGCCCCAGAAAAAGACAGCTTTGTTTTTAAAGAAAGCGAATACTGTTCCTATTAAGAAGGTTAATACCAATAGCGATCTGAAAGTAAACTGGATTGGTCCAAAATTGAGCTCCGAATGATACAGAGTCAGGATTTTAGGGAAAAAGATCAGTTCAAAGTAGGAGCTTATGGCGGTCGGGATGATCAAAAAGATATTGTCCACTCCTCCTTCCTGGTAATGGGTGGACTGCAGGGTGGTTTCCCGCTCCGGCAGGACGCTTAGGGAAATCAGGACATAGGTGATGGATAAAAGCAGGAAGGGAATTGATTTAAGCCAATTTTTCTTTAAGCTGCCGAAGCAAAGCTCCCACAAGGGGAAGATTAAAAAGAGCGCTATAGGCATCTGGGGATGGGACATGAAAGCGAATAAGAAACTGATGATAGCCAGCCAGTAATAAATCTTTTTTTCTTTGGAAAGCAGGTATAAAACAAATGATAATAAAAAGAAGAAAGCATATTGGGGATAGGTGCCGCCGGAGATCCAAACTACAGCTTCTCCTATGGCCGGATGAACGGCAAAAATAGCGGCAACGAAGATAGCTAACCTTTTAGAGTATGTCAGGCTGAGCAGTGTATAAATTAAAAACACTACCCCGGCGTGGAAGAGGATATTAATGGAGCGAAAAAACATCGGATTCAGTCCGCCAATGTGAAAGGCCAGCCAGTTTAAAATCAGCCGGATAAAGCCGGCAGGACGGCTGGAAATAGCATAACCAAGGTTGCCTACATTAGGGTTATTGACTATTTCGGCAATGTCATCAGACAAAAAAACATTATTAAAGGAATTGCCGTATGTCAGGAGGATCAGGATAAATAGAAGCAAAAAGGCGGGCCAGTGTTTTTTGATCACGCAAACCAGTATACTAAATTAACGGGGGATTGTTAAGACCTGTCCGGGTTCAATCAGGTCAGGATTACTGATGTTGTTGGCCTTTGCAATTTTGTCATAGGCAAAGATGTCTCCATAAGCCCTGGCAGATATGGTAGATAACCAATCACCCTCTACTACGGTATATTTGTTGCCTTCAATTTTTGGGCCCCAAATAGTGGTATCACCGCCTCCGGTGCCAAGGGATTCCTCCGGTGAAGCAGTTGGCTGCGGTGAAGCTGCTGCCTGTTGGTTTTCCAGTTTGGGGATTTCAAGAACCTGACCTGTTTCTACCTGGTTTGGGTCTGTTAAATTATTTGCCTTGGCAATTTCAGTAAACTTGTACCCGTCCTTATAGTAGTTTTGGGCAATGGCAAACAAAGTATCGCCCTCTTTTACCGTATATCTTCCGGGAAGTTTATCCGGTGCGACATCTTTATCCTGTTCCTGTTTGGTCTGTTGTGCAGGGCCTAAACTGGCGTTATTCCGGTTGAAGTAGTTAAAGACTAGGATCCCCACCACCAAAATAATTAGGGCTCCCAGGACCATACTGATCTTGGATTGGTTAGACTGCATATCCTTTTCCAGTCTTCCTAAGTAAGACCCATTGTCAGAAGAAGCTTTTCTTGTATTTGTAATAGAAGTTTTCCTTGCCATTTTTAAAAGCAGATTGGGAGGCAGTTTGAAACTAGCTCTTTTTAATCCAAATGAGCTAAATTGTCAAGAGGTCAAATGCGGGTAATCTATCAATATAAAACTTTGCAACAATTAGGAATTGGTTTGGGCTGAATCTTCTCTTGGTAAAGGTATAGTGCGTATGTTACTCCAAATACCTCTCCTAGTGTTCATTATAACTGGTACTGTTGCTCCTTTACCACCCAAGAAGTCTTTATTATCGCTATATGCTTCATCACATTCAACCTCTATTGCTCTATCATTCTCCACAGGTGTTGATTTGACAGTACCAGGAAGCCAGCCTTTTTTAGTTCTGACCTCAACTCTCATTCCTGGAGAGAACTCTTCCCAACCCGTTTCAAAATCATCCATTCCTGGATCATTCCAGTGATGTAATCCGCGTGTGGCCTCTGCTAAGGGGTCTTCTACTCCATAGTTTTCCTGGATTTCTTTAGGTACTCCACCATCTTCAGCCATAATGTATATATACCATTTATAATCTGCGGTTGCAAATAAAGTTGAATTAGTAAGGATTAGGTTGTTGTAATAGCTTTAACTAATAATTGCGGGGCCGACGGGAATACACGTCTCACTTCGTGAGAACGAACAGTCTTGTCCCTCGAAGATTCGGAACGACGCACTCCGATTCCCTAGCCAGCCTCTAGATTTGAAAAATCCGCTGCAAGAGCGGATATTTTCGAAATCTGCGGGCTTAAGACTTCAAATTTTGAACACCTATATCAGAGTTTAATATACCAATACAAAACTTTGCAACAATTAGGAATTTCATCCTAAATACAGCTTGCTATACTTTCTCTAAACTTGTTTTTAAAGCTTGGGCAAGAAGACTTTCTAACATAATAGAATCATAATTATCTGCTGCCTGCATAGCTCCAACATATTTATCCCTATCTTTTCCTGTCTCAGCTTTGATAGTTATTATGGGGAATCCTAAATTAAGAAGCAGAAGGTTAGTGAGCAAACGAGCAACTCTACCGTTATAGTCATTAAATGGATGAATCCAGACAAAACGATGTTGAAACCAAGCTAAAAGTGATATAAGTTCTGCTAAGAATAGTTCCTCACTTTGAGTTGGAGATAAATGTTTTAGTCTTTCTGCAAGATCATCACAAAGATTTTGTACAAGTTCAGGAACTCTACTAAAATATGGCGGTTCATATTCTCCAACAGTTACATCAATCTTTCTAAATTTTCCTGCCCAATCCGGAAATATAAAGCCGAAGCCTTCTTTGTGAAGATCTAAAATGATTTGAGGAGATATTTTAACTCTTTTATTACTGAGTTTAATGATATGTTGTTGAGCCTTTTTAATGCCTTTAGCCTCAAGCTTAATAAGTTCTGAGCGTGGTAATATTCCAAAAGCGGTTTCTTTAAAACTTGTTGTAGATTTAGGTTTAGTAGATTTAGCCACAGCACAATTGTAGCACAGTGCTTAGCTAAAAAAGAGATCGTACCTGTTTTCGAGAAATCTTCTCCCCTTCAAGACGCATAGTATGATAAATATCTTCAGGAAGAAGACTGGTTACATCTGGCTTTTTACGCATATTAAGATAGCGTTTCCTAAAAGTTTTAAACGCTTGAATAAGACCTATATTTTTATTTACTAATTGAATCCTAGTCATAAAGATATTATAGCATACTTATGGCTTAAGACTTCAAATTTTGAACACCTATATCAGAGTTTAATATACCAATACAAAATTTTGCAACAACTCAATATAAGATCAGATTATGGTATAGTTTGAACATGGATGATGAGGTAAAGCTGGGATTAGGCACAAAAGAAGTTGGCAATCCTGAGCCAGTTGATTATGGTAAAATTCTTGGAAATAATAGAGTTTTGTTCATCAACGATAGCCACACCTCTCTTACAGACAAAGAAGCATTTAAAAAAGCTCTAGAGGAATTATCTAAGCTGGGTATTACTGATCTTGCTTTAGAAATGTTACCAAAAGGCTTTGATACTACAGATCCAGAAAAAGTAAGGCAATATTTACAGGATTATTGGGATGACAAGGGTCCTGGGGATGGGAGATAAATATTTTGAAATTTACTCTTTAGCTAAATCATTAGGGATGAATATACACGGATTAGATATTTCTAATGAGGAATATCTAGCCTCTAGTCAGTCAGCTACATTTGGTAAAAGGAATAGACAGTGGGCGGAAATTCTAAAAAATAGATTAGAAGACAATCCAAATACAAAGGTAGTCGTCTTTTGTGGTGGATCACACTCAGGATATTATCCAGCTAGAGATAGAGCAAATAATATACTTGAAGCTTTAGGTTATCAATCAAGCTGTGCTTCATATTTTGGAGGAGATAATAATTTTCCGATTACAGATGGGGATAAATTAATACAGGGTTTAATAAAATCAGGTGACCAGAAAGCTGGTTTTATGGTAGAGTTTAGGTCACCACGCAGACCAGCAGATTATATAATCTCCCCAGGCGACTCAATTGTCGCTAAATAGGATTTGAACACTTTTTGTGCCTATGCGGGGCCGACGGGAATACACGTCTCACTTCGTGAGAACGAACAGTCTTGTCCCTCGAAGACTCGGAACGACGCACTCCGATTCCCTAGCCAGCCTCTAGATTTGAAAAATCCGCTGCAAGAGCGGATATTTTCGAAATCTGCGGGGCCGACGGGAATCGAACCCGCTATCTTCTCCGTGACAGGGAGACGTGATGACCGGTTCACTACGGCCCCATAAGACTTAAGAGTATTTTAACAGAGAAACTGTGTGTATTCAATTTGCAAAAGATGGTATATTGAGTTTGTGGAAATCTCTAATGCTAAGGTTGCTAAAATCCTCAGGAATGTAGCTGCGGCTTATTCCCTCAAAAAGATTGGTAATATTTTCCAGATTCGTGCCTATGAGAATGCTGCAGATAGCATAGAACAATCTAATGCCGAAGTTCTTGACCTATGGCAGGAAGGTAGGCTCCCGGAAATTCCCAACTTGGGGACAAAGCTTCAAGAGTATTTAAACGAATTATTTACCACCGGTAAAGTCAGGCATTTTGAAGCGGTGCAAAAGGGGGTACTGCCGGTTATATTTGAACTTCTAGATATTCCGGGGGTAGGTCCCCAAACAGCCATGAAATTGGCAAAATTAGGCATTAAGCACATAGAGGATCTAAAAAGCGGGATTAAATCAGGGGCATTAGTTGAAAAAGGTTTTTCAGCTAAGGTTGCAAGAAGAATTATGGATGGCATTTTAGAATTATCAAGCAGGCAGGGCAGGATGCTGCTGCCGTACGCGGCCGTACAGGCAGATAAGATTTTAAATTATTTAAAGAAAAGCCCGGAAATACTACAGGTATACCCATTAGGGTCCTTACGAAGAATGGTGGCAACTGTGGGAGATTTAGACTTTTCCGTCAGCTCGAACAAGCCTGGGGCGGTTGTTGAATACTTTTGTAGGATGCCGGGAGTAGCCCGGGTGGTTGACCAGGGTGAAAACAAGGCTACAGTGGTTCTTAAGGGGGGTTTCCAGGCGGATTTATTAGTTGGGAAGCCGGATAGTTTCGGGGCGCTTTTGCAGCACTTTACAGGCTCTAAAGCCCACAATATTAAGCTGAGGACTCTGGCGAACAAAAATGGGCTTTCTTTATCCGAATATGGAATAAGGAAAGTGACTAGAGTCAAGAGTCTAGAGTCAAAAGAAGAATTAATAAAAACAGAGACAGAAGAGGAATTGTATGGACTTTTAGGGATGCAGGCTCCCCCGCCGGAGATAAGGGAAGATACCGGAGAAATTGAGGCTGCCCTGGAACACAAACTGCCACATCTGGTGGAGCTAAAAGACATTAAAGGCGACTTGCATACTCATTCAAGTTTTCCTTTTCCTCATCCTTCCCATGGCCCTGGTGCAAATCCTATTGAAGAAATAGTGGAGAGAGCAAAAGATTTAAAGTATGAATTTATCGGGATTGCAGATCATCCGCCTGGCTTTACTTCGCTCTCAGCATCGCAGATTGTTGAAGCACTTGTAAAGAGGACAAAATTTATTCAATCATTAAATTCGAGGACAAATGGTATTCGAGTATTAAATGGCCTCGAAGTAGATATACTTGGGGATGGATCATTGAGTGTGCCTGATGAGGCGTTGGAGACTCTTGATTACTGTATTGCCGGTATTCACTCCGGCCACAGGGGTTCTAAGGAAGAGATCACTAAAAGATTGCTATCAGCTTTAGAAAATCCTTATGTAGATATAATTTCCCACCCTACCAATAGGTTACTTAACGAGCGGGAGTCATCTGATGCTGATTGGGAAGAGATTTTTAAAGTTGTTGCTGAAAATCACAAAGTTTTGGAGATTAATGCATACCCCAACAGGTTAGATTTAAGAGATGATCTGGTCAGGGAGGCGTTGAAGTTTGGAGTCAAGTTTATTATAAATACTGATAGCCATGAGGTTTCTCAGATGGAAAACATGCGGTTTGGGGTGGCAGTAGCGCGTCGGGGCTGGGCAGAAAAAAAAGATGTAGTTAATACCTGGGACTGGACAGACTTTGCCAAATGGTTTAAACTGACAAAGAAGAGATGATCACATATATCATAATCGGAGCAGTAGTTTTAATAGTTTTGTGGTTGCTTGCCACATACAATGGCCTAGTAACCTTGCGGAATCGGGTTCGGGAAGCCTGGTCGCAAATTGATGTTCAACTCAAAAGAAGATCTTCTTTAATCCCCAACCTGGTGGAAGCTGTTAAAGGCTATACCAAGCATGAAAAAGGGGTATTGGAAGAGGTAACTAAGGCCAGAACTTCTTTAATGGGGGCTAAGGACCCGCACCAGGCAGCTGAAGCCAATAATATGCTGACTGATGCCTTAAAAAGCCTTTTTGCTGTAGCTGAGAATTATCCACAACTTAAGGCTTCTGAAAATTTTAAACAACTCCAGGATGAGCTATCTGATACGGAAACAAAAGTGGCGGCCTCCAGGCAGTTTTATAACACTAATGTAATGGACCTAAATAATAACTTGGAAACCATTCCTTCAGCCTGGGTAGGCCAAATGTTTGGCTTCCAAAAGGAAGAATTCTTCAAAGCTACTGAGGAAGAAAAAGCTGATATAAAGGTAAAATTTTAATTTCTTCAGGAAATCAGCTCGTCACAGTACAAAAAATCGCTCACACGCTAGTGTCGTTGATCGCTTGTGAGCATTTTGTGTCTAATATGTTCTCGAATCATTAAGGTATTCAGCACAAAATCCTCAACATTTTTTGTTTACCTGTGACTTCGCTGCTTTTAGTGCAAAGGTGTACAGAAAGTAGTAGAATAAGCTCGCTATGGCAACGATAAATACAGCTTGGGATCATGTTTCACAAAATCTGTTTAAGACATGGGTAATCATGTTTTTCTTTTCCGCCTTTACAGTAGGGGTAATTTATGTTATTGCCCAGGGGTTTGGATACGGGGAAGTGGGAGGTTTAGGGTTAACAGGAATAGCTTTAATTATGGCCGGAATAATGAATTTTGTTTCCTATTTTTGGTCGGATAAAATTGTCTTAGGCATTTCCGGTGCCAAACCAATCCAGAAAAAGGATAACCCCGAGCTTTACCGCCTGGTAGAAAACTTATGTATTGCAGCCGGATTGCCTTTGCCAAAAATTTATGTAATTGATGATACGGCCACTAATGCCTTTGCTACGGGAAGAGATCCCAAACATGCAGCAATAGCTTTTACCAAAGGGATTTTGCAGAAATTAAATAAACAGGAATTGGAAGGAGTAACAGCCCATGAGCTGTCACATGTCGGCAACAGGGATACACTGCTTATGAGTGTAGTTTCTGTTTTAGTGGGTACTATAGCCTTGCTTGCAGACTTTTTTATGAGGAGTCTGTGGTATGGGGGGAGGGACCGGGATAGCAGGGGGAATACTATATTTTTGGTACTGGCTATTGTGGCGGCAATACTGGCTCCCATTGTGGCAACACTAATACAGTTGGCAGTTTCGAGACGTAGGGAGCTTTTAGCAGATGCTTCCGGGGTATTGCTAACCCGGTATCCGGAAGGGTTGGCCAGTGCTTTGCTTAAGATATCGACAGATAAAGAGCCGCTGGAAGTGGCAAATAGGGGCACGGCACATTTGTACATAGCAAATCCTCTTAAGGGTCAGGAAGCAAAAGCATGGCTGGCGGGACTTTTTAATACCCATCCTCCGATAGAAGTTCGGGTCAAAGCCCTGCGTGAGATGGAAGGCAGAGTTTAACTCCAAGATCTCATGTTAATTGATGAAGTAGAAATTACGCTAAAAGCCGGGCACGGCGGGCCGGGCAGGGTTTCTTTTAATCCCGGTAAAAAAAGCGGACCAAATGGGGGAAACGGCGGTAAAGGCGGGGATATTTATGTCAGTGTTACTTCAGATCTTCGGGCTCTGAACCAATTTTCCAAGACAAAATTAAGTGAGGCGGAAAACGGGCAAATGGGAGGTAATTTTCAAAAATCAGGCAGGGATGGGAAAGACCTGGAAATAATATTACCTCTTGGAACTGAGCTAACAGATTTAAAAACAGGAGAGAAAATGATCCTTGATGATTTAAATTTCCGGATTTTAATTTGTAAAGGGGGATTGGGAGGTAGGGGCAATTTTGAAATGAGGTCTTCCAAGATGACAACCCCGATGTATGCCCAAAAAGGCTTATCCGGAGAAGAGAGATTTTTCAAAGTGGAGCTAAAATTTATTGCCGACTTTGGACTTATTGGTTTACCAAATGCCGGCAAAAGCAGCCTGTTAAATGAGCTGACTGCAGCTAATGCTAAAATCGCAGATTACCCTTTCACTACATTGGAACCTAATTTAGGGGTAATTAAAAGCCTGCCTGCCGGTAGGCAGGTTATTGCTGATATTCCGGGTTTGATAGAAGGGGCTGCGGAAGGCAAGGGTTTAGGGATAAAGTTTCTAAAACATATTGAGAAAGTTAAATTATTGCTACATGTTGTCCCGGCAGATTCGGAAAATATCGTAAAGAATTATCAAGTAGTCAGAAAAGAGTTAGAAAAATACAATCCGGAATTAATTGAAAAGCCGGAAATGATAATTTTAACTAAGACTGATTTGGTAGATAAAAAACAAGTAAAAGAAAAGATTAACAAGTTGAAAAAGTTCAAGAAAAAAGTACTTCCTGTCTCAATCCATGATTGGGATAGTTTAAAAGAATTGGAAGAATCTCTGGTAAAGTAAAATACGCAAAATAAGTTATTGATTGATATACAAAATCTATCTTGTTTTTTATCTTAAATAGAGTTAAGTTAATATCGTGGATGAAAACAAATTTAAGGCTATAATTGAAGAAGCTATAAATAAAGCCATTGAACCTGTTAAAGAACAACTCAATGGAGTAGTAACTAGGTTGGATGATCCGGACACGGGGTTAAAAAGAATTAATGATAGATTAGATGCCAATACCAGAGCCGTCATGGAACTTGAAACAACAGTCAAAGGATATGGGGATATGTACAAAATAAATGATTCTAATCTTAGAAAGATGGAAAAGAGGGTGGAGACTTTGGAAGATAAAGCCGGTGTAGTTGTACCGGAGGAATTTCATCTTGCAGCAGCGGCAGATATCTAAGAAAAAAGTAATCCCCGTTTCAATCCATGATTGGGATACTTTAAAAGAACTGGAAAGGTCCCTGAAGTGATAAACTGCTCTCTATTAACAGAGCTTGATGAATCAAGTATAATCGGATCATATTATGAATCTTACTTTGGATCAAGTTAAACATGTAGCAAAACTTGCTAATTTGCCGCTGACTCCGGAAGAGGAAGAGAAGTATTCGGAACAACTTTCCAAGGTTTTGGATTATATAGAACAATTGAACTCAGTTGATATAACTAATGTCGAACCGACTTTTAATGTCACCGGGCAAGTTAATGTCATGCGGGAAGATACGACTGCAGGATGTTTTACCCAGGAAGAAGCCTTGTCAAATGCTCCTAAAAAGAAAGATGGCATGTTTGAAACAAAAGGAGTGTTTGAGGATGAATGATATAACAACTTTAACTTTAACAGAGACAATTGAGGCTATAAAACAAAAAAAATTCTCGGAAGAAGAGTTAAATAAAGCCTACTTAAAAAAAATAGCAATAATTAACCCGAAAATAAATTCTTTTTTAAAAATTCAAAAAAACTCCCGCGGTATTCCTGCGGCAATTAAAGATGCCATTTTAACCAAAGGAATAAAAACAACAGCGGGGTCAAAAATATTGAGTAATTTTGTCCCTCCTTATAATGCCACGGTTATTGATAAATTATTAGAACAAAATATAAGTGTTATTGGTAAGACAAATTGTGACGAGTTTGCCATGGGGGGCTCAGGAGAAAATTCAGCATTTAGACCAACCAAAAACCCTTGGGATCTAAATAAAGTTACAGGAGGTTCTTCCAGTGGTTCGGCTGCTGCAATTGCAGCAGATTTATCCGTATTTTCTCTTGGGTCAGATACCGGTGGATCTATCCGCCAGCCTGCATCTCTTTGCGGGGTAGTGGGTTTAAAGCCGACATATGGCCGGGTATCCAGGTATGGGCTGATTCCTATGGCATCATCCTTGGATCAAATTGGACCGATTACCAAATCAGTTGAGGATGCGGCATTGGTGTTGGATTGGATTTCAGGGGCAGACAGCCTGGATGCTAATTGCAAGGACGCAAAGTTTAGCTTTACACCTTCGAGGTGGGAGCCTAAACTTAATGGATTAAAAGTGGGGATACCTAAAGAATATTTCGGAGAAGGTCTGGATCCAAAAGTAAAGGCAGTTATAGAAGAAGCTATAAAAAAACTGGAAGAATTAGAGGCTGAGATAGTAGAAATTAGCTTGCCACACAGCCAGTATGCACTGGCAGCTTACTATATTATTGTTCCTTCAGAAGTTTCATCCAATATGGGGAGGTTCGACGGAATAAGATTTGGTCTGGGAAGAGAGAACTTGGGCCAGGAAGTAAAAAGAAGGATTATGTTGGGGACTTTTGCCCTTTCTTCCGGTTATTATGATGACTATTATGCAAAAGCTGCTAAAGTTCGGACTTTGGTAAAACAGGATTTTGAAAAGGCTTTTGATCCGCTAGCTGGCGGAGTTGATGTGATAGTTGGCCCGGTCTCCCCCACCACAGCGTGGAATTTGGGAGAAAAAATAGACGATCCGCTAAAGATGTATTTATCTGATATTTATACAATTTCTGCAAATTTAGCCGGAATTCCGGGAATATCTCTGCCTTGTGGGTTTTCTCCTTCGACAAGCTCAGGACAAGCGAGGCTTCCGGTGGGCCTGCAAATTTTGGGGAAACAGTGGGATGAAGAAACGATTCTAAGAGTAGGTTTTGCATATGAACAGGCCACAAAATGGCATTTGCAAGAACCAGAATTAGTGTCTAGAGTCGAGAGTCAAGAGTCTAGGCAGAAAGGCAATAAGACTGGTTTCTAGATTCTAGACTCTAGCGACTAGTCACTTATTTTATGAATTACGAACCCGTTATAGGTTTAGAAGTTCATGTAGAGCTTAATACCAAATCCAAAATGTTCTGCAGGTGCTCTGCTGATTATTTTGGCAAGGAGCCGAATACCCACACCTGCCCGGTTTGTTTAGGTTTACCCGGCGCTTTGCCTTATATCAATAAAGCGGCAATTGAAGATTGTATAAAAATCGGTCTGGCCTTAAATTGCACGGTCAGTGAGCGATCTTCATTTGAAAGGAAAAATTACTTTTATCCTGATCTGCCTAAAGGCTACCAAATTTCCCAATACAGATGGCCGCTTTGTGTAGGAGGTAGGTTACAGGTGACAGGTGACAGGGGACAGGATGTCACAATCAGAATCAATAGGGCCCATCAAGAGGAGGATACCGGAAAATTAACTCACTCGGAAGGGGTAACCCTAATCGATTTTAACAGAAGCGGAGTACCACTGGTAGAGATTGTTACCGAGCCTGATTTTACAGACACTGCTCAGGTCAGGGATTATGCCAAAAAACTGCAGCAGCTGTTTAGATATTTAGGGGTATCCAATGCTGATATGGAGCGGGGCGACATGAGACTGGAAGCCAATGTGTCTGTTAGGCCGGTTGGCCAGAAAGAACTGCCAAATTACAGAGTGGAATTAAAAAATATTAACAGTTTTAGGTTCATGGTAGCAGCAATTGAGCATGAAATTAAACGGCAAATTGCCGCACTGGAGAAAGGTGAAAAGCTTTCTCAGGAAACCAGGGGTTGGAATGAGGACAAAAAGTCTACATTCCTGCAAAGAAGCAAAGAAGAGGCCCATGATTACCGCTATTTCCCCGAACCGGATTTACCGGAGCTGAAAGTGGACAGGTTACAGGTTACAGTGGACAGTATTAAAAAGAGTATGCCGGAGTTGCCGTGGGATAAGAGTAAGAGGTTTGTGGAAGAGTTGAAATTAACGGAAGCGCAAGCAAAGATGCTTTCCGAAACAAAAGAATTGGCTAACTTTTTTGAAGAGGCAGTAAAAGCAGGAAACCAGCAGGAAGTAAATGCTATTACTGTCGCAAATTACATTATTAACCAGAAAGTAGACATTAAAACCGTTAAGCCTTCAGAGGTGATAGAAAAAATAAAGAGCAAAAGTGCAGGGTTAATTAGTGATGCAAGGGAATTGGAAAAGTTAGCCCAGGAGGCAATAGAGGAAAATCCCCAGATGGTAGAAGCGTATAAAAAAGGCAAGGTGACAGTGATTCAAGCCATGATAGGTTCAGTTATGAAAAAGACCGGCGGTAAGGTTAACCCTAATAAAATCAGAGAAATTCTGGAAGAAAAACTGCGTTAATATAGATTGCCACTTGAAATAGGAACCCTTGGTGCTGGTAAAATACGGAAGCTTTCAGTCGTCTTCCCCTTCGGGGGTCCACAGTCGTCAGATAATTACAAAAAATCTGATAGCTGATAGCTGATAGCTGATGACTACTATGGCTAGATTTGTTCATCTTCATGGTCACACACAATATTCCCTCTTAGACGGGTTATCAAAAATTAACCAATTGGTAAAAGATACAGAAGCACTCGGTATGGATGCGCTGGCTATAACAGACCACGGGGTGATGTATGGGGCAATTGAGTTTTACAAAGCTTGTATGGAGACCGGTGTAAAACCGATTGTTGGGGTAGAGATGTATGTCGCCAAAAGGTCATACAAGGATAAAGAGGGAAAAGTTGACAGCGAACCATTTCATTTGACTGTTTTGGCAAAAAATTACCAAGGCTACCTGAATTTAATGAAGCTGGTAACCCTGGCGCACACTGAAGGATACTATTACAGACCCCGGGTGGATAAAACTTTACTTAAGGAGTTCCATGAAGGGCTAATTGCCCTTTCCGGTTGCCCTTCAGGCGAGTTTATCAGGGCTTTAATGAAGGATGAAAAAAAGGGAGAGGAGGTTTTGAAAACATATCTGGAGATTTTTGGAGAAGGTAATTTTTACCTGGAAGTCCAAAAGCACCCGTATCAGGAATCTCTGGACTTATCTTCCGATGAAATGGTAAAAAAAGACCTGGAAGAGCTTTTAGACATCCAAGAAAAAACACTAAATTGCACCAAAGTTCTCTCTCAAAAAATAGGCATACCGGTTGTGGCAACCAATGACTACCACTATGTTAAAAAAGAAGATGCGGAAGCACAGGATGCACTTTTGTGTATTCAAACAGGCAAGTTTTTGTCAGAAACCCAAAGGCTTAGGATGATCGATACTCCTGATTATTTCCTAAAATCCCCGGAGGAGATGGCGGAAAGCTTTAGGGACCTGCCGGAAGCTTTAGAAAACACTGTGAAGATTGCCGAAAGGATAGATTTGGAAATCCCACTTGGCGTAGCCCGTTTCCCTGTTTTTGAAACACCCGGTAGCAAATCTTCGATGGATTTTTTAAGGGAGTTAACGTACCAAAAAGCTGCCGAGAAATTTAAAATGACGGTTAAAATTAAGGAGCGTTTGGAATATGAGCTCGGGGTGATAGAGAAGAAAAAATATGCCGATTATTTTTTGGTAGTGGCGGATTTTATGGAATGGGCCCACCAGCGGGGAATTATAACTAATACCCGGGGTTCTGCTGCAGCATCAATGGTTTTGTACTCTCTGGGGGTAACTAATCTAAACCCGCTTGATTACCTTTTGCCCTTCGAGCGGTTTTTAACAATATACAGGCCAACATTGCCTGATATTGATGTGGATATTGCAGACGACAGGAGGGATGAGGTGATTGAATATGTAACAAAAAGGTATGGGGAAGAAAGAGTAGCCCAAATTGTAACTTTTGGAACAATGATGGGCAGGGCTGCCATCCGGGATGTAGGCAGGGTTTTAGGATTATCTTACGGGGAAGTGGACAGGATTGCCAAATTAGTTCCTCCCCCTCATCAGGGATTTCATAAGCCGCTGTCCGGGACAATAAAAGAAGTGCCGGAACTCTCTGATCTTTATAGGAGTAACCCTCAAATAAAAAAGCTGTTGGATTTGGCGGTTAGAATTGAAGGAACAGCCCGTCATGCCTCTGTCCATGCTGCGGGATTAGTGATTGCTCCGGAAGAGATAACTAATTTTACCCCTCTTCAAAAAGAGTCCAAGGGGGATAAATTGGTTTCCCAGTACGACATGTTTTCTCTGGTTGATGAATACGGCGGAATTGGTTTGGTAAAGATGGATCTTTTGGGGATCAGGAATTTATCTATTTTAGGTAAGGCAGTTGAGTTTGTTAAAGAAAACCGGGGCATTAGCGTTGATTTAAATAAAATCCCGCTTGATCATAAAAAGGCCTTTGAGCTTTTGGCAAAGGGTGAAACAATGGGGATATTTCAACTTGAGGGATCGGGTATGACAAGATATGTGACAGAACTGCAGCCGACTAATATTTTAGATATTCAGGCTATGGTGGCCTTATACCGGCCCGGCCCCATGAGCGTAATCCCCGAATATATTGCCCGAAAACACGACCCCCGCAAGATTAAATTTTTTGACCCCCGGATGAAAGAATATATGGAACAATCATTAGGTCTTTTAGTTTATCAGGAGGATGTGCTTTTGACTGCCATAAATATAGCCGGATATTCCTTCGAAGAGGCAGATAAATTTAGGAAGGCCATGGGAAAGAAAATTCCCTCTGAAATGGCCAGGCAGAAGGGAAAGTTTATTGAAGGATGTATAAGCAATGGGATGAGAAGAGCAAAGGCAGAGGAGTTGTTTGCCATTATTGCTCCTTTTGCGGCGTATGGCTTTAACAAAGCGCATGCTGCCAGTTATGCCATGGTTTCCTACCAGACAGCGTATATGAAAGCCAGCTTTCCGGTGGAGTTTATGGCTGCCGTGATGACAGCTGAGTCCGGGGACAGCGATAAGATTGCGGCTGCCATCGAAGAGTGTAAAAGATTGGGGATAGTGGTTTTGCCTCCGGATGTTAATAAATCCGGGGTTGGTTTCTCGCTGGAGAAGCTTAAGGAGCTGACTCAGGCAGATTTGGAACGCAGCCTGTCTGTAGGAGAAAGCGAGGTTAAGCAAGGTATTAGGTTCGGGTTATCTGCTATTAAAAATGTGGGAATTTCTGCCATTGAGTCTATTATTGAAGCCAGAAAAAAAAGTGAGTTTATTTCTTTACCTGATTTGTGCTCCCGGGTTGATAATAGATTGGTTAACAGGAAGACTTTGGAAAGTTTAATCAAAGCCGGGGCGCTGGATCACCTGGGTACCCGGGCCGCCCAACTTTTAATCCTGGATCAGTGTTTGGAAGAGTCCCATAAACAGAATAAAAATAAGCTGTCCGGGCAGGTATCTTTATTTGGCAGCGAAGATGACTTAGGGGATGTAGCTATAAAACTGCCTGATGTTTCAGAATTACCTTTAGAACAGCTGTTGGTTTTTGAAAAGGATTTACTGGGATTTTACTTGCATGAACCACCCTATCTGGCTTCTTTGCAACAGTTAACAAAATTTGTTTCAAATAAGCTGTCTGATTTAGGGGATGAGCATATAGGCAAGACTTTAAAATTAGGCGGTGTGATAGTTTCCGTTAAGAAGGTGATTACCAAAAAGAGTGCAAAAGAGATGGCCTTTATTAAAATCTCCGACGGTGTCTCTTCTGTCGAAGTGGTGGTATTCCCCAAAACTTATGAAGAATGTAAAAACTTCCTGACTTCGGATCAGGTGGTTTTTATCTTTGGGCGGGTGGAGAAACGGGAAGAAGAGTTGTCTTTGATTGTGGAAAAAATCAGTTTATTTGACCCCGATTCAATCGGGGTTGATCCTAAAAATGTGGAAATTACCATTCCTTTAGGAACAGATGTAACAGTACTGCAAAATATAAACAGAACTTTACGGGGATTTCCCGGTAAGGTGCCAGTGGCATTGCTTTTGCATGGCAGTAATGGCAGTGTCAGAAGAATGGATTTACCGTTTTCCATAGACCCTGATCTTTCTTTGGAAGAAAAGATTAAAGGGATTTTAGGCGAAGGTGCTTTCAAACTGGTCTAAATTGTGTTAATATTTCATTCATGATTTCGGCACAAATTGGTGAGCAAAATTTACATATCGGGGATACTGTTAGAGTCCACAGTAAGGTTGTGGAAGGAGAGAAGACCCGGGCCCAGGTTTTTGAGGGAATTTTAATCAGCCTGCGGGGTAGAGGTGAGAATAAGACTTTTACTGTCCGTAAAATCGGTGCAGGAGGGATTGGGGTGGAGAGAACCTGGCTTTTAAATTCTAATTCTATTATTAAAATTGAGGTCAAAAAAAAAGCCGGCAAAGTGAGAAGGGCCAAGCTTTATTATTTAAGGGATCTGACCGGTAAGAGCGCAGTAAGGGTTTAATAACT
The DNA here is from genome assembly GCA_016184225.1 of Candidatus Daviesbacteria bacterium. Lineage (GTDB taxonomy): Bacteria > Patescibacteriota > Microgenomatia > Daviesbacterales > UBA10151 > UBA10151. Next base: position 565,135 of record JACPDA010000004.1, read on the forward strand.
CAGGGTGACAAAAATACAAGCCGGAAATTATGGCGAGAAAATCGCCTATAAGTATCTACAAAAGCTGGGCTATAAAATTCTGGAGAGGAATTACCGGATTCGGGGTGGGGAGATAGATATAGTGGCAAAAGATGGGGAGACGTTAGTTTTTGCGGAAGTAAAAACCAGATGGTCTCATGAATATGGCTTGCCTGCCGAATCCATGACCCCTTGGAAAATTAAGTATCTTCTAAAAACTGCTATGTTTTATGTCCAAAAAATCAACTGGGGTGATAGAGAATACAGGTTGGATTTTGTATCGGTAGATTTTGCAGACAGTAGAGAAAATCCGAAAATAGAATTAGTTAAGAATATTACTTCTTAGGTTTAGTCACAGCAAAGGGGATTTCTTCCCAGTCTTTTACTTTCCTGATTTTTTTATTAATCGACCAGGCTGCTTCCAAAAGCCTGGGATCTAATTTTAACTGCCTGGCCCGGCCAATCAGTGCTACTACATCTTTGGGGAAGCATTTCCCGCCAAAGCCCTTGGCTGTGGTGACATCTAAGTGTGAATCAAAAATCCGATGATCTGCCACCACCATGCTTTTAACTTCCTCATATTTGATACCTAAAGCCTGACATAGGACAAACATTTCATTGGCAAAAATAACTTTGGTGGCTAAAAATGCATTAGCCATGTATTTGACCATCTCGGCTGTGGTGGTATCGGTTTGGAAAATTTTAGTATGGGGAAATCTTTGCCGGTACAGTGCTACCACTCTTCTGGAAGTCAAATCATTATTCGCCCCCACTATATTACGGTCTGCATTTAAGAAATCCTCCAAATAGTTTGCCTCTGTTAAAAATTCCGGATTAAAGGCAAAATTAGTCTTGGGGTATTTTTTTTCAAATTCCGCAGTTGTCCCCGGTACCACAGTGGATTTGATAACGATAATCTTGTCGGTATTATCCGTATATTTGGTAATCTCTGTAATACTCTCTCCAATTATGGAAAGGTCAATTCCCGACTCATCCTCTTTCATGGGGGTAGGCAGGCAGATAAAGATGAATTCGCTGCCGGAAACTACTGATTCCAAGCTGTCAGTGTCTTTGTATTTATCATAGTAGCGGATTTCGTATTTATCTTTTATTTCCGGCTGGGAAAATCCGTAAGCCACGGCCTGGCCGACTATGCCGTAACCGATGATGCCGAGTTTAGGTTGATTATTCATGCAGAAAAAGTATAGCATAAAAGAGTAAAGCATGGGTATGATTAGAAAAATGGCTTTGGCAGTATTTAAAGACAGAAAACTCTTACAAGTTAGGACTAAGAAGGAAAAAGACGTTTTCTATACCTTGGGAGGGAAAATTGAAGAGGGAGAATCTGAGATAGAGTGTTTAAAAAGAGAAGTTAAAGAAGAAATAGGTTGCCAGATCGACGAGTCTTCGCTTAAGTTCCTGACTGAGTTTGAGGATGTAGCTCATGGCAAAGGGGGGCTACTGGTAAATATCAGGATGTACGAAGGCAAGCTGATCGGTGTGCCCAGGCCCTCTTCAGAGATAGTGGAAATTGGCTGGTTTGATACCGGATCAGATAAAAAGAACCTGTCGGTAATAGCCCTGCGGACAATTTTCCCCTGGTTAAAAAAGCATGGGTATATAAATTAGTGGACTAGCTTGACACCTACCGTCCTTGAGTAAGTAGTTTGATTCCAGTATAATCTTTAAGTCTGGCGCCGAGTCAAATTCGGCTGGCAAGTTTAACTTGCCGCGATCGTTCCCGATGATCGTTGTCATCGAGGATCCTGATAGCGAAGCGTATCGGGGATTGAAAAGTTAATAATTAAATCTGACGCCATCGTCTAGTGGCCTAGGACACAGGGTTTTCATCCCTGGAATCGCGGGTTCGACTCCCGCTGGCGTCACAAGTAGTGGCCGCGGTACCAATCGACCTATAGTTGACTTAGCTCCGCTATTCCTCTATACTTTTGCTATGGGAAGAACAAGTCCAGAAAATAAAGATCGGTCACCATTTAAAACTGAAGGCCCGGATTTAATCTTTGTTGATCCAGGTTTGAATTTACCTGAAGGAATGACAACAGCAGATATTAGAGATGCTCTAAATCAAGCTAGAGCTTTTGAGAGGCAAACAATCAGCTATGATGTTTTTATCAGAGAAAAATTAGAGAGAAATGGATTACCTAAGGGAGGGGGTTCATGGGGTTCAAGCGGGTTTGGGTTTATAGAATTATCAGTAGATTCAGTCAGAATGAAGGCTTCAGATCTCTCGATTCCACCAGGTTATACTCCTGCACCAGCTTCTCAGCAAATGTGGGCAGCAGCTTTTGAAGAAGCACTTCATGCTGCCAGACAGGTTGCCGGGAAAGATCATGGTGGTTATTTTACTCTTCCAGTAAATCCTACAGAAAAGGATTGGCAGAGATACTTATCACAGAAACAGGAAGCTGTTGTGGATAAAGCATTAAATGGAGGAATGCTGGAGGCAAAGTTTGGTAGGGGTGTAATTTACTTGGGGAAAAGAGTTTTATACATAGTTCCTGTTTTAGATCATACAATTGAAAAAAATAAGAAATTTTATCCCTCCAGCAGAGATATTTTGTATAATTTACCTTGTGGTTGAAGCATTTGAGAACACAAAAGCCTTCATAAAAGCCGCTCTGGCGGACAGGGCTCACCTGAAAAAACCTGGATATGTTAACGAGTATCGTTGGGTTCGGGCAAAAAATATACTGGGAATTTATTATTTTACCCCTACAGCCACTACCGGGGATTTAGCAAGGATGTATGGTTTTGCAAATCGGGAAAGACCGAGCCAAATTATCGAAAATTGCTTAAAACATCTCTATTCTAATTGTTCAATTGAGACTCAGCAAGCTTATGAGTTAAGCCAGCTATACAACAAAAAGCCTTATACTTTAGAACAGTCTTTGAAAATGTCAAGGATCCTTGGAGGGGCAACTGCTGGCATAGTCTCTTTGGCTAGCCAGGGTAAAACCGCTGAGCAGATCCTTCAGGCTGGATACACAGCTCGTGAGCTGGGAAGGGCGCGCCGGTGCGCCGCCCGCTGGGGAAATAAGAGGCTTCCTTATATCAGACCGGGTTGTGTTGAAAACACTCAGTTGTTTGAAGCCTTGCAAAAAGAAGAAGACCCTGAAGAAATTAAGAAGCTGCTTGCCCGGGTGAATGCGTCCTTTTATAATTTGCATAGCAGAGGAGAGGTTCCCTTGCTTCTATCAGCGAAAAACATTTTCTTGCGAGCAGGTATTCCCAACAACTACAATAGAAGAGGTATTTATCCCCCAGGACTTATTAAACTTCTGGAAGAAACAGATGAGCCGATACCTTTTGGATCCTTAATCAAAACTGTTAAATCAGGTCCACAAAAAGGTCCACAGGTCTATTATTTTACATTAACAAGATTTCAGGAACCAGCTATTCGTTTGCTTAAGGCATCAGTCCTGAAGCCTAGGATAGAATAGAGGTTTTTAAGACCTGGGGAATTTTTCTTTGCCAGGTCCAGAAGAAACTCTAAGGCCTTTGGGGTATTTAGGTTATTGTCTAAAATGGCAGTAAATTGCTGGATAAGAGAACCAGATTGCTTCGTCGTTTCACTCCTCGCAATGACAGATTCTATAGTCTCAACTTTTTTTTGGGCTTGGATTAGGTTTTTCTCTTTGTATTCCCAGTTTTTGTTCCAGTGGTGGGAGAGTAGTAGCCAGCGGATAGCATTGGGGGAGTATTTTTTAAGGAGATCGGAAACCATTACCAAATTTCCTTTGGACTTGCTCATTTTTGCTCCTTGGTAAAAAACTGTGCCGGTATGCATCCAATACCGAACAAAAGGGATTTTTCCGGTGGCTCCTTCGCTCTGGGCAATTTCCGCTTCGTGGTGGGGGAAGATTAAATCATTGCCTCCGCCGTGAATATCTATTCTCTCTCCTAAATATTCCATACTCATGGCTGAGCATTCTATATGCCAGCCCGGCCGGCCAGGACCAAAAGGGGAGTTCAAGTGAGGTATATGGGGTGGTTGGTCAGCGGTGGAGGCCCTCCAGAGGGTAATGTCCAGGGGATACCTTTTTTCCGGACATTCCAGATCCTCATCAAAGTCTAGGGAATCTTTAAACATTTGATCCTGAGTGAGCCTGGATAACTTGCCATAATCAGGAAACTTTGCCGTATCCAAATAAACACTGTTGTTAACCCGGTAAGCTAATTCTTTATCCAGCAGATCCCGGATTAGGTCAACCATGTGGTGGATATGTCTGGAAGCTTTAACATAATGGTTGGGGTGAATCCAATTTAATGAGTGCATGTCTTGCAAAAATTTCCTGGTCCAAAAGTCAGCCAACTTTTTCCAGGATATATGCTGCTCCTTGGCCCTATCTAAAATGTCGTGATCACGGTCATTTATGTCTGTAACATTTTGAGTGTAGGTTACTTGAAACCCCTTAAACTTTAAGTATCGGATGAGCGCGTCAAAAGAAATATAGGTAAAGGCATGGCCCAAGTGGGTGGTGTCATAAGGGGTAATGCCGCAGACATAGATAGTAACCTTATTTTTATTTAGAGGCTTAAATTCTTCTATTTTGGCGGTTAGGGAATTAAAAATGTTCACTCACCATTGATTTCAATAAGGATTCCGGCTCCTTCCAAATCCTCTCTGCCCTAAACCGCTCCGATGTATATTTATCCTTGTGAGTATCACACATATCAGCTATTGGGTTATTGGGTTGTTCTTTGACATCAAATAAATGCCATTTAGCCTTTTCAGGGCACTTAGGTTCATTGCATGGTTTTGGTTCTCTTTCACTCTTCATGGTTCACTTTCGGGTTAACCCAAGGGATTACCTGAAATCTTGGCAATTCAGGAGCGTCTACTGTAGTAAAAGTCCTAGGCCCTAAATCTTCCATGATTGGCCGGAAAAGTATTCTTTTGGCAGTAATGGGTTTTAAAGCCTCTCCTGCATCAGTACAAGGCCGGGAGATAATCACCTCTTTTTCAATACGAATATAGCCCACAACTCTTTCAGACATATGATATTTTGAAAATCCTACATTGGCAGAAGATGACAGGGTAGGCACAATAGTATTACTTATATCATATCAGCCAGCGTATATCAAGAATCAGTAGGTTTAAAGATGCGTGAATATTTTGTATAATACAATCTGCTCTCTCCAAAATTCTACGGGCCGGTAGCTCAGCCCCGATTAAATCGGGGTCAGCGGTAGAGCAGGATTGTGTATGTTTTACATGTATATACTAAAAAGCCTTGATGAACGGTACTATATCGGTTCAACAAATGATTTAGTATGAGTTAGTTCATAAAGAAGAGTATGAAACACTTATTGAAGCAAGAGAACGAGAGAAGAAGCTTAAGTCATATAAAAGTAAAAAATATATAAAATGGTTAGTTAGTAAAAATTTGGGCCGGTAGCTCAGCGGTAGAGCAGGAGCCTTTTAAGCTCTTGGTCCAGGGTTCGATTCCCTGCCGGCTCACAGATGATCACACAAATCAACTGGGTTGATTTTGTAATTGCCGGTATACTACTGGCCTTTGCCCTAGAGGCTGTGGGCAGGCCCCTGATTTTGGAGCTTTTGGACCTGACCAGTTTTGTTTTGGCCGGCCTGCTATCTTTTAACTACTATAACCTGCCGGCCAGGTTTTTTGAGAGCCGGTTTAGCGTTCCCCACGGCTTGAGTTTAGTTTTAGGTTTTATGGCGGTTTGGTTTTTATCAGAAGTAGTTTTTTATTTGTTGGCCAGGCTCTTTTTACAAAGGACAACCAGGCTTAAGGTTCCCGCATCCAGGGCTTTATCGGCGATACCGGCGTTGCTTCGGGGGTTAATATTCGTGGCCTTAGCCTTGGTTATGGTGGCCACTTTCCCTATTCAGCCGGCCGTCAAAAAAGCTGTTTTAGATTCAAGGATAGGCAGCCAAATTTTAAGGTATGCATATGCTCTGGAGCAGCCTGTCAAGCAAGTCTTCGGCGGGGTAGCCAATGATTCCCTCACCTTTCTGACGATCAAGCCTAAGACCGACCAACGGGTGGACTTAGGTTTTCAAACCAGTGAGTTTTCTGTTGATGAGAAATCAGAGGTAGCAATGGTTAACTTAGTTAATAAGGAAAGAGCTGCCAGGGGGTTAAAAGCGCTAACTTTAGATGTGCGGCTTCGGGCTATAGCCAGGGACTATAGCGGCGATATGTTCCGTAGAGGATATTTTTCCCACTATTCTCCGGAAGGGTTATCTGTAGCAGACCGGGTTTTAAATGCGGGAATTGACTTTTTGGTAGTGGGAGAAAACCTGGCTTATGCGCCGGATGTGGTATCAGCGCATAAAGGATTTATGAATTCGGAAGGCCACCGGGCCAATATTTTATCGGAAGATTATTCTAAGGTGGGGATAGGCGTAATGGATGGAGGTGTGTATGGCCGGATGTTTACCCAGGTATTTGCGAACTAGACGGTAGATGATAGAAGTTGGAAGATAGATTGTTGAAGATGGAAGATAGAAGTTGGAATACGAGATTACTGATTGGTTTAAGTTTAGTAATTTTATTTTTAGGAGTTGGTTTTTTATGGTTTGGGTTAAATCCTAAGACGTTGGAGCAACCCACCCTGTCTTTAGAAGCTACCCAGCAGGCCACTGGTTCTGCCACGCAAGGAGTGGAGGGAGAAAGAGCTTTGGTGACTAAGGTGGTGGATGGTGATACCATTGTGGTAAACGGCGAACAAACAATCCGTCTTATAGGGATAGATACGCCTGAAACAGTTGATCCGCGCCGCCCGGTTGCCTGTTTCGGAAAGGAAGCCAGTAGCGAAACTAAAAGCTTGTTGTCCGGAAAAGAGGTGATTCTGCAGAAAGATGTTTCAGAAATTGATAAATATAAAAGGCTGCTGCGCTATGTTTTCCTGCCGCTTCCCTCCGGGCAAACGCTGTTTGTTAATGATTATTTAGTGAGGGAGGGATTTGCCAAAGTCTTAACTTATCCCCCTGATGTTAAATATAACACCCAGTTCAGGCAGGCGGAGACAGAGGCCAGGGAAGAAAACCGGGGGTTGTGGGGCAGATGCAGGTAGTATGATAAACTAAGGTAAAATGAAAAAATTCATTTTTCAGTTTGCGCTTTTAGTGATAGGTATTTTTGCGGTACTATTTTTTTATCAAAAAAACCCAGACCTCTCGGGATTACCGTTTGTGCCTGAGCGGTCGGTATTTAAGGAACTGCAGATTAATAGCGTCAAGCTTAAAGTTGAGATAGCGGATACTCAAAGCAAAAGAAGCAAAGGCTTGGGAGGAAGAGAAGCTTTGGCATCCGATGAGGGGATGTTATTTATCTTTCCAAAAACGGAAAGGCACCCCTTTTGGATGAAGGGCTTAAGTTTCCCGTTAGATTTTATTTGGATCAGGGGAGAGGTAGTGGTAGATCTGTTCCAAAATATACAGCCTCCAACCCCGGACCAGCCTGATGAGTCGCTGCCCATCTATCAATCAAAAGAAGAGGTGGATCAGGTTTTGGAAGTTTTGGGCGGGACAGCAGCGGGGTTGAAACTTAAAATAGGAGATATGGTAAAGGTAATATGACGGAAATTCTGCCCATCAGATTATTGCGGGACGAGGACAGTTTGATTTTTGGGTCATTAAACGTATCTTTGGGAAAACTGGCAAGAATGGATTTTCCGGTTGCGCCTGGTATTGCAGTTACACCACCCACCTTAAAACTTAAAACTACTTTAGAGAGTTTTGACTTTGGCAGAAAAGAAGTCTTTCAGCAAACCCTTACTTTGGTTAAAATTAAGATAAATAAAATCCCGGTGCCGGAAGTTTTGATTCGTGAAGCCGGCAATCATAAGGTATTTTTTTTAGACGGAAGGAAAATTAAAGGGCTTAAGGCTTTGTGGGTCGATCTTTTGGACTTTTGGTTGGAACAGCTTAAAACCAGGCTTTGGAATGGTGGATTTTATCCCGGTATCACGGAAAACTTAAGCCCAAAAGTGGTGGCCTTTGTTAACAATCCGGAAGCCTTTGTTACCTCCTATGAAGACAATTTGCAGGATGATGTGGTAGTAAATACCAAATCAGGCAAGTTACACCCCACTGATTTGAAGAAAATAGTGGAATTAACAGAGTTAGCTGATAAAAAACTGTTTATCCCTAATGAATATGAGTGGGTAGTAGACAGGGGGGTTAAGCTGGTGGGGATAAAGCCATATACTCCAAACCATGTCATTCCGGGGACGAACGAAGTGAGAACTCCGGAATCTGATTCTGGACGCGCTGCGCTTGCCAGAATGACAGAAAGTAAAAGCAAAAGTGCTGTTAAAGTTTTTTTTGATTTATCTCAAGGGTTGGTGGTTGAGAAAGATGTGGACCCCGATTCAATCGGGGTGGACGGAGTTTATATTGCTTCCGAGAAAATTTTTGACTTAAACAAGCCTCACGAATCCTTTGATAATCTGGTTTTTAAATTAGTAGAATCTGCTATGACTTTCCCTGACTCTCCTGTTCTTTTTAAATTGGCAGATAAATCAGAGGGGATGGGTAAAGTCCGGGGAGCCTTGCGGCTAATTCACCAAAAGAATCTTCTTGATCCATTGTTGGATGCTTTAGATTTTGCCCGCCATAAAAGGGGTCTTAATAATATCCATATAGTTATCCCTTTTGTCCGGGGAGTGGGTGAGCTTTTACAGGTTAAAAGAGAGTTGGCCACCAAAAAGCTGATGAGGAAAGCCTCTTTGCAATACTGGATGGAAGTGGCAATTCCGGAGAACATTATTAATATGGAAGATTATCTTTTGAGCGGGATTGACGGGGTAGTCTTAAACTTAAATGAGCTGTTAGCCCATTTAAATGGGTTTGATCCGGCGGAGCCGGAGCTGTCTTTATACAAAAATGAAGTTAGTGGATTAATTAAATTTTTGGAAGACGGCATTAGGCTTTTGCACAAATCCCAGGTTCCCTTTATAGCTTATGGCAGTTTAAGCCTCTATCCAAAGGTTTTAGAGTTTTTGGTGGGAAAAGGGGTCTATGGGGTGGTGGTGGAGAAGTACGAAGCCCACTCAGCCCATGACCTGCTACATCAGACAGAAAAAAAGGCTGATTTTAAGAAGGTCAGTTTGACTCACCTCGAAGGTGAAGGAAATGCGGTTACACCTTCGAGGTGGAATAAAAGGACATATTCTCCTTTGGGTCCGCCAGTTGGCGGGTTGAGCTCTTCCAGCCACTTTGTGATAGGTTTTGATTCCACACTCTGGTGGATTTTGGTAAGTTCATGGGCTAGTACTATTTCCATATTTCCAAAAACTTCTTTCATGTCCTGAAGTGATTTAATCAACTTATGGGGAGCTACAAAAATAATATAAGTCAGTTTCAACCCCAGTTCACCTGGAAGGTGTCTGTGTTGTTCACCTTCCAGGTGTAGCTTGGAAAGTTTTTTTAGTAGATCCATTCTGTGGCCAGGTTTCTCCGGCAAGTACCCTAAAAACATAAATTTATCAGGTGGCAATCCTGACAGTGTTAAGGCCGTGATCACGGAGGATGGACCTGGGAGGGAATCAACCTGAATCCCCTGGTGTAAGCATTCCCTTACTAGTTTGAAACCAGGGTCACAGATGAGTGGTGTCCCGGCATCAGAAACCAGAGCCAGGTTCTGTCCGGATTTTAACCTGTCAATAATCTGCGGAAAACTTTTCGATTCGTTGTAGTCATTCAAAATAATGAGCGGTTTCTTGATTTGGTAGTGATTTAAAAGAAGGGAGGTTCTTCTGGTATCTTCGCAAATTACGGCGTCCACAGACTGCAAGGTTTCCAAAACCCTTAAGGTGATATCTTTTAAATTACCGATAGGCGTAGGCACAATGTATAGCATACCGATGAAAGTATATCATGATCGATGTAAGAGAGAAGTTTTCAGCTGAGGGGTAGGATCAAGAATTATTTTTAAAGACATTTATTTATGTGTTGTCTTCTTTTTATTCTTAAGTATTAACCTAAAGTTAATTTCCTACCCCCAGCCTGAATGATTTAAATTTATCACGAAATAAACAAAGATTCTGTTATTTATATCACAGGATTTAAAACGTTTCTGACTTGTTCAACTACATCGGCAAGTTTGACATTGCTTTTAACCAAAAAATCATAAACCCCGATCTTCATTGCTTCTGAGACTTTTCTCTGGTCATTTAAATTAGACAGGATAATGACAGGTACTCCTTTGCCCCACTCATCCCTCCGTAACTTCTTAAGCATAGTCAACCCGTCCATTTTGGGTAAAATAACATCCAGTAAGATTAAGTCCGGACGGTTTTGCAAAGCCAGCCTGATGCCTGCTTCCGCGCTTTGGGCTGTGTTGACTGCAAACCCGGAGTCTTTAAATTTGTCAGCCAAAAGTTCCAACAGAATAGTTTCATCTTCGATAACCAATATTTTCTTCGTTTGTTTTCTCATAGAATAATCCTTGCTACTTGTTTTGACTGGATTATCTCCAGCGCCACGGGTAGGATAACAGTAAAGACAGTGCCCTGTTTTATGCTTGATTTGACCGTAATCTTACCACCCATGTGATTAATAATTCCACTGGTGATATAGAGCCCGAGTCCCGAGCCTTCAAACTTATCCTTGACATTGTGCGCCCGGTACATTTTCTGAAATATTCTCTCCTGGGCTCCCTTCGGAATTCCCACACCTGAATCACTAATTTGCAGGATAAGCTCTTTTTCCGTCCTGGAAATTTTTAAACTGACTGTGCCGCCAGCCGGGGTAAATTTGACTGCATTAGATAAAAGGTTGTGCATAATCATATAGATGGCATTGGAATATGTTTGATAAGCCTTGATATCTCTGCCTGAAATAAGTTTAAATTTGATTTTTTTGTCCTTAATCCGGTTTTCTAAATCCTCGATTACATCAGAGGCTATTTTTAAAGGATTTACTTCCTCATATTTATATGAAAGGATTCCGAACTCCATCCGGGTGGCATCCAGTAAGTCATTGGTAAGCTGGATCATTCTTTGGGTCTGTTCGTAAATGCGGTCCAGGAATTTTTTCTGCTCCGCAGAATACTTTTGACCTTCTTCGTTCAGTCGCTCCAGGGACCAGGCAACGGCTGAGAGGGGGGTACGCAAGGTATGGGAAGCAAAGTACAGGAATTCGTCTTTGGCCCGGTCAATGGCTACCTGTTGGCTGACATTCCGGTAAATGTTAACTGCCCCTACCACTGTACCGTCTAAAATTACCGGCGCTGAGGTGATAAACAGGGGAAGTTTTTCAACACCTTTCCTTATTAGGAAATAAATTCCATGCCCGACCTGGGCAGTAGTTAACGCCAGCTGGATAGGACGTAAGGCTTTAGGTATTATTTTGCCATGTTCATCTGCCAGTTTAAATTCCGCAAACAGAGACTTTCCTAACACATCCTGGGTTTTCCAGCCAAATATAGCTTCAGTTTTATTGTTTAAAGCAATGATTTCCCCTTTCTTGTCCATGGCGATTACACCATCGCCAATACTTTCAAGCAGGGCTTTTTCCTTAACAAATTCTTCCTGCAAAGACCGATTGAGGGTTACCAGTTGGCTGGCACGTTTCGCCAGTTCTGTTTCAGCTTCTGTGTACTCGGTTATATCATGCTGGATTTGGACATAAAAAACCGGCTTGCCGTTTTTTTCAATGGGAATGTAACTAGCATTGATTTGATACAAGGAACCGTCTTTGCGTTTATTGATTACCTCCTTGGTGGTAAAGGGTTTTCCACTCATTAGTGCTTGATAGAGCGCCCGGTACACCCGCAAGGGAGTTTGACCGCTTTTTAAAATACGGGGATTTTTACCTTTGACTTCCGCTAATTTATAACCGGTTAATCTCTCAAAAGCAGGATTAATATAAACAATATCCGGGTTAGTGTCTGTGATAACAACCGCCTCGGGCAGTATTTTTAATGCCGGTAAATAATCTAAAGGGTGGTTCATTCAAGCTCCGTTTCTAACAATTGCAATTTAGGAATGGTAATGAAGTGGCTATTATAGGAAATAAGCTTTTTATTAAGCAGGTTATTAATTTCTATGGTTACCCGCTCGCGGGAGAGCCCGGCAATGCTGGCTATATCCTGGTGGGTAAACCAGTAGGCAATGACCGTACCCTCTTTATCCTTTTGGCCAAAACATTCGACCAGAGTTAAAAGGGTTGTCACTACTTGTTGGTAGGCATCGTTAAAAATTTTAGATTCCAGTTTTTTGATAGCTGACTGTGAAAAGGTAGTTAGTTGTTGCAAAATTTTTACACCTGCACCTGGTTTTTCTGCAATTAGTTGCTGCAGCTTGCTCTTTTCCAAGCCGTAAATTTCCACCGGTGTTAAAGATTCAAAATAGTATTTATTAGGCTCTGGATCTTTATTCCACAAGATCGGAAAAACAGAGGAAGGAGAAAATATATGCAGTGTTAACTCCGCGCCTTCTCCGGAAATGGTATACAACCTGATATAGCCCTGGTTTAAATAGAAGATACGGTTTAAATCATCAGAGCCGGTAATTGTCTCTTTTCTCCTAAAAAGCATCGGTTTAGATTGTTTTAAGAAACTATCCAGCATATAGGTTGATTGCCGGATGAGTATAGCATTTGAGAGGTTATTCTACAACCAAGTTCCCGACCATGCCTTTCTCGGTATGCGTGGGAACAGAACAATTATATTGGAAGGTGCCGCTTTTGTCGACAATGAAATCAATTGTGTCCTGCTCGCCCTTTTGGATGGTCTTTGTTGCGGCATTTAAGTCCTTAATGGTGAGATTATGCATGCCCAGTTCGTTTTTAAAGGTAATTCTGACCCTATCTCCAAGCTTCACTTTAATTTCCGCCGGTTCAAATTTAAAGGGAGTGCCGACTACGGTAAATTCCTTGACATTGGACTCTGTTGGTGTTGGTTGGGGTTGGACGGCCGGGGTTTGGACTTGATCAGACTGTCCTGGTTTGGACAAAAGCATCCATCCTAAAAGGGCAACCGCGATAACTATGCCAAATCCTGCGATAAATTTTGTGTTTGTACTCATTGGTGCTATTATCAACGAATTGGTCAGGGATTTCTGTGATTTAGGTCACACTTTTTAAAAGTGGTAGAATAAATAATATGTTAGAAGCGGTTGCTAATTGGATTATATATGTCATATCAGCTCTCGGTTACCCGGGAGTGATTCTGACCATGGCTATTGAATCTGCCCTGATTCCCCTTCCTTCGGAAATAATCATGCCCTTTTCCGGATTTTTGGTTTCCACCGGCCGGTTTGACTTAAATTTAGTGGCCCTGTCCGGTGCTATTGGAAATGTTTTAGGGTCTTTGGCAGCCTATGCCTTAGGTTACTGGGGACACGAAAAGCTGGTCAGAAGGTTTATCAGACGGTTTGGCAAGTGGTTTTTGATTTCCGAGAAAGAGCTGGATGAAACGGAGAAACTGTTACGCAAATTTAAGGATTTGGTGGTTTTGGGCAGTAGGGTAGTACCCGGGATCAGGACAGTCATCTCTTTACCCTGCGGGTTTGCCAAGCTGCCTTTGGGCAGGTTTATAGTCTTAACCTTTATCGGTTCGCTGGCATGGTCATATTTCCTGGCCTGGATTGGATTTGTAATGGGGGAGAATTGGGATAGCCTGGGACCGTATTTCCATAAAGCCGATGCAGTTGTGGTGGTACTGATAATTGGGGCATCACTCTTTTACGTCTATCACAAGATTAAAAATTAGGTTTGTAACTTACTGGAACCGGCGGATTACTCCGACGCATTTGCCCTGGATTTTGACATCAGTAGCATAAATAGGGGACATGGAGGAGTTGGCCGGCTCCAAACGGATACGGCCGGCTTCTTTGAAAAAGCGTTTTAAGGTAGCCAGGCCATTTTCCAACAGAGCTACCACTATATCTCCGTCTATGGCAGTATTTTGTTCTTCAATAATGACATAGTCTCCGTCTAAAATCCCCTCCTCTATCATGGAATCCCCTTTTACTTGCAGGACATAAGAGCGTTTCTTGCCGGAGACCATGTTAGGAGCAACTTTAATAGTGGCATCAGGGTCAGTGTAGGTCATAATTGGTTGCCCGGCGGCAATAAAACCTAAAACCGGCAGTTCGATCCCCTTTAATGTACTGGATATTTTTTGGTCCAAAACTTCTATGCCCCTGACTGCCCCTTCAAACCGCTTGATAACGCCTTTGTGGGCTAAGGCCTGCAAATGCTCATGGACGGTGGCTAAAGAGGAAACTCCGATGGCCTCGGCTATTTCTCCCAAAGTCGGGGAGTAGCTGTATTTTTCAATGTATTGCCTGATGAAATCCAGTATCTGTTTTTGGCGGCGGTAAAGGGTTATCGGCATGCTGTATTTACATTACCAATAAAACCCGAAAGTGTCAAGACCCTAATTTAAGGAGAGCCGTGACCGATAATTAGATTATCCAGAAGCCCTCTTAGTGAGGACTCCCTGGTGATTTTTTCAGCAGGCATTTTTAGTTTTGGTTGATCGATAGGTGCGGTCCAGAGAGTATAAAAGGCACCGAATATTGATTCGTTTAAAACCCTCTCTGTCTTAAGCCTTATTTTGTGAATTTTGCTCATATACTGATACGGACTCAGTTGAAGGGTAGGCCCAAGAATTGTATTGGTAGATATGAATCTTTATTTTTGTCAGATCTCCATAATCTTCTTGGATGAACTTGATAACTCATCAGTATCAAGTCTTTTCCTACCCTCAACCTGAGTAGGTGCATAATAAACTTTGAAAATAAGAAGTTTAAAAAAAATATGTAATAAATAGGTTAGAACAGTGGGTTGTAATAGGTTTTGATGGTATAATCTTACAATCAATGATAAAGACAATTTTAGTTGTTGAAGATGATACCGGGCTTCAAAGATACTTAAAAGAGCTGCTCACAGAAAATAATTACTCTGTAAAAATAGCTTCAGATGGAATTGCTGCCCTCAATTCCATCTCCAAACTGCCTCCAAACCTAGTGGTTTTAGATCTGGGACTTCCCAATATGAGCGGGGAGGCGGTTTGTACGGAGATACGAAAGAAATACCCCGAGCTGACAGTAATCATCTTAACTGCCAAGGACGAAGTTTCCGAGATCGTCTATGGTTTAAACTTAGGCGCAGATGATTATATGACCAAACCGTTTCAGGCGGATGAGCTTTTGGCCAGGATAAAAGCCCGTCTGCGGCATAAAAACGGAGAAGAGGCTAAACTTAAGGTGGCTGATTTGGAACTAAATAGTGAAAAATTTGAAGTCAAACGCGCCGGCAAAACAATCCAGCTGACCCCTCAGGAGTTTAAGCTGCTGCAATATCTAATGAGCAATAAAGGCAGAATTTTAACCAGGGAGATGATTTTAAACAGGGTGTGGCTTTATTCCAGTGATGTGGAAACCAGGGTGGTTGATGTTTACATGGGATATCTGCGTAAAAAAATTGACTCTAATCTTTCCAAAAAACTTATCCATTCGGTTCGAGGTTTTGGCTACATGATTAAGGAATAAAGCAGCATCTTCTATTACACTTTTATTACAGAATGCTTATCGGATTTTATATTAAGGTCTATAGCGTAGATCAAAATGATAAAAAGGGAATGTTTGTTGGGATGTGACTTAGATGGCGTAGTGGTAGATGATGTACCCCTGATGATGAAAATCCTAAAAGCGAAATTTCCGGAAAAGTATGGCTCAGTCAGTGAGGGCGATCTAAATCTTCTCAGTCCAATACGAAACCTTGATCGTTATCCGGAGCTTCCAACTGATCGAATTGAGTTTTTGAAGGATAGCCGGTACATCCGTGATCTTTCTCCTTGTGCTGGGGTTTTAACTGGTGTGCCGTTAGTGCGGATATTTTGTGACCGGATGTATCTGATTAGCGCCAGGTGGACAAACCAAGGGGATTCCATAGAGCAGCTTTTTCAAGAATGGGGATTGTCAGGACACTTCGACGCTAAGTTTTTAAGGGGTGTAAACTCTAAAGAAAGTGCATTGGAGGCGAAACTGCGAAATGCCCAAAGAGAGGGTATTACCCATATGGTAGAAGATGACCCCGGAATTGCACTTGCGTTTGCTGAGGCTGGTATGGAAGGTGTTGCGCTTATTATTAATTGTCCGGAGAAAAACGTAGTTCCTAATGGTCCAAATCTTAAGAAATTTCGCAGTTTTCATGATTTTGCAATGGATGTTGTTAATCATCGTTCTGTGAGGGCGGTTTTTGAGCAATATGAGCCGGGGGAGAGGGATAAGATTCATCAGCCAGATCCCCTTTGCTTAGATCCTTGTGGCCTCAGGAAAATCTGTATAGTTTCCGGACAAGCTGCTTTTTCACTACTCGATCCTAGTTAATTCTCTATCCTAATTTATATACCAGTAAATACTCCCTTTTTCTTTTAGTGGATTCATCACCAGATAGACGTTTTCTGGAGAACCTGAAAGTTGACCTATGTGGTCTGCCACAGTATTAAGATAAAAAGCCATATTTCTCATTTGTTTTAAAGCATTTGGATCAGCAGGTATCAGGTCGCTCCACTTAGATGTAAAAAAAGGATTGGTTGAGAATTCTATTTTCCTTTTTATTCCTCTTAGCTTCTCTGCCTCTTCAAGCATCTCGTTATTGATTGTTTCCATGTGTTGTAAATCCGCATTTTTTCTTACAATATCTTTAACTTTTCTACCTATCATATATCCCAATCTATCTTCCATTATAGACCCAGTAAGTATGATTCTATATTTCTCTAGAACCATTTGGACATCTTCATCATTGGAGTTTAATATCTCTTTGCGCAGTTCCCCTGCTCGCTGCTGTACCCGCAAATCAGGTACAAGCACCAAATAAAGCGTACTGCCTTGTCTATTTCCCCTTTTATCTTCTTGGGCAATTAACTTGAGTGCTGAAACTCCTCTGTCTCTTGGCTGTGTCGCCCCTATTCCAGTTAATTCCACAAATTTAACTTCCCGAGTACCCTTACTAATTGGAGGTATCTCTGCCTTCTCTGCTAATTTTTGATTGAGTATTGACCATTCACGGGTACCCCAATTTTGTACAGGCCTGGATTCACTCGGCCCAAACTCTTTTTCGCACTCCTCTTTCACCTTTTCATAAGTTGCAGATGTGAAAGTTATACTTCCTGTTCCTGTTCGCAACTCCTGTAATACCGCTTGTTTTAATTCTTCAAGAAGCATTGTTTTGCCAACTCCGGCAGAACCAATTGTTACAACTCTGGCAATATCCGGGTCTTCCAGGATATCATGTGCGATGTGTGAACCAATCCGGCCGGCCCCTATAGTTCGGACATCTCTTAAGCTCGGCAATAATACTAATGGTATATATTCTCTTTTTTCTGGATTTATTGGTTGTGGTTCGTCCTCTTTTTTCATGTCTTTAATTTAGGTAATCTAATTTCAATAGTTGTACCTTTAGTTAATGCTGACTTGACGGTAATCGAGCCATGATGTTGTACGATGATCGTTTTCGCCAAAAACAATCCCACACCCAAACCGTCCTGAGTATTATTAGATCCTTTGTGGAAAAGCTTAAAAATTTTAATTTGCTCTCCCTTGGGAATTCCGTGGCCGCGGTCCTTTATTTTAATAATGTAGCTTGATGAGTCTGAACTTAGGTTTAACGCAATAGGTATTTGTTGAGGGGAAAACTTGGCAGCGTTACCTAGTATATTGTTAAGTACCTGAATCAATTTTTCGGAGTCACCTACTATAGTATATCCTTGGCGTGGCTTTTTTTTTAGAATTAATTTTCTTTCTGGAAAGGAAAACGAGAAATTAATCATGGCTCTTCTTATGATTTCCGTTAAGCTGGTTTCCTTGAAAATATAGTGAAAAGTACCAGAATGCATACGATTGATCTCTAAAAGTTCTTGTATAAGGTGGGTTAACCTGATGCTTTCACGAGACAACTCTCTGACCCAGGAAGCTTCTGAAGACACCTTTTTAGAGAATCTATTTTCTAAAAGTTGAATGTACCCATTTAAGGTCGTAAGAGGCGTTCGGAGTTCATGCGCTGCCAAAGCAATAAAAAGATCTCTTACCTCAACGGCTTTTTTAGTTTCTTCTTGAAGTTGTGCTTTTCGGATTGCCAAACTGGCAAAATGACCAAATAGTTTTAGAATGCTAAATTCTTTATCAGTAAAATGTTCCTCTTTCTCGGACTGCACTGTTAATACACCGATGGACTTATTTTTGTAGGATAGAGGGATCATAATATCCGCAGATGCTTTAAGTTCCTTATACTCTGGATGAATCTTCACATTCTGGGCTCTGGTTAGAATTGTTGGTCTATGAGTGCTGAATACTTTATAAGCGTATCCTCTCTTTCGTGGTTTTATCCTATAAAGAATTGGAGAGGAAGCATATGCTCTTTTAAATGAGCCATTTTGCATAAGCATGATTGACCCATATTTTGCTTTTACTAATTTAATTGCCTCATTAACAATGACTCTATATGTTTCGTCAAGTGTCAGTGGTTCTAAAAATTTCGGTCCGGCTTTATAAACTTTTTCAAGAATGTTATCCATATAGAATTACCTTATCTGCAGCGGAATTATAACATAATTTTATACCAATTTCTTACAAAGCTTTATCATAATATGCGGTTATGTTCTTACAAAAATTGCTTAATATAAGTCAAATTAACTGTCTGGCAAGTTATGTAATCTGCTAATTCTTACAAACAATGATTAATTATTGTGACGGCAGTTACAGAAATTAGAAATTTATTATTGTAAAAATAGTGACAAAGGAAAATTAAAAATTGAAAAATATTTTCAAGAAATTATTAACATTTGTTACTTTTGCTTCTTTGCTGTTTAACTTAACTCTGCCTTATCTGGCAACTTCAGTGGCCTTGGCCCAGGAAGTAACCATTGAGCCAGCCCAGATCCAGGAAACCACACCAAGTCCTGCTCCCTCTGCTGCAGCTGAGCCGTCTGTTACCCCTTTGCCTTCTGTTAGTCCTGAACCAGAGTCTACACCGGAGCCGACCCCTGATCCCACTCCGGCAGCCAGTGCAGAACCAACTCCTGCACCTTCCGCGACTCCGGCTCCTCAAATAGATCCTCAAGTGGTTGAAGTTACCCCTTCTGCTACCGTGGCGCCATCAATCTGGAACAGTGTTGACGGTGGCTTTGAGACTAATAATAATGTAGTAGTTGGCGAGGAATATAGCTTCCCGCAAAATGACAAAGTCAAAGTTAAATTTACCGCCATTTCCCAATCATCCGGAAAGCTCCTTATTAAGGAAGTCAAATTAACCACTGAGCAAATAGAGCAAACAGGGTCTCTTACTGATACGGCTTATGAAATTACATCTACCATGACAGACGGCACTTTCTTTTATGATTTGACTTTGCCGATTCCACCGGAAGCACAAAATAAAGAGGTTGATGTCAAGTCTTCTGAAACAGTAGAAGAGGCAGGAAATGCCCAAAAGATGACGGAGCCGGAAGAGAAAACTGCCGATACCATCACAATCCACGGCTTAAACCACTTTACTGTTTTTGTCATCACAACTCCAAGCCCGGATACTGCCCAGCGGGTATTAATAAATGAAATTTTACCTAATCCTTCTTCCGGTCCGGAATGGATTGAACTATATAATAATGGAACCACTGAGATGAATTTTGATGCCGGCAGCGGTTGGACCATCCGCAACTCAGCCGGAAACAGCCAATCATTAAGTAGCCTGGGTACTATTGCAGTCGGTGGCAGGAAAGTTTTTGAAGCCCCGGCCGGATGGCTCAGTAACGCTGCCCCTGAAACAGTTACTATTTCCAATGAAAACGGGACAACTATTGATACGGTTACTGTGGCCCTTTCCTCTCCCGGGGTGGCTATTGACCACTATCCCCTGGCAGGGGAATCTGTCGGGAGAAGGTCAGACGGGGTGGCAGACTGGGTATTATTTACCACCCCCTCAAAAGGGACAGCCAATGTGGTTGCTGTATCCAGCGGTAATTTAGCCCAAACCGGCCCGGTTAGCGGGACAAGCGGTTTCCCGACCTGGTATAAAGACGGCAACGGTATAGCTCTTGATTTAATGGAGGCTGCAGACCCTAACGGAATATCTGAGGGTGTGGAAGCAGGCAATGCCTTTTCGGAACTGATTGGCTTTGGAGCTGAAGCATTCTGGTGGTCAGCAGAGGCTGATATTGAGACTTCAGCAGGTGGTGCCCTCCTGGTCCAGGCTATTGAAGCTGCTTTTGCCGGGGAATCTGCGGTGGACGGTGAACAATCTTCCTTTGCCAGGGTCAGGATCAGGATTGATGTAGCAGAACCCGGAACATACACCGTAACATATCCTTACGGACAAAAAGTATATGTTGTGACAGAACCCGGGACGCGGGCAATTAATGATACGGTTGATATCGGTTGTTTTGCCGCTATTGGTGTTAACAGTTGTACTCAAGATGCCGCGCCTAACTTTTCCAGCTTATTGAATGGAGGGATCGGACCGTTCTTAACCTGGAATACCTTTAATGCAAATCCCGCCCTTTCTGATCCTTTGCTGTCAGTCGGTGGTAGAAGGTATATTGGTTTGGGTACGGCAGCACATGCGGTCACCGGTAGTCCGACCGGAAATAATTTCTTCCGGGTACAAGGACCTAATATCGGCGGTCCGGGGGTAAATGTTATTCAAACAAATTTATTTACCGTTAGCGGTCGTTTGTCTGATACCAGCGCTCCAACCATTACATTATTCGGAAGCAACCCGGTTAGTATCCTGCAGAATGCTGACTATACAGATGCCGGAGCCACAGCCATTGATACTTTCGGCGGGAATCTAACTTCGAGTATTGTAGTCAGCGGCCTGCCTGTTAATACTTCAACTCTCGGCGCAAAAATCGTGACTTACACGGTCACCGACAATTTGGGTAACAGTGCATCCACTACCAGGACGGTTAACGTTGTTGAAGCACCTACAACAGATACAACCGATCCGGTGGTAACCGTTACCGGTTCAAATCCGGCAAGCGTGGTCCAGGGAACTACATATATAGATGCCGGTGCCACCTGTCTTGATAATGTTGACGGTGACTGTACAGCTTCAATTGGTACTACCGGACTGCCTATTAATACTGCAACCCTCGGTGCTAATACTGTCACCTATACCGGCACTGATGCTGCCGGTAATGAGGGTACGGCTACCAGAACCGTTAATGTCATAGCTGATGCTGTTGATCCGGTAATTACTGTGCTTGGATCTGATCCGGCCAATGTCTTTATTAATGCCGATTATACGGATGCCGGTGCCACTTGTTTGGATAATGTGGCAGGCAATTGTACGGCGGGTATTGTTACTACCGGGCTGCCGATAGATACATCCTCAGGCGGTGATCATACTGTAACTTATACGTTTACGGACTCAGCCGGTAATGTCGGCTCTGATACCCGGACCGTACATGTAGCTGCAACTTTACCTGACGGATTGGTAGAAACAGGTCCTGTGGGTGCGACAACGGGCTTCCCGGCCTGGTACAGGGATTCAAATAATCTGGCTTTGGATTTAATGGAAGCAGCTGATCCTAATGGTATCTCTGAGGGTGTGGAAGCAGGTAATGCCTTTTCTGAACTGATTGGCTTTGGAGCTGAAGCCTTTTGGTGGTCGGCAGAGGCTGATATGGAAACCTCCGGAGATAACGGGGCAATTTTAGTCCAGGCTATTGAGGCCGCCTTTGCCGGGGAATCAGCAGTAAATGGTGAACAATCCGCTTTTGCCAGGATCAGGCTCAAGATTGATGTAGGTGAGCCTGGTACATACACAGTAACGTATCCTTATGGATCAAGAACATATACGGTGAGCACGGTGGATGATGGATTTGAAATTTTCGACACAAGCGACATCGGTTGCTTTGCCGCCATAGGGATTAACAGCTGTGAACAAGTAGCCGCTCCTAACTTCTCCAGCGTCCTAAGCGGCGAGATAGGTCCCTTCTTAACCTGGAATACCTTTAATGCTAATCCTTTACTTTCTGACCCCCTTCTGACAAATGCAGTTACCAATAGAAGATATGTTGGTTTGCCGGCAGTGGCTCATGCTGTTACAGGCAGCCCGACCGGCAATAACTTTTTTAGGATTGAAGGGCCGAATATCGGCGGTCCGGGGGTAAACAGCGTCCAGACTTCGCTCTTTGCCGTTAGCGGACGTGTAGTTGAACCGGTCGATGTAAGCGCCCCGGTAATTACCATACTTGGTGACAATCCGGCCTCGGTATTACGAAATGCCGCCTATACTGATTCAGGTGCTACAGCTACAGATGCTGAAGACGGGGACTTGACTCCTGATATTATTACTACCGGGTTGCCGGTTGATACCTCGGTCTTAGGTGCCCAGACCGTGACTTACAGTGTGACCGACGCTGACGATAATACTACGGAGGTGACCAGGACTGTTAATGTAACTGCGCCTGCAGCAGATACGACCGCCCCGGTGATAACCCGGTTGGGCACCAGCCCGGTGACGGTTACCGTCGGCAATGCCTATTCAGACGCTGGGGCAACCGCATTCGATAATATTGACGGGACTATTACAGCCAATATTGTAACTGTCAATCCGGTTAACACCTCAGTCGCCGGTACCTACACCGTTACTTATAATGTTTCCGATGCCGCCGGAAATGCTGCTGTGGAGGTAACCAGAACGGTTAATGTGGTGGCGACTGCCCCAACTACCGGTACTATTACAATAATTAAAGATGCCGTCTTAAACATCGCCCAGGATTTTGAATACAGGCTGCGCAGCGGGGCTTTTGACCAGAGCTTTTTCCTGGATGACGATGCTGACTCCACACTTTCCAACAACAGGGTATTTACAGGTCTTACCCCCGGTTCATTTGACTTGCAGGAGAATGGGGTTGGAGGATGGAGTGTGCTTTCCATCAGCTGCCAGGATGCTGATAATGGGACAACTACAGACTTAAACTCAAGGACCGCCACAGTTGACCTGGATGCCGGGGAAAATGTTACTTGTACCTTTACCAACGCCCCAAGCAGGGCTATCTCCGGTATGAAATTCAGTGATTTAGATAATGACGGCGTCAAGGATGCGGGCGAGCCGGGGTTATCCGGATGGACAATATTTATAGACACGGATGATGACGGAGTGCTGGACGCAGGTGAAACATCTGTAACCACAGGGGCTGATGGTACATATCAATTCACTGATGTCTCAAACGGCACGGTTAATGTCAGGGAAGTTGCCCGGGATAACTGGGAACAAACTGCTCCTGTAGGCGGCAAATACACTTTAACTATGACCTCAAGTTCCAGCTTTATAAATAAAGATTTTGGTAATTCGCAAGTCTTCTCGGTGGGTGGTCAGGGAAGCTTTGTATCCACAGGAGGTACTTACGGTTCCACTACTTCAGTAATTTCCCAAGGGGTATCTACAATTACAGTCACGGCAGGAGGCGGTACCAGCACAATTACTATTCCTGATGGTACGGTTATAACCAGGACTGACGGTTCACCGATGGATATGTCGCTTTTGACATCGTCTATGCCTTCCGTATCCTCTATTTCCGGGTTAGGCAGTGGGGTAGCGGCTGACGGGGTATTGCAGTGGGGTATTCCGAATATAGGCCTCTCGTTTAATCCGGCCATCACTTTAAGTATCTTTTTAGGCACCTCATTTAACGGTCAGACTTTAAATATTCAAAGATCAGTAACCGGAACTTCCGGATGGACTTCTGACGGAATTGTCGCTCCGGCTACCTGCACAGTTTCAGCCGGTCTGTGTTCATTCCAGGCAACTAAGGCATCGTTTTATGCGCCTACTCATACAACTTCATCCTCAAGTTCTTCCAGTAGTTCGAGTTCTTCCAGCAGCTCCTCTTCCGGCTCCGGCGATGGGCTGTCAGATGGATTAGGGTGTGCAACTCATGATTGCAGCGGCAACGTTGTAGCGCCAGCAAGCGCCACTCCTTCATTTGAAGAAGAAGTGCTGGGTGAATCCAGTGCGGCTGGTGAAGGTGAAGATTTACCTGAAGTTTTGGGAGCTGAAGATGTGGGAGCGGATGGGAATGTAGGAATTGGGGGAGGGAATTTACTAGAGCAGCAAGTCATAGGGGGGCAATCTATTTTCGGATACTTGTTAAGCCAGAGGGTATTACTTGGAATATTAGCCGGCCTGATTGTAATGTTTGTAGCGAATAAACTCTATATTGCCAAACCCTCATAGGCGTAGTAGTCGCCGTAACTTTCTACACAAACAACTGGTGTATTTTTGAGCATATTGGCTGCATGCTTTGGTGATTTAATCCACATTTCAACTGCGTTATGCTTTGATGTCCGGGCCAAATTCTCAGTAGCCAGCTTGTAGCGGGGATAAGGCATGGATTTGCTTTTTGCCCTGTCATAGAAGCCGTTATGGGTAAAATCGGTTGAGATCTCTTTAACACGAAGAGCAGCAAAACTGCAGGTTAAGGGATCGGCTTGGACTGCCGGGATGTTTTTTGAGGCGCGGAATTGGTTGATCTGTGTAATTATTTCCTGGTTATCGGCGAAAGCAGGTTTGGTAAATATCACAGCACTCAAAAGGTAAAAAATAACTCCAGTTATTAGTAGGAGCGCATGGATCATGTAAGAGGATCATAAGAACTTTGTAAGAGATTGTCAAGAAAAGTCTTTTCTTCGGATTTTGTTTGGCCTGTGATAAAATAGACTGTCATGCCGAAGTTTCAGATTGTTTCCGATTTTAAGCCCACCGGGGATCAGCCGCAAGCTGTTAACAAGCTGGTGGTAGGCCTCAAGCAGGGTAGACAACATCAGGTCCTTCTTGGGGTAACAGGCTCTGGCAAGACTTTTACCATGGCCAATGTGATTGAAAAAGTGCAGAAACCGACCCTGATTATTTCCCACAATAAAACTCTGGCAGGGCAGCTGGCCCAGGAATTCCGCTCGCTTTTTCCCGAAAATGCCGTGGAGTACTTTGTTTCCTACTATGATTATTACCAACCGGAAGCTTATATTCCCCAATCTGATACTTATATTGAAAAAGATGCTTCCATCAATGAAGAGATTGAAAAACTGCGGCTGGCTACTACTGCCTCTTTGCTCACCCGCCGGGATGTAGTAGTGGTGGCTTCTGTTTCCTGTATCTACAACTTGGGTTCACCAATTGAATACGGCCAGGCCATTTTGGAAATCGGCCAAGGCATGAAAGCTGGGATGGCTCAGGTGATGAAAATTCTGCAGAAGATGTATTACGAGAGAAATGACATAGATTTCAAGAGAGGTTCATACCGGGTGCGGGGGGATACGATCGATATTTTCCCATCCTACATGGATCAAGGTTACAGGTTACAGTTTTTAGGCGACAGGTTGGAAAAACTAGGTAAGCTGGAGGTGGTAACAGGAAATACCGAGGAAGTGTTCGGGACCCAGGTAGTTTATCCGGCCAAGCACTATATTACTCCGGAACAGCGGGTGGTCCCGGGAGTTAAACAAATAGAAGCTGATCTAGAGTCTAGAGTCAAGAGTCTAGAGTCTAGTGGGAAGCTGGTGGAGGCGCAAAGGCTGGAACAGCGGACTAATTATGATTTGGAGATGATCAGACAGTTTGGCTATTGTAACGGCATTGAGAATTACTCCCGTTATTTTGATGGTAGGGAGCCCGGAGAGCCGCCTTATACTTTGCTTAACTATTTCCCCAAGGATTTCCTGGTTATTATTGATGAGTCGCATATTACCATCCCGCAGATTAGGGGAATGTACAACGGAGACAGGTCCAGGAAAGAAACATTAATTGACTTTGGTTTCAGGCTGCCTTCAGCTTTGGATAATAGGCCTCTCCGGTTTGATGAATTTATGAGGAATGTAAACCAGGCCATTTACACTTCAGCTACCCCGGATGAGTATGAATTATCACTGGCTCGAAGCTCCACTCCCGGTGTGTCAAGTCAATTCCACACCGGGAGTGTAAGTTCAGATGGTGTAGCCGAACAGTTGGTCAGGCCAACCGGAATTTTGGATCCGCAAATTTCCGTTCGGCCGATTAAGGGCCAAATTGAGAACTTGATGAAGGAAATTAAGAAGCGGGTAGCAAAGCACGAGCGGGTTCTGGTAACAACTTTGACTAAAAGGATGGCAGAAGACCTGGCGGAGTATTTGCATGATAAAGGGATTAAAGTGCATTACCTGCACTCGGATGTTAAAACCCTGGAAAGAAGCGACATCCTAGCTTCCCTCAGGATGGGAGAATATGATGTGATTGTGGGGATCAACCTTCTTCGGGAGGGCTTGGACTTGCCGGAAGTGTCATTAGTAGCAATTTTGGATGCTGATAAGGAGGGGTTTTTGCGTTCCCGAACCTCTTTGATCCAAACCATGGGACGGGCTGCCAGGCATATTAAGGGTCAGGTAATTATGTATGCCGATGTTGTCACTGGCTCCATGAAAGCAGCTATTGATGAGGTGGCAAGAAGAAGACAGTACCAGCATGGTTACAATAAAAAGCACAAGATTATCCCCAGAAATATTGAAAAGGCCCTCCGGGAGAGGCTGATTGAGAAAGTAGAAGAGTTGGAGGTGAGTTTAGGTAAAAAAGAACTGACTGTGGAGGATATTCCGGAAAAAGAGCGGGGAAAAATGATCAAGAACCTGGAAGCCCAAATGAAACAAGCTGCAGAACTTCTAGATTTTGAAGAAGCAGCCAAACTCCGCGATCAGATCAAAGAGCTCCAAGTCTAACCCCTATTCAAATCTTGCAAAATAAGTTAAAATAGATGCTTAATTTCGGGAAAAATTCGTCCTTCGACGTTGCTCAGGATTATAACCTATGGCTATAGACAAAATTATCATCAAAGGTGCTAGAGAGCATAATCTCAAAAATATTGACCTGGAAATTCCCAAGAACAAATTGGTGGTTTTGACTGGTATTTCCGGTTCAGGCAAGTCTTCTTTGGCTTTTGATACCCTTTATGCGGAAGGGCAGCGCAGATATGTGGAATCCCTTTCTTCCTATGCCAGGCAGTTTTTAGGGGTGATGGATAAGCCTGATGTGGATTTGATTGAAGGGCTTTCTCCGGCCATCTCCATTGACCAAAAAGGTGTTTCTCACAATCCCAGATCTACAGTCGGTACCACCACAGAAATATATGACTATTTAAGGTTATTGTTTGCCCGGGTTGGCCATCCCCATTGTCCCATTTGCGGCCGGGAGATTTCCAAGATGTCAGTGGAACAGATTGTGGAAAGAGTGACTAGTGGCAAGAGTCTAGAGTCTAGTAAAAAAGGTATGAGAATAATGATTTTGGCCCCTGTAGTGAAGGACAGAAAAGGGGAATATACACAATTATTTGAAGATTTCCGGAAGAAAGGTTTTTCTAAGGCTAGGATTGACGGGCAAGTTAGGAACCTCTCCGATGATTTAGTCTTAATTAAAACCAACAAACACACGATTGATTTAGTGATAGATCGTCTAGTAATAGAGTCAAGAGTCAAGAGTCAAGAGTCAAGTGAATCGCAGTCTAGACTCTCGATTCTAGCGACTAGACTCTTGCAATCTGTTGAAACAGCACTCAAATTAGGAGAAGGGTCTGTAATTGTGTCCGAAGTTCTAGACGTTGCTTTGGAATTTCCTCAGAACCCCAAGAAAATGAGCGATCATCTTTACTCTGAACGATTCGCTTGCCCAGTAGATAATATTTCCCTTCCCGAGATCGAACCAAGGCTGTTATCTTTTAATTCTCCTCATGGGGCTTGTTCCGGCTGCGCCGGATTGGGAACACTGCTCGAGATAGATGAAAAGGCTATTTTAAACCCCATTCTTTCAATCGCGGAAGGTGGGATACTCCCCTGGTCAAAATTGGCCAGCAATGACACTTGGTTTACCAGACTAATCCAGGCTGTTGGAAAGGAATACGGATTTGATTTAAATACCAGGCTGGGGAATTTAACAGCTGAAGCTCGGAAAATCCTACTTTTTGGGGCAAAAGATGAGCAGTTTAAAGTAGAAGGCAGGAACAGACAGGGCAGATGGACCCATTTTTATTCTGAATTTGTCGGACTGGTAGCATACCTTAAGCAAAGATACCAGGAAACTGAGTCAGACTTTGTCAAAGCTGAAATAGAGAAGTACATGTTTAAGGAGACCTGTCCAAAGTGTAAGGGTGCCAGGTTAAAGGATGAGGCTTTGTCAATCACCATAGAGGGATCAAATATTGCTGAGGTAACTAGCCAATCAATAGTTCAGAGCTTAGAGTGGATAAAAAATATTAGGCTCTCTGATCGGGAAAACCAAATTGCCACTCCGGTATTGAAAGAAATTAAATCCCGGCTGCAGTTTTTAATTGATGTTGGTTTGGATTATTTAACTTTGGATCGGGCTTCCATGAGCTTAGCCGGCGGAGAATCACAGCGGATCAGGTTGGCTTCCCAAATCGGCTCCGGGTTATCCGGAGTTTTGTATGTCTTGGATGAACCGTCCATTGGCCTGCACCAACGGGATAATTCCAGGCTGATTGAAACCTTGAAGAGATTAAAAAACCTGGGCAATACAGTTATTGTTAATGAGCATGACACGGAAACCATGGAGGCGGCGGATTTATTAATAGAAATCGGGCCGGGAGCAGGCGAGCATGGAGGGATGATTGTTTTTATCGGCACCCCCGCAGAGATTAAAAAAAGTGAAACATCTTTAACAGGCCAATATCTTTCAGGCAGGAAGCAGGTTAAAGTAGCAGATGAGTTAAAAAGGGAACCGGTAAAAATGGGTACTTTGAAGATTCTCGGAGCCAGCCAGCATAACTTAAAAAACATTAATGTCTCTTTTCCTTTGGGAAGATTCATAGCCGTAACCGGTGTTTCAGGTTCAGGCAAGTCAACTTTGATTCACGATATTCTATATAAAGCATTGGCACAAAAAGTTTACCGCTCCCGAGAGAAAG
The DNA here is from genome assembly GCA_016184225.1 of Candidatus Daviesbacteria bacterium. Classification (GTDB taxonomy): domain Bacteria; phylum Patescibacteriota; class Microgenomatia; order Daviesbacterales; family UBA10151; genus UBA10151. The sequence continues at coordinate 594,042 of JACPDA010000004.1, forward strand.
CCGGATCCCACAAAGGCATGGAAGGGGTAGAAAACTTGGATAAGGTAGTATTGGTGGATCAATCGCCTATTGGTAGGACTCCCCGCTCAAATCCGGCAACTTATACCGGAGCTTTTACTTTCATCAGAGAACTATTTTCTGAGAGCCCGGAAGCTAAAATCAGGGGTTATGGGCCTGGCAGGTTTTCTTTTAATGTTAAAGGCGGCAGGTGTGAGGTTTGCGAAGGTGAAGGGACTTTAAAAATTGAAATGCAGTTTTTACCGGATGTTTATGTCACGTGTGAAGCCTGCAACGGAGCCAGGTATAACCGGGAGGCTTTGGAGATTCATTTTAAGGATAAAAACATTGCCGAAGTGCTGGATATGACAGTTGAGGAAGCCTTAAAGTTTTTTGAAAACATCCCGCAGATAAAAAACAAGCTGCAGGTTTTGTTTGATGTTGGTTTGGGTTATATCAGGTTAGGCCAACCTGCGCCTACTCTTTCAGGAGGCGAGGCCCAACGGATTAAGCTTTCTGCGGAGTTATCTAAGCGTTCAACCGGGCAGACCATGTATATCCTGGATGAACCAACTACTGGCCTTCATATGGCAGATATTGAAAGGTTATTAACTATCCTGCGAAAGCTGGTTAATTTTGGCAATACAGTAGTGATTATTGAACATAATTTGGATGTAATTAAAAATACCGATTGGGTAATTGATTTGGGGCCGGAAGGCGGGGATAAAGGTGGTAAAGTAGTAGCAGAGGGAACTCCTGCAGAATTAGCCAAAGCTAAAGATTCCTACACCGGCCAATATCTGGCAAAAATTTTGCACTAAAATTCTACTCCTAAGAGAGTTAATGAGGAATTCTTAGAAAACGCATTAGCCGTCTATCAGGCCTAGATCCTTTTGGGTCAAATTTGCTTATTCGGGCAACAAGATCATTGGGTAATACTTTAGCAGAATTTAGTATTGTGGTAATCATATCAGCGGTATCATCTGGACCGTAATTACCTGTGAAAAAGTATGCATTCTTTTTTCCTAATACAACAGTTGTCGGAAATCTTTCAATGTTAATCCTCTTTGCCTGTCTCCAATGATACATTAGAGGATCATAGCCGACAGTAATCCTGCCAACCCTTATTCCTTCTAACTGTTCGGAGATAGTATCAAGTACACTCACATAAGCATCACAATTACAACAGCCCTGTAACATGAAAGCCAGGACAAAATTTTTGCCTTTAAGAAAGTTAGGTAAATTAGATTTGCTAAGAATTTCAACTGGCATGATAGCCTATATTAGTATAGTGAGTCTACAGATTCAAGTATTAACTTTAACAAATTTTTAGCTTGCAACCTTTCAGGTTGAAGCGTAAATTTAGCGTAACACAGAGGTTGGGTTTTTGCTACAATTAGCACCAAATTATCCTATGAGTAAGCGCAAATTTGATGCGGTTTTATTTGACATAGACGGCACAATTCTTAACACCGGTGAATATATCTTTCAAGCTTATCAATACACCATGGCTCTGCATTTGAAAAAGGAGGTAACCTGGGAAGACGTAGTGCCTGTTTTAGGCTTGCCTTTTAAAGAGTGTTATCGTATCCTGACTAACTTAGAAGAAGTAGATTATTTAATGGAAACTCATCACCAATATCAGGTCCAAAATTCACAATCAGTTAAAGCTTATGAAAATACTTTAAAGACCTTGAGAGAACTGAAAAAAGCCGGAGTAGCCATAGCTGCTGTGACCAGTCATACTGGCGAACTCTTAATAAGAAACTTAAAAATTGGCGGGATGGATAAATTTTTTAAAGTAATTGTGACACCAATGGAAGTTAAAAATCCCAAGCCGGATCCTGAATCAATCTTTAAAGCGCTGGGAGAGTTGGGGATTAAACCAAACAAGGCGGTTTTTATAGGAGACAGCCCAGCTGACATAGCAGCCGGCAAAGCCGCGAGAGTTAAAACGGTAGCGGCTTTATATGGATTTCATGGGGAAGGACTACTTAAAACCAGGCCTGATTTTGTGGTGGATGATATTGAAGAGATTATCCCGATTATTCTTTAGTCTATCTTGTTGCCGTACTTAATTCTAAAACCTTATTTAAAAAAGGATAGGTTGGTCTACAGCATGGTTTACTCGTAATAGGACATTTTTTAGGAGCGATTTCAATTCCTACAAATACAGAACCTTGTGGTACATCTACCAAGTCTACACCATTAACAACGGATATACTTCTTACTGGGATTTTAGAGTTGTTTCCGATTTCAATAGTTAAACCTAATTCAGCTGCTGCTTGTTTCAAAATAGAAGTATCGCTTACCCGAAATGCTCCAAGTGAATATGTTTTGGGTTCGCCTTCCGGTGGTTTATTCATATCTAGTTTGTCATTATAGCACATTCTGTAAAATCCATCATTTAGCTTTACACCTTCGAGGTGGAAAGAGGTGGAAACCTAAACTTCATCATCTAAAAGATGGTGTTTAATAACTGCCAGTTGACTAGCATAATCAATTTGATTTTCCACAAACTCCTGATATTTTTCCGGAGACTTAAAGAACCCTAACACCTCATTAACCATACAAAAGAAGGGTTCATTCTTGATATACTCCAAATAAGAAGACCATTTATAGTGCTCCGGTTTCTTTACCAATCCTGAGACCACTGGATTAAGGTGAATATAACGGGTTACATGGACTAATTGCTCATCTGTTTCAATTCGCACTGCTTTGAAAGCGCCTTGTAAAAGTGGCCCGATCCGCCCGTATTTAACGTTAAAATACTTTGTATAACTGTTAGAAAGCTGACTTATAAAGATAGAGATGCCTTTGTCTTTTAATTGTCTAGCTAAAAAATGAAAATGATTCGGCATTAGGCAGTAACAGATAACTTCGACCAACTTTTCATTTAAAAGCGGTTTAAATAAGTTAGATTTTTTAAATTGGGAAAATTTTGGTTTGGGGCCGGAAAATTGATAGTAGTAGAAAGTCTTTTGGAACTTCGTATAGTCTCTAGGTTGGGTGTAAATATTTCTCTTTTCACTACCCCTATTGTAAATATGATAGTACTCACCACTTACTAAAGGAGTATTTCTTCCGGGCATAATTAAAGTTTAGCTTTACACCTTCGAGGTGTCAAGCTAAAGAGGTGTCCAACTAAATGCAGATTTAATATTAGGTAGGGATTTTTGGTACAATAATCGAATGATGAAGAGGGTTTATCTGGCAATTTGCTTCCTGGTTATTCTTATTTTTGTCCCCAGGGCCTATGCTGCTTCCGAATTTGCCACATCGTATGACGTTTTATATGATGTTGATGAATCCGGTGTAACTACGGTTACCGAAAAAATTACCCTCCGGAATTTAACTTCCGAGTATTATGCTAACCAATTTAAGCTGACTATCGGTGCAACGGAGATCTTTGATGTTAAGGCCTCTGACCCCGGAGGGGTATTGGATATTTCCCAGGAACAAAAAGACACCTCCACCACCCTGGATATTAAATTTAACCAGCAAGTGGCAGGACTGGGAAAAACACTGGTTTGGACTATAACTTTCAAATCAAAAGACTTTGCCGAAAAAGTAGGCAAGATTTGGGAGGTCAGGGTACCCAGAGTTTCCTCTTCTTCAAACCTGGAAGCATATAACCTAACTTTAGCTGTTCCCAGAAGCTTTGGTCCTCCCTCCCTGATTAGCCCAATCCCGAAAAGCCAAACTACCGATTCAAATAAAATATTTTTAAGCTTTGATAAGGAAAGGCTGCAGGAGTCCGGAATTTCCGCCAACTTTGGCAGCATCCAACTTTTTGACTTTGATCTTGCCTACCATCTTGAAAATAAAAGACTGGTGCCGGTGCTAACGCAGGTTGCCCTCCCGCCGGATACATCCTTTCAGGATGTTATTTATCAGAGGCTGGAGCCGAAACCCGTAAATGTAACTGTGGACAGTGACGGTAATTACCTTGCTTGGTACCGTTTAAACAGGGGCCAAAAATTGGATGTTAAGTTAATCGGTTCAGCCAAGCTTTACACGAACTCCAAAGTTAAAAACCCATTCCTGAATGAAGTTCTGAGGAAAAAATACACGGAGTCCGGCAAATACTGGGAGAAAGATAACCCCCAGATTATGGCTAAATTAGACGAAATTCTAGGGGATAATCCCCCGGTTGATATGGAGGCAAAGGCCAGGTCGATTTTTCGGTTTGTGGTAGATTTCCTAAAATATGACTCGGAAAGGTTAAAGGAGGACAGTATAGAAAGAATGGGGGCAGTGACTGCTTTAAACAACCCTGATTCTGCCGTTTGTATGGAATTTACAGACCTCTTCATTGCCCTGGCTAGGGCTGCCGGTATCCCCAGCCGGGAGCTTGACGGATATGCTTACACGGCCAATACCGCCTTACGTCCGCTTTCTTTGACCAAGGATATTTTGCATGCCTGGCCGGAATACTGGGATGAGCGGCGTGGTTGGGTGATGGTAGACCCGACTTGGGAAAATACCACCGGTGGAGTTGATTACTTTAATAAACTGGACTTAAACCATTTTGTTTTTGTTATTAAGGGTTCATCCTCGGAGCAGCCTATCCCGGCCGGATCCTACAAAGGTGCTGACCAGGACACTAATGATGTCAAGATTTCTTTATCTGAGATCGATTTTTTGGGTAAGCCGCAAATTGATGTAGTCATTGAAAGTCCAGATCCGATCCTGGCAGGTTTTCCGGATTCTCTTACCGTGAAGGTGACTAACACCGGTAATGCTTTTTATCCTTCAGTCCCGCTGGCGATAACTGCCAATAAGACTTTAGTTTTGGCTGCTGGCGAGCAAAAGCTGGGGCCGATACCCCCTTACGGTAGTGCTGAGTTTAATTACAATGTCAGGACAAAATCCTTGCTTGATTCTTACGACGACCAAGTGACTGTTTTAATCGGGGGTCAAAAATTTATAAAAGAAGTAGCTGTCAGGCCTTTTGTGCTGTTCCAGACAGTGCCTTTGATAATAGGGGTAATTGCCGGAGTAATGGCTTTAGTTTACCTGGTAGTTTTGGGAGGCCACTTTTACCGTAAGAGGTTCAAGGCTCACCTGCCTAATAAGAAAAAGATTAAGCACAAAAAGGCATGATTCCTACTTTCCTTGATAAAGCTAAACTTCCTCACAAACCCGGTGTCTATGTATATAAAGACAAAACCGGAAAAGTGTTGTACGTGGGTAAAGCAATCGACCTATACCACCGGGTTGCCTCATATTTTTCAGGTGCTATATCCTATGGTGTCAACCTAACCCACCCCGGGGGTGTGCAAGGTTCACACCTAAGGAATACTAGAACTTCTGTGCTAAGTAATCAAATTGCTGCAGTAGAGACTATCGTGGTCGAATCTGAATTGGAGGCTTTAATCCTGGAAGCGAGCCTGATAAAAAAATACCTGCCGCCGTTTAATACCAGGCTGACTGATGACAAAGACTATTTGTACATAATGGTGAGCAAGGATGATTTTCCCAAAATTCTGACTGCCAGGAAAAAGGATTTGAAGGCTGCAAAAGAACACTGGGGTCCTTTCCCTTCCAGCAGGACCGTCAAAGAAACTCTGAAATCCTTAAGGCGGGTTTTCCCCTGGTGTTCCCTTTCTTCGAACCTACACTCCCGGTGTGTCAAGTCAATTCCACACCGGGAGTGGAAACCTAGGCCGTGCTTTTATTACCACCTGGGACTTTGCCCCGGGGTATGTATTTGCTTAGTTAATAAGAAAGATTATCAAAAAATAATTACTAGGTTTTCTAAATTCATGGATGGTAAAATTGAAGAGCTGGTTGCTCAGTTGCTCGCAGAAATGATACAAAAATCTAAACAGCGAAAGTTTGAAGAGGCTGCCAGGATTAAAAAAATCCTGGAGGGGATTACTTACCTGACACAGCCCAACCGGATCAAGCTTTATTTGGAAAACCCGAATTTCCTGGAAGATGAACGGCAGATTGCCCTGGAAGAACTTAAAAAAGACTTAAAGCTCAAAGTCTTACCCGGGCGGATAGAAGGCTATGATATCTCCAATATCCAGGGTAAGCAAGCAGCCGGATCCATGGTGGTTTTAACCAACGGCGAGGTCGACAAAAGCCAGTACAGAAGGTTTAAGATTAATCCGCCGGCCGGCGGATCCGGTCAGCCAAATGATGTCGGAATGATGCAGGAAATTATCAGAAGGCGTTTGGCTCATCCAGAGTGGCCCAGACCTGACCTAATTATAATTGACGGGGGACGTGGTCAAGCAAATGGCGCATACCGCCAACTCCAGGCTGCTAATTACCAAATACCAATCTTTGGTCTTGCTAAGAGAATGGAATGGCTTTATCCGCCCGAGGAAGAGATTTTGAAACTGCCAAAAAAAAGCCTGTCTTTGAAGCTGCTGCAAAAACTGCGTGATGAAGCCCACAGGTTTGCCATAGGTTACCACAGAAAACTAAGGAATCGAGTAATGATAGGATATTAGGATATTGCGAGTCTCTTTATATCCTAGTATCATAATATCGAATCCCGTCTCAATGAAAACCCTGCTTCGATATTTTCTTATAAATCTGGTTTCGCTTTGGGCCACCACCAAAATTATCCCCGGCTTAACCTATACTGGCGGGGCTAAAAGCCTAATTTTGGGAGGAGCAGCCTTCATGGCAATAAATCTGCTTTTAGTGCCCCTGCTGCGGATTTTATTTCTTCCACTTAACCTTCTTACTCTAGGACTATTCGCCTGGTTGACTAACGTACTGGCCCTTTATGCCCTGACTACCATAGTTTCAGACTTTCAACTGCTTCCGTATGCTTTTACTGGGTTCAGCTCCGGTGGATTTAATATCCCTGCTTACGAGCTGTCTCCTTTTTTGGTGGCTGTGGTAGCCTCTTTCTTAATCGGTATGATTACCCATTTTCTCCAGTGGCTTGCCCACTAGAATCTGCTATAATCTAATACAACATGAAACCGGCTGTCACAATTATTCAAATTATTTTAGCCATCCTGCTTATCCTTATTATTATTATCCAGCAAAAAGGCTCTGGTTTAGGTTCAAGTTTTGGTGGTGGTGGAGAGTCAATTTACCGATCTAAAAGGGGTGCTGAAAAATTACTTTTTTATGTCACCATAGGAATTGCTCTAGCTTTCATATTTTCCTCTATTGTCGGCTTACTGCTCTAAATTATGAATTTTAGGTCTGTCAGGCTTTTTGTACTCATTGTTACTGAATATATTAGGAGGAATTGGGTGTGGTTTGTAGGTGGGGTAATTGTACTTTCTTTTTTTACGTTTTTACAAATTAAATTTCAATTTCTACATTCAGAAAATATTTTAAGAATCGGTTTTGTGGGTACATATCAAGAACATGATTTGCCGGATGATGTCACTGGGTTTATTTCTACCGGGTTAGTGAAAGCTGATAATCAAGGAAGAATAAAGCCGAATTTAGTCACAGGTTGGGAGGTAAACAATGATGCCACGGAGTTTAAATTTAGATTAAAAGATAACCTTAGATGGATTGATAAGACAGCGGTTAAAGCTTCAGATTTAGACTTCAATATTCCAAATACCAGTATTTCCTATCCGGACGAGCGAACCATACAATTTAACCTGAAAGAATCCTATTCCCCGCTACCTTCCCTTCTTATAAAACCGGTTTTTAAAAAAGGGACACTTTTAGGAATAGGTCCATATAAACTGACAAAAATAGAGAAAAGCCGGATATTTATTACCAAAATTACTTTACAAGAAGAGAACCTCCGGCTACCTGTTATACAGATCAGGTTCTACCCCAATGAAAAAGTTGCCGCAGTAGGCTTAAGTTTGGGTGAGGTCCAAGCCCTTTTGGGCCTGACTAACTTAAAAGCTATTCCTAAAAACCTTTTAGTAGCTGTCAAACAAACCACGGACTATTCAAAAATTGTGACCATTTTGTATCAAACAACAGATGCCCTTTTAGGTAACCGCTCGCTGCGGCAAGCGCTATCCTATATGGCTCCGAAAATAGCAGGGGAGGAAGAGGCAGATAACCCCTACCCTCCAAAATTCTGGGCTTACAATGGTGATTCCAAGAAATATTTATCCAATCCAAAAGAGGCGCAATCAGCCTTGGAGCGGGCAGAGTCATCTTTATCGGAAGACCAGCTGCGCTCGGAGTTAATTTTAACAACGACCCCTAACCTGGAAGATGTAGGAAAACAAATTGTTAAAGCCTGGAAAAAATTAGGCCTTGATGCTAAGCTGAGGGTGGAATCCGGCATCCCTCAAAACTTCCAGGCGCTTTTGACTACCCAAAGCATCCCTGCTGACCCTGACCAGTATTTTTTATGGCATGCCACACAAACAAAAACTAATTTAACAAAATATGATTCCAAAAGGGTGGATAAGGATTTGGAGGATGGTAGGAAAATCATCACTGAGGATGAAAGGAAGGCCAAATACTTTGATTTCCAAAAAACTTTACTGGAAGATGCCCCGGCCACATTCTTGTATTTTCCTAAAACTAACATTGTTTATTTGAAAAAGGTAGGCCCCCTTTTAGATAAAATCCTCAGCCTGTAACTTACTCCTTTTTGGGGGGTTGACTTAAGGTAGCCTCGGTGGAACAATTACCCTCGGTTATATGACCAAAACCTTGAAAGACACCTTAAAAGAAATCCAGATCTTGCTGGGTAAGCCGCATAGAAAGATTGCCGGGACACTCAGGGGCTATCTAAATTTTCTCAACCCTCCGGAAAACGGGGTGAAAGTATCCGAGCCTAAAAACGGAGAAAAAATGCAAACTCTCCGCCATGGCAAAATTACCTGGGTAGATGTTAGAGACCCCAGCCGGCGGGAAATTAGCCGGTTAGCTGAGCAGTTTCCCTTCCATCCTCTGCACCTTGAAGACTGTGTTTCCAAAGGCCAGTTTCCCAAAATCGAGCAAAACGATGAGGATAAATACCTATTTTTCTTATTCCGCCTGCCGCGTTTCCACCCGCGGGAAGGCACAATCACTATCAGTCAAATTTGTTTCTTTTTAGGGCAAAATTACCTTGTTACCATCCACGAAGATACCAGCGATACAATTGCCGGTATATTTACGGATTGCAGAGAAAATGTAGAACAGTGCAAGGCGTACATCAATAGATCTTCATCCCACCTTTTATATACAATAATTGAAAAACTGACAGACGACCTTTCTCCGATTTTGCAAAATATCTTACAGGAAGTGGACGAAACAGAGGATATTGTCTTTGACGATAAAGTTTCCGGGGTTTTTAAAGTAGGCCAGCTCAGGCGGAAAATTGTCAGTTTAAGGAGAATAATAGGGCCTTTAAGAATACTTCTTGAGGATATAGAAGACAGGATTAATAAATTCAGCCGCAGTAATTTAACGGTTTATTTCGTGGATATCACCCACCGGATTGATAAGGCCTGGGAAACATTGGAGGAAGCCAGGGAAACGGTTGACATTTATAAAGATGCCGACTTTATAGCCAGTACGGAAAAAACAAACCGGATTTTGGCTGTTCTGACTTTAATTTTTACCCTGTCAATCCCCGCTACGGTTCTCGGGACATTTTATGGGATGAATGTCTTTCTCCCGGGTGGTTTAGAAGCAGGACCTTTGACTTTTTGGGGAAAATACACAACCCTAATTTTGATTCTTATTGTTGCAGCCATACCTGCCCTTTTAATGGTATGGTTTTTTAGAAGAAAAGGTTGGTTTTGAGGGTAATTTGGGGGGTTGACCAATCTTTTTTTTGGTGAGACAATAATCTTGAAATCTCTAAAACCAAACAAAGAGCAGGTTAAGAGGTTTTTTTGATGGGAGACTTCTATCATGGCTAGCAACATTAAAAGATATGGGCCGTTACTTTTTTTAATCATTCATCCCGCCCTTTTGGCCTCGGTTTTTGCCCTTTGGTTTTTAAGGTTTATTAGTGAGCAACTTGCGCTCCTTTTAATTGGAGCAGTTTCCTTAGAGGCAATTTATATTGCCTCTTTTATTTGGGTGAAATTAACCCGGGCAACCCGTGGTTTAAGAGAGATGGAAAAAGAGATAGCGGATATGAAGGAAGATGCGGTGGATCTGGCCCGGGTGCAGCGGGAGCTTATTTATGCCGGTCATCAAATTAAGACCCTCCAGATGGACCTGGATAGCTTAAAAAGGGGCAATGGTATCAAGCTATCCGGGAACGGCCACCACAGACGCGTTCATATTTAGGATTTTAGGTTTGAGGGGAAGGTTCCGGAGCCGGTCTTGTGGAATACCTACTGATGATAGATCGTGCTTCCTGTTCTGCTGGCGTTCCTATTAAACTCTGGTAAAGGCGTGCGACTATGGTTTGTTTTAGAAGTCTCTTATAATCTAAACTAGCTTCTTTAGTCATTGTAACTTTCTTAAATTCCTGGGTTTTCCAAAAACCTATGCGGACCATTTGTGTGGTTTCTTCTGTCCAGATTAATGGGGTGCTAATAGGTTTTTGAAGGGCGGCTTCAAGCTGGTTTAAGACGCGCTCCTGTTCTTTGGATTCTTTTCTGTTTAACATAGTGAGGTCGATTTTCTTGAACAAACATTATATCAGTGGATGCAAGAGGGAATTCTCTGAATTATTCCTGTCTGACCCCGATTTAATCGGGACTGACGGTCTAAACTCAGAATTTGCTTATCTATTTGGGCTAAAAAATGCATAGTAAAGTACAATAACTTCTTTGGACTAGTTTTAACTATGAGACATTGACAAATAGTCCAATTTCTGGTTTAATATACTCACTTACCCCGTATGTTTACCATACGGGGCTTTTTTATGCTTATTATTCTTAATTGCCTCGGCAATTTTCTGTCTGATTTAAATCTATTTGAGAAATTAAGTACAAATGCTTTATCTGCTTTATATGCCATTTCTAACGAAAATCTGTTAGGAAGAAAAATAGCATGAGTTGGGATTTTAAGCATTGTGACTATTTCCAGAGGATAAATAAGATCAGCATCACCGGTCATAATTACAATCTGATTACAGTTGCCAAGGAAAATATCTTTAACAATATCAACTGATAAGTGCACATCTACGCCTTTTTCTTTTCCAGAAGTAGGTGAGCGATGACCTCGGTAAAACTCAACCCCTTTAGTATTTCTCACTTCCCGATAAAACAATGCTTCTGCAGCAATTAGCTTTTTCCTGTCCTCAGTTAATTTTGTTCTGTTTTTCTGATTCATGTAGGAGGCGTAGAAAAAGATACTATCCACTGGAACTGACTTTTTGATTTCTTGGATAAGGAAACTAAATGAAAGATGTTTATTCGGCCCAAATAACTCATTCTGTCCTGCAAATAAATTGGTGCCATCAATATAAAGATTAGTTTTCTTCTTGGTATTCTTGGATTTTGAATCTTTTTTCTGAATCTGATCTAAGATCATTTTATCTGTGATGTTTAAACCGTGACTTTTGGCAATTGATAAAATGGCACCATGCATCTCGTCCTCTGAAACAGGAGTGTAACCTAATTCACTTTTGGGGTCATCAAGGTAATAATAGCTAGACATGAATTTATTCTAGCACTTATCGGAAGAAAATATGTCTTCTTTATTTATATGATGAAAAAATCGATTTAAAGAATCTACTAAAAGGGTTATTGTCAATTTGTGTTTCTTCTTGTTTAATCCTTTCCTCCGGACTACCAGAATCTAACAGTCCTTTGTTTGGAACTTGTAATTCCACAGACTTTGATGCTGCTTCGGGATCAGTAATCCTGGTGGCACTAAGTGGAGAGGGACCGACACAAGAAATATCATCTCCTTTGCTAGTACTGCAAGCTTGAACACCAATATTGACATCATCAAAAGCGCTAATTTCTACGGATGCTTCCTGATCTTGGGTTAATCTTAGTAATTGAGCATTTCCATTACTATTAAATTGAGAGATCTTGAATAATTTTGTACCAAAGGGTTTATTGGATTTTATGTAAATAGTTCTTGTCAACCCACCTTCATATCGTTGATGTGTTATTTGCGGATATACATTGCCCATAGGAGGAAAGGGTATTCCAAGATCGACTACTTTTCTAATTAAACTAATAACACTAAGGAGAAGGTTATTGTTATATGAGAGTAGAACTACTTGGGATTTATGTTCTTGTCCACCTGCTAATTGAATATCAAGTAAAACTTCTCTATTAACAGTGACGTAGGAAGTGACATTTATATACGCAATTCCATTATTATCTGTAATATTTTTTGCAGGCTCAATGGAATCTAAAGGCTGGGGATCTCCTTGAAAACTAGCATTTACAAAACATTGTTTACAAGGAACTCCTCTATCTGTATTCCCAACAATTTTTATCGTATATGTTTGTCCTGGATTCAAAGGTCCGTTTGGTTGTAATTCATACGATAATGGTTGCTGTTGTGCATATGTTTGTCCAGAACCTAGGAATAGTGCTATAAACAAAACTATCAATACTTGATATAAATTAAGTTTTTTCATACTAGTCTAACTATATACCTACCAATTTTAACAATTGTTAACTTGTGATCCGGCTGGGACTCGGACCCAGAACCAATGCCTTAAGAGGGCACTGCTCTACCAGTTGAGCTACCGGACCGCTGCCTTATATTCTAACAAGTTTAGACACAGTTGTCATTTTGAGCTTAAAATGGTATGATATGCGCATCTGCTTATGGTCCCGCCACAGGCGGGATTTTTTAATGACAGAATATTATGACAGACATTAGAAATGTAGCAATTATTGCCCACGTTGACCACGGCAAAACTACTTTGGTAGATGCCCTGCTCCGCCAATCCAAAACCAAGCTGGGAAAACAATTTACTGAAAGTTCTGAACTGATTATGGACTCCAATGATTTGGAAAAAGAGCGGGGGATCACTATTTTCTCCAAAAATGCCTCAGTTAACTGGAACGGCACCAAGATTAATATTATTGATACCCCGGGCCATGCTGATTTTGGCGGGGAAGTGGAACGGGTCTTAAAAATGGCTGACGGCTGTTTGTTACTGATAGATGCCAAGGAAGGCCCGATGCCGCAAACCAGGTTTGTGTTGAAAAAAGCCCTGGAAATGGGGCACAAAGTGATTGTGGTAATAAACAAAATTGATAAACCTGATGCGAGAATAACGTATGTTATTAATAAAACTTTTGATTTATTCATGGAGCTTGGTGCAGATGAAGAAGCTGCTTATTTCCCGACTATATATTCCTCCGGTAAGAATGGTAAAGCAGGGCTGGGTTCTGATCTTTCCAGGATGGATGATATAGCCCCTGTTTTTGATGCAATTATGGAACACATTCCCGCACCGGAAGCTTTTACAGACCAACCCTTGCAGGTTTTAATCACCAATACAATTTATGACAATTTTAAGGGCAGGATTGCCACCGGCCGGGTGCACAGCGGCACTATAAAAGCCGGGCAGGAAATTGCCCACATCAGCCGGGACGGAGTAGTCAAAAAGTTCAGGTTGACATCTCTCCTGGGTTTTGAAGGTTTGGAGCGGGTTGATATAAAAGAAGCCCATGCCGGAGACATTATTGCTCTTTCCGGGATCCCGGATATTACCATCGGTGAAACTATTGCCGATCCGGTTAACCCGATTGCCCTACCAGTTTTGGACATAGAAGAATCCACTGTCAGGATGCGCTTCGGGGTTAATACTTCCCCTTTTGCCGGATTGGAGGGTGAGTTTAAAACAGCCAGGCAGATCAGGGAAAGGCTCTATAAAGCAGCTGAGGCAGATGTGGCTTTAAAAGTAGAGGATGGTGCTTCCGGTGATTTGATAGTCAGCGGTAGGGGAGAGTTGCACCTGGCTATTTTAATCGAGAGGCTGCGCCGGGAAGGCTATGAATTTGAAGTTGGGAAACCCCAGGTAATTGAGAAAACAGAAAACGGTAAGTTGATGACACCATATGAGAAAGTAGCTATTGAAGTTCCGGAAGAGTTATCCGGATCAGTAATGCAAAAAATGGGACTTAGACACGGTGAGCTTCTGGATATGCACACTGAAAATGGCATAGTGTTGTTGGAATTTTTAGTGGCCACTAAAGAGTTTTTTGGCTACAGGAGCCAGTTTGTCACTGATACTAAAGGTTTGGGTATTATCAGTAGTTCCTTTTTTGAATACAGACAAGACTCTGGCCAACGATTTGAAAGGGCCCAGGGATCCTTGGTGGTGCATGAGTCAGGTAATACAAAGTTATACGCGTTAATTGGCGCTCAAGACAGGGGAACTTTATTTGTCGGTCCGGGCCTAAATGTTTATAAGGGTCAGGTAATTGGCATGAGTTCCCGGGGAGATGATATCAGTATTAATGTTTGCAAGGAAAAACAACAAACTAATCATCGCTCAAGCGGAGAAGGTACCTCAGAACACTTTAATGCTCCCAAGATCATGAGCCTGGAAAATGCCATTGAATACATTGATGATACGGAGTTAGTTGAAGTCACCCCCAAAAACATCAGGATCAGAAAGATTGATTTAAACCGCTAAAGAATTCAGTCTTTTTCTACCTCTTCTGCTACTCCTATTTCTCCCGGATGTTCTTCATCCTGGTCTTCATATAACCCGGCCTTGTGTGCCGCATCCAGGGTATTATCATCCGATTCCGGGTCTGGCGTAGAACCGCTTATGCTTTGTTCACCGGTTTTAATATCCTCATCCAGGGCTTCACTGTGCTTCTGGTCATCAGGTATAATTTTGTGTATTTTATTCTTTGTCATAGTTACCGCTACTGGGGTTTGCAGACAGATTATACCGGTTATACAGGGAAGAAGAAAGAGCCGTAATAAATATCACTGAAAATAAATGACTCTTAGTGTAAAAATAGATCATTAGGGAAAGGGGGTGAGAATTTTGCAAAATATAAAAGGAGCTATTGATCATCTTAAAACACACCAGACATACCCTGCTACCAAGGAAGACCTGGTGAAAGAGTGCAATGAACTAGCGGATTTCTCGGAAGATGATAAATCATGGTTTATGAAGACTCTTCCGGAGGGAACATATAATTCAGCAGATGATGTGATGGGAGCACTTGGGCTACATCAAGCTCAAGGTATGGCTATGTAGAGAAGAAGCAAGGGTTCAGGCGCCCCTGGAAGGAATTGCACCCTCGACCCTTTCGTCCGAAGCGAAATGCTCTATCTACTGAGCTACAGGGGCATGAGAGTATATTCTATCACTTTAAGGAGTTGCAGTGCCCCATATAAACCGCTGTCTTGATAAAGTGTAGCTTTGACTATTTCCGGAGCCTGCGGGAAAATTGTCAAGTATTCTTTAAGATAGAGTTGGACTTTTTCCAAAGGGAGAGATGCGGAAACACTGCCACCTAAGATTACGATGTCCGGGGACCAGTGAACAATTGTATTATTTAACCCTATTGCCAGATATTTTGAGATTTTATCCCAGATTGCCGGATCAGTTATATCTTCACCTTTTTGGTGATACAGCATTGGAAAATATGTACCACTTACATATGCTTCCAGATGCCCCTTGCCGCCGCAATTACAAAGATTACCGTCAGCCACAATTATTTGATGCCCGGGTTCAAACCCTAGGCTGTTTTTGTCTATTTTTTGATCGACAATTCTGACTCCGCCTACACCAGTACCTATCCCAAGATAGGCTACAATGCTTTTTCCCCTCCCTGCCCCTTTGGTGGCTTCACCTAGTCCTACTAAGGCAGTGTCATTTTCTAGATGTACCACTACATTATAAGCTTTCTTAAGTTCTGTTTTTAGAGGTTTTTCAATCCAGTTAGGGAGTTGGGCGCTTGCTACCTGCATGGATTTCTCTTTATCCAAAGGTCCGGGTACACCACCTGCTACACCGGTGATTTTTTCTCCGCCCGACAACTCATCAGCAGTTTGTTTTAATACCAGGATGCCTTGGTTAAAATCTTGTGGAGTAGGAACGATTTTAGACTTTGTGATAGTTTCTCCGTCGTCTGAAACCCCTATCCGCATATTTGTCCCGCCGATATCAAACAAAAGAAGCATAATACCAGTTTACACACACTTTAGTTTTTTGTATAGTGCAGGCTTTCACTATTTGACCCCAGGGTAGTAAAAGATGTATTATAAGCAACAATAGCTGCCTCAAGAATCAATGAACAACCCCTTTAAAGTAGCACTTACCAACCTTGAGATGGCCGGAAAAGCAGGCGGCATCAAGCAGGAAATAATCAACCTTTTATCTGTCCCCCAACGACAAATAGAAACCAATATTCCCTTAAAGCTTGATTCCGGAGAAATTAAACTGGTCAGGGGGTATCGGGTCCAATACAATAACTGGCGCGGTCCTTACAAAGGCGGATTAAGATACCACCCCGAGGTAGATTTAGATGAGGTGAAAGCTTTGGCATTTTGGATGACGATCAAGAATGCGGTGATCAATGTTCCTTTCGGAGGCGCTAAGGGGGGAATTGAAATTGATCCCAAGAAGCTGTCCCAAAAAGAGCTGGAACGGTTAACCCGAACTTTTGCCAGGAAACTGGCCCCTAATGTCGGCCCCAATGTAGATGTACCTGCCCCTGACGTAAATACCAATTCCCAAACTATGGACTGGTTTGCCTCCGAATTCTCAAAAGTGATCGGGAAAAGCACGCCGGCTGTGGTAACGGGAAAATCAATTCCAAACGGAGGCTCGGAAGGCCGGATCGAGGCAACCGGTTTAGGCGGATTTTTTGTTCTGGAAGAGCTGGTTAAAAAACTGAAGCTAAAAACCCCCCTGAGGGTAGCTGTGCAGGGTTTTGGAAATGTCGGCTACCATATTGCCAAACTGCTTCAAGAAGCGGGATACAGGGTGGTTGCCTTATCTGATTCAAAAGGCGGCATCTATAATAAAGACGGGCAGGGGTTTGACGTCGAGGATGTTAAAAATTATAAAGAAAAGAACGGCTCAATTTCGGAATACAGGCCTTCAAAAAATACAGTCAAAATAGCCAATAAAGGAATGCCGCTGCTGCAGGTTGATATTTTTATCCCGGCAGCGCTGGAAAATGTCTTAACAGAAGAAAATGCGCCGCACATTAGTGCAAAGGTTATCCTGGAGATGGCTAATGGCCCGACAACTGATAAGGCCGACCAAATTCTGGATAAAAGAAAAATTTTGGTAGTACCGGATGTTTTAGCCAATGCCGGAGGAGTGACTGTCTCTTATTATGAATGGTATCAGAATATGAAAAACCAAATGTGGTCCAAAAAACAAGTTAATGCAAAACTTAAAAAAGCTATGGTCAACTCATTTGAGGAAATTTGGGAAATCTGCCGGACAAAAAAAATTTCCCTCCGGCTCGCTGCTTACATTTTGGCTTTACAAAGACTGTCCAAGGAAGCAACCCTTCTGTCCTAAATTCCATGAAGATTGATAAATTAAGCAAATTGGCAAAATTGTTAAGGTATTATATCCTGGTGTCTTCTTCCAGAGCCGGTTCAGGGCATCCGACTTCATCCTTGTCAGCTGTAGAGTTAATGGGGACACTGCTTTTTGGGGGCTTTTTTAGGTTTGACCTGAAAAACAAAAATAACCCCCTTAATGACCGGTTAATCTTTTCCAAAGGCCATGCCTCTCCCCTTTATTATTCCCTTTTCACGGCGGCAGGTGCCATTACCAAAGCAGAACTCATGACTCTCCGGAAATTCGGCAGCAGATTAGAAGGCCACCCGACCATGGAATTTCCTTACACAGAGGTGCCAACAGGTTCCTTAGGCCAGGGTTTGTCAGCCGGTTTAGGCATGGCTTTGGTCAGCAAATACCTGGATAAAAGTAATTTCCGGACTTTTGTGCTCTTGGGGGATTCTGAAATGGCAGAAGGGTCTGTCTGGGAAGCTATACAGATAGCTGCTTTTTACAAGCTGGATAATTTAGTGGCCATCCTGGACGTAAACAGACTGGGACAAAGCCGGGAAACCATGCTCGGCCATGATGTTTCAAGCTACAAAAAAAAGCTGGAAGCCTTTGATTGGGAAGCAATTGTTATTGACGGCAATGACCTAAAACAGGTGACGGCGGCTTTTGAGAAAGCCTTAAAAGTGAAGGGTAAGCCGGTAATGATTATTGCCAAAACCTTTAAAGGCAGTGGTATATCATTTTTGGAAAATAAGGAAAACTGGCACGGCAAAGCCCTGGGTGAAAAGGATCTGAGTCTGGCATTGGGAGAATTGGGCCCGATAAATAAAAAGCTGCGCGGAAAAATTAATTTGCCCCGAAAGGCAGCTCTGAAAAAACAACCTGTCACCTATAACCTGAAACCTGTAACCTATTCCTTGGGCGAAACCATTGCCACCAGAAAAGCTTATGGTAATGCCCTAATTAGGCTGTTTCCCAAATACCCTGATATGGTAGTCCTGGACGGGGAAACCAGCAATTCTACTTACTCGGAATTTTTTGCCAAGGCGTATCCTGAGCATTTTTTTGAGATGTTTATTGCCGAACAAAACATGACCGGGGTGGCTCTTGGCCTGGCCAGGCTGGGTAAAATTCCCTTTATTTCCACTTTTGCCGCCTTTTTTACCAGAGCATATGATCAGATCAGAATGGCCCAATATGCTGATACCAATATCAAGTTTTGCGGATCCCATGCCGGAGTATCTATCGGTGAGGACGGTTCCTCCCAAATGGGATTGGAGGATATCGGAATGTTCCGATCGCTTTTGGGGAGCGTGGTGTTATACCCTGCTGATGCTGTATCCTGCGAAAAGCTGACTGAGGAAGCTATCAAGCATAAAGGAGTGGTTTATTTGAGAACCACCAGGAAAGAAACACCGACTCTTTATAAAGCCAATGAAAAATTCCCCATAGGAGGCAGCAAGGTGGTTCGCAAAAGTAAGTCAGATCAGGTGACAGTGGTAGGGGCCGGCATTACGCTGCATGAAGCCTTAAAAGCCTATGACCTACTGAAAGCTAAAGGTATCTCCATCCGGGTCATTGATTTGTATTCTGTTGCCCCACTGGATTTAAAAACTTTAAAGCAGGCTGCTAAGGAAACAATGGCTGTTATTACTGTTGAAGATCATCATGCGGCAGGGGGAATAGGGGAAGCTGTGGCAGCTGCGCTGTCAGGAACAGGAAAGCCGGTACACATTATGGCAGTTACCAAAATGCCGCATAGCGGCAAGCCGGATGAGCTGCTGGAATATGAAGGTATCTCTGCATCAGCTATTTACTCTAAAGTAAAAAAAGTGATAGTGTAATTTGCATGCGTCCGGCTAACTTAAAAACCAAAATCTTTTTAGACTCCGGGGACGTCAATGAAACCAAAGAAATTATCAGTGCCTTAGGATTCCTGGACGGTCAGACTACTAATCCTACTTTAATTGCCAAAAATCCTGATGCCCAAAAGCGATTGGCAGAAGGTAATAAATTCTCAGCTGAGGAGATCATGAGCTTTTATAAATCAGTGGTCAGTGAAGTCTCAAACCTAATTCCGGAAGGCTCAGTTTCCGTTGAAGTTTATGCTGATAAAACATCTACGGCAGATGATCTGTTTGAGCAGGGTAGGGAAATGTTCCGCTGGATACCTAATGCCCACATTAAATACCCCATCACTAAAACCGGGTTGGAAGCTGCCAGCCGTTCAGCAACTGAGGGTATGAGAGTAAACATGACACTGTGTTTTGCTCAGGAGCAGGCAGCTGCGATTTATGCCGCAACCTATGGGGCTAAAAAGGGCGGGGTGTTTGTATCTCCTTTTGTCGGCCGGCTGGATGATAAAGGCTTAAACGGTATGGATTTGATCAAAAACATTACTATAATGTATGGCGCCGGAGATGGACATGCTCAAGTGCTTGCCGCTAGCATACGCAATCTGGATCACTTATTATATTGTCTTCAGCTTAAATGCGATCTTATTACAGCGCCCTTTAAGGTTTTAAAAGAATGGGCCGAAACAGGCATGAAAATGCCCGGGAATGATTATATTTACCCATCGCATAGTCTTGCACCGATTGAATATCAGGAAATAAACCTGGACAAACCCTGGCAGGAATACAATATTACCCATGAAATGACTGATGCCGGAATTGACCGCTTTGCCGCTGATTGGAATAGCCTGATTAAAGCTCAATAACTAGGTTATCATCTGCAGCTACCGCATCGGGGAATATTTTTTTTGCTTCATTTTCTGCCCACTTTCTTTTTTCCGGATCGGTATATTTAGATGCATCAAAATGGGTCAGGATCAACTTTTTCACGCCGGCTTCCTTTGCCAAAGTTGCAGCCAGTGGCGGGTCAACATGTCCCCAGTTATCTGATACTTCCATATATGAACATTCGTGAATCAATATATCGGCATTTTGAGCAAGCAGCCTGGAATTGTCACAAATTCCGGTATCGCCGGAATAAGCAATTACTTTTCCCTCTAATGTTACCCTGAAACCATGGTTTTCGTTATTATGACGCATCTTCAGTATTTCTACAGGAAACCCAACTTCATGCTTTCCTTCTTCAAGCTCATGGATTGCAATTTTAATATCAGGGTTTGTATAGGGAGCATTCACCAATGTTTCAAGATCCTTTCTTCTTCCTTTAGCTATGTAAATATTAATAGGTTGAACGAACTTAAATTTTGATAGCATATGCAGTCCTGAAATATGATCTAAATGGAAATGAGATATAAAAAGTGAAATGGGTTTATCTTCTTTAATAAATTGATCAATTTTATAAAATCCGTTTCCTGCATCAAAAATCACGTATCCTTCCTGACTGTCAATTAAAATGCAGGGTGTGTTACCGGTGGAAGTTGTATACCAGCCATTTGTTCCCAGAAAATAGATTTTCATAGTTTGAAACAGTTACAAAATACCATTTTTTTTATCCTTAGTCTATGGTAGTATGATAAACGTGTCTGATTCCTCACAGTTTGATAAATCCAAGTTTACTAACCTGCCGTATATAAAAAAAGTAGAAAAACCCTGGGGATATGAATTGCATTGGGTACCGGAAGACAGGCCTTATATGGGGAAGATTGAACATCTTAATGCCGGGGCCAGGATATCCTTGCAACTACACGATAAAAAGCAGGAAAGCTGGTTTTTAATGAATGGGCAGGCTAAGGTTATTTGGGAAAATTCAGCAGGGGAATTGATTGAAACAATTATGGAGCCGGGACAAGGTTATAGCTTAGAAATTGGCCAGAAGCATCGGCTGGCCGGCATTACTGATTGTGATATTATAGAAGTCTCCACTCCGGAGATGGGAACCACAGAAAGGCTGGAAGATGATTACAGCCGGCCTGATGAAACACCGGAACAGAGAAAAAAAGAACGGGGAGAAAATTAGATTATGTTAAAGCCATATGCTCCGAGACTCCATGAAATGATGAAGGAGGTGCTGATGTATCCCGATGCTCCCGGCCCGGAAATTCACTACTACATGATCCGTGGCGGTAAGGATAAAACTAATATTACTGTTTGGGAAACGGGCACTGTAGGTGGGGAATATATTAAGACCTATGGTCATTATCATGTGGGACAACTTGATGAAACGTATCACCTGGCCGCAGGAGAAGGAATTGTCGTATTGCAAAAAAGAAAACTGGATTCAAACGGGAATCCGGTTGATGATGAAATAGAATCATTTTATGCTATCCCAGTTAAACCAGGGGATAGTATATTTATTCCTTCCGGCACAGGCCATTTGGTAGTAAATACCGGAAAAGCCTGGATGGTGACATATGATGACAGCCCGGTAAACTTTGAAGAGGTTGACCCGGTTTCTTTACCCGGCCATGCTGATTATGAAGCTGTTAAAAAGATGCATGGTTTTGCATATTATGTGGTAGAAAAAGACGGCAAACCAGAATTGGTTAAAAATGAAAAATATAAAGTAGTCCCGGAGCCGCAGTGGCTTACCCCCTCCGAATACGCCCAAAAGCTAGGCCTAGGAAGGTAAAACTGAAGGATTATACCGGATCGCAAAGCTATTCCGATCCCGGATCGGGGGATTCTTAGCCTAAACGGAATGACCGGGACGTATGATCTGGATAATTTTGTTAATTGTTTGATTTAACTGCCCAGGTACATTTTTAACCACAAAGTCGTAACTATCTTTATATTCTTCCCACAGCTTTTGATCTTCCGACATCCTTTTATTGATATCTTCCTGACTGAAACCTCTTTTTCGGAGTCTTTCCAGGACCACTGAGTCATCAACAGTCAAGTAGATAACCAACACTCGTGAATCAATTAGTTCCCTAATCTTACCGGCCCTGGATGGGTCTATTTTCCAGATTAGATCCTGATTAGCATCCATTAGTTGGGTTTTCTCCGTGCCGTAGAAATTGCCCCCGTATTCTACGTACTCGATAAAATTACCTCTCTCAATTTTTTGTTTAAAATCCTCCCTGGAGATAAAAAAGTAATCAACCCCGCTTTGTTCACCGTCTCTTGGAGGTCGAGAGGTAGTTGTCACCACCTTTTTAAAACCAGGCAGCAGGGACAGTAGTTTTGAAATGACAGTATCTTTGCCTGAAGCTGTTTTTCCGGTAAGAATAATGAGCATAGAATAATTAATCACGGGATGTATTTTTATCAAGGGCGATCAGCTTTTCAAGGGAAAAATTTTTGTAAATGATTTTACGATGTTGGCTTGGAACTGTTAACCCATGGATAATTCCACCCAGCAGTATTCCTTTGGTAACAATATAATCTACTATTCCCAATGAAATAAAAAAAGACAATCCCAATATAATAGAAAAGGAGACCCAGTGATGCAAATGTATCACCCTGCCAAATATTTTAAACCGAAGAACCGGAAAAATTTGGACTCTGCCAGTTTTAATGTTGGGCATCTTCCTCCTGATGCGGGCTGTCGGGTGAGTGGTGACTCTAAGCGTTAAATATCCAAGGGCCGTGGCCGGTATAAGAGATAGATATTCCATATAATATGAACCTATTTTATTCTATTAGAACCTATCTACAAATGCAAATTACCCTATTTCTAGGCTGGCTTGTAGTGGTATAATATAAGTATGATTAATCAGGAAACCTTGAATACTTTGCTGATCGTAGGATTTCTAGTTATCACTGTTTGTATTGCCTTCGTCGCTTATTACCTGGTAAAAACCCTAAAATCTATTATAAATCTTACTGAATCTCTGGCGGAAACCTCCGATAATATAAAAGAAAAATTACAAATGAAGTTTTTGGCAGCAATTCCTGCCCTTTTGGTAGCCTTAGTTGGTAGATTTATAAAAAGAAGGAGGTGATTTTATGGCTAATGAGAAAAAAGGCTTAAATCCCTTGGCAACAGGTGTGGCCGGGGCTATTATTGGAGCGGCGGCTGCCGCTGCGGCAATAGCGCTGTCAGATGAGAAAAACAGAAAAAAAGTTGAAGGTGTTTTAGGAAGCCTGCAAAAACAAGGAGATAGCGTCTTAAAGGAAATTACTAAAAAGGCAATGGAGCTCAAAGACGCGGTGGGTAAGAATGCCAGGGGAGTTAGAAAATTAAGCGGCAAAAAGAAGTAAAGTGGCTCGGATTAATTCATCCAGGGATTTGGTTTTCATTAATCTTTCCCGGTTTTCGGATGCGTTGCTGTAGTTGTTGATATAACATTTAACAAACTTTTTCATCAGTTCAAAATGTTTGCTGTCACCCCAAGTCTTTTTAAAAAGATTGAGGTGATTAATTAGTAAATCTACTCTTTGTTGTGGGGTAACCTTTTCAATATCAACAGCGTCGTTAAACAGCCAGATATTGTTAAAGATTCCCCGGCCAATCATCACTCCGTCAATGCCGTATTTTTTACACTTATCACTGGCTTCTTTGCGGCTTTTTACATCCCCGTTGCCTATGATTAAGGCTTTGGATTTAAGCTTGTTGCGGATTTCCACTGCTTTGCTGATTTCTTCCCAATGAGCCGGGACTTTGGACATCTCCCGGGTTGTCCGAAGGTGTAAAATTAAAGCTGAAATAGGAGTTTGGAGCAGGGTAGTTACCCAGTTCTCAGTGTCCAAACTACCAAAGCCAATCCTGGTTTTAACGCTAACAGGAAGATTATTGGCTCCCCTGATGGTGGCTTCAATAATTTCTGTGGCCAGCTCAGGGTTTTTAATTAAGGCAGCACAAGCCCCTTTTTTAATGGTATTTCTGTCCGGACAGCCCATATTGATATCAATACCGTCAAATTTCATTTTCTGAAGCATTTGAGCCACCTGATAGAATTTCTCCGGATCAGTTCCCCAAATTTGGGCTACAATCGGCCGCTCTACTTCTGTAAACTTTAAAGATCGTAAAATTTTCTCGTGACCCGAAGAGAGCAGGGCATCAACCGGCACAAATTCGGTGAAGAACACATGAGGTTTACCCCGCCCGCTACGCAAGCCAGCTTGCTGGCGTTGCGGGCAGGCCACAGACACCACAATTTGTCTAAAGACAGTATCAGTGACTCCTTCCATAGGAGCCAGGATAAAAATAGGTTTTTGTAACTTCCCCCAAAAATTCATTGTTAAATTATACAGCAACCTATAGCGATTTGCTTTTCTTAAGGAGATGTGTTAGACTAATAGCAGTTGATTTAGAATTTGAGCTATCGGATATTTTTTCTTCATTGATTAGATCTTCTTAAGTAGCTCCCTACTAATTTACAAATATTAGTTTTTTCTTTTTCAATTTATTTTATTGTTCTTCTTCATCCTTTTTTTAAATCGTGATGAAGGAGAACTCATTTTTAAAATTATATGTACAACGGAAACAGGTATAAAAGACGGACATCAATCCGCAGAAGCGGCTTTAATGGTGGATTCGGAAGACCCTCTTCAAGAGGTAGATTCAGCAATTCCAGGAGTTTTTCAGGAAGCAGAGGCGGTCAGAGAAGAAGCCAGCCCCGATTAAATCGGAGCCAGCTGGAAGGTGCAAACATTAATATGTTTATCCGCAAAGCTGCTGAAATTGTTGCAGAAGAATCTCAGGAGGAAATACAAAACTTCGAAGGCTTTAATCTACACGCTGCATTAAAACAAAATATTTCCGGCCTCGATTACACAAAACCTACTCCTGTCCAATCTCAATCAATAGGACCTATTTTAGAAGGCCGGGACGTTATCGGACTAGCCTCTACCGGTACAGGTAAAACAGCGGCTTTTCTAATTCCCCTGATTCAAAAAATCTTCCTGAATAGAAACCAAAAAGCCTTAATTATTGTTCCAACCAGGGAGCTGGCTTTACAGATCAATGAAGAATTTCGGGCTTTAAGCCGGAATATGAATCTTTATTCAGCATTTATAATCGGCGGGACAAGTATGTATAGGCAAATTCAGGATTTAAGGCGGCACCCGCATTTAGTAATTGCTACACCGGGACGTTTAAAAGACCTGATTGAGCGGAAAAACATATATTTGGAAGATTATTCCCACATTGTCCTGGATGAAGTGGATTTAATGGTAGATATCGGGTTTGTTAATGATGTGAAATTTTTTGTTTCCTTAATGCCGAAGATAAGACAATCCCTTTTCTTTTCTGCCACAATTTCACCTAGAATCCAGGATATTCTGCGTAGCTTTGTAACCAATCCTGTAACCGTGTCTGTCAAAAAACAAGATACTTCTGAAAATGTTGACCAAGAC
The DNA here is from genome assembly GCA_016184225.1 of Candidatus Daviesbacteria bacterium. Lineage (GTDB taxonomy): Bacteria > Patescibacteriota > Microgenomatia > Daviesbacterales > UBA10151 > UBA10151. Next base: position 619,578 of record JACPDA010000004.1, read on the forward strand.
GTTATCAGGGTAGCAAGCTCTGATAAAAAAATTGACCAGTTGCATGATCTGCTGATCAAGGACGGTTTTGACAAGGTCTTGATATTCGGCAGGACCAAGCATGGAATTGAAAAACTTAATCGGGAGCTGGAATTCCGGGGTTTTAAAGTGGGGGCAATTCACGGCAATAAAAGGCAAAGCCAAAGGCAGCGGGTGCTGGCGAGTTTTAAACAAAATCAAATACAGGTCCTTTTGGCCACAGATGTGGCTTCCCGGGGTTTAGACATAGATAATGTTACTCATGTTATCAACTACGATCTTCCTCAAACTTATGATGATTATATTCACAGAATAGGCAGAACAGGCAGAGCCGGCAAAACAGGCTTTGCGCTAACTTTCGTCAACAATTAACTCTTCGTTTGTGTTATACTAAGCCAGTGCAAACCTCCTCCTTCTATGCAAGCGGATTCCTTTATAGCCTTAAAACTCACCAAATTCTCTTATTAAAACCCCAACAAACAGATAGCGCTGACTCTTTATGGTCCACTCTTGGAGGGGAAAGTGGTGAAGGGGAAGAAGCAGAAGTAACTTTCCAAAGGATTGTAAGCGAGTTATTGGATGTAAACCTTAAAACAAAAGATATTTATCCGGTCTATGATTATTTTCATGATACAAAGGATAAAATTAATTTTGTATTTTATGCTGAGGTGAAGAATTCTAAGGTATTTAACAACCATAATGATGATACTTTCTCGTGGGTGGCTTTTCATGAAGTATCTAAGCTCCCATTTACCACCCATTCTAAACAGGATGTGATAGTTGGGGAGCGGGTTATCAATGCCAAATGGCGGGATGATGAAGCCAGAAAATTAGAATCCTTTCCTGAAACTACACTTTAAAAGACCTAAGCTATGCTAAAATACTTCTGTGATAATTACAAAAGAGGTATTAGAATTTAGCTTCAAAATACGTTGGGGTGGTGTACCGTACGATGTTCGGACTTATTTTAGCCTCTGTCAACCCAAAGAATTAGAAATATATAGACATGTGTTTGGTTTAATGTAGTAGTATCTAAAATTTGTGTTATATTAGAATCAAATATGACAGAAGTAAAAGGAGGTGAGGGAGAAAAACCAAGGACTGATTTACAGGAATCCTTACATGTAACGTATCTGCCTGGATTCTCAACAGTAGGACATGGAACCTGGCTTGAGACTGCAAAAGAATCTCTTAAAACAGGTGTCCAGGCAAAAGTACCATTTATAGATACCACAGCAATTCCTTTATTTGATACGACAAAACCATACGAAGCACAAATTGATGATGTTATTAAGTTACTTTCTGAATGGCCTCATTACAATTTACCGGCTATATCAATTATTATGCTTCCAAACCCGGATCCGGATGAACCTGGAGGACACAGATACTTTGATGGATATTTTGAAGAACTACAAGGGGAAGACACGGGATACAATAACAGGTATGTAATTCCAGCTAGATATGTTAGGGGATACTTTGATGTGCAACAAAAGTTATTTGTAGAAAACCCTGATTTTAATCCGATAAAAAAGTCATACCCTCATCAAGCAAATATACCAATTAAGCCTAAAGCTCAAAAAGCAAATATTAGAGGATCTGAAGTGATAAGCATGAATCAATCTTCTGATGAAGATGTTTGGTAATTTAGTATCCGTTTGGGGTGGCTGAGGGGAGTTGAACCCCCCACATTCTGTTCCACAAACAGACGCTCTACCGCTGAGCTACAGCCACCATAGACTCAAAGTCTACCACATACAGCTTTCGCTCACAAATACATATTACTTCGTACTTTAGCCTTCCACACCGGGTGTGGAATCGTAAACGTCATCCAGTTGGTGATGCTTAAGTATTTCTAGCTCCATTCCATAATCCACCTGAGCTATTACGAATTTTTCGTAGTCTTTTGAATTTTTAAATAACCCCAAAACTATATCTGGAACACATATTATTGGTTTTATTAAATATTCCTGATAAGAAGACCAAGGGTATTTGTCTATACTTTTAATTAGTTTAGAAACTACCGGATTTAGATGGATATACCGGGATACGTGTACTAATTGTTCATCATTTTCAATCCTAACGGCCTTAAACCTATTTTGCCATAACGGACCAACCCGGTTATATTTAGTATTGAAATACTTAGAATAACTATTACAAAACTGCTGAATAAAACGACTAGCCCCATTATCTTGTAATTGCCTGATCAAGAAGTGAAAATGGTTGGGCATAAGGCAATATCCGATAATTTCAACATATTTCTTGTCGGAAATTGGTTTTGAAAAATTTAATTTTGCTTTGCTAAAAAAAGAGAACTTGGGCTTCTTGCCGGAAAACTGATAATAGTAAAATGTTTTTCTGAAACGGTCATAATCTCTTGGCTGAAGAAAAATATCTCGCTTTTCACTTCCTCTGTTAAAAAGGTGGTAAATCTCTCCTGTTATAATTGGTGATGTTCTTCCGGGCATATCTTCTACTTTAGCTTTCCACACCCGAGGTGTCAACCTATGGCCCTCTAAAAAAGCCCCTTGCGGGGCTTCCTTAGAGAACCTGTCAATATCGGTCTTGCGACTGATAAAGAAACTTTTTGTCTTACGACTGAAGTTTTTAACAGGTTTAATCACTTTACATCAGCGAATATACTCTGTCAACTGGGACAAAACGGATCAAAATATAGCAAAATTACTGGGAAAAGGGCAGCAGTTTCCAGAATTCAGCGGGGTGTAGGATAGCTGAAAGCAGATCAGGTTGCAATGTTCCAAAATCCAGATCATTAACTCCTGTATAAACTTTTTGGTTTAAGGTTTTAGGTTTATAGAAAGGCTTTTCCAGGGAAAATTCAAAGGGATAATCAGGTAACAGATACCTGGCTTCTATCTCGCCGGAGATCCCTTGCTTATTTAAAGTAATGCTTTGTGCGCTTTCCCCGCTTACCCCCTTAACCTTCAGAGTGTAAGTACCTGTAAAGTCCCTCTTCCACCCCAGCGCGCCTATAATTTTTAAGATGACTGGTGATTTCACTTCAGTTGTAAAACGTAGCGGTTTGGATTCAAATTGTTTGCCCCCTATAAATAAATTTAAGGAGACTTCGTATGTTCCGCTTTCCGGGGCTTTTAATTTCAGGTTAAAAGTATGCTCTCCTCCCGGTTCTATTTTTTTGTCTTTTGGCAAGCTGACACTATCAATCCCCAGTTCACGGCCGCCTGCAAGGGGAACCAATTTTACCTGTTCTGCATCATTCCAAATGGATTGGCCCGTGTTTTTAAAAGTTAAGGAAATTATATAGGTTTCTCCCATTACTATAGAACTATATATTTCACCTTTTGTCAGACTTGCCTTTGTTTCCTGGAGCGGTTCTCCGGCCACCTTTGGCAAATCCATTATTGTTTGATACATGGAATAATACTCCGGATACTGAACACCTAAAATCCTGATATCGGGTAGTTTTTCCTTTTGTTTCTCTCCGGTTATTTTCTTAAAAGAGAAATGATCAAAAGGAGCCTCCTGATAGCTTAGTAAGAAAGGGGTGACTGCAACAATTCTGTCAAGATTCCAGGCATTTTCAAAGGCTTTTTGCAAATTCACAGATACAGTATCAGCATCAGGTAATTTCGGATCGTAGTTAATTCCTTCCGCATGTTTCCAGCCGGTTTCGGTAATAAATATGGGTAGCTTTTTATTGACCCCAAGATTTTTGAGCTGCTCCATCTCCCAGACATAAGTCCTGACGGTTCCGCGGCCACTGGCATCAGGTGACCCGGCAAATTCCGGATTAGGATAAGAGTGTGATGTCCAACCGTCCAGCTTTTCGAAAATACCAGGCACGGCTTCCTCCATTAACCTCATAAAAGTGACCTGATCTTCGTACTTAGGCGCCTTCGGAGGAGCAGAGGCATCAAAACCGCCGTTGAGTACAAAAAAGTCTCTATTTTTGTTTTTTAGCGCTGTAATAGTCCGATCCAGCACTTTTGCATAATCTTTAGCGTCAACATTATTTCCCCATTCGCTGGCATGATTGGGTTCGTTATAAACAATTACATAACGGTTTTTAGTGGGCCAGATTAAGGCATCTAAAAAATCAGCCCAAGCCTCCTCTTCCCCCTCGTAAGGCCTTTTCCAGTAGTTACCTTCCGGTTGGGTAGCTAACCTAACAATGGGGATTAAGTGCCGGCGGCGCAGGTCATTAAAAAACTCCTGCCATTTATTATGATCTCTGTCCTTACTCTCGACCAAAACTGTAATGTAGCCCCAGTCGCCGTGAGTATTAACGAGTGAAGCGGCAGGTGAAGATTCGTCGGGAGTAGCCTGGAGGATGTGAATACCGAAGCGGTTGTTCGGGACAGAAAGAGGATCGGTAATGGCATAGGTAGGGAACAGGGTACAGGGGACAGTGAACAGGAAAAACAAGAGCGCAATAATACTGTAACCTGTAACCTTCAACCTGTAACCTCTCTCTTGACCTTTGGGTTTATTTCGGGTAATAATGGATATTATGTTAGAAATAGAGGAACCTATTAATGTTTGGGTCTTTTTTAAAAGTAACCTCATACAGCCTTACTCCTTTTTCTGGCACGGTAGAGAAATTAAAATAGATAAAATCAATTTAGTCCACACTTCCCGAAACGGTTCTTCGCTATTTTACCATTTTTCCGTAATGTCGGGAGGAAACTTTTACAGATTGAGGCTTGACACTAATAGAATGCGTTGGATACTGGAGGCAGTTGAAGAGGGATAGCTATCAGTCATCAGTCTTCAGCTCTCAGACTAAAAATAAATCTGACGACTGAAAGCTGACAGCTGACGACTACTATGCGAAGCATACTACATATTGACTTCAATTCTTATTTTGCTTCTGTTGAACAACAGGCAAATCCCCGGCTGCGGGGTAAACCAATTGGTGTTACAGGTGGGGATAGGATGCACAGGACAGTTTTGGGTGCAGCTTCAATAGAAGCCAAAAGGTTTGGTGTTAAAACCGGGATGCAGATTTGGGAAGCCAGGAAGCTTTGTCCACAAATTATCCTGGTGCCAGGAGATTCGGATAAGTATTTGGAGATAACTAAACGCTTTTTAAGTATTTTAAAAGACTACAGCCCTGCCCGCATTGCTTCGTCCACCAGTAACGCTTCGCGTAACGATGCGGACTGGCAAAGCGATGCAGGCGGGCCATATTTGGAGGTTTTTTCTATTGATGAATGTTTTTTAGAATTGGTGAATACTTCAGTCGGCAGCCCCGCTCTCTTGCTCGCTAACGCAAGCGTCCTGCGGTCCGATATGGATCGGACCTCGGATACGCTCGTCTTCGACTCGTCTAGAGCTTGCTGCGTTCGGAGGCAGCCTCCTTCTGCTACAGAGATTGCTTTTGATATTAAAAGTAGAATCCGGACTGAAATAGGCGAATACATTACCTGTTCTATTGGCATCTCTTACAATAAACTGATGGCCAAACTGGCTGGATCTTTACAAAAGCCTGATGGTCTGGTAATCATTCCCAACCAGGAAGAGGCGATTAAAGTTTTAGACAAAATAGAACTGGATGAAATTTGCGGCATCGGGCCAAGGATTAAGAAAAGGTTAAACAACTTAGGAGTATTTAATTTTTACCAGCTAAGGCAAGTTCCTTTAGAAAGCTTACTGGCTGCCTTTAAAAGCTATGGTCAGATCCTTTATAACATGGCCAGGGGTATTGACCATTCACCTGTAGTGCCTTTTTACCAAAAAGAAGAAGTAAAAAGTATCGGTCACAGACATACTATAGATCATGATACTGCCGACCCAAAAGAGATAAAACAAATTCTACTCAAACTGTCTGAGATGGTAGCCAGAAGACTCAGGGCTAAAAGATTGGTTGGCAAAACCATCCATTGCTGGTATCGGGAAGCATTCTACTCCCGATTCCACCTGGAAGGTGAAAAAATGCAGCTACACCTTCCAGGTGAGTTTAATGGTAACAGCATGCAAATGACTATTCTCTATACCAATGATGGTTTGGATATCTTTAAAGCTGCCTGGAAAATTTTTCATCAGATCTGGAATACGGAAAAAATTAGGATGGTTGGTATCTCCATCTCCAACCTTAAACCCCAAACCCCGCAAAATTTAAGTTTTTTGCCTGAAGAGCAAAGAAAAGAGATAATCACCAAAGCTTTGGATAAAATTAATGACAGATACGGTGAATTTACCCTGCAACGCGGCATCCTGCTTCAATCTGCTTCCATCAAAAGAAAGCCCAACCCCTTCCTAGCTGACAGAAGATTCAGACTTTAGTGTGATATCATTAAACCATGAGAATTATTGTTACCGGCGGAGCCGGATTTTTAGGTTCACACCTTTGCGACAAGTTAATTGAAAGAGGAGACCAGGTAATTGCCATAGACAACTTGTTAACCGGCAGTCCAAACAATATAGCCCATTTGCAAAACAGCCCTGACTTCCAGTTTATAGAAGCTGATGCTAACGCAGCTTTGCCCGAGGATCTGGATTTTGATCAACTTTACCACTTAGCTTCCCCTGCCTCCCCTAATAAAAATAACGCTCAAAGCTATATGGCTTTGCCTTTTGAAACCATGCAGGTAAATTCCTTTGGAACCTGGAGTCTGTGTGAAGAAGCCCTTGCCCGGGGGGCTAAGTTTCTATTTGCTTCTACCTCTGAAACTTACGGTGACCCCCTGGAACACCCTCAAAAAGAAAGCTATCGGGGCAATGTTTCTACCACCGGCCCCAGGTCTGTTTATGATGAATCCAAAAGATTCGGCGAAACTATCACTTCTGCTTTTATCCGCCATCAAAGGTTGGACGGCAAGATGGTCCGGATTTTTAACACCTATGGACCCAGGATGTCTTCTGACGGCAGGGTGGTGATTGAATTTGTTCGGGCAGCCCTACAAAATAAGCGCTTCCCTGTATTTGGTGACGGCAAACAAACCAGATCTTTCTGCTATGTGTCTGACTTGGTAGACGGGATCATAACCGTTATGGATAAGGGTGAGAAAGGTGAGGTATACAACCTGGGAAACCCCAAAGAATTTACAATTTTGGAACTGGCTGAGGTTGTAAAAAAGCTAACAGGGGCGAATTCGGAAGCTGAATTTGTGGAGAACTTGCCGGAGGATGACCCGGCCCGGCGCTGCCCAGATATTACTAAAGCCAGAGGATTGGGCTGGGAGCCTAAAATAGGGCTGGAAGAGGGTTTAAAGAAATTAATTGTACATCTGCAAACAATGAAGACACCCTAGGTGACTGCCTAATCCACCCCCCAGGTGAATTTTGCTAAATAGATCTCAAATTGATAGAATACTCACAGTTGCACATTGACATCTGAACTGGCAAATAATGTATACTAATTGCATAGGTCTTAATATGAGAGTTAGGTTAAATGAAAGAATATTGGCACGGCAACTGAGGGAACAAGGACTCAGTTTTAGTGAAATCATGCAAAAAATTCCAAATCTTTCTAAAGGTACTCTTAATGGATGGCTTAAAGGGGTTGAGTTATCTGAAAACCAAAAACAGAGATTATTTGCAAGGATTAAGGATGGAGCCACAAAAGGACGGCTTAAGGGAGCTTTTACGAATCATCAAAGGAGGATGGAGATTACTTTTGAGATTATTAATAGTGCTAAGAAGGAAGTTGTAGAAAGAATTATGAATCCCCTTTTTACAATGGGAGTTATGCTTTATTGGGCAGAGGGGGATAAGTCTCAGGAACGGGTTGGTTTTACAAACGCTGACCCCACTATGATTCAGTTCATAATGAAATGGTTTAGGGAAGTTTGTGGAACGAGTGAAGAGAAGTTTAGGGTCGCCTTAAGTATTATGACTTTACACGACAAAAACGCATCAGAGAAATTTTGGTCAGAAATTACCGGAATACCCTTAAGTAGGTTTAATAAAACACGGATTAAACAAACACTTCTAAGGGGTAAAAGAAACCCCTCTTATATGGGGACGTGTAGAATAGTTATTTCTGATAAGAATTTATTCAGGAAGATAATGGGCTGGAAGATGGGAATTATAGAAAACTTTAAAATATTTGCCCCCGTGGCTCAACGGATAGAGCAAGTGAATTCTAATCACTAGGTTGGGGGTTCGAATCCCTCCGGGGGCGCACTACAAAAGGTTGGACTTGGAAATGAGTAACCACCTAGCGAAGCGGGGTTCGCTCTCCGCCGTAGGCGGAGCTTACTTGTTAAGATCCTTCCAGGCGCGCAGCGAAATTTGATTCCTATGAAACCTGAGAAAATTATAGATGAAGCATGCATAGGTGATATAGAGCAGGGTACCGTACCCTTACCTACCAAGAATTCGAAAAAACCTTTGATTATGGCAGTTGAGTTTGAGGAAACAATTGAAACTCCGGATCAACTATTCAAAGGCTTTAAGAGACTTCGGTTAACGGAATGGTTTAAAAGGCTAAAATCAAACAAGCAAAGAGTAGTTCCGTTAATGCCGCATAAAAAAAGTACTTTGTTGGTTATAGGAATTGGTACGGTTTTTGCAATTGGTATGGCGTACAAAGGCTATAGAAATTACAAGGATAAGCATAATCCGCAAAAAAAACTAAAATAATCCCACAAGTTTACCGTCTTTATCAATATCAACCCTTTTCCCTGCAGGAGAAGAGGGAAAAACCCGGTATAGTCCGCATTTCACCCATCTAAAGTCCTGATTACATGATTACACCCTTGGGGTGTAATCCTAGCATTTGATCCCTCCGGGGGCGCAGATTTTGGGTTCTAAGAAAGGGTGTCAACCTAATACACCCTCCGGGTGTAAAGCTGTAAAGCTACATCAGCCGATCTTATATTTACCTGTATTGGGTCCTCCACGGATAAAGCTTGATCCAGGCTGCCAGTATTGTGGCCAGGCCTATTATCACTAAAGCCCATAAAGCAGAGGCGAGAGTACTAAAGCCCAGTGCAAAAGGAGCCAGCACCGCCCCCACACCCGCTGCGCCGATTACCCAGTATTCCCATCTTTCCTTATCTGCCGCAATTCCCTCAAGGATAGAAGCCACGATCAAAACTGCCCCCACAATTAGGCTAGCCCAAAGGGCAGCTGAATTAGTGCTATAACCAAACATGTATGGAGAAACTATTGATATTAACCCCAGAAATCCGGTTAATAAATACATACCGTTTTTCACCTCCTGCTTGCTTGACTAAACCTTAACCCTTTGGCAGGAATTTTTCAGTGAGATGCATTACATTGTAACCAAGATTACTGAAAAGATACCTTTTTAGATATATAAATGAAACTATGAAGAAAGTTATTAAAGAATCAATCAGGAATTCCATATTCGGGGCATTATTTACCCTCTGGACAGCTCCTATAGATGACCCAAAAATGGATATATCGCGGGTTAAAAAACAGCATAGGATGACCAGTAATTGGTTTCCTAATGATTTAATTATCGGCCACAGACCCTAAAAAAGTCCCACAATTTTACCGTTTGAATCAATATCCACCTTCTCGCCGGCAGGAGAAGAGGGAAGCCCCGGCATAGTCCGCATCTCACCCAAAAGGGGATAGAGAAAGCCTGCACCGGCGGAAAGGCGCACATCCCGGATCGGAACCGTAAAACCCCTTGGCCTGCCCTTTAGGTTTTTATCATGGGAAAGCGACTCATGGGTCTTGGCCATGCAGATAGGCAAATCAGCATAACCCATTTCCGTGTACACCCTGATTGCCTTCTCAGCAGCCGGCAGGTAGGTTACCCCATCTGCCCCATAAATCTTTTTGGCGATGGTTTCTATTTTTTCCTTGATCGGCAGATCCAAGGGATAGAGGAATTTAAAATGGCTGGGCTTTTCGCAGGCTTTTACCACAGCTTTGGCCATTTCAATCCCGCCGCTACCGCCTTTGGCGTGAATATCGCTGACACAAGCCGACACGGCGCCTGCTTTAAGGGATACTTCTTTAATAAGTTTGATTTCGGCATCAGTATCAGAAGCAAAGCGGTTGATGGCTACCACCACCGGTACCCCGAAATAGCGCATGTTTTCAATCTGCTTTTCCAGGTTTTCCGAACCTTTCTTGACTGCTTTCAGGTTTTCTTTAGTCAGTCCCGGGTCCAACGGCTTTCCGGCTATCACCTTAAATCTTCCGCTGTGCATTTTCAAGGCCCGGACGGTAGCAACGATTACTACTGCATCAGGAACTAAACCGCTGGCCCGGCACTTGATATCCATAAACTTTTCCGCCCCTAAATCAGCCCCGAAGCCGCTTTCTGTCACCACAAAATCTGCCAGCTTTAAGGCAATTTTATCTGCCAGGATCGAGCTGTTGCCGTGGGCAATGTTGGCAAAAGGGCCGCAGTGGACAAAGGCCGGGGTATTTTCCAAAGTCTGCATCAGGTTCGGCTTAATGGCATCTTTTAATAGTACAGTCATTGCACCTGCCACTTTTAAATCTTCCGCTGTCACCGGCTGCCCGTCCCTAGTGGTAGCCACTACCATCTTCCCCAGGCGCTCTCGCAGGTCTTTTAACCCGGAAGTTAAAGCCAGGATAGCCATTACCTCCGATGCCACAGTAATGTCATATCCGGTTTCCCGAAGCATGCCCTCTTTGTTTAAACCGATGATGATGTGACGAAGGGCCCTGTCAGACACATCTACCACCCTGCGGAAGCTAACCGCCTGCGGGTCAATATTTAGCTTGTTGCCGTGAAAGATATGGTTGTCAATAAAGGCGGCCAAAAGATTGTGGGCCAGCCCTATGGCATGGATATCGCCTGTTAGGTGCAGGTTAAAGTCCTCCATGGGGACGATCTGGGAATAACCGCCTCCGGCAGCTCCGCCTTTGATGCCAAAGACCGGGCCTAAAGACGGCTGGCGGATACAAATAATGGCTCTTTTGCCGATTTTTTTCAAAGCCTGGCCTAAGCCAACTGTGGTAGTGGTCTTGCCTTCTCCCAGCGGGGTGGGGGTGATGGCCGTCACATCAATATATTTGCCGTTTGGCCTCCCTTTTAACCTTTTTAAAACATCCAGGGAAACTTTTGCTTTGTATTTGCCGTAAACTTCTATTTCCTCATCCAGTAATCCCGCTTCGGCGGCTACGGCGGTAATTGGTTTGAGCTTACTTGCCTGGGCTATTTTAAGGTCACTTAACATAAGGCCTAAGTATATCAGTTCATGGCAACCTCCGCTTGACCCCGATTAAATCGGGGTTGACATAATAAGCTACCTTTGATAAAGTAGAAAATAATGTCCCAGTCTCTTGTTAGAAAAGCCTCCGCAGTTTTAGTTGGTTTATCAATCCTGGCTACCGGTATTTCCCCGGCCATCGCCCTGGATTCAACTGCCTCAGCCCCGATTAAATCGGGACCGGCAGTCAGGCCTGTCCTTAAAAAAGAAGCCACACAAAAAATAGAGACCCGCCGGGAAGACGTGGAAGCTAAAGTAGCAGCAGCCAGGGACAAAATAGCCTCTCGGGCAGCCGCCTTAAAGACCAGGCTGCAGGCTTTCAAGGATCAGAAAAAAGCCCAAATAACGGAAAGGGTCAATACCAATCTAAACAATATCAACCAAAGCCAGACAACTAAGATGCAAAAACACCTGGATAAAATGTCTGAGATTCTAAATAAGCTGGAAGCCAGGGTAAACCAAAATAAGCCGGATATAAAAGACCCGGCTAAAGCAGAGGAGGCAATAGCTTCTGCCAGGGCCACCATTGCTACAGCTTCTGCTGCCGTCTCCGCCCAAGCCTTAAAGGATTACACCATCTCAGTCAGCTCGGAGAGCAGGGTCAGGCTGGATGCCAAGCTGCAAAGGGATAAGATGCACACAGACCTTCGGACCGTCAGGAAAGCTGTTATAGATGCAAAGCAGGCAGTGGCAAATGCAATAAGGGTTGCCAAATCAGGTAAAGTTGAGATTCCTGGAATAGGGAAGGAGGGAACCGAAAGTGGACAACAGTAACCCGGCGCCACAGACTCCTACAGCAAATACGCCCCCAGAGCCATCAATACCAACACCTATCGTACCGGAAGAATCCAACAATATGGTTGTGTGGCTGGTAGTAGGGTTGGTGGGAATAATTGTCATTGTCGGGGTTATATATTTTCTCCTAAGCAGTCGCCAGGCAGCTATAAATACGTCAAAAACTGAACAGCCGGTAGTCCAGGTTAGCCCGGAGCCGCCTGATACAGTTGATGCTCTGGAAAGAGACCTAAATGCCTTAGAAGTATCAGATTCAGACAGTGATTTTACTTCAATAGATCAAGACCTGGAACAGCTTTAGGAGCTGACCCGGTGATATTACTTTACATACTACAAAGCTGTGAGCGGGATAGGGGACTCGAACCCCTGACATCCTGCTTGGAAAGCAGACGTTCTACCACTGAACTAATCCCGCTAGATAATGGGATTATATCAGAATATCAGAGGATTTCGTAACTGAGGGTTACTACAACTTTGATCTCTGAGGAGCCGGGCTCTATTGAAGTATCCGGCTTTTCACCACCTCCGGGGGCAGCCATGGCCCGAAGCAGTATAGGCTCTGGCCCGCCGCCAAAGTTTTCCGAATAGTTTACCAACCTACCCAGTCTAAACCCGGCAATTTTAGCAGCATTTTCAGCCTTTTTTTTGGCTGTCTCTACGGCCTTTTGCCTGGCTTCATTTTCAACTTTAGCCTTATCATCTACATCAAAACTGATACTGCCAACCAGATTAGCCCCATTGGCAGTAGCCTCATCAATAACCTGGTTTACCAGGTCAATTTTGCGGACTTTGATTGAGAGGTTAGTAGAAGCAGAGTAACCGGTAATCCGCTGTGTCGGCCCCTGAAAATCATAATTGGGATTGATTTGGTAATTTTGTGTCTGGATATCCTTTTGCTCTACACCAAGCTTTTTAATGGCTTCTGCCACCTTATTTATGGCAGCATTAATTTGATCCTGGGCAGCCTTAACTGTAGATCCCTGGGCTTGGATGCCAACATTCAAAGTAGCTATATCCGGTTTTGCAGCCACAAACCCTTCACCGGTTACATTAAAAGTATCGGTTTTGGTAGTGGTAACACTAGTTACAGAAAAAGGTATCGGCCCTGCTATTTTTGTGTAAGCAAACAATAAAAAGAAGAAAATAAGTATTGGAGCAGCTACTGTGGCAATTGTTCTCATATTGTTATTGTATATGCATCCCCCAAAAAGTACAACCAGGCTTCTAACCTGGCTGTACTTTAACCTTTTCCGTCTAATTTCCTAAATCAGACTCTGGAAGAAGGTTATGATTTGATCAAGCAAGCCGCTCAGGGAAGCCCCTGACACGCTTACCTCACCTTCATCTTCTACTTCAAGCCCGTCTGCTTTTATCTCCCGAGCTAGCAGGGCTCCGTCATCAGCGACGATCCCCTCAACCTTAATCATCTCTCCCACCTCAATAGTCCCTTCCTGCTCAAAATTGGCTACCAGGTCAGGATTAATGGTGATAGTTTGACCGCCAATAGTTACGCTCCCGCCGGTAAAGGTGGAAACTGTCCCGGTGATTTCAAAGGTGTTGCCTTCGATTTCAAAGTTGGGAAGAAGTTCTTCTTCCTCGCCAGCCCTGACTTCAATCCGGACGCGCTCTCCATCCCGCGACTCAATGCGGAACCTGCTGACATCCTCAGGTAAACTTAAGGAGTTAACCAAGTTCATGGCATCCTCTATGGTTACTCCCTCGCCTCTTAATTCTACCCTGACGCGGTTTTCGCCGGGTTCGTCATCACCGGTCCTTACCTCCACTCTGACCCGGTCGTCCCCGTCTCCGCCTGACCCACTGCTTCCCCCCTTAGCCAGGGCGATTCCAGCAGAAGTGGTCAAGACTAATAGAACCGCTACCAAAACTGTAAATACTTTGTTCATTTCTTCTCACCTCCTTCTATAACTCCAGTACAAAATATACAACGGAAAAAGGGGGAAGTTGTTACAAATTCTTATTTAGGACGTATCATATATGGAAGAGTTATAAAGAGTTATAATATGTGGTGTGTCCGACGACTTAGAACAAGTAATAAAAAAAGCAAAAGGAGGGGATAAAGATGCCTTTGGAAAGCTTTATGAACAGTTTCGGAAACGGATTTTCCGTTATATTTATTACCTTACTTATGATAGGGATCTGGGAGAGGACCTTACCCAGCTTACTTTTCTCAAAGCCTGGGTGGCCTTACCTAAATTTTCATCCCAGAAGGGGACACTGCAAGCATATCTTTATTCAATTGCCAGGAATCTGGTTATTGATTACAAAAGGCGCAGAAAGGAGGTCTCTTTGGAAAACATAGCCGAGCCTGCCTATACTACTAACTTTGAAGATAACTTGATTAGGGAGGAAAATGTAAAAATGGTCCAAACTTTGCTTGCCGGACTGGACGGGGAAGAAAAACAATTGGTAATTTTTCGTTATTTTGAAGAACTTCACTTTGGTGAAATTGCTCATATTTTACACAAGAAGGAAGGTGCAATCAGGGTCAGGCTACACCGGATTTTGCAAAAGCTTAAAGAAAGGGTAAAGGATAAATATGGATATTGAAAAAAAATTAAAAGATTTTAAAAGGATTTATCAGGCTACTGAGCCGTCAGGACACTTTTTAGAACACGGATGGCAGGATCTGCAGGATAAAAAGAGGCAGCTGGAGCTAATTGGGGCAAAGCGGAGCCTTTTTTACCTCCGGCCTTTTGCCACGGCTACTTTAATGGTGTTTATTCTGGCAGGAGTGTTGGGCGGGGTGGTCCGGGCTTCACAAAACTCGCTGCCAGGAGAGGTGCTTTACCCGGTCAAAAGGATTTCGGAGGAGGTTGCATCAACAGTTTCAGGTAATAAACTAATCAAGGTGGAGGGCCGAGCCAATGATATTGTGGAGCTTAGTAGGAAAGGGAGAAATTCAAAAAGGATCCAAAAAGCAGTTGGGGAATATAAAACAGCGGTTGCTGAAGCAAGCCGCTCGGGTAAAAACATCCAGAAAATCGAGAAGACGTTAGAAGACCAGGAAAAAGAGTTTGAAAGTGTTAAAAAAGGACCCCAGGAAGAAGAAATTAATGAGGCAATAGAAATCAGCAGATCCGGGCGGGATGAGCAGAGGCAAGATGAAGAGGATAAAGTTGAGGAAGAGGACCGTTCAGGATCAGATTCAGGAGAAAAATAATGTCGAACAGGAGCGATAACCTCCGATTACACCCCAGGGGTGTAATCAAGACTTTATGTCGGGGACCAGGGAATTGAACCCTGTGCTTCTCGCTCCCAAAGCGAGCGTTCTACCGATGAACTAGTCCCCGTAAAGTGCTGGTGAAGGGAGTCGAACCCTTATGCCTTTTGGGCACTCGCTCTTAAGGCGAGCGTGTATGCCATTCCACCACACCAGCATCCAAGCTATTGTATCAAAAAAGTATTGATACTTCGAGTACCCTCAGTATCAATGGTGAGTCAAATCGAACCATTGACATTTTAAATAAGGTGGATTATTCTGACAATCTCATGTCAAACACAAAGAAAAAAATATTCTTTTTAGCACTTTTCTCTATAATCGGTTTTTTAAGCCTTCAGATCCCTTTTAATAAAATAGCCGGTTCAAATGTATCTTTTACCCTGTTTGATTTCTTTGGCCCCATTGCAGGAGCTTTCTTGGGGCCAGTCTTCGGAATAGCTTCGGTGTTGGGAGTAGAACTGATTAATTTATGGATCAAAAATGCGCCGCTTACCACCGGCTCTATAATCAGGTTATTCCCAACCCTGTTTGCAGTGTTGTATTTTGCTCTGGCTTCCAAAAAAACATTTCAGGGCAGGTGGATACTGGCAGTTCCCATTCTCTGTATCCTGGCATTTATAGCTCACCCGATCGGCAGGCAGGTTTTCTATTATGCACTAATGTTTTGGACTATTCCGGTATTCGCATATCTTAAAAAGGATAACCTTTTTATAAGGGGGTTAGGGGCAACTTTTACGGCCCATGCTGTTGGCGGAGCAGCCTGGATTTGGGCATTTAATCTGCCTGCAGCAATCTGGACTGGACTTATCCCGACAGTGATAGCCGAAAGACTACTATTCGCAACAGGCATAGCCGCATCTTACATTGTACTCAAGCATACTCTTGACTTACTGACTTCTAAAAAGATCCTGCCGAAGCTGGATTTCATTTCTTCTTGATGCTTTATCCAAATCTTAAATTCCCAAAACGAACAGACAGGCCCTTTTTTTACACTAATTTTGTTTCCACTGTTGACGGTAAGGTTCAAGTTTTAGAAAACACTATGGATTACTGGCCAATAGGGAGCAAGACCGATTACAAGGTCATGCTGGAGCTACGGGCATACGCCGATTGCCTTATCCATGGTAAAAATTTAGCTAAGGAATTTGGTGAAATTACCCTAAATAGCTTAAATAAAAATTCTTTTAAAAAGATGCGGCAGAAGCTAGGAAAGGATCCCATCCTGCCATACTTTATCTTATCCGGCAAGCCTGAAACATTAGAAAAGTCCCTAGGTGCCAAGCTAATCCACCTCCCAGGTGGGAATCTGCAAGAATTGGTCAAACTTCTCCAGGAAAAAAAGTACAAACATATTTTAGTAGAAGGGGGACCAACACTACTGGGCTCCTTCTTAAAAGAAAACCTCATTGATGAAATATTTTTAACAATTGCCCCAAAAATATTTGGCAGCACTAGGGGAATAACATTAACCCTGGTTGAAGGCTATTTATTCCCCAAAAATGCCACTAAAAACCTAAGCCTTCTATCAATAAAAAAGCTCAGTTCCGAAATTTACTTACGTTACAAAGTAAGAAAGTAATTTAATATACGGAAAAATTTTTTCTTAGCGGTCTTCTCGAGGACGAGCAATGTTGACAACGATCTTTCGACCTTCAACATCTGTTCCATTTAAGTTTTTGACTGCATTTTGAGCTTCTTCATCAGAAGACATCTCAACAAAACCAAAACCTCTGGATCTTCCTGTTTCTCGATCTTTAACCACTTGTGCGCTGACAACAGTACCTGCTTGAGCAAAAAGCTGAGCAAGTCCGGCATCATCAATAGCCCAAGGTAAAGAACCTACGAACAATTTTCTGTTATTCAAAAAAATTCACCTCCTTCTTTTAAGATTTCTGTGGAGGTGAATTACGATAAATTCGCTAAATACACTCTACTCACCCCTAAATTATCCCATATCAATTACAAAATAGCAAATACCCCAAAATAATCGCGCAAGAATTACGCAATAAATCGCGCAAGCTACCTTTTGCAAAGCAAAAGGCAAGGTTCCGAGCGAAGCGAGGGTTCTTATCGCGCAAGGGAGTAATACGAACTGGGGCCTTTGCCTTTTAATTTAAGCAGTCCCTTATCCGATAAATTCTTTAGCTTTAACTGGGCAGTCCTTTTGGCTACCTTTAAGATATCTGCCACATCATCTGAGGTAATCCTGCCGGTCGTGGTTAAAAAATCCATAATTTGGATTTCATCCCGGTCCAAAAAGATCTGCTCGCTTTTCCTGCTGACTTTGCCAAATCCTATTGATTGGATCTGCTCCAGCACCTTTCTGGCTTCCACCAAAAACCCTGTGGTGAAATATTCCAACCAGCTGGTAAAATCCATATCTTCCTGGTAAGTTTTTCCCTGGGCCCTGTTTTCCGCATTGTAATAAGACATTCTATCCTGATTGTAATAGTTCTCCAGCACCAGAATTTTCCGAAAATCCCAACCGTCACGGTAAAGCTGAAACTGGGTCAGCAGTCTGGCCACCCGGCCGTTGCCGTCTGTAAAAGGGTGGATGGTGACAAACTGCAGGTGCAGGATCCCGGCCCTGATAATAGGGTGGACATTGATTTTTTTTGAAGCTTTAAGCCAGGCTATTAAATCCTCCGCCATTTTTTTAATTTCAGAAGCAGGCGGGGCTTTAAACCTTAACATTTCCCGACCATCTCCTAAATCATCCAGGACATAAACATCGGCAGGCCTAAACCGACCCACCTTCTCTTGTTCTATCAACCCGTCAATAACAGCTTTATGTAATTTTAGAATCTCAATCAACGTTATATCACCTTTTGTCTTTGCCATGCTGCCAATCAGCTTCAGGGCTTTATAATAATTTTCCACCTCCAGAATATCCTTTTGGGTAGCCCTGACAGCTTTTCCCTCTAAGACCTTCCCTACCTCAAATTCGGCTAATTTATTCCCTTCAATAGAAGTAGAGGTGTGGGCCATCCGGAGAATGGCCTGGCGTCGAAGCTGCGCTTCGTTCAAAGGCAAAACGCGTGATCTTTCAACCGCGGCTTTTATCTCGGCAATCTCAGCAATCCGGGAAAGAATGGTAGATGTAATGTTATATCGGGGTTCCAACATAATCTAAATTATACCACAAAATCACGCAATAATCGCGCATACTATCGCGCACCCATTCGACTCGCTTCGCTCGCTCAGGGTAAATTAACCTATGGTAAAATCATAAAATGTGGGTAAAAATACTCCTTTTATTTTTTGTTTTTTCTTTCCTTTTCCGGACTGATGATTCATTTAACCAGGACCTAGGCAGGCATCTTAAACTGGGGGAAATTATCCTCCAAACTAAAAATATTCCCCTGACTAACCTTTTCTCCTATACCTATCCGGATTACCCATTTATTAACAGCCACTGGTTATTTGAAGTTCTAGTTTATCTGGGCCGGCAGACAATTGGCCTACCGGCACTACTTTTTTTAAAAGTAGCCATTATTTTACTGGCTGTCTGGCTGGTTTTAAAAACTATACCCAAAAACCAATATTTGCTTTTACCTGTGGGTTTTCTTTTTCTGCATACCTTAAGGGAGCGGCCGGACCTTAGACCGGAAGTCCTAAGTTTTCTCTTTACCGGGCTGACTGTTTATATTTTAAGTAAATTTGATCAGGCAAAAAGCAAGCTAATCTTTTTTTTGCCGGTTATCCAACTCGTCTGGGTCAATAGCCATATCTATTTTATGTTAGGCTTGTTTCTACAGGCTATTTATCTGATCCACCTGGGGTACCAATACTCACGATTACACCCCAAGGGTGTAAAGCTGAAAATGCTGGGGATAATTTTCTTATTATCGGTTACAGCCAGTTTAATCAATCCCAGCGGCCTCAAAGGCTTCCTAAACCCCCTGACTTTTAATCAAAACTACGGCTATACCATTGTGGAAAACCAGACCATGTTTCTTTTGGAAAGCATTAACTTCCGGGACCCTAATTTTTTGTTTGTCAAGATTGCCATAGCCATTATTTTACTTTCAGTTTTTGTAGCCCTATTCAAGAAAGGATTAACAATAAAGAATCTGGGTCTGGCCGGTCTAGGCATGGCGTTGGCTTTAATGAATGTCAGGAGCTTTCCTTATTTGGCTTTAATCTCACTTCCGCCGGTGCTGGAAAATTTTGGAACTTTCCGTTCCGCCGGCCTGCCTAAAATGCTGATTTGGGTGACAGTACCGCTGCTGCTTTTGGAAAGCTTTTTTTACCTAAACGGGGATTATTATAAATATACCGGCAGCGCGACCAGGCCGCTGCTTCAATTTGAAGAAAATGGTAAAGGCGCCCTGGATTTTGTTTTAAGAAATAATTTGCCCCAGCCGATTTTTAATAATTTTGACATCGGCAGTTACATTACCTACCGGGGGTGGCCTGCCTCGCCGCAAGGCGGGCCAAAATACCGGATCTTTGTGGACGGCAGGCCAGGGGAGTACCCTAAGGAATTTTTTCAGCAAATTTATATCCCTGCCCAATATGAGCCGCAGAAATTTGCCGAACTTGACCAAAAATTCGGATTTAAAACCATTATTTTTTCGATAACCGACCAGACCCCCTGGGGACAGGCATTTTTGGCCTCAATAGTTAAAAACCCTCAGTGGAAAACAGTGTACCTGGATCACTTTATAATAGTGCTTATAAAAAGTGAGCTAGCCCTGCAGGACGAGGCCCGGGAGCCTATTAACCTGGCCAAGTTGAATCCGGCTGATTATAACCTTGACTTTTACCTACAATATCTCAGGTTATCATTGTTTCTAGCCCAGGTGGGCTATCCGGAAGCAGCCCAAAAATTTGCCAGGGCCGGGTTGCTACTTTTCCCCCAAAGCCCGCTTGGAAATGCCCTGTTCGGAATTGAAGTCAGGAATAATTACTTCTGGTGATATTCCCTACGGTGTGTGGGTATCCCACACCAGGGGTGGGTTAGGTTGACACCGTACTTCTCAAACTAGAGCTTTCCTGGATTTTAGGAAGAAATAACCTACCACTATGGACGTTACTACCGGGGAAACCCAGAAGGGAACCTCCCAGCCAAAGCTATCCAAAAGCATAATGGCCCCCAGGAAAAAGATGGAATACATGGCGCCGTTTTTAAGAAAGATATAACGCTTGATCCTATCTATACTTGAAACAGTTAACTGCCTAACAACCAACGCGCCTATACCGTTCCCCAACAAAATTAAGGGCACAGACAGGGTAAAAGCAAAAGCCCCCACCACCCCGTCTACGGAAAAGGTGGCATCGATTACTTCCAGGTACAAAATCTTGCTCATGTCAGATAGGCTGGAACCCCCTTTGTGAAGCATCTGTTCCTCAGCCTGCCTGGCATTTTCCTTAAACCCGTGGGTGATAAAAAAGGCAGTTGAACCAACCACTGCTCCAAAAGCCATCAACGGGTCTTTTTGTATCGCCAGCCAAACAATGACTGCCAAAATTATGGAAATCACCGCATAAAACCAGACACCCTGCCGCTGGAAAAAACGCTCACCCCGCAGGCCAAAATTTTTCGGTTCCAAAAACAGCCAGTGGAAAAATAAAAAGACTAAAAAAATGCCTCCTCCGGACAGCAGGATATGCTTGGAGCTTTCAATCGCCTCTGCCACAGCCGGATCAGAACTTAAGGCGGCTGTAAAAGAACCAATCGGCCCTAAGCCTGGATTAACCCCCCAAACTATGGCCCAAGGTAGCGCTCCCCGAAGCAGGAAAACCGCAATCAACAGTCCCCAGAGCAAAAACCACCTTCTGGCCCGCCGGGACATGGTCGAAAGGACTTCGGCATTAATAACCGCATTATCAATAGAAGAGACTGTTTCAAAAAGGATTAAGCCTGAAACTATTATTAGGATTGATAAAATATCCATATTTAATTAAAATACATTAGTACAATTTAAGCTACAACACAACATGTCCAAAATCGTAACCCAAAAATTATCAGGTAAGTTACTCGTCCTGGTAATAGTTTTTGCCATCGGTTTAGGTCTTGGCCGGGAATATTCCACTAGAAATTCCGCTATACAACAAACTGAAAAAGATACCCCCAAAGTTTTTGTCTCGGAAATCTATGACAAAATTAAGGAGAATTATTGGAACAATATCTCGGACGGCGAGCTGCTGGACCTTTTTAAAATATCCATGGATAAAAATGGAGGCAATGTTGCTGTGGCAAAATTTGAAAATAAGGATAAATTCCTGGCAGCTGTGGATAAAATAACAGCAGGCATGAACGAGGAGCAAAAAAATAGATTCATTATCACTGTTGCCGGTTCTGTTATAAGCTCTTTGGCTCCTGCCGGAAGATCCGGGTTATATACCCAAAAACAAGAAGAGCAGCTTAAAAATACCGTTTCGAACATTAATCCGGAGAAGGATTTATACAAGGATCTGGGACTTGCCAAAGGAGCCTCCGGCGCTGCTGTTGCCGAAGCTTATCAAAAGAAAGCGGCGGAACTGTCCTTAGATAAATCACCTGAGGCAAAAGAAAAACTTAAAACGATCACTTATGCAAAAGATACGCTAACCCAAAAGGATACCAAGGAGAGATATGATACAAACCAGGTTGAGCCTACCCTTTTTAACAAAGTTATAGCACCCGGGATTTTGTATGTCCAGTTTAAGAAATTCTCTCCCACCTCTTTAGATGAATTCCAAAAGGCCTTCGAGTCCTACAAGGATAATCCGGGTTTAAATGCTTTAATTTTTGACCTGAGGGGTAATATCGGCGGCGCCATAGATGCCACAGCATACTTTTTGGGTTTTTTCTTAGGTAAGGGTCAATATGCCTTTGATTTCTACCACAAGGGGGAATACCTACCGTTTAAAACAGCCACTGACAAGCTACCCAGCCTGACCAAATATAAACAAGTGGTGGTATTGGTAGACCAGAATTCCCAATCCTCTGCCGAGATGATGGCGGCTGCCTTAAAAAAATACCATGTAGGTGTAGTTGTGGGTGTTCCCACTAAAGGCTGGGGGACAGTGGAACGGGTTTTTCCCCTTGTAACCCAAATCAGTAAGAAGGAAAAATATTCCATATTTTTGGTCCATTCCATAACTTTGCGGGATGATAACTTACCCATTGAAGGCAGGGGAGTGGATCCGGATGTTAAAATTACAGACTCAAATTGGACTACTCAACTACTCTTGTATTTCAATAACCCAACTTTAGTCGAAACCGTCAAATCAGTACTGTAAAAAGGGGTATAATTAGCACCTATGTCTCTAAAGTTAGCCGGTGTTATCCTAGGAATTATTGTTTTAATCGGGGCAGCGCTTACCCTTTCCGGCAGGTTTAATCCTCAAAATCCCTCTGAAAACGGGACGGTTTGCACACAGGATGTCGAGCTTTGCCCGGATGGATCATATGTCGGAAGAGTTCCCCCTGATTGTAAATTTGCACAGTGCCCCAAAGAAAACAATTCTGCCCGCTTTTCCGTAGTAGCGGAAAATCTGGAAATTCCCTGGGCTTTGGCTTTCCTGCCGGACGACAGGATGCTGGTGACTGAAAGACCGGGCAGGGTCCGAATGGTTGACCAAAATGGAAACATTACACTAATTGCAACCATTACCTCTGTAAAACACATCGGTGAGGGTGGGCTTTTGGGAATAGCTGTTCATCCGGATTTTGAGAAAAATAGATTTATCTACCTTTACTATACATTTTCCGGCAGCGGAGATAACAGTTTAAACAGAGTGGCGAGGTATAAAATGGAAAACGATCAGTTGGTTCGGGAGCAGATTATTGTCAACAACATTCCCGGTGCTTCAAACCATAACGGAGGCAGAATAAAATTCGGGCCGGACAGACTGTTGTATATTACTACCGGAGATGCAGGGAACCCTTCCCAGGCTCAGGATAAAAATTCTTTGGCAGGGAAAATTTTAAGGGTCACGCATGAAGGGAAGGTGGAGGTTTACTCATACGGGCATAGAAACCCTCAGGGTTTGGCTTGGGATAGTTCTGGCAGACTTTGGGCCACTGAGCATGGGCCGTCGACTAAAGATGAACTTAATGCAATTGAGATAGGAAAAAATTATGGCTGGCCAACTATTCAGGGAGATGAAAAAAGAGATGGTTTAGAAACTCCGGTGATAAATTCCGGCTCCGGTACCTGGGCTCCGGCAGGGGCAGCGTTTTTGAATGGAAAAATCTATTTTGGGGCCTTAAGGGGTGAGGTACTTTTTCAATATGACATCTCCACGGGAACTCTGAAAGAACAATTTAAAGGACAGTTTGGAAGAATTCGTGACGTAGTTTTGGGCCCGGATAATTTCCTCTATATTACCACCAGCAACCGTGACGGCAGGGGAGCGGTTCAGGCGGGAGACGATAAAATCATCAGAATCGATCCTCAAAAAATATGACTTTCAGCAAAAAGCTAATCATTGGTTCAGTGATATTTTTAGCTTTAGTGGTTTTGGGGATAGTGTTTGTCAGAACTTCTGGTAATAGCCCCTCTCTGGCAAACCCTGGGAATGTTGATAAATCGCCACAGCAAACGGAAACTCATCCCCTGCAAATTGCTGAGATGAGGAAAAAGGAATATCCGGGCAGTGAAATCACTATTGAAAAGGAGCTTGGATTCGGGAGTAACTACAAACAATACCTTGCATCGTATAGATCCGAGGGTTTAAAAGTTTATGCGCTTTTGACTGTACCCCAGGAGGACCTGCCGAGTGGCGGGTGGCCGGTGATTATATTTAACCATGGTTATATCCCCCCGGCGCAGTATTCAACAACAGGGCGGTACAATGCGTACACCGATGCTTTTTCCCGAAACGGTTATATTGTTTTTAAGCCGGACTACCGTGGGCATGGGGATTCGGAAGGCAATCCCGAAGGGGCATATTATTCAACTGCTTACACCACAGATGTACTAAATGCAGTTGCCTCTGTCAAAAAATACCCCAGTGTAAATCCGGACAAGATCGGCATGTGGGGACACTCAATGGGAGGAAGTATCACTTTGCGTTCGATGGTAGTGACCAAGGATATTAAAGCCGGGGTGATTTGGGCCGGGGTGGTAGCATCATACGAGGATATGATAAAAAACTGGAGAAGAGCCAGACCATTTATGCTATCCGAAAGCGAACGGGCTTTCAGAAGGCCTGGCAGGCAGGCGCTAATTGATACGTACGGAGACCCTGACAAAAATCCGCAATTTTGGCAGTCAATTTCACCGATTGCTTTTGTTAAAGATATTTCCGGACCCTTACAACTTCACCACGGGACTTCGGATCAGGAGGTGCCATTACTTTTTAGTGAAAGGTTAAATGAGGCTGTGAAAGCTGCAGGGCAAAGTGTGGAGTTTTTTACTTACGAAGGTGATGACCATAACCTGTCCGGAAATTTATCTTTAGCCTTAAACCGCTCAGTGGAATTTTTTGATAAATATCTCAAATAGGAATAGCTAATTTATACTATCCGTAGTATATTATTTCCGTGAGAAAGACTACATTAATCCTAGGCTTAATTATTTTAATTTCCGCTTTTCTTCGCTTTTATCAGATTGACAAAAATCCCCGGGCCATGTACGGAGACAGCTTAACCGGAGTTTATGATGCATATTCAATCCTAAAAACCGGCCATGACCAAAAAGGAAATTTCCTGCCTCTGGTTTTTTCGCTGGGTGGAGGCAGGCCAGGGGGTTATATCTATGCCAGCGCCCCTTTCGTGGCCATATTTGGCCCCAATGCCCTGGCATCCCGAATGGTTTCAGTGTTATCCGGCATAGGCATAGTCATTCTGCTTTACCTACTGGGCAAGAAGCTGCTTTCCGAAAAGGCTGGCCTGGCCATAGCTGGAGTAGCTGCCATAAACCCCTGGGAGCTTAGTTTAAGCAGGGGGCCATTTGAAAGTCATTTTGCTTTATTTTTAACCTTACTGGGAGTATATTCCTTTTCCCGGGGTTTCAAAAACAATTTTTGGTTTATCCTGTTCGGTCTGTCTTTTGGACTGGCTTCCCAAACATATTCAACATACCGGCTGACAATCCCGTTACTGACTGCCTTATTGTTATTTTTTTATCTTCCCACATCCGATGTGGGAACACGTTTTAAGGTTATGAATTACCTGAAAAAACCTGTCCTTTTTGTCTCTATAATTTTTATACTGGTTTCTACGCTTTTAAGCGTTTACTCAACAGTCAGCCGGGGGAGCGAGGACAGGTTCGGTATTATTAATATCTTCCAGAACCAGGATATCCGCACTGCCATTTCCCAAAAAATAAGGAATGAAAGATCGCTTGACAGTCTGCCCCCGGCTATTTCAAACCCTCTCCATACCCCTCATCTGGAACTGGCTGGTATTGTGGCTCTAAATTACATTCAAAATTTCCTGCCGGACTTTCTGTTTTTGCATGGAGACGGCCAGGTCAGACACAACCCGGCTGAGATGGGAGGATTTTTCTGGGTAGATATCCTCTTTTTAATCATCGGGTTGGTTTACCTATATAAATCAGATAAAAAATTGTTGGCATATCTTTTCGGATGGATTCTTATTGCCCCCAGTGCTACCGGCCTGGTGGGCGGGCCGCACGCTTTAAGAAGCTCACTGCTTCTGCCTCCGCTTTTGATCTTAACAGGCATCGGCCTCTCTAGATTATTAAGTATTAAAAACAAGTTCTCCCCGGTAATCATTGCATTACTGGCTACTTTATTTTTAATCCAGTTTGTTTATCTTGTGGACAGGTTTTACTTTGTGGCCCCCCAAAAAAATGCCCGCTTTTGGTCTTATCCGGCAAAAGAGGCAGTAACTTTAGCTTTAAAAAACCAGCAAAAATTTGATTACATAATCTTATCCAATGACATAGATAATATGGAGTTTGCATATCCGGCTTATGCAAAATTGGACCCGATCCTGGTCATCAGGCAAAACCAACATCCTGCCACATTAGGGGAGTTTAAATTCTTTAAGTATGATAATGTTTATATCGGCTCACTCCCTAATACCCGGGTAGCAGAGTTTATTAAGAATCTGCCGGGTTCGGTTTTGTATATCGGCTCTGACAAAGAACAGCAATTTTTAGAAAATTACAGTCTCATCAGGGGTTTTGATACCTTACCGGATTTGGTAGTTACGGCCACCAAGGTCGAGCCGGAACTATAGTAGAATTCTTATCCCGTGAAGTCTTAATTTAGGTTTACACCCGGAGGGTGGTATAGCTTTACACCTGTTCTTTCATTCATTAAAATATCATTCAAAAGTTAGATGCTTGATAGCTTCCAACTGTTTCCCATAGTCTATTTGATTATTAACAAATTCCTGATAGGCTTTTATTGTTTTGAACATGCTCAAAATTAAATCTGTCTGCGATATTTCCAGGTTGGATAAAGATAAATATTCCGGATAGGATGACCACTGATAACTCTCCAGCTTATCATCCGGTATCACACCGGAAGCCACCGGGTTTAGGTGGATGTACCTGGAGACATGAACCAGCTGCTCATCACTTTCAATATGAACCGCCTTAAAAACACCCTCAAATAAGGGCCCTGTTCTTTCATATTTGGTATTAAAATATTTAGTATAAGCGTTTGTAATATTGGAGATAAAAGAGGAGATCCCTTTATCTGTGTTTTGTTTAAGCATAAAATGGAAATGGTTGGGCATCAGGCAGTAACTTAGGATATCTACCGCTCTTTCACTCTTATAAAGAGCAGCCAGTAACTTCTCTCTGATCTCTTCAGGTTGCTGGATAACCTGGGAAAACCTGACCGGGATATCCTTGTGCCTATAGAATTTGACCAGCTTCTGCATCCTTTCAAATTCTCTTTTTTCCGTAAATGTAGTCCTTCTTTCTATTCCTCTATTAAATATATGATAGATCTCGCCCTCTCGAAACACCAACTTTCTAAGTGTGGCCATAAATATATCTTAAACATAATAGAGAAAGGGTGTCAACCTAAAACACCCGGAGGGTGTATGGGTGGGTGTATGGGTAATAGTAATAATTCAGAAAACAGCATTTACAATTCAGGCTTTTTAGCTAAAATTAATAAGGACTGGAAAAAGGGGGAAGTCTATGATAAGTTAGGATGCATGAAACGAGCTGTTTACCTCGGATTTTTAATTCTTTTATTTCCCAAACCGGCACATGCTTATCTTGATCCCGGAACTGGCAGCTATCTTCTGCAGATTTTAGCGGCCGGCCTGCTATCCTCTCTTTTTTTCTTTAGGAACAGGGGGAGAAGACTAAAAAACTTAATTCTAAAAATATTCGGAAAGGACAAAAAGGAATCTTGACAAAGCCTCTTGACTCATCTTTCCGTGACCCCAGCGGATATATTTTTACCCAAGGTGAGACTATCTTCCGCCAAATTAACAAAAGCTACCAACAAAATTATGACCTGCTGATGAAATCCGGCCTCTACGGCAAGCTTGTTTCTCTGGGTTACCTGATAGAACACCGGGAAATACGTTCACCGGAAAATTCCCCGCCGGCATACAAAATTATCCAACCTCAAAAAATCCCTTTTATCTCTTATCCATATGAGTGGTGTTTCAGTATGCTGAAAGATGCAGCAGTTCTTACTTTGACTATTCAGAAACTGGCTATGGAATATGGTTTAAGCTTAAAAGATGCCAGCGCATTTAATATCCAATTTTTGAAGGGAAAACCAATACTCATTGACACGCTGTCTTTTGAAAAATATGCAGAAGGAAAACCCTGGATAGCTTACAGGCAATTTGTAGAGCATTTTCTAGGGCCTTTAGCTTTAATGTCTATGAAGGATATCCGGCTAAGCCGGCTGACCTCTTTATTTATTGACGGCATTCCGGTTGATTTGGCTTCCCGTTTATTACCGTTCCGTTCCAAGCTCAAACTTTCGTTATTGCTGCACATCCATGCCCACTCAACCGGGCAAAAAAAATTCTCCGAAAGAAAAATAACCGGGCAGGAGTTAAAAAGTTTTTCCAGAAGGTCTTTTCTGGGACTGATTGATAATCTGGAAAGCGGGGTAGCGGGATTATCCTGGAACCCCAAAGGCACCCAGTGGGCCGGCTATTACAAAGAAAACGGCCACAATTATACAGACTCCACCTTTAAGCAAAAAGCGGAGGTTATCAGAAAATTTGTCAAACTGACTGCGCCTAAAACTGTCTGGGATATGGGGGCAAATACCGGCTACTTTAGCAGGGTGGCAGGAGAGACCGGGGCCTTGGTAATAGCTTTGGATGCAGATTACGGCGCCCTGGAAAAAAATTACCTGGAAACAGTTAAAAATAATGAGAAAAATATCCTGCCTTTGTTTTTGGATCTTACAAATCCGACCCCTGCCATAGGCTGGGCAAATACTGAGCGGCTGTCGATTCTAAACAGGGGACCGGCTGATCTGATTTTAGCTTTAGCGCTGCTGCACCATCTGGCAATTTCCAAAAATATTCCCTTGAAAAACATCGCTTCACTGTTTTCTCAACTCACTAACCACTTGGTAATAGAATTCGTGCCCAAAGAAGATTCCCAGGTGAAAAGGCTGCTGTTAAACAGGGAGGATATTTTTCCGGATTATAATAAAGACGGGTTTGAAAAAGCATTTAAGGATTTTTTCCAAATCAAAAAAGCCATACCGCTGCGCCAGAGCCAAAGGATAATTTACCTAATGGAGAAGAGATAGGTGAAAAAATATATATATTTGCACCCCTTTTTGTTTGCCGTCTATCCGGCCCTGTTTTTATATGCCCAAAACCAAAACCTCTTTCGGGAGAATGTCTTAGCCCTTCCTCTATTGCTGTCTTTGACTCTTACCGGAATCATCTATTCCTTAAGTCTTTTGATTCTCAAAGAAAAAAACATATCAGCTTTGATTTGCTTAGCTTTCATTTTTATTTTCTTCTCTTACAGCAGGATCAAGGAGTTTTTTAAGGAAATCCAACACCCTGACCAGGTTATCATTGCCGGTATTTTCCTGTTTTTAATAATCCTTATCTACTTCCTCCTCCGGTACAAAAACCTATTAAAAACAATAAATAAAGCTCTGAGCTTCTTTTCCCTGATCCTTTTGAGCCTGGCTATCATCAGTATTGCCTCTTTTGAAGTTAAGTCAGGACGGATACTTTTAAGCCTGGGTAGTACGGGCAATAATCCGGAGACCTCACAATCCGCGCGCCGGACTCCTGATATCTATTACTTTGTCCTGGATCGGTATGCCGGTGAGAAAACTCTGAAACAGTATGGATTTGATAACAGTAGTTTTTATGAGTTTCTAGCGCGCAGTGGTTTCTATATAGCAACAGATTCTACCTCAAATTATCCTAAAACTTTTCTCTCACTCGGCTCAACGCTGAATATGGAATACTTAAACTACCTGACGGAGAAAACCAACGGCGGCGGCACCTCGGATGAATCATTTGTCACGCCGCTGGTAGCGAATAATAAAATTATCAAGTTTTTAAAGAAAAAAGGCTATTCCTATATCCATGTCGGCTCAGGCTGGGATCCGACCCGGTCAAATAAAAACGCCGAAGTCAATTTTGTAATGACCGGCGGCAGGTACCTGTTTAAGGATGAATTTTTAAGCGGCTTTCTGCAGACTACCTTAGCTGCCCCGATACTGAAAAAAATCTACCCTGACCCTACCGCTGTTTCACAAAACCCTAAAAATAACGACCACCGGAGCAGGGTTTTATACGAGTTTGAAGCGCTTAATCAAATTCCGGAAATACCAGGGCCAAAATTTGTTTTCGCCCATATCCTGGCACCCCATGACCCTTATGTTTTAGGGGAGTATTGCGAGGGCCTGTCTGAAAAAGTGGTCGCCAAAAGAGGATGGATTGAGAATTACCTAAACCAGCTGCGGTGCACTAATCAAAAAACTATGGCAGCCATTGAAAAAATTTTGGCCCATTCCAGGTCAAAACCCGTTATTATTATCCAAGCTGATGAGGGCCCAATGCCTATGAAATACCCTGTTCCGTTTGACCTGGCCTGGAAGAAAGCAAGCGATGACACATTAAGAGAAAAATTCCCCATACTTAATGCCTACCTGCTACCCGGCCTTAAGGATAACCCGGTATATCCGTCTATCACTCCTGTAAATTCCTTTAGGATAGTATTTAATGCTTACTTTGATACCAGCTACCTCTTACTGCCGGATAAAAATTATGTTTTTGAGGATAAGGATAGCTATTATAAATTTATTGATGTCACGGAAAGATTAAAGACCAGTCAATGATAACCAGGCTCCAGAGAAGACAAAGAAGAAGGTTTACCCGCTTGGTGTTGCTAGTTTTAGGAATAGCTGCTGTTTCCTATTTGGCCTTTAACTTTTTTTCCGGAAGCGATAGCAAAAATCCTGTAAAACAAGGTATTTTTTCCGGGCAATCAAAAAATCTTTCCTTAAAAGACACTGTTAAAAATTCCTTAAAGGAAACTAAAGGTACTTACAGTGTGGTTATTTTAAATCTAAAAACCGGGGAGTCCTACTCTTACAATGAACATCAGAGTTTTGAAGCAGGCAGCCTGTATAAACTTTGGGTGATGGCAACAGTCTATAGACAGATCCAGGAAGGAAAAATATCGGGTGATGAAACTTTGACCGGAGACATAGCTTCCTTAAATAAAAAATTTAACATTGCCTCAGATTCAGCAGAGTTTACGCAGGGAGAAATTTCTTTGACAGTAAAAAGCGCCTTAAACCAGATGATCACCATTTCCCACAATTATGCTGCCTTAATGCTGACTGAAAGGATAAAATTATCTTCGGTGGCAGCTTTCTTAAAGAAAAACGGGTTTGGGGAGTCTGCGGTAGGAACCGGCGGCGACTCCCCTAAATCCACGGCCTCTGATATCGGCCTTTTTTATGAAAAGCTCTACAAAGGGGAACTGGCCGGCGAGCAGTACACCTTGGAGATGATTGAACTACTAAAAAACCAGCAGCTGGATGAAGGCTTACCAAAATATTTGCCCGCCGGTATAAAGGTGGCAAACAAAACAGGGGATATTGGCTGGTTTAAACATGACGGCGGAATAGTTTTTTCGGAAAGAGGGGATTATATACTGGTGGTAATGTCGGAAAGCAATTCCCCGGGCGGAGCCCAGGAGAAAATAGCTGAAATTTCAAAAGCAGTATATGAATATTTTAATAAATGAGGCTTGACTAATAAATGGCTATAAGTTAAAAACGATCATACAGTGGTTGAAAAAGTAATTTACATCAATGATAATTGTCATACGGGCCAACTGCGTGATGCCTCTCATGAATTATTACAGAAAATTTCGTATATTGTAGGCAACTGTAAGGATAATCTTCAACAGATAGATCCTTCGCTTTCTTCTTTAGTTCCCCCTTTAAAAATAAAGACCGCCCTCTCTTCTGTCAGCTTATCCCCTAGGACTAAGGATTCCTGGAATAAGTATGAGAATTGGGTCGTAAAATTAATGGTCTTGGCAGGCGTCATGAGTTATCCACATCGGGCAAATGTAAGAATTCATGAAGTCCTGCAACCAATACCATTTCCCCAGACATTTACGGAGGCAGTAGCTTTTTTGGATGAAAACCAATTCAGGGTAAGAGGCTTACTATCTGATGGATTACGAAGATTAGATAGTCTTAGATGGACTGCTTATGCTTACACCGAAAGCAGGGTCTTAAGAGAAGTTCTATTTGATGGGGTCTGCCTTGCCCCACCTGACAAGAGATTTCTGGTACTCAGAGAAGCTAAGTAGGGGACGCCTGGGGAAGAAATTACTTAGGATCTTCTTCTAATATTTTATTCTCATAAAGGGAATCTGCTATTTGCTCCGAAAGAAAAATTATCCCGTTTGGGGAAGGGTGGATAAAGTCGTCTTTGGAAAGGTAAAGCACTTGTCCGTCACCATCTTCAGTCAGGGACTCCTCATAAGCATTAACCAGGGGGATATTGTGACTTTTGGCATAATCTATATGATTTTTAATATAAGAAATCCTCTCGCCGACCCAGCGGGCTCTATCCTGATCCGATAAATCCAGGACCCCTTTGCCAAAAACAAATTTGTTAGGGGCAATGGTAGCTAAAAAAACTATTTTTGAGCGGGGGTTTTCTTTTTTGATTAAACCCACCACCCGATCCAGTGTTTCAGTTTGTTTTTTTAAACCCTGCTCCAGGGGTAACTGCGACAGGGGATTGTTCCCAAAAGATTCCAGGATTAAAACTTCAAAAGCTATATCTAAGATTGGCCGAAATTCCCGGTGGTAAAAAGTTTTTTCCGTCAGCCTTTTTTCCACTGATAAAATATTGGTGGAGCCAAATCCATAGTTTAATACCTCAAAAGTTTTCCCAGGATAATATTTTTTTAAATTTGCCCTTAGTTCATCACTGTTACCTAACCGCTCGGTCATGGAATCACCAACTAAAACAATAGTAAAATCTTCCGGGTATTTGACTTTTGTCCTGGTGCCTTCTTTGATGCTGACCGGGGCTTTCTTTTCAACTTTCTTCTCAAGGTTTTTGAAAATCAGTTGGGTCAACACGAAGAATGGAATTAAGATAACTAATACCAATACCAACGGGACAAAAAATTTCTTCATACAGCTATGCCAGTATACCAGAAGCCAACCTGGAGATATATCTTCGGGTTAAGCTGCGGTTATTGAACTGAGTCGAATGGCTCTGCTCAATACATTCAGAACCTATGAATGGACTTATCCCTACCAACCGCTAGATTACAGCTTCAAATATATGCAGCTTGAGACCTTAACAGCAAAATACAAAGAAAGGCTCAATAATCATGAATTACACCAGGACTTACGCACTTCGTGCCTGAGTGTCATTCTGGCTTGTCCAGAATCTGAAGCTAATTTTGAAAACACTGCGTATGTCCTGTTACACCACTAACTTAATGCAGGGTATTTTATGCAGGATATAAGCGGTCGTATTTTTTAAATTCCCTTCTTACTATCTTCTTTTTGCTACTGCTTTGTCAATTTTTGCGCTTCTTCTTGAAGTTATGGTTATTTTATGAATATACTAAGTAGCAGTGAAAAAACTTTCAAAATTCTTGATTTCAACAATTGGCTGTGAACTGGTAGGGATAGCTGCTACACCTTTTACTATTTCTGCCATTCCAACCTGGTATCAAACTCTTCAGAAACCTTCATTTTCCCCTCCTAACTGGATCTTTGGGCCTGCCTGGACCATCCTGTATTTTTTAATGGGAGTAGCAGCTTATCTTGTCTGGATAAAAGGCCTAGAGAAAAGGGGAGTCAAAACAGCTCTTCAGTTTTTCCTGGCCCAGCTGGTATTTAATTTTTTCTGGTCAGTACTGTTTTTTGGGCTTCATTCTCCAATACTGGGACTAATAGACATACTGATCCTTTGGATCCTGATTTTAATTACCATTATTAAATTCCATAAAATCTCTAAAACTGCCTCATATCTTTTAATCCCTTATCTTCTCTGGGTCACCTTTGCCACCATCCTTAACTTATCCATAGTCTTACTTAACCCCTAAATCCCAGCCTTAATTGTCATGGCGCCGTGACAAATTAAAAAATGTATAAGTTTTTCTAATTTCATCAGTAAAATGCTTTAGAAGGTAAAAAATGAAGCAATTTACTGATTTACATACAGGTTAAAGTTTTTTTAATAAATCCAATTTACCAATTATCAAAGCTTCTTTTTTAGCTTTTGTCCATTTCTTTAGCTGAAATTCTCTTCTCATAGCTTCAATCCTTGTTGGGTACTCTTCAGAATAAACAAGATTGAATGATTCAAAGTACTTGATATATTTTGCAGATTTAGTGGTTTTATTTTTATGCTCGATTAGTCTTTTTTCTAGATTATTTGTTTGTCCAATGTAAAGAGTGTTTGAAGAGGTTCTAAGGATATAAACTGCGTATTTTCCCTTCGATTCACTTCGTGGTTCGATTTCTCTCACCACTCGTTCACTCAGGGCCTTCGACCTAATCATAATCTAAGTATATTATAGTTATGATGGCCATGGCCCTGAGCGAGGTCAATTTATTGAACTTAGTCGAAGGGCTGCCGGGCTAGGATTCGAACCTAGAAATCATCTGTTCCAAAGACAGAGGTCCTACCATTAGACGACCCGGCAATTTTAGTTTGGATTAGTTACGTTATACGCTTCGCTGTCTAGCGTCACGAATCATCCATCACGATCTTATGATCAAATATTTAGATTTTCAAGATATCCTGTTATACAGGATACACTTCTGTACCCGGTTTGGTGGGTTTATCGACCTTTAAGCCAAACGAATCTCCTTTTTTGACAGCATCCACACTCTGGTGTTCCACTTGCAGGCTTTCCACCTTTTGAACGAACTCGCCGTCGCCTCTTTTAAATTTTACCTCCTGGCCCACCTTTATTCCACCGGACTTCAGATCCACAATAGCCACTCCTAACTTATCATAGAAATGTACAACTTTACCTATCGGTTTATCCAAAAATAATCACCCCCAATCAGGACTACCAGCTTATTATACCTTATTGACACTTTTCTTATTTTATGCCAACAATGGTAGTAGAGTTTTTCTCAAAAGGGGGTGATTAACACATGGATACAAAAGCTTTAGTAGGATGGATCGTGGTGATTGGTGCAATCAATTGGGGATTAGTAGGGCTCTTGAATTTGAATGTTGTAGAGATGATCTTAGGGGCAGGTTCACTGCTTACCAAAGTGGTTTACATAATAGTAGGTCTGGCTGGAGTTTGGTCGGCTTACATGATGCTTGGAGGAAAAAAGTAATTTCCTTCAAACTGGTAATTATTTTAAAATCCGGTCGCAAAACGGCCGGATTTTTTTGGCATAGATAATGTGGTAAAATTTGACTTGTTTTATGCCGCAGTTGCCAACGTGGTCAAGGCGCCTGTCTGAAGAACAGGTTATCTCAGTCCGATTCTGGGCTGCGGCACCCGAAGTAGTTTACGAAAACTTCGCTCGCGGGAGTAACTCAGTGGTAGAGTGCCTCGTTGCCAACGAGGATGTCGCGGGTTCAAATCCCGTCTCCCGCTCCAAATCTATTTTCTAAAGAAGTTTAGAATCAGGGTCAGGATTACTGAAGCAATAATGGCTGAAGTAAAGGGAATATAGATCTTGATACCCGGCCTGTCAATATAAATATCTCCCGGAATCCTGGGAAGACGAGGCATAAAATTAAAAAGAATCCCCAGAATTAAAAATACCACCCCCAGAAGTGAAAATATTTTTCCGATGTTTTCCATTTATTTTACCGTCACGCTTTTGGCAATGTTTCTGGGTTTGTCCACATTATGGCCTAACTCCACAGCCATGTAATAGGCCAGAAGCTGCAAGGGGATAATATTCATGATGGCAGAGGTTTCCCCTGTATCCGGCACCGGAATATAATGGTCAAAGCTGGCATGAGGCTTTGAAGAAATACCAATCACTGTTGCTCCCCTGGCTTTAACCTGGTTAACAGCATTAATTACATCATCCTTGGCCACATCTTCTGAGAGAACTACCACCACCGGAACCCCTTTTTCCATTAAGGTAATGGCATAATGTTTCAGGTCTCCGGCCGGAATACCGTGGGCATGGATATACGCCCCCTCAATTATTTTAACCATCCCTTCCTTAACAATATTAAGGTTTTGGTATTTACCCAGCAGAAAAATATGCTGCTTTTTAGCTAACTCTTTAGCCAGCTTCTTGAGCAAATCGTGATTTCTGCCTGAATTTAAATATTGATCTATTACCTCAGCTAGTTTTTTTAAATTGACTTTACCCTCTTCACTTTTTCCACTTATCACTTTGGCTAACAAATACCCCCAGGCAATTTGAGAAGTAAAAACTTTGGTAGACATGACACAAATTTCCGGCCCGGCGTGTGAAGCAAAAGGATAATCAGAAATCCTACCCATGGTAGAGCCCGGCATATTCACATAAGAGGCAATTTTTAAGTCCTTTTTCCTGGCAATTTCCAAAACTTCCAACACATCTGCAGTTTCCCCGGACTGGGAAGGAGCAATCATCAGATCATCCTTAGTCAAAAGTTCATAATACTCATAAATATCTGCCCCAATCACACTTTCTGCCTTAATTTTACCAAATACCCGGAGGTAAAAAGCAATCTGGGATGCGGCAATGCCGGCTGTACCTGAGCCGATTGTATAAACATTTTCAGCTTTTTTAAGTTGCTTAACAAAATCTTCGTATAATTTGTAATCCTGATTTACCACCTGGCTGACCACATAAGGGCTCTCAAAGATTTCTTTCAGCATAAAGTGGTCATAGCCTTCCTTATCCACCTTGCTGCTTTTAAGATTAATCCTTTCGGAACGGCAGAGTAAGGGTTTGTTGGATCTAATGTCCACCAGGTCAAGCTTGCCATTGTAACTTACCATTTGTCCGTTATCTAAAACAACCACCTTTTTAACGTATGGGGCAAAAGACAAAGTGTCGGAAGAAAGAAAAACTTCCCCGTCGTTTATTCCGATTACCAAAGGGGATCCGTTCCTGGCAGCCATAATTTGGCCGTCCTTAGCCAAAACAATAATGGTATTTCTGCCTTCCAACTCCAAAAAAGCTGCCCTAATAGCCTCTTTCAACCTCTCACCACCTGGAAGGCGGGCTTTGTTCCGTAGGACGTTCTCTCCTTCCAGGTGAACTAATTTCTCTTCTATTAATCTGACAATGACTTCCGTATCTGTTTCCGACTCAAATTTATAGCCTTTTTTCAGCAAGTCTTTTTTAAGCTCCTGGTAGTTTTCTACAATACCGTTTTGAGCCAGGGCAAAACTTTTATCAGTAGAAAAGTGGGGATGGGCATTGATTTCGGAGATGCCGCCGTGAGTAGCCCAGCGGGTGTGACCGATACCAGTTGAAGAGTGATGAGTGTTAAGTGAGAAGTGGGAAGTCAAATCACCTATAGCACCAATACGCTTTTCTAATTTTATCCCAGACTTTGCACTTTGCCCTTTGCACTCTTCACTTATTATGGCAATACCCCAGGAATCATAACCCCGGTATTCCAGCCTTTTTAAGCCTTCCAGGATCACTTCAGGGGCATTTTTCGGGCCGGAGTAACCAAAGATGCCGCACATATTAAAGGATTATATCATGGGTGAAGCCAATAAGTTTGCTCCATCTGTAGGACCCCACCTACTCCTAATCTTCATCAGATTACCTCCCTTACAAAGCTCATAAGTCCTATAACCTAGTTCCTCTAGTAAGGATAGACAATCCTCAGTTTTCTGACCATCTTTTCTTCCGAAATTACCCGCCTCAAAAATAACCTCTACTTTATGACGTTTTAAAGTCTGAACTGATCCGGCAAGAATTGCCCGTTCGGAATTTTCCGCATCAATCTTAACTATATTGGGAACAATTCCTGTCTCAGATACAAACTGATCCAGTGTAGTCGTCTGGACTTGGACTTGCCGACTCCTAGGAGACCTATGCCAACGGGGATTTCCCAAAGTATTTATATCTGAATGTTTCCAACCAAAATCTCGCATTTGGACAACCCCGACAGAATCTGACAATGCTATCTGCTGCGGCTCAGTATTCCAGCGCCGGCTATTCACCTCCAGGATTTGAAATGTAGCCGGGCTAGGTTCGAAAGAAATAACTCTTCCCTTATCACCGACTGCCTCTTTCAAAAAGGCAGTTTTTATCCCGAAGTGGGCACCGACATCAAAAGCCACCATACCCGGAGCAACAGTCTGATAAATATAATCCGTAATCTCCGGATCAAAATCTCCTTTTAAATAAGCCCAAGCTGCCACCGGAGACGGTAGAACCATTCTAGCCTGATAGCCATTATTAAGCACTATCTCTTTTTCAACAGGTAGGTTCAGGACGTAACGCAAAAGAATTTCTGCAACCTTTACAGGTTGTCTGGTCATTTCTTCCCACAAAACTTGTCTAAATCTAACTATTGGTTCAACTTCCGACATTTAGCCCTTTCCAATAGATATATTATACCTTATAGTCTTATCAAAGAGCAAGTCATTCTTTATGGTGGGCAGTGAGGGATTCGGACCCCCGACATCTACAGTGTAAATGTAGCGCTCTACCAACTGAGCTAACTGCCCGCTTGCTAATTATATACTCTCTTTGCTCTCATAGCGAGAACTTCCAACCCCTGGTGTTGAATAGCTTCCAACCTCAGGATTTTCCAATAGGACATACTCTTACTCCTACTCCAAAAAACAGCCGATCATAATCTTCAGATTCAGTTTGCTCAGTTTCCGACTAAGTGGTAAAATTGAGCCGCGATGGAGAATGAACCATCTGTCATCCGTCCCAATAAAATTAATTGGCCGGACCACGTCACACCCCAACATCTATTAAGAATGGTGGAACTCTGCAATCTCAAAAACACCCGGGTGGTGGTGGCCGACGAGATCGAAACGGAAGGGTTGGTTTTACGAGGTGCAATTGAACAAAGATTTGGCAGCCAAGATTATCAGTTGCCGATGGTTAATGCCTATGCGCGGATTGGACAAGAGATCCGTCATGCCGATGATGGTTTGAGGGTTTGGCAAAGAGAACTGGGACGGGGAAATTTTATTCCTATCAATACCACAAGACAAAGATATCTCCGTTTACTCCTCAATGATCCTAAAGGTTTTGAATTTTTAAAGAGATCCATTCTGGAAAAAAGTGATAACGGAGAACTTTCGCTTTCCGAAATTGAAGGTTTTGCCGCCGGCGCCCGCAGGTACTGTCAATTTTATGAGGTTTTAATTGCTGCCGGGGTTAAGCCAAAGGAGTTAGAAGAAAGAAGATTTTACCCGCAAATAGCCGGCGGGGCAAGGCCGCTTTTGCATCGCCGTGAGGATATCCCGAAGGAAGGAGAATATACCGTAGTTGAAGAAATCGTTAAAGACGGAATTTTGGTAGACGAACGTGGTTATTATCATGTTTTTTGGGGTAAAAGTCATTATTATTTTCAAGATTTTCAAGCGGTTCTTTACAATCATGATCGGGTAATTGAGAATTTGCAGGGCACCTTAATCACAGTTCAAAATGACGTCCACAGGGTTTTGGAAATTGAGGGTGAAATTCCTCAGGTGATTCGCTTTGCTCACCGCCTTTCTTTCATTTCGGCCGGCTTGCGTAACGTCAGTTTACATTCTCCGCAAACCCGCCGACAGCTTTTAGGAGAATTAAGTCAACTTAAAGACGAGATTGGTCAGGTACGAAATGAGCTTAAAAAGCAAGGCAGGGATAAAATTTTGGCAGCACTTGCGTCTGCAAAACCGGAAGCGGCCAGACAACAAGTTCAGCAATCAGCCAGGGATTTTCTGGAGAGAGCCTCTGATGCCGCCGCCAAACTTGAGGGAGCGGTTCAGAGAGAAGAAATACTTCTTAGAAAGCGGAATAGATGGGAAGAAAGGATTGAAGATAGTTTTCGAATTTTGGGAAACTATTTATGGCAACTTGAAGAAAGGAAACATCCGACACCCCGGTGGCTTAATAGTTTGAGCTTACAAACTGCCGCCGGGCCGAAAAATATTTTGGCGGACCTGCAGGGGATTCCCGGTCAACCCTATAAAGGCCGAATGGAACAGCCGGAAATCAGACGTTTAGCGGAAATCCCTGATGTAATTGCAAGAAATGATTTTTTATCCGCTAAAAGAATCTTAAACGAGGCAATTTTAATGTTGAGCCGCGTTGTAAAAGAAAAAGCCGAAAGAGAGCGCGCGGCAGAAAATACCTCTTAATTAGACAGTAATCCTTCTTGACTTCCAACTTAAAGTATTCTAAATTTAGAGAATATGGCAAGTAACAGGGAACGGTTAGTTGTTACACCGGGACAGGAACCACAATGTGAGGGATGCCCGCACAAGCTTAAAGATAGATCTAAAAACGATGGTTATTCTTGTAAAAAAGTCCTTATAACACCATTTGGAGCTGTGCTCTTCAGTCCAAAAATGACTGAGGATGCCAGCGGCTCACTTGTCTGTAACGGCTACAGACCAAGCTTATCAACACTCATAAATAATTGGGTTGGTAGGGCCTCGAGCCGACTAACCTAGCATTTTTGCCATTAGCTTTACTGTTGATTTGTCTCCAGCAAGGACATCATATTTACGATTATGATCTAAAGCTAAATTTTGTATTCCATTACCCATGCTACTGATTACTAATCCTCCAGCCCCGCTTATCAAAGCGTAGATTGCGCCTACCTCTTCACTTTTTATAGCAATTCCACCCATAGCAGCAGCTGAATTTCCCAAAACATAAATCAAAGAAGATACGAGCGCACCTTGATTTTTCACAAAAAGACGGCTCCCGACAGATCTATATTTTTCATACCCTTTAGCATATGTCTCTAAATATACTGGAGTTTTTTGGTCCAGCTCCCAGTTGTTTCTAAGTTGTACTTTGTTGCCATTTTCATCAGTTGTTTGTCCATTGTCAAAAAGATAGAGCCTATTGGTTGTATATTCTATTGCGCCCGCCGCAACAACATCTTTAAGCCGCGGTTTGGAGCCATGGTAAAATGCAATAAGAGAGCCAAAGGGAAGAAGCCCCTGTCCAAGTATATAATTATCACTCCCGTCCAGCGGGTCAAAAGTAACCAAGAAGTCGGGTTTTGGATGCGGTTTAACTATTCCAATTTCTTCAGAGTAAACCCAGACAGGCAGCTTATTTCTCCTGATATATTCTAAAAAAGCTATTTCAATCTTTACATCCATTTCTATGGTGCGATCCCCTTTGGTATTTGTTGTACCTGTTTCATTAACCAGAAATGGATTTTTTCTCACGGTTTGGCGTCCAATATTGAGCATTTGAGCTGTATGTTGTGTTAGTTCATGCATGCAGTAATTATACTAGGTTTTGCCTGTACCGCCGAGACTTTGTCCGTAAGAGCCTGCTTTTAAGGCTGCAATACCGCCCTGTTCATTTTCCAAAGTTCTTTTGTATCCTTCTGAACCGTGATATCTACTTAAAACTTGTTCCCATTGGGCAGTTCGGCCTTTCCTTCTGGCAATATCACCGATCACATCTTCCGCAGCCAGGAAGTTTACTTGTATTATAGCGAACCGATCAGTCTCGCTAATAATTTTTTCGTAAAATGCTCGACAGCGGGGTAATCGGATTTCCAGACCAACGAAGGTTGCACTTGTACAGCCAAACTGCAAGGCTGTTTCCAGTCCGTTACGAATATCATCCTCGGTAACTCTGCTTTGTTCTATAAGAACTTGCGGTGATTTTACTTGTGACTGCAGCCTGTCATTAAAAACCTGCTGCATCACTCTTCCCTCTGAAATTATCGGGTCAGCCGCAGCTTTCTCCAAATATCCTGCCCTGCCTCCGCAATGAACTATTACTTTTGGTGTTTCACCTCTTGCTTCCAGTTGTTTATACACCTCAGCTGTGGCAGCAGTGGTAAGCATACCTCCACCTACGATGGCACTTTCTGTATCAGAACCAACAGGTTCTCTCCTGGCTGTCCTGATAAACCTGCGGAAACCATTTGTGCTTTCTCCTAACTCTTCAACCGTTTGAAGGAGCCTTGTAAGATACCATTTACCGTTTGCCCCCTGTTCAATGCTGTGACCGAATTGAATCAGGCACTGGGTGGGCGGAATTCTTAAACTTTCGATATGCGCCATTTCGGCTCAGCATTATACAAAATATTGTACAGATAGGCAAATCAGTCCTGTTGCAAAGTGCGGACGAGAGGAGTTGAACCTCCACACCATTTCTGGCACAGCCACCTCAAGGCTGCGTGTCTACCATTCCACCACGTCCGCATTGGTGCCGAAGAGAGGAGTTGAACCTCCACCCCATTGCTGGGACAGCGCTCTGAACGCTGCGTGTCTACCATTCCACCACTTCGGCTAAAGAACATGCATATTTTAACACCAATTCTCTTTTGCAGGTAGTGTATAATATCCACTAAATGGCAAACGGCAGGAAATATCCATACCAACAAAAAATAGTCACCTTTGGTGGCGGAACCGGCCATTTTTCTCTACTCCGCGGCTTAGTTGAGTTAAACCAACCAGAACTGATCAGTGCTATTGTCGGCACCTGGGATTCTGGCGGTTCTTCCGGAAGGCTTCGGACAGAACTGGGAGTGTTACCTCCCGGAGATATCAGGCAATGCCTGCTGGCTCTAATGGAGGACCCAAAACAGCGCCAAGTGGCCCAGAAACTTTTCGACGATAGGCTGGCGGATATTGACGGCCCACTCAAAGGACACAGCCTGGGCAATTTAATCTCAGCCAGACTGGAACATATTTATAAAGGCGCAGACAGAGGAGTGGAGGCGGAACGCTTACTTTTTAGGATCAGGGCCAGGGTTTTACCTGTGAGCATATCAGAACTTAATCTGATGGCTAAACTGGAAGGCGGGGAAGAGCTGGAAGGTGAAACAAATATCGATCTCCGAGGTGAAAAGAAAGGTTATAATTCTAAAAAGAAAATCACCAGAATTTATTTTGAAACAAATGCCGACCCTAATCCGGAAGTCATCCAAGCGGCAGTGACGGCCGAAAAAATAGTTTTCTCCATGGGCGATTTATACACGAGCGTCCTGCCACATCTTTTGGTAGCAGGAGTGAAAGAGGCAATTGAGGGGTCAAAAGCAAAAGTGATCTTGATCCTAAATTTGATGACCAAAATGGGGGAAACTGATAATTTTAAAGCTTCTGATTATTTAAAAAGCTTCTCATATTATTTGGGAGACAAAAACAGGATAGATGTGATGATCGCTAATTCCAACGGGCTGGACAGCGAAATTTTAAAAGTCTATAAAAAGGATAAGCAACAACCGGTAGAAGTAGACCATGCTGAATGTAAAAAAATTGCCCCGGGTATAAAGATCATTGAAAAACCGCTGGCTGTTTACCATATCCGGGAGCACCTCTTCCGCCATGATCCAGAAGAGCTGGCAAAAACCATCTTGGAACTAAGTTAGCCTCAAACCGGTTGACTACGTTCAGTTTACATGAACGTAGTTGACAAATTCCGTTTTTTAGTGGTACTGTCATTGCAGAAAAAAAGCAGATGGACACTGTCAATAAACAAGCCAGTATATGGTTTGTGGCTGCCTGGTTTGCAACAGCCACAACTACCCTAATATTTTCCCTTACCCTCAGCTTTTATCTAGCCAACCCAAAACTCTTACAGCCCACTGTCCAAAGCTTTAAGCTATATGCAGCCTTACCTCAAACCGAAAGTTTAATCTCAGATGAAATAAGCCATGCTGACGGAAGGGCTAAAATAATTGAGAATTTTTTTAAAACCTACAAGTCTCCCCTTAGCGCTCAAAGCGAAACTTTTATCCTGGTTGCAGACAAATATGAACTGGATTATAGACTGCTTCCCGCTATTGCTATGCAGGAATCAAACGGAGGCAAAAAGGTGATAAAAAATTCCTACAACCCTTTCGGATATGGAATTTATGGAGAAATGGTTGTTAAATTTAGTTCATGGGAAGGTGCGATTGAACGGGTAGGCAAGGCTTTAAGGGAAGATTATCTAAATAAGGGTCTAAAAAATCCCACCCAAATGATGGCCAAATACACTCCTCCT
The DNA here is from genome assembly GCA_016184225.1 of Candidatus Daviesbacteria bacterium. Taxonomy (GTDB): domain Bacteria; phylum Patescibacteriota; class Microgenomatia; order Daviesbacterales; family UBA10151; genus UBA10151. The sequence continues at coordinate 663,270 of JACPDA010000004.1, forward strand.
TCTCTTTCCAAAGGCGGAGCCTGGGCCAAAGGTGTAAACACCTTCATGGAAGAACTGCGCTAGTTTGACATCGCCTCCTATTTCTGCTATACTATCGGGCTTAAGGCCTGTACCCTCTGGTACAGGTTTTTTTATGAAAAAGAAAATTACAATTTTTCTTTTGGTAATCTTGCTGCTAAATTTTCCATCTTTTTCCCTTACGGAGAAAACCCAAGCAGAAGAGTTGGTAGTGGAAAATTCCCAGTTTAACCTGGTTGAAGCGAAAAAGTTAGACCGCAGGGCAGAAATACTTTCCAGTTATCTTGCTAAATTTGATTCACCTTTGCAATACCATGCTCAGGATTTTATTGATGCTGCAGAAACTTATCAACTGGACTGGAAAATGCTGCCGGCAATTGCCGGAGTAGAATCCACCTTTGGAAAACAAATCCCCGGCGGGTATAATGGTTGGGGTTGGGGTGTTTATGGAACCCAGGCTATTTATTTTACCTCCTGGAGAGATGCCATATTTACCATATCCAAAGGACTGAGGGAAGGCTATTTGGACAAGGGCTTAAATGACCCATATTCCATGAACAGGGTTTATGCCGCTTCCCCTCATTGGGGAGGAAAGGTAAGCTATTTCATGCAGGATTTGGAAAATTTTGCTGACAAATTTGAACTGAATAAGCAACAAACTACTTCCGTAGGTAAGGCTCCCAGTATAGCTGCTATTTCAGGCCAGCCCCGATTAGATCGGGGCCAGTTAGCCTTAAGATAAGAATGGGGTATAATTTCTCCATGCGTTTACTCTTTGCAATTCTGTTAGGCAAGTTGATTACCTATCTGACAAGGATTCTCAAAATCGGTGGTGGTTCTGCTGCGCCCGGTTTATATGCCTTAAAAATATACCCTTCCCTGGTTGAAAAGTTAAGCAAACGTATCCCCAAAAGTGTGGTCATCACCGGCACCAATGGTAAAACCACCACTGCCAAAATGCTGGCCCATTTTGCTACAGCTTCCGGATTAAAAGTAATAAGAAACCACACCGGTTCAAACTTGGAAAGGGGAATAGCCTCTACATTGATCCACGGTGTGAGCCTATCCCACCCCTGGGGTGGGATGAATAGACACCTCGGGATTTGGGAGTTGGATGAAGCGGCTTTTAATGCGGTTGCGCCTAAGCTAAGCCCGGATGTGATTGTCTTTTTGAATGTCTTCCGGGACCAGCTGGACCGCTACGGGGAGATCAATACTGTTCTCAAGAACTGGCAGGAAACACTAAAAAAGATCCCTTCCGGCACCAAAGTTTTAGTAAATGGTGACGATGCTAATATTTTGAGACTGGCCACTAGTTTTAGAGGTAAAGTCCAAAAATTTGGGGTTAAGGATTATAAGATTGTAGGGGAGGGCATTGTCCACAAAAAAGAACAAGAAAACCTCGATTTCGAAGCTAAAGATGTCAAATTAGATGGCTTGAACAGTTCCAGTTTTATTCTCCAAACTACCAACTACCAACTACCAACTACCTTACCATTACCAGGCATTTACCACATTTATGATTCTCTGGCAGCCTTTGCCTGCGCATTTAATCTGGGGTTACCAGTCAACCAATTCACTAATTCTCTGATTCACTATACACCTGCTTTCGGCAGAGTAGAAAAATTAGGCTTTGGGTATATTTTCCTGATCAAAAACCCGGCCGGAGCTACCCAGGTTTTTGAAACTATAGCCCCCAACTTAAAACCCACTGATACTCTGCTTTTGGCTTTAAATGACAACATAGCAGATGGAACCGACGTATCCTGGATCTGGGATGCGAATTTTGAAGTACTTCAAAATTCGTCCCGAGCGAAGTCGAGGGACCTCAAATTATATGTTTCAGGCTCAAGAGCCTATGAACTGGCTGCCAGGCTCAAATATGCCGGTTTTGATCCTAAAAATATTACCGTGGACCCGAACCTTAAAAATGCTTTCAGACAGGCTAGAAGGAATCTAAAAGGGCAGTTATTCATCCTGCCTACCTATACAGCTATGCTGGAATTGCAGTCTATTTTAGCCAAATCTGGTATTAAGAAACATTATTGGGAGGAGGAAGATAGAGTCTAGTCGCTAGAATCTAGAGTCTGGAAATTCAAAATCTAGACTCTTGACTCTCGACTCTAGTCACTAACATGAAGCTGACCATTGGCTATCTATATGGGGATTTGATGAATATCTACGGAGACACCGGCAATATTATTGCCCTGAAGAAACGGGCCGAGTGGCGGGGAATAGAAGTTGAAATTAAAAATATCTCTATCGGAGATAAGTTGAAAAAGGGTGAGGTGGATATTTTCTTTTTTGGAGGAGGACAGGACCAAGCTCAGGAGTTGGTATCAGCAGACTTACTTAAATCCGGTAAAGGAAAACTCATCAAACAAGAAGTTGAAAGGGGAATGCCGCTGCTGGCTATTTGTGGAGGTTATCAGCTATTGGGCGATTACTACAGACCACATAAGGGACCTAAACTGCCCGGAATTAGCATGTTTCCGGCCTATACTTTAGCAAGTTTCGACAGGATGATCGGCAATATTGTTATTCAGTCTTCAGCTATCAGCTATCAGCTATCAGACAGAAAACAAAAAAAGTCTGACGACCGACGACTGACGACTGACGACTTTCTTGTCGGTTTTGAAAACCATTCCGGAAAAACATACCTTAAAAAGGGTGCAAATCCTTTAGGTTTGGTTTCCAAGGGCTGGGGGAATAATGGCAAGGACAAAACAGAAGGCTGCATCTATAAAAATGCCATTGGCTGCTATATGCACGGCTCACTTTTACCCAAAAACCCTAAGCTGGCAGACTGGCTTCTTAAAAAAGCTTTAGAAACAAAATATGGTAAGGAAATTTTACTGGAGCCTTTGGATGATACCTTAGAACTCCAAGCTCACGGAGTAGCTGTCAAAAAATTTGGTTAGTTTACCCTGAATTTTTCGAAGGGTGCCGGGAAGAGGATTTGAACCTCCATGCCTTGCGGCACGGCGTCCTAAACGCCGCGTGTATACCATTTCACCATCCCGGCCTGTAAGAGTATTTTACCAGTTGATTTGACTTATATCCATAAAGTAGTAGAATATGCTCGCCTAAATATGAGCAGTCCACAAGACCCAATAACTATACAAAAGGAAATTGTTTCTAACTCCAGTCGCCCATTTTCAGGCGGATATCCAGCAGAACAAGAACATAATTCTGTTGTGAAGGGGGGAACCTTAACTTTCAATACTCCCAGCCTGTCATCTGTAGCTGCTGCTGATCCATTAACAGGGGCACGACGCACTCTACAAAAAGAGGCTGATCAAGCAAGAGTTCCAGGCACTCCAAGCCAGGACGAACTATTTTCCCAGGCTACAGGTAAACCTCTGCAAAAATAGCTTAAAAGGTGTAAAATTAGCTGTATGAACACCCGAAAAATTTTAGGAGGCATGGGTTTCCTTGATGAGGGAGAATTTGAAAAAGAAACTTCGTCAGCTATTTCTACTGTGATAGAAGGGGTAACTGGCACATTTCCCTTAACAGGCTCCATTGAGTTTAACAAAAAGCAGGCTCGAAATGAGCAGAAAGAAAATGCAGAAACAGGCAGAAAGAAAGCTTTCTATCAGACCCTAAAGGAAGATATAGAAAGGGCAGCCCGGGCAAAGGATAAGTTGCTTTTTGAAGAAGAGATAAATGACATTGTTACCAACTTACCAACAGAGCAAAAAAATCAGCTGCTGCACTACCAGGCCAGCTATAAAGATAGAAGCATATACCAACGGGCTGAACTGCGGAAAAAACTGATTGAGCAGCAGAAGAAAGCAGAAAAACAAGAAAAGGCAACTTCCATCCCCAGTCCGGCTAAACAGCCATCTGCTATGGAAGGAGCTTTTGAAGGCAGAAGCGGAGCTCAAGGCGGCGGCACAGCCAACCTCTCCAACCAAGCTGTAGGGTGATCATCCTTGAATTAATTTTTTTCTTAAATTACAATACAAACGCGGGGGCAGTTAGCTCAGCTGGTAGAGCGTGTCATTGACGTTGACAATGTCGGGGGTTCGATTCCCTCACTGCCCACCAAAATCTTATGATAAGATCAATATGACACCACAAATTGAAAGACACTTAAAGGCAAATATGACTATGAAAAAAAGAAATATTATGATCGCCAATTTCCTGGGAGGACTGGCTTGGGGACTGGGCACCGTCATCGGAGCTACTATTGTCGCAGCAGTAGTAATCTCACTTCTAAACTACTTTAACTTTGTCCCCGGTTTTGACCAGATAACCAATCAATTACCTAAGAGATAACGAACTTTTTAATGGATAAAAATAACTTGAAAGATCATAAACAAATCGGCCAAGAGTTAGAACTATTTTTCACCGATGAAATTGCCCCTGGGGCTCCTTTTTGGCTACCAAAGGGAATGGTTATTTTTAAGGAGCTGGAAAAATATATCCGGCAACTCACTGAAAAAGCAGGCTATTTGGAAACTTCAACGCCAATAATGGTCAAAAGCGAAATTTTTAAGGAGTCCGGTCATTGGGAGAAGTTTGGTGAGCACAATATGTATAATCTAGAGCTTAGTGACGAGGCGGATGATTCTAAATCGATAAGCTATACTCTAAAACCAATGAACTGCCCGGAATCAACAATTATCTATAGATTTAGGCCAAGAAGTTATCGAGAATTACCTTTAAGACTTTCAGAAATAGGTAGATTACATAGAAGAGAGAAATCAGGAGAGGTTAACGGACTCCTCAGAGTCCGCCAACTCACTATGGATGATGCCCATATTTATGCAACGGAAGATCAAATATTTGATGAAGTTTCTAAAATTCTAGATATGATGATAATGTTCTACAAAAGTTTTGGATTTGAATATGAATTTAGGTTGGCTACCAGGCCGGAAACTCGGGCCGGATCAGATGAAAATTGGGACAAAGCAGAATTGGCTCTTGAGAAAGTTTTGAAAGAAAAAGGAATTAAAGCAGGAGACAAAAAGGGTGATGGGGCTTTTTATGGCCCAAAAATAGATGTCCACATTAAGGACTCCCAGGAAAGAGATTGGCAACTGGCAACAGTACAGCTGGATTTCCACCAACCTGAGGCATTTAAGCTAGAGTACGTGGATGAAAAAGGTAGCAAGAGACGACCGGTCATGATCCACCGTGCCATCTTCGGTTCCTTTGAAAGGTTTATTGCTATCCTGACGGAACATTTTCAGGGGGCTTTTCCAACCTGGCTCGCGCCTCTTCAGGTACAAATTATACCCATTGCCGATCGGCATCAAAAATATGCACAAATTGTACTCGAACAACTAAAAAACTCAAAACTAAGGGTAGAGATTGACAACAGACAAGAAACTATGCAGGCCAAAATTAGGGATGCCCAAACCCAGAAAATCCCTTACATGATTATAGTGGGAGACCGGGAAGAAAAGGAAAACAAAATTGCTGTACGGACGAGGTCAAGCCGGGACTTGGGCGCAATGCCAATTGAAGAGTTTTTAGAAAAGATTAAATTAGAGGTTGAGCATAAGCGAAATACTGAGTAAAACCGAAGTATTGAATCTAAAGCATAATTTATGTTATATTTACAAAAATGACGATGAGGAGGATTTGCTAACTGGCCAAATTTTATCGTCTTAATGAGCATATCCAGGCTTCAAAGCTTAGGATCATAGACTCCAAAGGGGAACAAGTCGGAGTTTTAACCAGGCTTGAAGCATTGGAAAAAGCTAAGGGGTTAGGACTAGACCTGATAGAAATTGCCCCTAACACTGACCCTCCGGTGGCTAAAATAGCTGATTTTCAGAAATTTAGGTACGAGGAGAATAAAAAAGAACGGGCATCCAAAAAAGGCACATCTGCCGGGGACTTAAAAGAATTATGGCTGTCTCCCAGGATTGCCGAACATGATCTTAAGGTCAGGTTAGCCCGGACAGAAGAATTCTTAAAAATGGGGCACAAGGTTAAGTTAACGGTTAAGTTTAAAGGCAGGGAGATGGCCCATCAGGAAATAGGCCATCAGGTGCTACAGGAAGCCTTAAACTTATTAGGGGATAATGCAGCTGTGGAAAGGGATCCCAAGATGGAGGGAAGAAAACTGTCAGTGATTGTAGGAAAGGGAAAAGGAAAAACAGTAGAGTCGAGAGTCGAGAGTCAAGAGTCTAGACAGAAAGACGAAAAGATTAGTTCCTAGATTCTAGACTCTAGCGACTAGTCACTAATTATATGCCGAAACAAAAAACGAATAAATCAGTACTTAAAAGAATAAAGGTTACCTCAACGGGTAAGATTTTGCGAAGACATCAATTTGGCTCAGGCCACCTAAAAAGGAATAAAAGCAAAGGGGCGCTGAACCGTCAGAAGAAAACCAGCATATTATTTAAAGGTGAAGCAAAAAATTTAAGAAAGGTGATTCCAATTTAAATTGGAATCATCCTGAGCGATCCGGCGAAGCCGGAGAGTCGAAGGATCTATATAATTATGGCAAGAATCAAAAGGGGAGTTGTCTCCCACAGAAAACATAAGAAGGTATTAGAACTGACCAAAGGCCACCGGGGTGGCAGAAGTAAGCTTATCAAGGAAGCAAAGTCTTCTTTACTGCACGCCGGACAATATGCTTTTGCCGGAAGGAAACTTCGAAAAAGAGACATGAGAAGGCTGTGGATTACCCAACTGGGAATTGCGGTTAAAAATGAGGGTTTAAGTTATTCCAAATTTATAGTCGGATTAAAGAAAAAAAACATCAATCTTGATAGGAAGATTTTGGCCGAGCTGGCAGTCCACAATATCGATGACTTTAAAAAAATCGTTTCTGAGATCCGTGGATAATCCCTCAAATAAAATAATCCTGGCTGTTGGAGCGCATCCCGATGATATTGATATCGGCTGCTCCGGCAGCATTGCTAAATGGATCAAGGAAGAAGGAGAAGTCTACTATTTAGTACTCACTGATGGTAGCAAAGGCTCTGAAGACCATAAAATTTCTAATAAAGAACTAGTTAGAATCAGACACGCAGAACAGCAAAAAGCAGCTGACCTTTTGGGAGTGAAAAAAGTTTTCTTTCTGGATTTTGTTGACGGGGAGCTGGAAAACACCCCTGCTCTTAGAAAACAAATAGTTAAAATTATCCGCCAAATTAAACCATCAACTGTGATTTGTTGGGATCCCGCCCTTTATTATGATGAAAACCGGATGTTTGTCAACCACCCTGACCATCGGGTAGCTGGAGAAACCACCATGGACTCTGTTTATCCTTTTGCCAGAAATGCCCGGACTTTTCCTGAACTGTTGGATGAGGGATTAGAGCCCCATGTGGTAGAGGAACTTTTAATAATGAATTTCAGTAAAGCCGACTATTTTGTGGATATTTCTCAAACAATAGATAAAAAGCTGGAAGCCTTGGCTTGCCACAAAAGCCAGTTTAGCGATATTAAAAAATTCACCCAGATGATAAGAGAAATGAATAAAAGAGCCGGCCAAAAAGCTAAGCCAAAAGTTGGTTATGCCGAAGGCTTCATCAAAATCACCCTTCGTAAACCAGGTTAGTTGTGCTAAAATCAAGCTTGTGGACGAAAAGATATCCCAAATACAAAATCAATTTCTAGAAAAAATTAACCAGGCTCAAAGTTTAAAAGAATTGGACGGAATCTTTTTAGAGATTTTTGGTAAAACAGGAGAGATAACTTTACTTCCCAAAGAATTTTCTAAACTTTCTTCTGATGAGAAAAAAACCATCGGGCCCTTATTTAACCAGACCAAGACTGAATTGGAAAAGGCCATTGAAGACAAAAGAAATGCAGTCCGGGAAGAGTCTTACAAGAAACTAAACCAGGAAAAACTGAATTTAGATTCTGGAGTCGCTTCGCTTCCCAGAATGACACTTAAGAAGAAGAGACAAGGCCACCTCCATCCCTTGACCCGACTTTTACAGGAAACTATCGAAGCTTTTAGCAAAATCGGCTTCCAGCAATTTGATGCCCCTCACATGGATAGTGATTATTATAACTTTGAAGCCTTAAACATCCCGGAGGGTCACCCGGCCAGAAACCTGTGGGATACTTTTTATCTTGACCCTTACAACTTAGAACCCCAACCGGGCAGAATGCTGCTTAGAACCCATACCTCCAATTCTCAAATTAGGGCTATGAAGCAGTTGGGAACACCTCTTCGAATCATGAGCATCGGCCGCTGTTTCCGTTATGAAGCAGTTGATGCCAGGCACGAACATACCCTGGACCAATTTGAGATTGTTTATGTGGATAAGCGAAGCTTGCGATCTAAGGATCTTAAAGGGGTCAGTATGGCAAACTTACAATACCTGTCCGAATACTTTCTTAAGGCTATTGTAGGTAAAGACATTAAAGCCCGGATGCGACCCAAATATTATCCTTTTGTTGAACCAGGAGCAGGGGTAGACGGACTTTGTATTTTTTGTAAAGGCAAAGGCTGCAAAGTTTGTGGATTCCAAGGCTGGCTGGAGCTAGCCGGAGCAGGAATGATTCATCCTACGGTTTTGAAAAATGGCGACATTGATCCTAATGTCTACTCCGGCATTGCCTGGGGTTTTGGCCTGGAAAGAATAACGATGTTAAAGTATGGCATAGAAGATATTAGGCTTTTCAAAAGCGGAGATTTAAGGTTCCTGGAAAAATTTTAATGAAAATATCAATTAACTGGCTTGAAGAATTAATTAACTCAAAGGTGTCTGTTGAGGAGATAATCCGCCTTTTACCTCTCCGAACTATTGGAATCAAGGATGTTACCGATGATTTTATTGAATTGGATATGAAAGGCTACAACCGGGCTGACCTGTTGTCCCTGAGGGGAATAGCATATGAGGTTGCTGCCATTACCGATTCTAAAGTCACTTTTGCAGAACCAAATCCAGAAAGTTTTACCTGGAACGGCAAAAACTTACCCGAGGCATCGGTCAAAGTGGAAAACCCTGAGCTGGCACCTCTTTACTGCATTGCCGAAATCAGCGGCTTAAAAGTGGGAGCTTCACCGGCAGACTGGGTCAAAAAACTGGCAGATTCCGGAATCAGGGCTGTCAATAATATTGCCGATATTACCAATTTGGTCATGCTGGAATATGGCCAGCCTTCCCATGCTTTTGACGCCGCTACTATCAAGGATCAGGCTTTAATCGTCCGGACTGCCAAAGAGGGGGAAAACCTAATTACTCTGGACGGTAAAACCAGAAAACTTCTTTCTTCGGATTTGCTGATTACTGATCCGGAAAAGGCAGTAGGTTTGGCCGGAGTAATGGGAGGTAAAAACAGCGAAGTAACTGAGAAAACTGCCGAAATCCTTTTGGAAGTGGCCATTTTTGACCCTAAAACCATCAGAAAAACAGCCACCAGGCTTGGCTTACCCTCAGAAGCCGGCACCAGGTTCCAGCACGGTTTAACCGGAACAAGAGCCTTTCAGGCACTTAATGCACTGATCAGAACGTACCAACAATTGGGAGGAAAGCTGGAAGCCATTTCTATTGTGGACAACCTGGAAGAGAAAACAAAAACAGTCACCCTAACCCAGAAAAAAGTAAATTCTCTTATTGGTATAGATATTCCACCAGCAGAAGTAGAATCATCACTTACCAAACTTGATTTTAAACTAGCTTCCCACTCGTCAACCCCGATTAAATCGGGGTCAAGTGGGAACGTAGTTTGGGACGTAACAGTGCCATATTTCCGGCTGGATATTAATATTGAGGAAGATTTGATCGAAGAGGTAGCCAGGATGTATGGTTATGAAAAGATTCCCCCTCAGGAGCTTCAGGGCAAGCTGCCGGAAAAGATAGACCAATCCCTTTTTGATCTGATTTATAACCTAAGGCTTAAGTTTGTGGAACTAGGGCTAACCGAAGTCCAAACTTATTCTTTCTATTCCACTCAAGTAATTAACGAATTACGAATGACGACTAACGATCTCATTAAAATTGCCAACCCAATTTCCTCTGAGACAGAGTATTTAAGGGATGAAATTTGGCCCAACCTTTTGGAAAAAGCTGCTGAGAATTTAAAATACTTTAAGGAAGTAGCTATTTTTGAAGTAGGCAAGGCTTACCAGGCAAAACCGGAACTGAAAGAAGGATATCGATTATCCATACTTTTATCAGATGATTCCGGCGACCCCACTCCCGAGCTTTACCAAATTTTCCAGGAAACCATGTCACACCTTCCAGGTGAAAAATTGCAATTACACCTGGAAGGTGAAGCTGAGGAGCGGGAATTCTTTCACCCAACCAGGTTTGCTGCTTTGGAAAAAGATGGAAAGGAGATTGGCTTTATAGCCGAAATCCATCCCCGGATTGCCAATAAATTCGGGATAGAAAAAAGGGTGGCTGTTTTAGAAATTAAAATACCGGATCGTCAATAGCATTCCGATCCCGGATCGGAGGTTTGCTTACAGCGCAACTGTTACCCCAATTGAAGAAGAAAATATCCCGCCGCTGTTATCTTCCAAAGTGACTGTAATTGTATGGGACCCCTTATCACCTTGTGGAAATTCCACATGCAGGGCAAAAGGTTCGGCAGTTTGAGTTGATTTTTGATCCCCGTCTATCAACCAGGTGATTTTCTTAACTCCGGCAGGTGAATTGGCTCTGGCCAAGACATCAAATACCCTTGGCACATTAGCCCCATTACTAACGTTGACAATTTCAATCACCCCGCCTCCGCCGCTGGTAAACCCGGGTACTCCTGAACAGCCTCTGGTTGCTCCCACTAAACGGGCATCCGGAGCTGTTACCACCCACTCATCTATGCCTTTTTGCCACTTGTCCGCTCCGGTGGGATCATCCTCTTTCAAAACCACCACGTCTTTTTCTTCATTGTCCTCATTATCATTAGCCAGCCTGTGAGGATTGCTCTTGCAAACTTTTTGCCGCTGGTAAGCGCTTGATTCACCCTTAGGCTCTGTCCCGGAAATGAAATATTCTTTTCTGGTGGGGGAGCCGCCATGCGGTTTTCCTGTCATTAAACCGTCCACCTCTACCTGGACGACATTGCTAGGTCTCTCAAATGGTTCATTTTGTTTATCCTTTAAGCTAGCCTGCATAACCTTGTTCCAGATGGGAGAGGCGCCGGTGACACCGGAAGCCACCACCGGGCTCATTGCCGAATTGTCATTGTTTCCCACCCAAACCCCTACCACTACCGAAGGGGTATACCCGACTGTCCAGTTATCCCTTTTTTCATCCGTGGTCCCGGTTTTTACTGCCACTACTTTACCGGGAATATTTAAGACAGAGGTTGACCCGAAAGCGGCAGTTCTCGCCCCATTATCGGATAAGATATCGGAGATAATAAAAGCAATCCCGGAATCCAAAACTTTCCTGCCTTCCGCTTGATGAAACTCAAACAGAATTTTACCCTTGCTGTCGGTGACTTTCATAATAGATACAGGATCCAGCTGCCGGCCCTGGTTTGCCAGCACCGAATAGGCCGAAGCCAAATCCAAAAGCCTGACCTCCCTCCCGCCCAAAACTAAGGACAGCCCCACTGAGTTAACATTCTCCTCCGACGGCTCCCAGGTTGTCAGTCCCATTCTATATCCCAGTTCCAACACATCCTTTACCCCCACCAAAGCTAAATTCTTCACAGCCGGAATATTGTAGGAATTACCCAAAGCATTCCTCATCTGAACAGGTCCGCGGAATTGGCCGTCATAATTGACCGGGATATAGCTGGGCTTATCGCCTCCGGGGAACTCTGTCTTGACATCGATATAAACCTGGGCCGGCGTGTAACCTTCTTCCAAAGCTTTTGAATAGGCGATCGGTTTGGTGGCAGAACCTGGCTGCCTGGTTTGGATGGCCACATTAACATTCGGCTCAAAGGTGCAGGTTGCCCCTTCAGCGCACCCCTCTGGCAGGGAATCACCAAAATAATCCTTGCTTCCTACCATGGATAAGATCTGGCCGGTTTTGGGATCCAGGACAACTGCAGCCCCGTTGCCTACTTTAGCCGAACCTAAATTTTCAACTTCTTTTTTGACTATTTCTTCTACCTGTTTTTGCAGCTTGTAATCCAGGGTGGTGGTAACACGAAGGCCGCCTCCCTCCACCATTTTATCCCCGAATTGCTCTATTAATTTTTCCTTTACATAAAGGACAAAATGCGGAGCCTTAAAGCCTTGTTCACTGCTGCCGGTTCGGTAAGTCAGCTGTTCCTGGGCGGCTGCTTTTGCCTGCTCTTTCGAAATATACCCATCTTCCACCATCCGGTTTAAAACTTCCTTCTGTCTGGTTCTGGCCAACTCAGGCCGGGTGCCATAAGGAGAATAAACAGAAGGCCGTTGCGGCAATCCTGCCAGTAAAGCAGCCTGCGCCAAATCTAAATCCCTAGCAGATTTTCCAAAGTATAAGTTAGCGGCTGCTTCTATCCCATAAGCCGTACCGCCGTAAGGAATCTCATTTAGATACATCTCCAAAATCTCATCCTTACTGTAAGAGCGCTCAACCTGGATGGCTAAAATAAACTCTTTAAGCTTACGGGTCAGAGTCCGCTCTCCCGAAAGCAGGGCATTTTTCACCAGCTGTTGGGTTAGAGTTGACCCCCCTTCAACCCGGCGGCGGACTACCAGGTCAAAAACAGCCCTGGATATGCCGGTAACTGAGAAACCTCCATGGGAATAAAAGTCCTTATCCTCAATAGCAATGGTTGACTCTTTGACATGCTCGGGAATATCCGGAAGCTTAATAGGAGTCCTGTTTTGATCCTGGTAGATATCATAAAGAAGTTCGTTGTCCCTGTCATAAATTTTGGTAGCCTGGGCAATTTGGCGGTTGGTAAGATCAGAAGGGTTGGGGATTTGGGTAGCAAAGAAAATCACTGCGGCAAAAAGGGCCAGCAGCGAACCTACCACAATCAGCAGCAAGCTGGTTGACAGGTGGGATAAAAACTTAAATTTCCAGATTCTTTTATTAACCTGCCTAAGCTTCCATGAGCCGGGAGTCATAAAGAAATTATATCAATTTTCATCAAAAGATGTTTGGGAGGGATTCTTCTTCTTTAGATAAAATGGTTTCTTTCTCCAACCTTTCCATATTCGTAATAACCAAAAAAGGCCGCTTGTTGTTAATCAGGCCCCCGTTTTCAAACTCTTTCATCACCAAACTGGTCGTTTCCCTGGTCAAACAAGCCAGGCTGGCAATAACCTGGTGGGTCAGAGGAAGCTCAATAGTCACTTGACCGGTTTCGCTTTTCCTGCCGAAACGCTTGGCAGCTACGACTAAAGCCGTGGCTACCTTATTGTAAGCATTGCCAAAAAGCAGCGATTCCATCACCCCTAACAACCCGTCCAAACCAATCAGGATCCGCCTGGTCAACTCATAAAGCACCTCAGGGTCGCGCCGGATAAATTCAAGCAGCTGGTCCTTGGGAGCCCGCCACAGCTCGATTTCTGTCAGCGCTTCAAAATAATGGCTGTTTTGGGCGCCGCCGATCGCCCACATCATGGAAAAGTAACACCCCGGTTTTAGGACATTGAAAGTTAATTCCTGGCCGCTGGGGGAAACCGTGTAAAGCCTGGCATGGCCGTCTTTGAGATAAAAAACTCCCGGAGGATCGTCGTCTGCACGAATGATCATTTCCTTCTTCTTATAGAAACGCTTAGTGGCAAACTGCGAGTAAAAGTTTTCCAGCTTTTCAATGGCTTTAGGTTCATCCATCCGGGCTATTTTACTACATTTGACATTTGTAAGCAAAATCACAAATTTTTTGCAATCTGTCTGACGGAACTTTTTTACCCTTCGGGATATTCTGTGTTTGGTCAAAAAACCGGGAAGGAGGTGAAAAAATGAAAAAAACAAATAATTTTTTTACAAAGTTTATATATTTAGCAGCTGTCCAACTGATTTTAGTTTCCCAGCTTTTGGTCATCGCAGTTGCCATAACAGCTAACCCTATTTATGCGGAAAGCGGTTCCGGCTCAGACGGCCAAACAGTAATCGAGGAATCTAATAGTGGAAGCAGTTCATCAGAAGAGACGAACTCCGGCAGCGGAACATCCGGTGGAGATACGACACCTACTGATGAAAGCGCAGGAGCTTCTGAGCAGACAGCTGATACCACTGACCCCAATGCAGCAGACGGAAGTAATTCAGGCAGCGGCAGCAGCTCATCTAATGATGAGAATATCACAACAGAGGAGCCGACAACTGACGTATCAGATCCTAACTTAGCAGACGGAAGCAATTCTGGCTCAGGTAGCCAAGAAGAGCAAACCAGTAACTCCGGTTCAGGAAATACTGATAGTCAAGTTCAGGAAAATGAAGAGCCAGTTGCTGGCGAAGAGCCTATTGCTGGTGAGGAACCAGTTATCTCTCTACCAGTTATTTCTAATGAAGAGCAGGCAGGCGGCACCCAGGATGCCCCGGGTGATACCATCCATGTAGCGCCTGAAGGCACTGCGCCTGAGGGAACACCAACAACAATCCTGGATCAAGTAACGGTTCCGGCAGCAGGTGAAATAGATCCTGCCACCGGTTTTCCGGCAGCTTACCAGGATGCAACAGGTATTGCAGTCGTTCCTTGTCTTGACGGCACGGATCCAAACTGTGTCTTACCAGGAGCGGGTGAGGAGCCAAATTTTGATCCTTCCCAACCCACGGTTTTAGACAGCAATTTCCCGTCCGAGTTTTTCTACTGGATCGCTGAATCAGATCTATTAGAAACTCCGAATGGAGGAAAAACCTTTATCAGAACAGCCGTTGAAGGGGCCTTCTTAAATGAAGAGCCTGTTGACGGTGACCAAATGGTCTTTGGCAGGATCAGGGTAACAGGTACAGGCTTAGAGCCTAACTCAGAATATACCGTCACCCATCCTTACGGTGTTGATACTTACACAACGGATGAGGGGGGTATAATCAAAAGAGGTGAGGGCACACAGGACATTGGTTGTTTTGGGGCTCCCTGCAATTTTGCAGAGGCCTTAGGCAGCCCTGTCTTTGAAAACTTTCTGCGATGGGATTCCGGCGCACCGGCAGGCTACTTAGGCGATGCGGCTACTCCACACACAGTGGTAGGCAGCCCAACAGGCCAAAACTTCTTCCGGATTGAAGGTCCGGGACTACCTTTAGAGGGGTTATTTACTAACCTCTTTGCGGTAGCCGGGAAACTTTTATCCGGGGAATTTCTACCAGGAGTACCGCAAGCAGGCGGTGAAGCTCCGGCAGAGGTCGCACCAGGCGCAAGCGAAGCAGGAACTGTTGACGAAACAACCGGTTTTCCGGCTTCTTACCAGGATGCCTTGGGTACTTCGGTTGTCAGTTGCCTTGACGGCACTGATCCGAATTGTGTATTGCCAGCAGCAGGGGAGGAGGCGGGTTTTGACCCGACCCAGCCAACTGAGCTGGGAACCAATTTCCCGTCCGAGTTTTTCTACTGGATCGCTGAATCAGATCTATTAGAAACTCCGAATGGAGGAAAAACTTTCTTCCGGATGGCAGTTGAAGGGGCCTTCCTAAACGAAGAGCCTCTAGCAGGTGACCAGATGGTCTTCGGCAGACTCAGATTAACAGGCACCGGACTTGAACCGAATTCGGTTTACACAGTGACCCATCCTTACGGGGTGGACACTTATGTGACTGATGAGTTGGGGATAGTCCGAAGAGGAGAAGGGACAGAAGATATCGGCTGTTTTGGTGCACCCTGCAACTTTGCAGCGGCACTTCAGAGCCGAGTCTTTGAAGGATTCCTGAGATGGGATTCCGGCGCACCGGCAGGCTACTTAGGCGATGCGGTTACCCCGCATACCGTAACAGGCAGCCCAACCGGAAATAACTTCTTCCGGATTGAAGGACCGGGACTGGGAGAGGGAGGACTATTCACCAACCTTTTCACAGTAGCTGGTAAACTTGCCAGCACTATCGGTTCTACAATCAGCGGGATAGTTGATACTGTCCTGCCAGGAGTGGAACCGATCATTGATACGGACCTACCGAGCGATATTGTAGCCGATGCTCCTGATACAGAAGTAATTCCTGTTCCCGACCCCGTAGCTGAAACTCCGACTACAGAAGCAGCGGAGAATGAAGTCACGGAATCTGTTGAGCAAGAAGCAGGAGTGGAGCTTACTGCAACTGAGGCATTAGCATCTGCGCAACCAACTGTGGATGCCACTGCGGACAATTCCGACAGTAATGATACTAGCCAGCAGAGCAGTAACCAAGCTCAAACAGCTGCATCTGGCAGCTCTGATAACAACTCAGGCAGCGGATCATCCGACTCAAACAGCGGTACATCCGGCAGTTCTGAAGTTGAGCAGAGAGGCAGCGAAACAGAAGGCGAGGTAGCTAATAACGCTCTGGTTCTTGGCGCAGAGGCGCTGGCAGTTACTGAAGAAGAATCTTCAGAAGAGGTTGCAGACGGCGAACAATCACAACAGGCAAACACCAATCCTTGGGAAACTTTCCCGGCTTTAGTCGTAATGGCTAGTGCCGTAGGATTCCTATTTTGGAAGACGATTGCCGGTCTAGGCTTAAATCCGAAAGGACTCCGGTTTAGATAATTTGCGGTTGTTAGAAAAAAATGACTCTTCCTGAAAATGGAAGAGTCATTTTTGTGGCTAGTAAATAACCCGTAGAAATAACGGGAGAAATTGGATATAATTGAGCTTATCCGGAGGTGGCAGAGTGGCCAATCGCAACAGACTGTAAATCTGTCGGGTTTTCCCTACGAAGGTTCGAATCCTTCCCTCCGGACACAACCCTATAGTTTGACAACTACTTACAAATTAGATATAATGCCTCAGTTATGAGTCTTACACCTGACCGCGAGCGGTTATTTGAAGAGATATTAGCCCAATTACATTTTCAAGCTGAAGTCTACCCTTTAGAGGATAAATTTGATCGTATACCCCTCAGTCTTTCTAGAATTTTTGTGTTAGATGTTACTAAGGTTCCTGGTTGTCATTATGGTTTGAGAAATGTTTTTGTCCCAATAATTAAAAATCTTGAAGAAATTCGAAATAAAGGGAGGACTCGAGTTACTCCGGATAATGCAATTCTAGTTGAACCAAGTACAGGTAATGGCTGGGTAGCCTTTAGTGATGCTGCCGAAGCTTTAGGTTACGAACATTTAGTGGTAATGCCTGACGGTTTACCTGAGGCAAGATATAAACATCCCTCCGGTAGACTTGTGAAGATCATTAAAACCTCTAAAGAACTTTATGCCAAAGGTATGCCACTTCAGCTTAAATCCATGCTAGATAGTAACCCTGACCGAATAAAGAATGGAGAAAAAATTTATGTTTCTCCGAATCATGCAGTGGCGGCGCACAATCTTGCTGCAAGTACCATGGCAGAGTTAGGTAAACAATTAGTTGACCAACTTAAGCCGAAGAGGCCTTTAACAGTGGTTGCCTCAATGGGAAATGGGGCTAGTATCTGTGCCTTAGGGGAATATGTCATGACTCATACCGCCCTAGCTAAAATTATAGCCACAGAATCTTTTGCTTATGGGGGCGGCTATGATTGGTTTGCCAGACAACATCCTCCTTTTTGGAGAAGATATGCCGAGATTTTCGGTTTTGAGCCGGGAAATCCAGTATTATTAACGGGTTTTAAAACCTGGGGAACCAATGCACCTATCGGAATTAGGTTACCCTTACAGGCCCGGGCTATCGAAGGGTCATTACTTAGCGATTATTCCTTATTTACTGATAATGATGTTCTTGCCGCGTATGATAAAGGTCCCACCACAGCTATGATATCTATGATGGAAGGAGTAGCACCAAGGTTATTACCAAACTATAGCAACTTACCATCCTGTCTAATAGATACCTATGGAAATTCTACTTTAGCCAATATTGCTGTTGCTGAACGAGCTCAAGAACCGGGCAGAATTACAGTTGCAATGGCATATGATTCCAGAAACAACTATTAAAGTAAGTTTTGTAAATTTGCATCTCCTCAAATGATAAGCTTAGGATAAGGGTTCGACTAGCGGCCACCGAATTTGCCGGATCTTTTGACTAATTTGGCTACAAAGACAATCTCCCGCATCTCTCCGTCTTCTCCCTCAATCTGGTTAGAACCTGATAGCCTTTGGTACTCACGGAGGTAATCTGATAAACCCTCTCTCAATTCTTTTTGTTCTGACTTTAAGGATTTTAATTTATTGGCAAAATCCGCCACATCAACCCTTTTCATGATTTCTTTTTTGGTATTAGACCTGATCCTGGCAGCTTCTTTGGCTAGCTTGTCATGCTCCTGATAAGTTTCATCCTGGGCAAAAATATCATCCAGCATGTCCTTATGTTTGGTAATTTCCTCTTTTAACTCTGCAATCTGGGATAGATGGGTTTTAATCATCTCCTCGATCTTCGAAAGCAGAACTGCATCATTGCTATCCATTGAGCCACCATCATAGCCAGAAAGTAGGCAAAAAAGCAAGAGGCTGGAAAAAAGATACTAAGATGCCTTTAAAAGGCGCAGTTCCTCTAAACCTACCCTTAAAGCTTCAACATACCTTTTGTCTGTTCTACCGATGGCAGCCTCAATCTTATCTGGCTTTATAGACCGCACCAAAAATAAAACCCGTCCCGAATTTTGAGGATCACCCAAGAGCAAAATCTCCTTCTTCAAACTCGGTCTGCCGTACACTTCAGTAGCTGTCAAGAAACTAGTTCCGCTAAGCTGACTCGGATCTACCGGTTTAGAGGGTTTAGGGAAAGATTCTTTTATCCAGGAGGGATCGGTAGACAAAACAATGGTTCTTGAGCTACCGAGTCTAGCACCAGGACATTTCTTCCTTCTAGCTTCTTTTTCAATTATCTCCTCCATTGTTATATTAAAAACACCCCTCCCAACATGGTGAAAAGGAATAATCACGGGACATTCTTGTCCGCTTATCGCTCCTGCCATATGCCGGACAAAATCACCCATGCGCTTAAGCGGTCCTATATTTATTGCTGTTCCCGGCGTCAAGTCGTCTATACTGACAATTTTGCAGTAATCACGAAACTCAATTCCCATGATGTCGGATTATACTTCCTTTTTTACACAAAATCAAACCCGTATGAGACTTATTTAGTAGAAAAACCTAGCGGAAAAGGTCTAAAAGCCTGTCCAAAATGCTCCTTACTGCGGCTATACCCTGAACTGCAGGAGCAGGCTCAGTGGCCGGGGGAGCTGGTGCCGGAGCAGCCGGAGCTGGTGCCGCCTCCTGTGGGGCAGGTTGGGGAGCGGCCTGCTGCTGCTGTTGTTGCTGCTCAGGCTGCGGTGCCGGAGCAGGAACCGACCCACTGCCTCCGGAACCACCACCAGCTGGTGGGGTATAAGAGCCGGAAGAAGGAGCAGTGTAGCTGCCGGAACCACCCCCACTTCCAGCTGGCGGGGTATAGGATCCTGAACCGGAAGTACCTGAGCACTGACATCTGCTGCCGGTCCAAGTGCAACCTCCTCTGCCACAAGCTACCTCCGGTGACTCATACGTTCCACCATAACTGCCTGGGCCCGGAGAAGAGGCATAATTCGGATATCCTCCTTGTGAGGTACCTGTCGTTTCGCTTGCTCCAGTGCACTGGCAGGATGAATTTATCCAAGAGCAACCCTGTCGTTTCCCGCAAGCAATTGCCGGGCTATCCTTAGAAACACTTGCGCAATCACAACTTGAACCAGTCCACCGGCAACCGCCAGAAGTACAAGATGATTCCGGGTTTTGTTCTGTGAACGCCGGGGGGGTGTAGGAACGGACAGTCGCAGCGCTACACTGGCAACTTGATCCATTCCAGGAACACCCATACCTGCCGCACTCTGCTGCCGGATCCGGTCCGACACTGCTATTGTAATAACCACCGTATCGGCCATAAGATACTTGCGAGGCCTGCTCTGCCGGAGGCCTGCACTTGTCCGGATTTGCCTTACAGAAATCCTCAAATTCCTGGCGTTTTTCCGAATTTCCAAGAATCTCCGGCGGTCGTCCCTGAGGACACTGAGCTGGATTGGTGCGGCAGTAAGCTACGTATTCTTGAGACTTTTGGACAGTTTCTTTGGTTTCGCCATAATATCCGCATGAACAGGAATTGCCTGCCCAGGAACAGTTTGGCGTCCTGTTACACATCTCCACCGGATTGTAATAGCCGCCTCCGGGGGCAATTCCCTTACCCGGATCCTCACCTTTCTTGTAACCGCAATCCGCCGGGTTTTGCTGACAATATTTAAGACAGCTCTCAGCCGAATTGCACCCCCCCGGACCGCTGAATGTACCTCCTGAAACTTCAGTAAAACCTTTACAAACCTGGAAATTATTGGGGTCTGAGCAAAAAGTTTTGCAAGTGCCCTCTGATTGGCAACCGCCCGGCCCCACCTTGTGCTCCCCACCCCTAAGCCCCACCTCCTCGGCAAAAGATTTACATTTACTGGTATTATCCTGCTGAAGGCAAAAAGCCTGGCAGGAATTGGCAGAATCACAACCTAAGACTTCCTTCGCTTTGTTGATAATTTCCGCTCTGCCCGGATCATTAACCACCCCTGCCGGTATTCCCTGGGATTTGGCAAAGGAGTTACACGTATCATAATTTGCCGGTATCTCGCAAAAATTTAAACATGCTTCATAAGAATTGCATCCCAATCTTCTTTGCGCCTCCCCTAAAATTTTATCTTTTTCCAAAACAACCGGATCATCTTTGTAAAACCCCTTTGATTTGCCGTAATTTATGCAGGTTTTTCCGTTAACCGGATCCTCACAAAAACTTCGACACTCGTAATAAGTACCACAATTTCCCAAATCGGCAATCGGAAACTCTACCCCGTAAATTTTGGCCCTGATTTGCGGATCAGCATAATCGCCAATCTTTTGCTCAAAATCATCAATCCCGTCTCTGTTATCATCAATAAAAGGACGCCCCTGAGCCGTGGCAGACGGAGATGAGTCTTGTGCTAAAACAGATGAAAAGGAGAGAGTTGCCAGGATGGCTATTCCCAAAAGAAGAAGCCATTTTCTAACTATATATCCGATACTTAATTTATTTGCAATCATCATATGCTGTCAAATGGATTTTTGTATCCTGAAAAAGGATTGACATATTGGGCAGATTTATCAAAGGGGTTTTTATAGCCGGTCTGCAAAGATACTGTCGGCTCTTTTGAAAGGCCGGGTAATTTAATGGAGCTTAGCGGGCTTTTGATTAATCCTTTTGAAACGAGGAAAAAAACCACTGCCCCAACAATTAAAAGCAGGATTATCGGTGCAACTAACGCAATGGCCCCTTTTTGGTTCATGCCTTTTTCAACCCTTTCAAAACATAAAATGCCCCAATAATTTGGATAACTGCCATGAGCAGATTTAGGCTGTCCGTCGAAGCGCTGGTGTAACCAAACCCCAGCCAAAAAGTGATATTCAAAAACGCCCCAATCACCAGTCCAGCGATTAAAGCTTTACTCATTAGTTTGTGAGGACGGGGGTTTAAAAGGAGTCCAAGCGCTCCAGTCGTAATTAAAACAGCAGACAAAAATTCCCCGGTCAAAACCAGGGTAGCGAAAACCTGGGAGTTGGGGATTACTGTCGAAGTTAAAAAATCTCTAAACCAAGGATGAGGGTTTTTAGGCGTTACTTTAGTGAGTGTCTCGCCCAGGTCTTGGACAAAGGTTCCGCCTGAAAGTTTTCCTAAACTGCTTCTTAACCAAATTAGGCCGACAGTTAAAAGTATTAACAAGAACGGTTTCATGGCAGTAATTTAAGCGTAGAATAAAAATAAACTCCTGTCAAGTGACCTTTTGCCAGCGGGATACCGGGGTTTTAACCAGGCCAAATTTCTGGCCCAAACGCAGTATTAAACTAAGCAATATGTAGTAGAACCTCCCGTGGTAATGCTTGGAAGCCTCTATTAAATGCTCATTGGCTTTTTCCTGGCCAATCTTTTTAGTGGATCCCCCATGGAAGTGAATGAATTTGGCAGAAGGGACAAAATAAATCGGCACCTTAAATCGTTTTAATCTTCTGGCATATTCTATATCTTCAAAAAAGATAAATGTCCCTTCATCCAAAAGTCCTACTTTATTGATTATCCTTTTTGGAATTAATAAACAGGCCATCACCAATCCTTCAACCCGCAACCACCTGGAAGGTGGGCTTTGACTCCTCCCAGGTGAAATCGGTTGAAACATAAAATACGCTCCTCGACGCGCCAAAAAGTATTCCTTAAACGCCCCGGTTAGAGTAGGCAAGTGAAACGCAGAATCCTGATTGCTTAAATCGGGAAACAGCAATTTCCCGCCCACAACAGCTTTACCCTGAAAATCTTCAGCCGTATCCAATAACTTTAAAATTCCTTTTTCTAAAACTTCTATATCTGAATTAAGCATCAGGTAATACTCACCCAGGGAGTACCTGATAGTTTTGTTATATCCTTTGGAAAAACCTTCATTTTCACTATTCTGCAGGTATTTCAATTTAGGAAGAAACTCTTTGATCTTATCTCTGCAAGGATCAATCCGGCCGTTATCTAAAACTACAACCTCCATGTCATTCCGGCGAAAGCCGGAATCCATATCAAAAATGCTTTTTAAAAGTTTCCTGGTCAACTCCGGGGTATTGTAATTAACAATGCCAATAGAAAGCTTAATCGGGTATTCAACATTGTGCTCACCTGGAAGGTGCAAACCTATCCCACCTTCCAGGTGGACTAGATTGACACCTCCTCTTATCCCTAAATAAAAATCCAACACCCCTCTTCGCTGGGCAGGCCTGCCGAAAATAAACAGTTTGATGGCTTCTCTAAGTAATGCAAACTTAGTGCGGATTCTACCATACTGAATTCCGAAGATCAGTCTATTCCGTGTGTGGTAGTAATCAGTAACAACGGAACCAATTCCGGTTGATTGGGAAACCTTATGATAAAGGCTAACCTTACTATTGTAATAAATCTTAAATCCGGCCTCCGCAACCCTTTTTGCCAGATCACTATCTTCAAAATACAAAAAGTATTTCTCATCTAATCCTCCTAATTCCTCTAAGACCTCTTTTTTAATTAAAACGCAGGCCCCCGAGAAAATCCCGGCTTCTTCTCCGCCAGCTGGCGGATCATATTGCCCCTTATCTACCTCATCAATTCCCCGGTGTAATGAGCTGATATTATCCCAGTCAAACTTACCCCCGGCAAACCAAATCACTTTGCCCAAATCCTTACTTCCATACCTTTCTTTGTGAAATTCAAAACCAGGGGCAAAGTAAATCTTGGGGGAGACCAGACCAATTTTTGGATCGGATTTTAAAGTCTTTACAAGTTCTAAAATCAAATCCGGATCTTTTATTAAACAATCATTATTTATCAGCAAAAAATAATCCGCCCCCCAGGCCTTTGCATAGTCCAAACCCCTGTTGAAACCGCCCGCATACCCCAAATTTTCTCCGGTTTGTAAAACATCCACCTCAGGGAATGCCTTATGTACAGCAGAAACACTGCCATCCGTTGATGCATTGTCCACAACAATTACCTGTAACCTGTAACCTGTAACCTGTAACCTCTTTAAAGACTCCAGAAAATCCAGTGTATCCTGCTTGCCGTTATAGTTAAGTGTAATAATTGCTACTTTCATATATTTAATTTCCGTACGTGTCTACTTATCCCACCCCTGGGGTGGGTTAGCTTCACACAGTAGATAAACCGTCTATATAAACCCTGGCCCTCTTAGTTTTTCCCAAAAGAGAAAAGGCAACTACCCGAAGGATCAACCCCAGAATTAAAACCACCTTAAGCAGTAGATAAAATGACTTCATATGCTTCAAAATATAGTATCTAATTCCTCTCAGTTCATTTAGAAAACTTGGGGACAAGTCAAAGTTGGTAGAAGCGCCGTGCAAATGAACTACTTCAATAGTAGGTACATACCAAGCCTTAAACCCCTTATCGGCAATCCTTTTGCACCATTCCACCTCTTCCGTATGCATAAATAGATTTTCATCAAAACCGTTGGTACCAACAAAAACCTCTCTCTTTAGCATAAAAAAAGCTCCCATTACCCAGCCAACCGGGTGAGCCTTAGAAAAATATTTTTTATCAGTAGGGTGGAAAGCGGGAACAAGCTTATTTACAAGAGGAATCTTGCTTAAACCAAAAATCCAAAAAATTATATTTAAAAAGCTTGGTAAATTTCCGGCACTTGGCTGCAACCTACTGTTTGCATACTTTAACCTAGCTCCTAAAAGATCACAATTTAAATTAACTCGAAAATAAGCCAGGGCTTTATACAAACTTTCTTCCTCCAAATAAACATCGGAATTAAGCAGCAGGATAAAGGGATCCTTAGACTGCCGCATGGCCAGGTTATTTCCTTTGGAAAATCCCAAGTTTTCCTTTGAAGCAATCAGCTTCACCCAGGGATAATCGGATTTAATAAACTGCGCTGACCCGTCGGAAGAACCATTATCCAAAACAACTACCTCGATATTATTTCCCAGTCTTTTCTCGCAGTATTCCTTAGCTATTCTTACTTTATCCAAACACCTACCGGTGATATCTTTTGTGTTATAGCTTAAAATGACAACTGACAAATCTAAATTATTCATAACGGAGCCCTGCCATTATTTTAAACTTCCTGTAATGTTCTAAAAGTTTTATCCCCCAAAGCACAAAATCACGGAAAACTGGTGGGTATTTTTTGTAGTAGTGTTTTTTATAAAAAATCCTCATGGCTGAGACGGCATGGGTGGCTGCATTTAGCCTGGTTTCCTTTGCCACTTCCTTGGCCGATGTTTGCCGCAGGCCGGAAGAGGAACCCTTGAAATGGATAATCTTTACCTCAGGATAATAATAAATTTTCCAGCCTTTCTCCTTTAAGGAATAACAAAATTCAATATCTTCTCCGTTAAAAAAATAGTCCTCATCCCAAAATCCGATCTGCTGCCCGGCAATTTTCCGGACCATCAGGAAACTGCCGCTGACACAGTCTATTTCATGAGATTCATCAGGATTTAAGTATGAAGCACTGTAGCCGGCAAAAATAGGGGAGCGGGGAAAGAGTTTGCTCAGGCCACTAAAGTAAGCAAAAGAATTCCAGGGGGTAGGGAAACCCCGGTGGCAGGAATAATCTAACCTGCCGTCAGGCAGTTCCACCTTGCAACTTAAAGCCCCAATATCCGGGTCAGATAATAAGACTTCCAGGGATTTCTGAATGGCATGGCCTTTGATAATAGTATCTGGATTTAAAAATAGAATCACCGGCGCCTTGACTTTTTTGACTCCCATGTTATTACCCGCCGCAAAACCTAGATTTGAGCGATTTTCGATCAAATCTACCCTGAGCGAAGTCGAAGGGCTACCATATCTTTCTTTTACTGCTTCCACTGACCCGTCACTTGAGCCGTTATCTACCACAATTACCTGCCAGCGGTTCAGCTTACCTTTGCTCTGGAAGATTGAAGCAAGACAGTTTAAAAGTAAGTCCTTAACATTGTAATTAAGGATAACAATAGATAACTCTGGAGTTCCTCTTTCTGCCATGTAATTACATTGTATAACAATCAGAACCTAACCTCAAAAACTGATAAAAAGCAGCGAAGTCACAGGTAAACAAAAAATGTTGAGGATTTTGTGCAATCAGTCTCAATGATTCGAGACTTAAGGTAAACACAGAATTCTCACAAGCGAGCAAGTACATACCGTGCGAGCGATTTTTTGTACTGTGACGAGCTGATTACCTACCTTACTCTGTGGCGGCGTTTAACCCTAAGCTGGGCCAGGGATTTTTCCAGGGCAGCCATAGTTTCGGCATATTCTTCATCAGATAAAGTTTGAGATAGAGCCTGTTCAGCTCTTTTTTTAGCCTCTTCCACAACCCGCTCATCTATATCTTCTGCCAAAGTGGCCAGGTCTGTCATTACGGTTAAAGTATTATCAGAAACCTGTAAAAATCCGTCTCCGATGGCCATAGATTCTGCCTTGCCGTTTCTTTTAATAACCAGCTCCCCAGGCTCTAGTTTGGCCATTAAATTGGCATGGTGGGGTAGTATGCCAATCTCGCCTTGTTCGGTCGAGACATTAACCTGAGAAACTTCCTCATCTAGTATCAACTTTTCCGGGGTAACAATTTTTAAGTGTAACTGAGCCATTTTTATAATATAATCGTTATAGCAATTATAACCGATACCATGATGAATGACCATACTTGCGAGGCAATAATTATCACCTGCATTGATTTTAGGTTTCAGGAATACATAAATAAATGGATTGCAGAAAATTTCCGGCCTAAAACTTTTGATAGGATAGCATTTGCCGGAGGAGTGAAAAGCCTGGATACCATCCTGGGACAAATAGAAATTGCCTACAGATTACACCATATTACGAAAGTTATTTTAATCAACCATGAAGACTGCGGGGCTTATGGGGATCCGCC
The DNA here is from genome assembly GCA_016184225.1 of Candidatus Daviesbacteria bacterium. Taxonomy (GTDB): domain Bacteria; phylum Patescibacteriota; class Microgenomatia; order Daviesbacterales; family UBA10151; genus UBA10151. The sequence goes on from JACPDA010000004.1 coordinate 689,615, forward strand.
GGCTGGCGGACCGGAAAAACACACAGAAGACCTAAAAAAAGCTGCTTCCCAGATAAAACAGCACTATCCTGACTTAGCAGTAGAAACTTACTATCTCCACCTGGACAGTACCTTTCAACCTATTTCAACCCCAGGGGTTGATTAGCTTCCAACCTCTGGATTTAACCCTTGAAAAACCACTTTCATATTCTTAATATATAAAGATATGCCTTATAGAACAGTCATTCTTGCCGCAGGGGAAATTTACCACATCTTAAATAGGGGAGTAGCCGGCCTCCCCATATTTCATTCGCCCACCAATTATTCTAGATTTATACAACTTATGGACTATTACCGATTTGCCGACACTCCTGTAAGTTTTTCTCATTTTATGAAGGTCCCTTTTGAAGAACGAAACTTAATTTTGGATAAATTAAAGAAACAAAATAATCTGCAGGTTGAAATTTTGGTCTTTTGTCTAATGCCTAATCATTTCCATCTGCTACTAAAACAGATCACTGAAAAAGGCATCACTAATTTTATAAGCAATGTCCAAAATGGCTATGCGAAATACATCAATATTAAGGAAGACAGAGCAGGCCCCTTGTTTCAATCAGCATTTAAAGGAGTAAGGATAGAAACTGACGAACAACTACTTCATGTATCAAGATATATTCATTTGAACCCGTCGACAGGATATTTGGTGGGAATAGAAAAGTTAATAGAATATCCTTGGTCTTCCTTACCGGATTACCTTGAAAGCGCCAATAAAAAGTTTGCTTTTGTAAGCCCCGACTTAATTCTTAGTTTCTTTGGAAGCAGAGGAAGTAGGGGGAAATATAAAGAATTTGTTTTAAATCAAGCTGAATACCAAAGAAAATTAGCTAATATAAAACATCTGGTTTTGGAATAGAAATTATAGGAATTACCAAGGGTTTGAAGCCATTCAACACCAGGGGTTGGAAGCTATGTTACTGGTTCAAATTAAAGCCAGTGATACATAAACATCAGTGAATCACATTTGTCCCACGGCCGTGGAATATTTGAAACAACTTTAGCTTGCAACCTTTCAGGTTGCCGCACACCGTGGGATATTTGAAAACTTTAGCTTTCCACACCGGGTGTGGAATCGTAAACACTGGTCGGTTTGAATAAACCAGTTACATCTGGTAAAATGCCAACCTATGAGCAAAGAGAGTATAGTACATTGCTTGCTTGGAAATGGGATTTGTCCAGAGGAATGTCCTCATCATGAAGTAGCTGCCAAAGTGTCAGAAAAATTAGGAGACTCATTTGAGCCTTTTTTGTCGAGGTTAGCTATTGTATTTGGAGATGGATTTATTAAAGATATAAACGTAACTCACGTAGCCGCTGCAATGGCAAGATGCGCTCTGGAGAAACCGTTAAAAGAAGGATAGATCAATTACTTCAAATCTTCCGGGCCGCCGATCATGTAGAAAGCCTGTTCCGGCTTGGAATCATGCTTACCTTCCAATATTTCCTTAAACATCCTGACAGTATCTTTGATTGGTACATATTTACCTTTTCTACCGGTGAATGCCTCACCAACGAAAAATGGCTGGGTTAGCGCTCTTTGGATTTTCCTGGCCCTGGCTACTGTTAGCTTATCATCATCAGAGAGTTCTTCTATTCCCAAAATGGCAATAATATCTTGGAGATCTTTATATCTTTGCAGCACTTTTTGCACACCTACCGCCACATCGTAGTGTTCTTGTCCCACAATGGCCGGATCCAGGGCCCTGGATGAAGAGGCCAGGGGATCAACAGCCGGGTACAGGCCCTGTTCTGTCAAAGCCCGCTCTAAGGCAATGGTGGAATCCAAATGGGCAAAAGTGGTAGCTGGTGCTGGATCAGTATAATCATCCGCCGGCACATAAACTGCCTGGACGCTAGTGATAGAACCTTTTTTCGTGGAAGTAATCCGCTCCTGCAAGGCTCCCATTTCCGTAGCCAAGGTTGGCTGATAACCGACGGCAGAAGGGATCCGACCGAGCAGCGCTGATACCTCAGACCCGGCTTGGGAAAACCTAAAGATATTATCAATAAAAAGCAGGACGTCTTTACCGGCCTCGTCCCGGAAATATTCTGCCATGGTGAGCCCTGTCAAACCCACCCGCAGTCTGGCCCCCGGTGGTTCATTCATTTGTCCAAATACCATGGCTGTTTTATTAATCACCCCGGAGGAAATCATTTCATGATATAGGTCATTTCCTTCTCTGGTCCGCTCACCAACCCCGGCAAAAACCGAATAACCGCCATGTTCGGCGGCAATATTCCTAATCAGTTCCTGTATTATGACTGTTTTCCCGACTCCTGCACCGCCAAAAAGGCCGACTTTTCCACCTTTGACAAACGGGGCAATTAAATCTATAACTTTAATTCCTGTTTCAAAAACCTGGGACTCTGTCGACTGTTCGGCAAATAAAGGAGCTGAGCGGTGGATTGGAAGCGATTTCTTTGACTTTAAAGCACCTTTTTGATCGATCGGCTCACCCAAAACATTAAACAGCCGACCCAAAACTTCTTCACCCACCGGTACGGAAATTGGGGCTCCTGTATCCGAAACATCAGTACCCCTTCGCAACCCATCTGTAGCCCCCATAGCTACGGCCCGGACAACTCCTTCACCCAAGTGCTGTTGGGTTTCCAGGACAAGTGCTGAGTGTTGAGTGCTAAGTGAGGAGTCTTTCTGACTTTGCACTTTTCCCTCTTGTCCCGAGCGAAGTCGAGGGATTGCACTTTCCACTATTAATGCATTATAAATAGTAGGTAGCTTTTTTTGGTCAAACTCCACATCTACTACTGCACCAATGATTTGTACTACTTTACCTTTGTTCATAGTTTCACTGCATTGCCAATGCTGCTGTGGTTATTTCCAGCAACTCTTTGGTAATTGCATCCTGGCGCGTCTGATTATAGGTAAGATTCAAATCATCCACAAGCTCTAAGGCATTATCTGTAGCATTTTGCATGGCCACCATCCGGGCCGAGTGTTCCGAGGCTTTGGTTTCCAAAAGGGATTGGTAAATTTTCATCTGCAAATTATGAACTAAAATATAATCTAATAATTTATCCGGACCCGGCTCAAACAGGAATTCCTTCTGAGTTCCTGTCATCCTGGCTTGTCCAGGATCTTTAGATTCTGGTCGCGCTTCGCTCGCCAGAATGACACTTTCCAAATCCACCGGCAACAACTTCACCCTTGTTGACTCCTGTCTCAAGGTTGAAACAAAGTGAGGGTAAACAAGATAAGCTTCTCCGATTTCTCCATTTAGAAATGAATCCGTCACCAGCTTAGAAAGCTGGACTGCCTGCCTGAAAGTAACTATATCCAGGTTCTCAAAATCAGCCTGCAAATTCTTACCGGACCGGGCCACAAAGTTCCTGCCTTTTCTGCCTACCGTATAAAAAACTGTGTTCCCACTTCCGATGTGGGAAGCCATAATTAGTCTAAAAAGATTTGTATTTAAGGCTCCGCACAAGCTCTTGTCTGTAGACAGCAAGATTACACCTTTTGTATCAGAAACGTTACCTTTCAATAAGGGATGGGATTCAATATTGATTAGGGGCAGCAGTCTTTCCAAAGCAGAGCTTAAATTAAAACTGTAGGGCCGGCCATTAATGGCCTGGTTTTGAGCCCTTCTCATTTTGGTGGCTGCCACCATCTGCATGGCGCGGGTAATCTGGGCCGTATTCTTGACGGATTTAATTCTGCGTCTCAATTCTCTTGTGTTAGCCATTTGTTTGTGACTAGAGTCGAGAGTCAAGAGTCTAGTGAATTTCTAGATTCTAGACTCTAGCGACTAGACTCTATTTTTTGCCTCCCTTTGAAACCTTACTAAATATCCCTACAAACTCCTTTGTTACTTTCTCCAACTCTTTAGCCGTCTTTTCATCCAATTCCTTTTTATCCGCTATCTCAGACAATAACTTCTTGTTGCGCAATTTTAGGTGGGCAATATATCTTTGTTCAAATTCACGCGCCTTTTCCACTTCGATCTCGTCTAAATACCCATTCGTGACTGCCCAAAGCGATACAACTTGTTCTTCAACCGGAACAGGGGAATAGGGAGGTTGCTTTAAAATCTCCGTGATTCTTTTGCCCCTTTCTATCTGTTGCTTGGTAGCCTGGTCCAAGTCAGAAGAAAATTGGGCAAAAGCTTGCAAAGCCCTAAATTGGGCCAAATCCAACCGGAGCCTACCTGCTACCGTTTTCATGGCTTTTGTCTGGGCAGTACCACCAACCCGGGAAACCGATAAACCGACATTAACAGCCGGCCTAATTCCGGCAAAAAACAGGTCTCCCTCTAAATAAATTTGTCCGTCAGTAATGGAAATAACATTAGTCGGGATATAAGCAGAAACATCACCGGCCTGCGTCTCAATAATCGGCAAGGCAGTTAAAGACCCTCCCCCGAAGTCTTTGCTTAACTTGGCAGCCCGCTCCAAAAGCCTTGAGTGCAGGTAAAATACATCTCCCGGGTAAGCCTCCCTGCCGGAAGGCCGGCGCAGCAGCAAAGACATTTGTCGGTATGCCCAAGCATGTTTAGACAGATCATCATAAATTATCAGTGCATCTTTTCCCTGGTCCATGAAACACTCACCCATGGCACAACCGGCGTAAGGGGCCAGATACTGCATAGTAGCCGAATCCGAAGCAGAAGCTGAAACTATAATAGTGTGTTCCATTGCCCCAGCTTCTTCCAGTTTGGCCACCAACTGTGCCACTTTGGATATTTTCTGCCCGATTGCTACATAAATACAAATTACAGGAGAGCTTTCAGTCTTCAGACTCGCTTCGCTGTCAGCTTTCAGACTTTTTGAATCTGTCTGACGACTGACGACTGACGACTGACGACCTTGATTAATGATCGTATCTACCGCAATGGTGGTCTTACCGGTGTTTCTGTCACCGATAATCAGCTCCCTTTGCCCCCGGCCAATTGGGATCATGGCATCAATTGCTTTAATACCGGTCTGCAGGGGGGTATTGACACTTTGCCTGGTCACAACTCCGGGAGCAATCTTTTCCACAGGATAGCTTATCTTTGTCTTAACAGCACCTTTGCCGTCAATCGGATTACCCAGCGCATCAACTACCCGGCCAATCAAAGCTTCTCCTACAGGAACTTGTAAGATTTGACCGGTGGTTTTAACCTGATCACCTTCTTTAACTAAAGTAAAATCCCCAAAGATCACTGCTCCGACATTGTATTGTTCCAAGTTTAAGGCCAAGCCGAAAACTCCTTTCCCGAAGTCTAAAAGCTCCGAGTATTGGACATCTGATAGACCCTCAATCCTGGCCACACCATCACCAATCTCGGTCACGACACCAATGTTTTGCTTCTGAGCTTTTAATTTTAGTCCTTTAATTTGGTTCTCTATATCAGCAATAAGCGAAGCTTGCGAGCTACCGCTCTTTAAATTAGCCACTGATGGCCTCCTTCACCTGCATAATCTTATCTTTAATTGACTCATCCCAAACCTCATCTCCTACCTTAAGTTTAAACCCACCCATAATCTCCGGGTTAATATTCACCAAGACTTTAGTAATTTTTTTCTCATTCTCTACAATCTTTTTCATCCTGTTGATTTGGGCAGGGGAGAGGGAAATTGTTGATTCAATATACAAAGTATGTTCCCGCTCTTTTCTTTTTAAACTTTTCAAATATTCTGATAAAGCCTGTATCGCCTCAGACTTTGACAGGGATTTCAAAATTTTAATAGACCTGATTACCTGGGTTTCCAAAATCCTGCCTTCTTTAAAGCTTAAATCCACCAGCTTTCTAACCGTTTTATGTAGCTGTTTTTTAATCATGACAAGTTTTTTACCTCTTTTTCTATGATTTCTTTCTGATCTTTTTTATTTAAAACCTTGCCAGTCACTTTTTCCATGGCTGAGACCACCACTTCTGCTACTTTACTCATCACTTCTTGCTCCATCCTGACACTTTCAGCCTGGACAGCTTCTTGGCCCTTTTTAATGATTTCCTGAGCCATCTTATCGGCTTTCTCTTTTGTTTCCTCAAGATACAACACTCTTTCTTTCTTTGATTCATCTATGATTTTTTGCGCTTCATCTGAGGCTCTACTAATCATTACTTCTATTTTCTCATTGGTTTCCGATAATCTTTTTTCAATCTCTTCCGTATTCCTTAGGCTTTCTTCAATCTTTTTCTTTCGTTCTTCTAAAACTTTCAAAATTGGTTTATATAAAAACCTCTTTAAAATAAAAAGAAGTAAGAAAAAATTGACTACCTGCGCAGCCAAAAGTAACGGATTGATGCCAAATTGGTTTAAAATTTCCATAATTAGAGTCAAGAGTCTAGAATCTAGAGTCTAGGAGAAAAATAAATACTTGACTCTCGACTCTAGTGACTAGACTCTATTTCGTGAATGCAATCACCAAAGCGTAAATAGCAATAGCTTCAGCAAAAGCCATACCTAAAAGCATTGCCGGCAAAATCTTGCTTTGGGCATCCGGGTTCCTACCGATAGCTTCAACAGCTTTCATACCAATCAAACCAATGCCAATGCCTGGCCCGATTGCGCCTAACCCGATGGCTAAACCGGCTGTAAGTTGTTCCATGTTTTCTCCTTTCTTAATTTAATGCTCCTCTGCATGCTTTTCTGAAAGTAACACCATAAATACCAGTGTCAGCATCATAAAAACAGCAGCCTGTACAAATCCTACAATAATTTCCAGAAAATAAAAAGGGAGCGGTACTATAAAGGCAAAGATTCCCGAAATCGTTGCCAGCACCACTTCCCCGGCGAATATATTACCAAAAAGCCGGAAAGAAAGCGATACTATTTTGGTAAATTCTCCGACTAATTCTAAAATTCCCACAAATAAAAATATCGGGTTTAGGGTAAACCACTTTTTTAAATATTCAAGCAATCCTAAATAACGCAGGGCAAAAATATGGGTCAAAATAGCGGAGATCAAAGCCAGAGCCAAAGTCATGTTTAAATCGGAGTTCATGGAACGAAGCAATGGTTCACCATGAAACTTAATGGTGGCAAAACCTGGTAAAAGGCCAATCCAGTTTGAAAACAAAATAAACAGAAAAAAGGTCATTACAATCGGGAAAAATACCTTAGCCTTTTTGTCTCCTGCCAAATCAGAAACCGTAGTGTGTCCAAAATCAATGATCATTTCAAACAAGTTTTGCAAACCAGAAGGGACTAGCCGCACCTTCCAGGTGGCCAGGACAGAAATAATTATCAAAACTGCCATTGTTATCCAGCTGACCAGCAGGGTATTGGTAATGGGGAAATTCTTAAAATACCCCAATATTTCCGGCGGCAGTACTATTGCATTTTCCATAGCATATATTTTACGTTTTTCCGAAGGAAAAAGGCAAGGTTCTGATTTCTGAGTTATACAATATCATACTGCGAAGAAATCAGGTCCTTACAAGAAGCTAATAAGAGGCGTCAACCACTTGTATCATTTAATCTTCCGATCCCGGATCGGTTATCTATTGACGATCCGGTAAATTACCACTAAACTAAGATTATGGCTCTAAGAAAAACTATCTTAGCTACTGACCAAATCTATCACATATATAACCGTGGTGTGGAAAAAAGGCCAATATTTTTAAATAGAAGGGGCTACAATAGATTTCTTCAAGTAATCAATTACTATCGTTTTGCTAACTGTCCCGTAAAATTTTCCCAATTTAAAGCATTATCCCAAGATTCAAGAAACGATTTATTAAACAAGCTCGAAATCCAGTCAGATAAACATGTTGAAATCCTGGCTTTCTGTCTTATGCCAAATCACATTCACTTTCTCTGTAAGCAATTAAAGGAAAAAGGTATTTCTAAGTTTATGGGCAAGTTAAGTAGCGGCTATAGCCATTACTTTAATACCATTAATCAAAGAGTAGGACCTCTATTTCAAGGAAATTTTAAGGCAGTCAGAATTGAGACAGATGAACAATTAGTGCATACTTCTCGCTACATACATCTAAACCCGGTTTCATCTTATCTAATAGAATTTGATTCCCTGGAAAGCTACGAGTATTCTTCTTATCCCGAATATACCGGACGAAAAACAGGATTCTGCAACACAGAACAAGTCCTTTCTTATTTTAAGAGTATTAAAGCATACAAGGATTTTGTTGGTGACCAAGTGGACTATGCAAGAGAACTAGAAAATATCAAACATCTAATTCTGGAAGATTAAATTTCCGGAGAAGATAACCGAATCGCAAACCTATTCCGATCCCGGATCGGAGTTATTGGAAATCACTCAAGATAACAATCTGCATCCGTATTCCCACTCGTCAAGTGGGAATACAGTGGGACTGGTCCTGGTATAATAAAATAAGTGAAAACTTTTACAGCAAGTATCGCAGCAATACTATTAAGTTTATTTAGTGCCTTTTGCCTATCTTTAGCATTAACTATGTTTCTTTCTGTTTTCTTTTTACTTCCTGGTCTCGGCAATCTAAATTATTTATTCCTTGGATTAATAATCCTTATTATTCTATCTATTACATTAGGAATTATCTTCTATAAATGGATTACTAATGGCCTAAAAAGAGGTGTCTTTTATACTTGTTTTATATCTATTTGCTTCCTTCTTGTTATTTGGATTCTTGTAGCAATAAGGCAAATTTAATTTAGCTTCCCACATGGAATGTGGGAATGCGCTTCAACGGCACCTAGATTCATTACAGCGTATCCGGTATAATTTATAACGCAAACGATTAAAGAGAGGTCTAAAAAAAATGTTTAAAGAATTAGATATGGTAGTTTTGATTCATGATAAAAAAGAGCATGGGCTTAAAAAAGGTGATTTAGGAACAATCGTTCATTTATATAGTAATAAAAAAGCTATGGAGGTTGAGTTTGTTGCTGCCTCCGGAAAAACCGTTGCTGTACTGACATTAACTCCCAAAGATATCCACCCAATGGCAAAGAATGAAATTCTTCATGTCCGGGGCTTTGCGACAGCCTAATCTTAATCCAGCTTTTCGCGCTGGCTCCGCAGGAATGAAAACCATTGTTCAAAAAAGGCAAAAATGCCCTTAAACGGGGTCTCTATAATAAAATCAAATATATATAAGAAAATATTAATTTGGGTCATGGTCAGGGTTAACCTTCTGCCGATTTGGATCAGCGGCATAAAGAAAAAGTCAAAAACCAAAGAGCCTAAGTTTTCCTTTTTATCTTTTAAAATATACTTATGGGCAGTCCGGTTGATCCGGTAACTGACAAAGGAAACTATTGCCAGGAAGAAGATAAACACCCCTTGGGAAAACGGATTAACTCCCAGCTTGGTTAAAATAAATATTACCGCCCCGAAACTTAAAGCAGCGGTGGCCAGCCAGAGCAAAGCAAATACAAACCAGAGCAGAGGATCAATCTTGTTCGGCCTTTTTTTAACTATTAAAGGAGTTCCCAACTGCGCAGGCTCGCCGTATAAAATTGTATTGATCTTCCTTAAAATCCGGTAGGAATTTTCCCTACTGGGTGAGGGCATCAAAAGTCCCACTATAATCATTAAGATAGGTGGAGTCATGATATTGACGATGATGGAAGCCCAATAAGTCCGCCCGTAAAAAAGCCTCTCAAATGCCCCTTCCACAAACAAAGCAAAAATAGCCTTGGTGACAAATATAAATATGACGCTTCTGACAATCGCCCTTCTGACTTTTCCGGCAGTGGATTTATAACGGGCATTGCACGCGGCCAGTACCTCCGAGCTTAAGTATTCCTCATTGGAAACCAGGCCATAAGCCTTACCGCGGTGTTTCCTTAACACATCATCCAGGATTAAAAAGGGGATGGTCCGGTCTTTAATATAAGTATGGATTTTATCTTTGGCAGGGTATTTGAATTGCTGTTCAATTTGGCGATAAGCTGTCAGAAAATGCTCTGCTATCTTTTCCAATTTCTCTTCGCTTAAAACACCAAAATACTGGATAAATAGATGGTATCGTAAAAATGCCAGGTCATCACTGGCATAAGCCCGCCTCACGGCTATAAAAACCTGCAGATCCCGGACTTCTTCTGTATCATCGCTAATGCTCACAAGGTCCTTGAAAATCCTAAAGATGAAATTACTCATCACATCTTTGGGATCATTAGGTTTTAAGAGATGCTCTATTTCGGAAGAAAGTAAATGCATCATCCATTCATTAATTACTCCTTTGTTTAAGGAATGAGCTTTGTGGATTTTCTCCTCCAATTTCAGATATAAATCGATTGCTTCCGCTACTTTAGTCACCTGCGATTCAGGAATAGAGGAGTCCGGAAAATAACGAGCCCAAACCAACTCCCTGATGAGTGGTGCTGCTACTGTTTTGCCGTTTCCACCTAAAATCAGCCTTCTTTTTAAGATTCGCTCAATAGTTGAGCGCAGGATGACTTCGTCCTCCCGGTAATCCATGGCGGTGCGGAACTTTTCATACCAGGTAGCCAGTTCTGCCACCAAAGGGTTCACGGAAACAGTCCTATCGTAGTTGGGAGCAGCAGTCCGGTCATATGCTGCAACGAGTGCAGTAGATAATTTATTTAATGTGGCCATTTGGTGTATTATAGTAATATTACCATATCAGTGGAGGAATAATGACTAACGAGGAAAAATTTAATTTAATAACCAGGAATTTAGAGGAAACTTTAACTGCAGAGGAGTTAAAAACTCTCATTAATTCTGGTACTCCATTAAAACATTATATCGGCTTTGAGATTTCCGGAAAAGGTCACATGGGCTGGGTTTTTACAATGCAGAAAATTAAAGATCTGCAGGATGCCGGGGTAGAAATAAACATCCTGCTGGCAGATTGGCATACCTGGCTTAATAAAAAATTAGATGGAACCTTAGAAACAGCTAAAAAAATGGCCAGGGGATATTTTGAGGAGGCTCTCAAGGCTTGTGTTTTATCTGCCGGATCAGATCCGGAAAAGATTAATTTTGTCTTAGGCAGTGAACTTTATGAAAAACTTGGTAACGATTACTGGGCCAAAGTAATTAAAGTTGCCAAAGCTACAACCCTTGCCAGAATGATCAGGTCAACTACCATTATGGGCAGAAAAGAGTCTGAGCTCTCTGACACAGCTATGTTAATTTATCCTGCCATGCAGTCAGCAGATATTTTTGCCTTAGGAGTTAATATTGCACACGCGGGAACGGATCAGAGAAATGTCCATGTGGTAGCCAGGGAAGCTGCTGCCCAGTTAGGAGAACAAAAGCCGATCGCAATCCATCATCATTTGCTGCAAGGCCTGATGCAGCCGGTTTTTACAGAAGACGAAAGAGGAAATAAAATCCTGGATTTGGAAGCGGCAAAAATGAGCAAATCAAAACCGGACAGCGCAGTGTTTATCCATGACAGCCCGGATGAAATTAAAAGAAAAGTGGGTAATGCCTTTTGCCCGGAAGGGGAAGTGGAATTTAACCCCATCTTGGACTGGATCAAACATTTAATTTTTTACAATACATCCTTCCGATCCGGGATCGGAATAGATTTGCGATCCGGTAAAGATAATGCAATCTTCACCGTGAAGCGTAATCCAAAATGGGGAAGGGATCTGGTTTACAATTCTTATGAAGAATTAGAAAAAGATTATGCGGAGAAAAAATTGCATCCGATGGATTTAAAAGTAGCTGTAGCAGAATGGCTGATTAAAAAATTAGAACCGGCCAGAAAATACTTTGAAGATCCAAAAAGAAAAGCTGCTTTGGAAGAGATTGAGAGACTAACTACAAAATTGACCTAATTAACCTAATTTCTAATTGACCTAAAGAATGACTAATGACAAAATTACCAAAAAATTTGATCTGGAAGACAGAACTGCTAAATTTGGAGAAGGTGTGATTAAATTGTGTCAGAAGATACCGAGAGGACCTATTACTGATCCACTAATTACACAACTGGTGAAATGTGGTACCAGCGTAGGAGCTAATTACTCCGAGGCAGATGATGCGGAAAGCAGAATGGATTTTAAACATAAGATCGGGATCTGTAAGAAGGAAACTAGGGAAGCTAAACATTTTATCAGGATGATTGTGGTTGCTGTATCGGTTTTAAAAGAAGAAGCCAAACCGTTGTGGCAGGAAGCTAAAGAATTAAACTTGATATTTAACTCTATTTATAAGAAAGTAAAGTAGGCGGATGATTTTAGACATTTGGTCATTGAGATTTGATTAGAAATTAAAAATTAGAAATTAGAAATTTATCGTATTATGATGTACTCAAAGAAATTTAAAATTTTCTGGATAATTTTATCCGTAATTGCCGGGATAGCCATTATCCTTTTTTCTCTTTTGCCCCTCTTAACCAGTTTCTGAAAGTGATCCTGCTTGGGCTTTTTCTTTCTCGTACTCTGCCAAAAATCCGATGGCAAAATCATCCAGGAATTTTTGGGTTTCTTCAGCTGCGCTTCTGCCAGTTCTTAAATTATAAAGCATTTTAATTTTCTCATTGGCTGACTCCTGATCAGGGCAAGCTTCAATTGCCTGCATATCTTCTTCTGTAAAACTAGCCATACCAGCGGTATAAATTCTGGCAAAGGCAGATTTGGTGAGTTCTGTTAAAAATTGGCTAACCTGCTCGTCTGTCGAACCCTTCTCTTTCATAACATCCACCACTTTTTGCATTTTAGTTTTTTCGTCCATAAGTTTTATCCCAAAGCTCCTAGGACAGCACTAATGCCTTCTTTGTTCAAAATCTTAAGTTTTTGACCGGCAGGGATATAACGTAAAGCCGCCAGAAGTTTTCGCAAAGCTTCTTTATCTCCTGTTTGGGCTTTAGCCACTAAGTCATTTATCTCTGTAAGTCCCACCGGAAACGGGCTTTCCGGGATATTATGATTAGCAGCCATCTGCTGCCACATATCTGTCAGCATATCATTATTAGCCGCAATATGTGCCCCCAGCATTGGAGCATCAGCACCGGTCCAGGTGACCTGATATCCTGCATCTTGGAGCATTTGGCCGACATTACTACCTTGGGCAATTGCCTGGTCGACAAATAAATCAGGTGCCGTCTCCAGAGCAGAAGAAACATTTTGTGTCAAGGCTTCTGTCACTTGAGTTTGTTCATTAATAGCTTGTTGAGCAACTTCAGTCAATTGCTGGTGGGTGGCATCTTGAGCCAGCCAGGATTCAAAGGCATTTTGGCCTGCTTCAGCCCCACCACTTACATCATAAACGGCATTTGCTTTCTCTTCCAAAGCATGCTGGACCGCCTGATGTGCTCTATCTATGGCTGCCTGATCAATATCTGCCAGGGTGTGATTGCTTTGCTCTAAGGCTTTTTTGACAACTTCATCCTGCATTGAAGGCAAAACTTTACCTACCTCTGCTGCCTTATCCTCTAGTAGCAGATCAATAGCACCCGTTTCTGTCGGCAGGGGAGCGGCTGGAGACGACACTAAAGGAGCGGGCGGAGGTTGTACAATGTCCGGACTACCAGCTTGGGCAGGCGTTTCAGGACCAAACGGGGCAGCAGCCGGCGGTTGTGCCAAGGTAGGTGCGGGGGTGGGAAAAGCTGTAACGGGAGGGACTTCGGTTGGGGTAGCTAAAACTTCTAAATTACCACCCGGTAAACCACCCGGTCCTGCTGCAATAGTAGGTGTAGCAGTTGGGCTGGCTATTGTTTCAGTTGCTGGTCCTGGTGCTGCGGTGGCAGTAGGTATCTTAGGTGCTTCACCCCCCACCAAACCAGCTGGCATCTTGGGTGGAGGGGTCCCTGTTGCTGTTGCTGTAAATGCTTCTTTGCCTACTTCAGAAACAATACTACCCAAAGATAGGTACATTGCTCCGGCAGATAACCCTAAAGCAAAATCCTTAATTCTTTGGTGAGCCTTACCGTATTTTTCAGCAATCTTAGCCATCTCTTCATCCATACTTGCCGGATACAATTTGAGTAGTCTTTGCATTCGGGCCTCTTCACGGGCGCGGGGCAAATTCAGTACCAAATGTGTACCTTGGGTAATGGCTAAATTCAATCCGGCTTTAGCAAATCCTTTTAACGGGAGTGGTAAAGCTATAAAAGCCGCGCTTTCAGCAGCACCGACTCCAAACCCGATCCTCCATAACCAATCCTTTTGAACAAAATTTTTGGGATTTAAATTCTCAGCCCAATGTCTAAAGCCAATTCCAACAGCTTGTTTAAGTTCGCCACTGCTAATAACCTGACCAATCCCGCCTGCCTTTTCTCCAATCCCACCTCCAATCCTTCCTGCTGTATCACCAATGGTCCGACCGACCACCCCTGCAGCATCCCCAACTTTACCTAATCCTTTTTTGAAAAAACCTGGCCGCGCAGCTGATACACCTGATAATTGTTCTTCTAAGGCGCCCTCTCGCAGTTCCCTTCTTTTTTCTTCAGGCGATCCAGCTCCACCGCTCTGATCGCCTGTGCCAGGATCAGGAAAGGTTTGCTCCATAAACTTATCAGCAGCTTGTTCAGCAGCACCTGGATTAACTGATGATGGTTCTCCATCAGGCATTGGTATTCTCCCTCTTTCCATAATAATGCAGGATATACCCCTCTTGTCAAATTTGCAAACAGTTCCTAAGAATAGGATAATAAAAAATATATGGAAATGGACCAAGAATCAGCTCCTGCGGCCCCTAGAAATCCAAGGGAAGTCTGGAACCAGTTAAAACAGGACCAGAGAGCGGGAAATATTCCTGCTGTTCTTCAAGGAATTTACACCCTTGACCAAATCTCTATCCCTTCTTCCCAAGACCCTAACCAGGAAATACCACTTACTCAAACTCCACAACTTGAGGCCTATCTTAAAACTGTGGTCGGCCCAACAAAACATGTCCAAGAAGCACTCCGATTGAATCTTCAAAAAGCAGATGAAGAAAAAGACTCACGGTATGCGGAAAAAACCCTTCGTCTGGCAGAGCTGCTGGGGATAGACCTGCCTTTAACAGCAGAGCCTCCACCCGCAGAAGCCCCTGCCCCAGATATCTTACCAAATCCATTCCTAGAGCCGAAAACAGCAGAACTAGTCACCCCAGCTGGAGCAGAACACGCCATACCAGAAACAGCACCAGCCCCAGGAACACTTCCAGGACAAACTCCTGTCTTGCGAGAAGTAGAAAAAATACCCCTGTCCCCAGAACGCCTAGTTGCGGAAGAGACAGCAATCCAACAGGTACAGGGTCTAGGCAACCAAATGACACGTTTTGGTCTGACTGAACAAGAACTTATTAACTTACAGGCAGAAATCAGTAAGATGTCTGATGCCGAACTCCAGCATTTTACCGAACGGATCATCCGGGAAAGGTATCGGGTTCAGACAGATAAACTTGGGGTCAGAATGCCCCAAGGGGATTTCTTGCCGGTTGACGGCCAAAAAATTACATCTTTTTGGGATGAAGAAGGTACTATTCAACCATCGCATGCAGATCCGGAGGAGGTAGAAAAAAGGCTTCCCAAAGTAGGTTTTTGGGGGGGCAATGATGGGGCTTTAACTTTTGTCGGACCCGACGGGAGGTATTGGGTGGGGTTTGGATCAGATGAAAATATCAAGGCTCTTGAGGCCGCCGGATACAAAAATTCTGGTCAACATGGTGTTGACGCAAATCGGGTAAATAATATCATGAATGCAGACTGCGCCTTTGCTGACCCGGATTTACAAACACAGTGGGAAACATACCTTAGTCCTACTGACTCCTTGATCCAGCCGGATAAAAGGGAAAATGAGGCACTCGAAGAAAAAGCAGAGAGATTATTGAGGAGTGTAACCAGGGCAGAGTTTGCTTCATTCCAAGAATATAGTTTAGTTTCAAACCGCTCTGGAAAAGGTTTTGTCAGCATGAGACCGCAGCCCTATGTAGGCCGTGAATATCCACATAATTCATATCCGGAGAACTATCAAGACTCTGATCTAATAAATAGTGAATTTGGGAAGCGTTCCTGGTATATTCCTATTTCAATAGCTCGCTTGATTGATCCGGCTCTTGTTACAGAAAGAATGGGGCAGCCTGATACTGAATGGGGAGAACTATATTGTGTAGTGGGGAGAAGGGAGGGAAGGGTAATTATTCAAGGAGGGGGTAAAATGCATCCGGATTTTGCTCATAGACCAAATTATAGTTCCTTCAAATTAGTATTTGATTCAGAAGATGCTGCAAATGAATACATCAGTTGGTTGGTAAAAGATCCTAAAGAGGCGTATGGTCCCGTACTTAGGCGGGCAATTGGAAACTATGATGAGCAGGGGAATTTCAGGCAGGCATTAATACCTCCAAAAGAATTTAATATGGGAAAAGAAAGATTTTCTGATCCATTTTCAGTTGTACCAAATAAAGTTTTAGTAAAAGACTTAAGAACATCCGATGTTACTTCAACCACAGCAATTCCTAACCAAAGACCCTTTGGAAGTGATGTAGTGTTGGAAGAAATTCCCCAACCTCAACCAGCCGACTCCGAGCAGATTACTTTAACTCCAGAAATCCGCACTCAACTTGAACCCCTCTTTAACCAGCTTCGCGAAGCCTATGCATCAAAACCAGAAGAAACGAACGCTACTTATAGACAACATATAAATTATCTTGAAGAAAGAATAGAAAGACTTCTAGGACTGCAGGCAGATGCTAATAGTAACACCCGTAAGGCAGAGTCTAACAAACATGCATATGGCTACACTAGCGATAAACCTTTGTTTAGACTCCGCAGAATTATAGAAACTGCAGAAAGAAAACCTGGTACCCTCGAGAGATTTTTTGATCAGTTTTCTCCAGATATGCAGGAAGCACTCAGACAATATTATGAAGCACAACAGGCAATTAGTAGGGGTGAAGATGGAAAATGGGGTGATTCTGATCAGGCTCAACGCACCCTTTTGGATTTGATATCACAACAAATAGGCACCAGTGAAGACCTAAGTATTAATTCTATCAAATTTGAAGAAAGGAAATCTGAATTTACTGCTCTTCTTGAAAAAGGCAGAATCATACCGATCGAAGACTTAGCCCAAGCCTTAGCTGCAAGAAACCGTGCTGAAATTGCCATGCTTCGATCCTACTATGACATGTTTCTAAAAGAAGCGGATTTCTTCCTGGAAGCAGCTAAAAAAGCAAAGATTAACCTCGAAACCTGAACTTCCAACACCGGAGAAAATCCAGCCTGCAACTCATTCGAGTCTGAGCCTGAGGGCTTCGGCCGTGAGCTCAGCCGAATCGGCTCATCCCTCAGAGTCGAAGACCTGAAAGGTTGAGGCAAAGGTTGACGCACGAAATTCTAACAAAAATAGCCTGTTTTTAAACTCAATTTGTGCTAAAATATAGTTGTGAAAAAATTACCGGCCTTCTTAAAAAAATACTTCTGGGAGATTGACTTTGATGGACTAAATCCGAAGAAATATCCTTACTACATTATCAAAAGAATTCTAAATTATGGAGATGAACGTGCGACCGGATGGCTCTTCAGAAATTTTGATAAAGAAGCCATGATATATTCCCTTCAAAATCACCGTGACTACACGAAACGGGCAGCAATATACTGGGGCAAATTTTTCAAAATGCCGAAAAGAAATATCATGTACTTTAAAAAAGGCTTCCCCAATCCACCCGTACGGCTCTGGCCATATTAGGTTGTATAATTAAGCCCATGGAACTTAAAACCCCGCTTTCTGCTCTTACCGGCATTGGATCCGGGCTTTTATATAAGCTGAAAAGGCTTAACTTAAATACTGTAGAGGATTTGATTTATCATTTTCCCTTTAGGTATGATGATTTTTCCAATGCCACCTCTGCCCTGGATGCCAAAATAGGGGAGAATGTAACCCTGCAGGGGGAGATTTGGTCCATCCAAAATATCTATACCAGGTCCAGGAAAATCATTACCAAAGCTATCTTTAATGACGGCACCTCGCCCATAGAGCTCACCTGGTTTAACTCTTCCTGGCTGATCAAGCAGATCCAGACAGGTGACAGGCTACAGGTTTCAGGCAAAATCAGTAAATACAAATCCAAATTATCAATTATTGCCCCGCGCTGGGAAAAACTGAATAGCTTTCAGTCATCAGCTATCAGTCATCAGACTTTGCACACAGGAAGGTTAGTTCCTGTTTATCCTGAAACAGATGGCTTAAGTTCTAAATGGCTTAGGACCAAAATAGACAAGCTGCTGCCGGAAGTAATAGATCAAATTAGTGATCCTCTACCTGATCAAATCCGGGATAACATGATGCCGCTTAATGATTCCATACAACAAGTACATTTCCCGAAAACTCTAGAACAGGCAGAAAAAGCCCGGGAAAGGTTAGGCTTTGATGAGCTGTTTTATGTCTCTTTGGCCACCCAAAAAGCCAGGGCAGAGTGGAAGAAAAAACCAATTGTTGAACCATTAAAAATTAATCCTGCAGATATCAGAGATTTTGTGGGTAAACTTCCCTTTAAATTGACCGGCGCCCAAGAAAAAGTCTTAACGGAAATTCTGGATGACCTGAAGAAAAAACAACCCATGAACAGGTTAGTCCAGGGAGAAGTAGGCTCCGGGAAAACAGTGGTAGCCGCCATTATTGCCTATTTGGTCCATAAAAATAACCTGCGTACCTTGTTTATGGCCCCCACGGAAATTCTGGCCTTCCAACACTTTGAAACTCTTTCCAAACTCCTCGAACCATTCGGGGTCAAAGTGGGAATATACACAGGAAGTAAGAAGAGTCTAGAGTCAAGAGTCAAGAGTCAAGGGAAGAAACAATCTAGACTCTCGACTCTAGCGACTAGCCACTATCCCGATATAATCATCGGCACCCATGCCCTTTTGTCCCAAAAACTTTCCACCGACAATGTCGGACTAATCATCATTGACGAGCAACAGCGTTTTGGGGTCGAGCAAAGAACACTTTTGCGGGGAAAAGCCAAAATTCCGCATTTCCTGACCATGACAGCCACCCCCATCCCCAGGACAGTAGCCCTAACCTTGTACGGTGATCTGGATATGTCAGTCATTGATGAGATGCCGGTGGGAAGACAAAGGGTCAAAACCTATGTAGTACCCGAAAAAAAGCGGCTTGATTCATATAAATTTATTGCCAAAAGGGTAGCTGAAGGAGACCAGATTTATATCATCACCCCCTTAATAGAAGCATCCGAGACCCTAGTCAGCGTCAAAGCAGCCAAAGTAGAGTTTGAGAAACTAAAGAAGGTTTTTCCTTCTCTTAATCTGGACCTGCTTCATGGCAGAATGAAAGGAGTTGATAAAGATCAGATAGTCAAGGATTTTCGCTCCGGCAAAACCCAGATTCTGGTTTCCACCTCTGTGGTAGAAGTGGGCATGGATAACCCTAATGCCACCATTATTGTCATTGAAGGCGCAGAACGATTCGGCCTGGCCCAGCTTCACCAACTTCGAGGAAGAGTTGGCAGAGGAGAAAAGCAGTCTTATTGCCTGCTTTATACATCAAATTATTCAAGCGATGAAAGAAGAAGATTGAAATACCTGGAAACTACTTTTGATGGTTTGAAACTGGCTGAGCTGGATTTAAAGATCCGGGGCAGCGGGCAAATTTTTGGGACTTTGCAGTCAGGCAGATTTGAGTTCAAGATAGCGAGCTTCCATAATATCACACTCCTGGAGAAAACCAAGCAGGCAGCCAAAGATCTGTTGGACTCTGATCCCGCTCTTGACAAACACCCGCTGCTCAAGGCAAAATTACAGGATATCTCATCAGCAGTGATGCCTGACTGATACCTAACTATGGCTGGTGAACCAAAACGAAGACATTCCAAAGCACGAAAAAGAACACGCAGGGCTGCAATTAAATTAGCAGTTAACTTGGTCAATTGTAAAAACTGCGGCAAGCTGACTTTGCCCCACATTGTTTGTAAAGAGTGTGGATTTTACGGCGGCAAGGCTGTTGCAAAAGAAAAAGTCCAGGTTGTTAAAGCATGAAGAGAAAATCTGACCCAAGGCACCTAAAAAGAGTTGCTATCATGCAGGATCTGTTCTCCTGGCAATTTAAGAAAACCCAAAAGGTTACTCTTAAGATTCGCCCGATCGTTGCCAGACTTCCCAAAATCGACAAACTGATCAAGAAATCTGCCCCTGACCGGCCTATCTCTGAAATCAACAGAATTGATTTAGCTATCTTGCGTCTGGCAGTTTTTGAGATTATATTAAATAAAGGGGTTCCCCCGAAGGTCGCCATTGATGAAGCAATAGAGTTAGGTAAAGAGTATGGCTCAGACTCATCTGCAAGTTTTATTAATGGGGCTTTGGGAAAACTCTTAGAAATGGAAGATATTCAAACATGAATCAGGAAGGAGAAATTCTCCAGGCTATAGCGGATCATTTGGGTCTTTCTGTGGAAGACTTGGACCGCAATAGCTTGTTGAAAGAAGAACTGAATTTAGGTCTCATTGAACTAAATGACTTACTTTCCGATTTATCGCAGAAGTTTGACGTTAGCTTAAGTCCGGAAGAAATAGAAGATTTAAAAAAAGTAAACGATATAATTGTTCTTATCGAAGATAATTTATTAGACTAATGCCAAACAATGATTTTACACAGCTTCTCAGTTTACTTGATATAAGATTTAAAAAACCAAAACTTTTGCAACAAGCTTTTTTACACAGATCCTACTTAAATGAAGTTAAAATAGACACTCCATCAAACGAGCGTTTGGAATTCCTGGGTGATTCGGTCCTTTCTCTGGTAATCTCTTATTACCTCTACA
Organism: Candidatus Daviesbacteria bacterium; assembly: GCA_016184225.1. Classification (GTDB taxonomy): domain Bacteria; phylum Patescibacteriota; class Microgenomatia; order Daviesbacterales; family UBA10151; genus UBA10151. Next base: position 710,279 of record JACPDA010000004.1, read on the forward strand.
CTTTAAGACCGACGGATTCCGAGGGTGAGTTAACCAACCTCAGGGCTCATCTGGTAAAGACAAAATCTTTGGCAGAAGCTGCAGGCAACCTAAAGTTAGGAAACTACTTGAAACTCTCAAGAGGAGAAGAAATTTCCGGAGGAAGGAACAATCCGCAACTTCTGGCAAATACCTATGAAGCTTTACTAGGAGCTGCTTTTTTAGACCAAGGACTGGAGGCGGCCAAAAAGGTTATAGACAAAACACTGTTGCCTCTTTTTGAAAAAGAGCTAAAGTTAGGACCGCCAAAAGATGCAAAATCTAATCTGCAGGAGGTGGTTCAACAAAGATTAAAACAGTCTCCTCGTTACAGAATTTTAGCAACCACCGGGCCGGATCATGCCAAACAATTTAGCGTAGCAGTATTCGTAGGCGGAAAAGAAATGGGGCGAGGCTTGGGAGCCAGCAAACAAATTGCCGAAGAGGAAGCAGCCAGACAGGCTCTTTCGCAGTTGACTTAAAACTACTCCATCCTCTATACTTATCTCCATGCTAAAAATCCGTTTAATGCGAATAGGAGCAAAAAAGAAACCATTCTACCGGGTGGTAGTTTTAGATGAAAGGGCAAAAAGAACCGGTGCTTATATTGAACTGCTGGGTACTTATAATCCTTTAACAGAGCCCAAGGATATTAAACTAGTCCAAGACAGGATTGATCATTGGATAAAACAGGGAGCACAGCTTTCCACCGGATTTTTACGGATCATTGGCAAAGCCCCCCAAAGACCACCCAGAAAGCCTAAGAAAGAGAAAAAGACTGAAGAGCCATCAGCTGTCAGCGATCAGACTTCAGAAAAAAAAGCTCAAGAAGAGGAGCCAGTAGAGGAAGTAGTCGGAGAAGAGACGAAGTCTAAGTTAGAAAGGCCGGAAGAAGCGAAGTCTGAAGAGCAAAAAGCGGAAGAAGATGTCATTCTGGGGAGTGAAGCGACTCCAGAATCTAAAGATGATGCTGGACAAGCCAGCATGACAGAAAATAAACCTGAAGAAAGCGAGAAAAAAGATGAAGGATCTGCTTAATTTTATTGTCACCAGTTTGGTCACCAAACCGGAAGCTGTTATAGTGGATGAACAAAGGGAAGAGGGCAATATTAACCTCAACCTGACAGTTGACCCGACCGATATGGGACTCGTGATTGGTAAAGGTGGGCAAACAATAAGGGCAATCCGCAAACTCTTAACTGTCCGTGCTATAGCGGAAAATGTTAGAGTAAATCTTCAATTAACCGAACCATTAACTGTGTCTACCTAACCCACCCCTGGGGTGTACTAGGTTCACACCTAAGGACTTTTTATGAAATTTTCCATCATTACTTTATTCCCGGAAGTCTTTGAACCTATACTGAATTCCTCAATCCTGAAACGGGCCCAAAAAAAGGGGCTAGTAGAATTTGAGCTGATTAACCTGCGCGGTTTTGGTAAAGGCAGACACCAGGTAGTTGACGGCAGGCCCTATGGCGGTGGAGCAGGAATGGTTTTACGGACAGACATACTGGCCAAAGCAGTCAGGAAGGTTACAGGGAACAGTAGACAGGTTACAGATCAGAAACTAAAACCTGTAACCTGTAACCTGAAAACTATCCTTATGTCTGCTTCCGGGACACCTTACAAACAGGCAAAGGCACATGAGTTTTCCAAGTTAAAACACCTAATCATTGTTTGCGGACATTATGAAGGAGTAGACCAACGGTTTATCGACAAATATGTAGATGGCGAGATTTCCATTGGGGATTATGTCCTGACAGGAGGAGAGATCCCGGCCATGGTAATTGTCGATTCTATCACCAGGCTGATTCCGGGAGTCCTGGAAAAACCGGAAGCTACTATCAATGAGTCCTTCTCCGAGGGCCTGCTTGAGCATCCTCAATATACCAGGCCGGCAGGCTTTGAGGGAAAAAAAGTGCCTGAAGTCTTGTTGTCCGGAAATCATGCCGAAATAAAAAAATGGCGTTTAAAAAAATCCCTGGAAAAAACCAAAAAAATCAGGCCTGACCTGTTATAATACCAAGCTGTCTATCTACCACACTTCCAGGGTGAATTAGATTGACACCCCGGTAAAGAGAAACTATTATGGTGTTATGGCCTTCAGAAAAACTCTTATTGTAACCAATGAGATATATCATGTCTTCAACAGAAGCGTAGGACAACAACCCATCTTTTTATCGAGCAAAGATTATGAACGCGCTGTAGAGGTGTTGAGATTTTACCAATATGGGAAACTCCCTCTTAGATTTTCCTTTTTTAATCGCCTTGCAAAAGATCAAAAAGAAACATTCCTCCTAGATATTGAGGAATCTTTAAAACCTGTTGTGAAGATTATTTGTTTCTGCTTAATGCCAAATCATATCCATTTCTTGTTGAAAAACTTAACCGAAAATGGAATCACGCAGTTTATGGGTAACCTACAAAATAGTTATGCGCGATACTTTAATATCAAAAATGGGCGAACCGGAACACTTTTTCAACAAAACTTCAAAGCAGTCAGGATTGAAACAGACGAGCAATTAGTGCATGTTTCCCGTTATATCCATTTAAACCCAGTTACTGCATACCTCATCAAACCAGAGGAACTTAAGCAATATGAGTGGTCTTCATATAAGGATTACTTAAATACCAATCTCTCTTATCTTAAAAAGAAAGTAATTCTAGATTTTTTTAAATCTCCTAAAGAATATGTGAATTTTGTCCTAAATCAAGTTGATTATCAAAGAGAATTAGATAGGATTAAGCATTTAATTTTGGAGTAGATTACCAAGGTGTCTACCTACCACACTTCCATGGTGAATTGTTAACATAAACTATTCAAAAGGATTGGATTTGCCTTTAGGTGATGAGGGGATAAATAAAGTGCCGGGAATTATTGTCCCTTCATTTATAAGTCTTGCAATCAGTTCTTCATCTTTCTGACTAAGCTCAGGCACGGGAGAATCAGGGCTGCCAAAGTTTTTAGGCAGGGGTGAATATAAAACTTCAACTGCCAAAGCTATATCAAGAGCTTGACTGGCTTGGTTAGATGAAACATTAATACTTTTTACCCTAATCAATCTGGGTGAATTTTCCAAATTACTTAACAGAGTTTGCAAACCAGCCCGGGGGCCTTTAATGTCCAGCTTAACTTCGAAGCTCTCCGAGTTTCCTGACTTTCCCGCACCACTGCCAAAAGAGATCGAACCGATGTTAAATCCGGACTCAATCGTCAGTTTTTGCAAGCTACCCAGGACAATTCCGAAATCTTTTTCCCCGGGAAGTGTAACCAAAGCATACTCCAGTTTGCGTAACAAATCCTCACTGTCATAACTTTCCAGCGCATTAACCTTATTTTCCAAAAAATCAGACTTATTAATCAGGTCTCCAATTGCCTGCTGGTTATCTATCAATTTATTCACCTGGGGATAAATTACAAACAGACTTAAGAAAATACTAGAAATCGCCACTACTGCCGGAAAAATATAGAGCTTGTATTTGGAATAAAATTTAATCAGGTCTTCTTTTTTCATTTTGATTTTATCTTAAAACTGATCCTGTAGAATCCATCCTTGCCTCTGTTCAGGCTTTCCACTGAAACTTGGGCTATGCGCCCGTCGTTACTTTCTTTATCCGTCAAATTGCTGACTAGTCTGTCCAAACTCCCGGCATCCGGTACCAAAGCCAGTAGAACTACCTCATCCGCTTTATCAATAGTAATGGCATTTATTGCAACTGTCGAAGGTATCAACTTATCAATTAGTTCATATACAGCGGATTGTTTTGACGGTACACCCAGGTATTTATCAATTACCGCTAATCTATTTTTTAAAAGCAGTAGTGATGCTTGAGTACTTTTTAGATCCGAAACCTTCTGCTCTGTTTGGGAGAGCTTGGCTTGGACTTCTGAGATATTACGGCTTTGTAAAATCCGCAGGGCTACAGTTAAAGAAGCCAAAAAGACTAAAACTAAAATTACCGCTACCCCGGCAAACTGGATCTTATAAAATTTAGTCTTTTTTATCTCCAGGGCAATAATTTCCGGTGGAAGCAAGTTAATAGAGATTTTAGCCATCTGTTAATCCTCTCTTAATGCCAACCCTACTGCGACCGAGTAGGAAGGAGCATCCTGGGCGAGCTTTGAAATTGATTCTTTTTCCCGAATAATAGAATACCAAGGGTCAGCTTCCTGAACCTCCAACCCCAAAATATTTGCCAGATAAACTACCAGTCCGGGCATTTTTGCACCACCTCCCGAAACCACTATTCTCTTGATGGGATCAGCCGGGTATTTTGTTTCAAAAGCCTGGATCACTCTTTTAGCTTCACCTGCCAGAATATCTACCACCGGCTTTAGCGCCTCAAAAACTTTACCTTCTAATTGGTCTTCCATTAACCCATAAATCCTCTTGTACTGCTCGGCTTGACTGACCTCAAAATTGAAATGTTGGGCTAAGGAGCGGGTTAGCGCCATTCCGCCGGTAGAAATCGAGCGGGTCAGCCATATTAATCCCTTGGAAACAGTTGCAAAATCCGTCGTTGTGGCACCAAGTTGCATAATTAAAGTACAAGGGGAGTAAATATTACTGCCAACCAGAGATCTTGTAACTGCTATTATCTCCGTTTCTAAAACCCTCGGCCTAAGCCCTGCCATATCCAGCACTTTCAGATACTTTGAAACCACATTTTTGGGGGAAGCAATTACCAAAACTACTGTTTTAGTGTTCTTACCCTTTCCGTCCGACCTGACTAAAACCTGCCAATTCAAATTAACATCTGCTAAAGACATCGGAATAAACTCTTCCGCGGCATAACGGATAGCCGAAGTAAGCTCAGCATCGGTCAAATACGGCAAATCATCAATAACCCTGGTAAAAACCCGGGATTCGGGAAGCGCGACATTAATTTGCTTTTCGGAAATCTTAGCTGCTGCAAAAAGTTGCTTTACGGCGTTTGCCAATGTCTCAAGGTCTGTATCAATATCGGATACAATCCCGGGTTGGGGAGAGGCAATTGTGCCGAGAGACTCGAGTTTAAATTGTTCCTTGTTTTTTGACAGCGCCACTACTTTGATGGAAGAAAAACCAATATCTAAACCAACGGTAATTTTGGGCATTAAAATTATTTTAGAACAAACTATACCCTAAACGCTATACCCTAAACCCTACTTAACTTGGTAAGTTCCTTTCACCAGTGAATATGATCCTGAAGGGCCGGAAGTAAACATGGTGCTGGTCAAGCCGGTTTCATAATCTATCACCGAGTTATTAATTAGCTTGATCTTCCAAGCTGTTAATTCTTTAAAGGAGTTGCCCGTACCGGGCTGGATAATACCAGTACTGGCATAATAAACTCCCGTGTTGCCATTACTATTTACCTCTATTGCCGACTCATCATTAGTTCTTGAATCAAAAGTAGTTAAAACCATCAACAAGCTGCTGCCTGTCCCCGTACCATTCAGATGGTTATTGCTATTTAACTCAACCTTCCCGTCCACTATAATTACTCCTGATGTTGCTCCGTAGCTTGTATCAAGTGTTAATCTGTTATTACTATTTAGTATCAGATCACCGGTTATCCAAATAGGGGTCTTTATACTCACCCGGCACCCGCTATTAAAAGTGACATTGCCGATAATTTTTTGGGAATTGAGGCTGCTGACACAACTGCTTATATTGCCTGTACTCTGACCATTTTCCTCTGCAATTTGCTTCCAACTGGCGACGTTGGCATCGGAAATTGGGAAAACTTTCGGTGGCGGATCGGCAGAACCCGGGTAAGAGGTCCCTCCTACGGTTGAACTGATGATTGTTTGGTAGTAGGCATCTTGACCAATAATTAAATTTTCAATTATATTGGCATGGATTTCTCCTCCCACAGTCATTTTATTGCTGCCGGCTCTCACTGACGTAGGCGATCCGCCCAGAAAGGACTTAAAACTTAAGTCTCCCGGAGGGTTAAGTAAATTCCAGGTGGGGTTTCCGGTTGACCAATTGGGAGACCACCTGGGCAGCCCCCTGGAGTAACTTTGGGCCAAATCAGATTGCCAGGACCAGTAATTGGTATTATCAGAGGGGGTATCAATCATTAGCCAGTAAGTGGTATTTGCTTGTATCTGAGGGGAGGAATTAAAGGCGACATCAATCCACCCATAAGAAGAAGTCACTAAACTGCTGTAAAGCGTGCCTTGCGCCAAAACACCGTTTTTATCAGGCGCGCCGTCTTTATCTTGCATGATTCTCACTGTAGCATCCGGTGGATTGCCTATCTTTTTTATCTTGATGGAAGCCTTATTTAATAAGCCATCTGCGGCAGGTTTTAGGCTTTGGGCAACGTCAAACCGATCCTCACCGCTCACTGTTTTACCAAAAGTAAAGTCCTGGCAGTTGCTATCCGTGCAGTCTGTTTCCTGGTCAGACTCCGGTTCCGGCCCGCCGGCTACCCAAACATCCCCGGTGATTTGGTTACTGTTTTCGGCAGTGATGTTGCCATTTGAATAAATGGACCCTTCCACTATATTACTATTGCCCAATTCCAGGCCGCCGTCTCCTACTTGCAGTCCGTATACAAAGGCTACGCCCACCCCCGCTGTTGACTTGATACTGATTGTTCTTTTGGCCCTGGCTGCTGTTTTATTGGGGATATAGCCGGTTGATTGGATAACCTTGACTCCGGCATCCTGGGAAATAATGGTAACAGAATAAGATCCCTCACCAAAAGTGGTTTCCGTTTCTCCTGTGTAGCCTCCGCCCGTCCTGTTTAGGGAATTTAGCGCCTTATCCACCCCGGCTTCAGCTAAGGCTGTGGCGGCTTCTGCCTCAGCTGCATACTGGGCATTTTGATAATAAATTTGCGCCCCGGCAATCACCGATAAAACGGTAAACAACACCACGCCCAAGGCAACAATAACCACTACCACAATCTGTCCCTTTTCCTCTAATTTAATCATTGCGTAAATTTGCCTCCGAAGTAGCAATATTTGTTTGGTTTAAAGTTAAACTGATACGGACTTTGGTAGCAGCTGCGGGGGTCACTTCCAGGGGCGGGGATGCGGAATTGAAATATTGAAAAGCCAGGCTATCCACACCGATAGAGAGTACCGTATCCAGGGGTTGCCGGGAGCTTGCGGGATCGGGAAAAGTTTTAAACCTTAAATAAGTTTGGTCCTTTAAAAAAACAAAATAATCAAACGTATCGACTAATAAATTTCCTGAAGCATCAACTGATGCCACTTTTAAAACAAGCTGGTTACCACCGGTTGTGTAAAGCGTTTCGCCGGAATCATAAGACTCAGCCACCGAGCCGGCGTCTTTAATGCTTCTTCTGACTTGTGATAGCGCATCGTTGATATTTAAACCCTCCTGCACTTTTGACGATTGCTCGGTAAACATCCCGGCGCTGTTAACTAAAATAACCACCAGCAAAGCCCCTACTACTGCCGCTATCCCCATTGCCACTAAAACCTCAATTAAAGTCAGACCTTTCATTGATTTATCCCTCCTTCTCCGATCATGGTTTTTATAGTAATCGTTTGGGGCTTGTTGTTATCCTGCCAGTTCACTGTTGCTCTCACCTGTTTAACATTTTCTCCGTTAGTGCAAATTAAAGGGTCGCAATCGACCACTTCCACTGTTCCGCTGCCGCCGGGCAACAAACCTAAACGGTTGTCACTAATCGGGGAATTGTCCAAAACTAAATTGCTGTAGCTTATTGCCCTTTTATCTTCAATTTGCTTGAGTGCTATTTCCCTTGCCAAGCTCATGTGCTTACTTTTGCCGATTAGCATCAGGGCATTAGGCAAGCTTGCCAGCAGGAAAACAACCGACCCCAAAACTGCAATAACCAATAATGATTCAATAAGGGAAACGCCGCCTTCATTTTTCATTACTTACTTATTTATATCTCCGGCCGAGAAGATGGCATAATCGAAATAAGGGGGAACAACCTTATCCAGCCTGAACACCTGGACTTTCCGCTGGGTTTGTCCTGATACGCCGGTAGAGGTAAAAAGTCTGGCTTGCGGAGGCAGAGAACCAGATGTGGGCATGACTGCAAAAGGTTGTGAAATACTGCTGTATAAAATCCTTGCTCTTAAAAGCATTAAAGTAGGAACCAATCCTGGTAGGGTGGTTTTACAAAAGAAGGTTCTATTACTGCCTAAACTGGTATCTATAACAGGGTTGGTACAACCCGCGGAAACATCTTGAAAATTATTTGAACCAGTCCTGGGTGAGTCAGAATCTAGAAAGAATTTTTTAGATTGATAATCTCCACTTAGGTAAACGATTATCACTTCTATCGCAGGTTTGTCACTAGTAGTGTTTGGCACACCCCAATAAATATCTAGATTAGATTCATTGTAACAGATTTTACCGACATCACAATTTGGAAAAGTTGAACTAGTAGGATCAGCCAGCCAGACCTGTGCCAATTCTTCCTTGGCCAGCGGTGGATACTCTAAAGCTTGATTAGGGGCAGGAAGCAAGTCTGTTTGTACATCAAATATACTTGAATCATTACCTAAAGGAATAGGGGAGGTAATAGAACCACCGCTTTGGATGGCTTTTTCTATCCCGGCCTCTGCCGCGGAATATGCCCTGGAGGACTGCTCCACTTTTGTGGAAGTGGATAAATCGGAAAGAGAGCGCTGGATCACCGATATCCCGATAGCCAGTGCCACGGTCATCACTAAAATTAAGATTAAAACAGTCTGACCCCTTTGGTTTCTCATATAATTAATATACATCATCTAAGCTGAACAGTTGTCTGAAAAACTACACTGTCAATCTGATCCGCTACTGCGGGTGGAACTGCGCTTCCCGGACCAAGTTCAAAAGAGACCGTCACGTTGTCTTTAAAACCCGCCTGTTGGCTTCTGCTAAAAAAACCGCTCTTTACGGAAACTCCCGACTGGGGGTTAGTATCGGTAAGGGTAATCGTACCTGCTAAAGCTGGATATGTACAAACAGTATTCAAAAATGAATTAATATCACTTCCCGGAGCAGGGGAATCCTGCTGGATAGAGCCGTTATCCGTAGGATGCGGTACAAATCTAAATCTTGTATAACGGCCGTTTTTTACAATGACTAAAGTATTTGGCTCAGGGTTGACCAGTTTCGGGCATACCACCTCGTCCGCATCCCGGATAGTTTTGTCCATATGGTCTAAAACAGCCTGGCCGTTTTGCTTAATAGCGGCCAGTATTTGCGATTTATTGCTGCCCCGCAGGGTATTGCTAAAAATAGCTACCATGATCGTTCCCACAATAGCAGTGATGGCAATAACCACCAAAATCTCAACTAAAGTAAAACCACTGTTTAGCTTTACACCTCGAAGGTGTAGCTGCACTTTTTTCACCTTCGAGGTGGATTGTAGCTCTCTCATAGCTTTCTTAGTATTGTTGTCAACCTTGATTCATGTGCCCCCGAAAAATCCGTCCAGGTAACAAGGACTGTAATCTTTTTTTGTTCGGTTGGAGGGCTATCATCCTCAATCTGAACTTGTCTTTTAAACGGAGAGTTTGGGATCTCTTCAAAATTAGTGCCGGTTCCACCGGTTAAAACATCTGAAGAACTCAAGTAGAAATAGCAATTATTATTAGCAGGAGGGCATGCAAAACTAATATCCCATAATTGGCTAAACTCCGTTCGTTGATCCCCCTGATTAACAGAATATGATACCTTGCCATCTTGATCCCGGTCCCGAATACTCCTTACTTTCTCTATCCCTTCCTGGGCTAACTTGGTAGCCTGGGCAGAAGTTTTAGCAAAACTGGCATTTCTAAGGGAAAAAATAGTAGCAAAAGTCAAAGCCGAAACCACTAAAATCCCCACAGTGGCAGCCACAATCACCTCCAATAAGCTCTGCCCACCTTCATTGCTCATAAATCCTGCCTCCTTGTTCAATAACTAAAGACTTAACAGCACCTTTATTATTTTTTATGATAATGGTAACTGATGCACAATTTGCATTTCCCAAATCTGCCTGTCTTTTTAAGGAAGCGAATGCTATTTGGAAGGGTAAACCAGAAGGACAGTTAGATCCTGTACCTGTTATGCTTTGTATTTCAATGTTTGAACCTAAACTTGAGCTTTTCTTTAAAGTTGCGGAAGCTTGAGGTTCTGTACACTTCAAATTGATATTTGTTGTGCTGCTAAATTCAACCGTCCAGGTGGCACCGTATTGAGTATCGCATTTTACGTTAGCAGTGGCATTTGTCTGGGCGGTTCTAAGAATGCTTTGGACATCCAGTAAGGCATTTTTAAGATTCTGGTCTTCCCCAAAAGACCTGTAATTAGCCAGGGTAAAAGCCCCTACAAGGCCCATAATGGCAATCACTACCAGCAGTTCGATAAGGGTAAATCCGCGTTGGGCAGACAACATGATTTAATTGTACATTGTAAATTTTACATTGTACATTCCCTATGGCGGAAAAACAGCAAAATTGTATCTGTTATTAAAGATACTTGTAATTATACTCGAACAATTACCGAGCCCCGGATTAGTATTTTCTAAATGAGCAGCAAGACAATAGAGCGTGCATTTAGTCGTTAAATTATCACATGAAGTTGGGCTTGAAAATGAGCCTGCAAAAGACGTATAGAAGTATTCCGGTTTCCCTGTAGGATCAGTCGGGACAGCATTAAGGTACGTCTTTCCACCTGCAGAGATAGAGCCGGAGCCACCGAGTGACGGCAACACTTGCACAGGATAACTAAAATTATCGGCATAATATTGCTCCAGGGCAGACTGGATAGACCGAAGATCTGACTGTCTTTTACTATCCCGTCCCTGTTTCATCACTGAAGAATAAACAACCAATCCTACTGCAGAAAGAATGGAAATAATACTGATAGTAATCAAAAGTTCAACCAGGGTAAAACCGCGTGATTTGGGCATTAGATCCATAGACCTACTGTTGATTGGATTTACAGTAACAGGTAGCGCTGGTTGCGCTACAAGCAGCCGCTGCATCGCCTAGGGTTGCACAAACATTGTACGTATCTGCACCTATCGATTCGTTTGCTCCTGATGCATAATTATAAGAGTTACCGGTACTTGGATCTTTAGGAATAGTTCCACTTGAAAACCAAGTCGGTAAAAGTTTAAGGTAGTAAGGGGAGACCTTAACTATATTCGCTTCCCATGCACTACTGATACTATCAATATCTGCCCTTCTTCTTGCATCCCGGGCGTTTTTTTGTACTCCTGTAAAAATGGTTATCCCAATAACCGATAAGACGGCAATAATGGCTACTACCACCAGCAGCTCAACCAGGGTAAAACCAGAAGGATTGCGAACTAATGCGGGCAGCAGTTTTTTCATCTAAAAATATCTCTAACCCATTATTGGTACAAAAAGGCTTAATTGTCAATACTTCGATTTCACTTAAAGAAATTGATACTGAGCGTAGTCGAATGTATCAAGTCCCGAGGCGCAGATACCAATCAATAATTTCCTGGCCCCAAAAAACCATAATAAGATTACACCCCAAGGGTGTAATCGGAGGTTTACATTTAAACCAGGATATGGTCTACTAAATCTATGCCTTCAAGAATTGATCCCTTGGTTAATGGGGAATATTACCATATTCTCAATAGAGGTGTGGACAAAATGAATATCTTTAAGAACTCATACAATTTTCAAAGATTTTTAAAAACAATGCTCTATTACGAAGTACTCGGACCAAAACCCAGATTCTCCCTATTTACACCTACTAATAATTTATTGGACACCAGTAAACAGATCGTCGAGATTGTTTGTTACTGTTTAATGCCAAACCATTTCCATTTCCTGGTTAAACAATTAATTGATGGTGGTATAACTGAATTTATCAGCAAGTTAAGCAATAGTTATACCAAGTATTTCAACATTAAATATAGAAGAGTAGGACCCCTGCTACAGGGAGAGTTCAAATCAGTATTGGTAGAAAGCAATGAGCAATTATTACACCTTAGCCGCTACATCCACCTTAACCCCTTAGTTTCAGGCTTAGTTAAAGATTTAAAAGATTATCCCTGGTCATCTTATCCGGAATATATCGGGCTAAGCGCTCAAAAAATCTGTGCCAAAGAAATTATCTTAAACCAATTCAAATCATCAAAAGATTACCAAAGATTCGTTTTGGATCAGGCAGATTATGGCAGGGAACTGGAAATTATTAAGCACCAGCTGATAGAGGAGGAATATAACTAGGTCGGAATTATCAGGATTACACCCCAAGGGTGTAATCGGAGGTTATAGTTAAGATCCTAATTTTAAATACCAATCAACAATTTGATTTCCCCAGTAAAGCATAATTAAACTTCCTAAAACCAGAAACGGGCCAAAGGGGATAGTTTGGCCGAAGTGCTTTTTACCGAAAATAATCAACCCGATTGAAAATACAGCGCCTGTTAAAAATGCAAGGATCAGGGCAAAAAGGGCTTGCGGAAATCCCAGCATAAGTCCGATAAATGCCCCCAGCTTAACATCCCCGCCGCCCATTCCTTTTCCCCGGGTAATAATGATTAAACCATAGAAAAACCCTCCGATTAAAATGCCCATAAAAATTCCCCACATTAGAGGCTGGGCTGCCGCTATGGCATGCCTTTGGAAGTAATCACTGTGAGGGGGGAGCAGCAATCTACCCACCATGCTTTGGGAAAGGGAGTAATACAGGTAACTGACTTTATATATGGTTACAACAATCAGGGAAACTAAGGCAATTACTATGGCCGGCTTGATGACCCGGTCGGGAATCAGCATTTTCTTAAGGTCTGTCAGGAAAAGAACGGCCAGAATTGTTATAAAGAAGGTTTTAGATAGCAAATCCACTAAAAGAATTGAGGATTGAAAAACAGATTGCCACGTCGCTTCGCTCCTCGCAATGACGAATGGGGTTTGCCAAAACAGAAACCCCACCAATATCCCCATTCCTATTTCAACCAGTAAATACTCGATCCCTATCTTTTTATGGCAATACCTACACTTCCCACGGAGCAGTATATAAGAGGCAATAGGAAACAGGTCGTACCAGGCCAGTTTGTGATGACAACTCAAACAGTACGACCTTCCCCAAAATGATTTCTTGCCTAAACTTCTATCAGCCAGGGCTTTAACAAAACTTCCCAAAATTGTACCTAAGATAAAACCTATTACGATCATAGCTTTCAGTCTTCAGCTTTCAGCTATCAGACTTTTAATTACAACAATCTGACGACTGATGACTGACTGCTGATGGCTACTAATAAGTACAACTTCCTCCCGATTCGGCGATCAATGCTAGATTGGAACCAACCTCGTAGAGAGCACTATCATTACCCCCATCTCCTCCTGCCTTACCTGATTCCTTCTGGGACTCCAAAGCGGTATTAATTTCCCAACCATTACCATCAGAACAATATGTGTAGTGAGTGGCTGTATTATTGGTCGGATCAATAGGCAGGGTTGGAACTGAAACACTGTTTTGGATGGATAAATTCACTTTTACCCAACCTGTTCCATCCGAAGCCCTGGTACCTGTATTACTTGACCCGTTACAGGGTGCTGTTGTCCCCTCGCACAAAATAGCAGCCGAGGAAGAAGTTGCTTCCTGGACCGCCACATTTATTGCTCCTTGCAGACTGGCAAGGTCGCTTAACCTAGCCGCATCGCGGCCCCGGCGGGTGATTTCTAACGGATTAATAATTAAAACAACAACCGCAGCCAAAATGGCAATAATAGCTATAACAACCAAAAGTTCAACCAGGGTAAAACCCCTGTGTAGAACCTGAGCAGATTTTTTCAAATTTTCTCACCCCCTTACTTCCATTGTAGACACAAACGTTAATGTCCAGTCAAGAGATCAAATATGTTAAAAAGATGTAGTCAGCTGGTATATCGGCAAAATAATCGAGATGACCAAAAATGCCACCCCGATCCCCAGTATAATCAAAACAATCGGCTCGATCGCTACCGTTAAATTCTTCACCATATGGTCTGACTCCGACTCAAAATATTCGGCCAGTTTAAAAAATATCTCATCAACCTTACCCGTCTCTTCGCCCACTTTAATCATCTGGCTGACAATTTTGGGGAAAACAGCGCCAGCAAGCAAAGACGAAAAGGGCAACCCTTTTTCAACACCCTTATAAGCATCTCTTAGGGCATTTTTAAAAACCGGATTCTCTGTTAAATCGGAAACTATACCTATTGATTCAAGCAAAGGGATGCCGGCAGAAGTCAACAGGCCAAAAGTACGGTTGAAATTGGTTAAAGTGACACTGGTAACAATTTTTCCCACAATCGGCGTCTTTAAAATTAGCCTGCCAAAGAAAAGATTTCCTTTAGGGGTTTTCTTCCATCTGTTAATACCTATAAAGCCGCCAATCAGAATAATCACCCCCACCCACCAAAAGTTTACAAATAGGTTTGATGTACCGATCAATATCCGGGTCGGCAGGGGAAGCGTCATTGTAGATTGAGTGTAGAGGTTCATCAGTTTCGGGACGACAAAAACCATCATTATGATGACCACCACCACCATCATAGATAGAACAACAACCGGATAAATCATTGCCCCTTTAATCCTGGCTTGAAATTCCCTGTCTTTTTCCAATCCGTCGGCCATCTGGAGGAGTACCGAATCAAGCTTGCCCGAGGCTTCACCGGATTTAACTAAGTTAATGTAAAGATGGGGAAAAATATGCGGGTATTTGCTCAAAGCCTGAGCCAGGGTTAAACCGCCCTTAATATTCTGAGAAATTTCTACCAAAGCCTTCTTTAGAGTCTTATTTGTTTGCTGTTCTTCCAGAATATCTATCGCTTCGGATAAAACCAACCCGCTGCTGACCATTGTTGCCAACTGCCTTGTCACAATAACCAGCTCTGTAAAACTTACCCTGTTAAAAAAACGGTCTAAAAGTTGGTTTGCAGGAGCATTTTTAGGGCTAAGAGAAACAACAATTAAACCTTTCTTGTGTATAGTAGCGGCAGCAGAGTGAATATCCGGAGCCTGGACGCTACCAACATGATCATTTCCTTGTAAATCTTTGGCTTTATAATTAAATTCCATAGTAATAGTCGTCAGTCTTCAGCTATCAGCTGTCAGACTTTCTTGTGATTATCTGACGACTGACGTCTGATGACTGATAGCTACTTTAGTAACTTAAGTAGTAATTCCGGCCGGAGCGCATAGCGCATTGCCACCTCCTGAGAGATTTTTCCTGCCTTTACCAAACCGGCAAGGGAACGCTCAAGAGGCTGCATCCCCAGTTCTGCCGAAGTTTCAATAGTATTATCTATTAAATAAGACTTGCCTTCCCGGATAATATTGCTGACAGCAGGCGTGGCAAACAAAATTTCCGAAGCCAAAATCCTTCCCGGTGCAATTGTGGGGATTAAACGAAGTGATAAAATCGCTTCTAAAGTTGCGGCCAGTTGAAGCCGTATTTGGGATTGCTGTATTTCCGGAAAAACATCAATAATCCTATCTACTGACTGCGCGGCCGAATTTGTATGCAGGGTTGCAAAAACCAAGTGGCCGGTTTCTGCAATAGTCATAGCCGATGCAATAGTCTCTAAGTCTCTCATTTCACCGATTAGTACCACATCCGGATCTTCCCGGAGACTGGCGCGCAGAGCATTTCCCCAGGATTTGGTATCAGCATACATCTCTCTTTGTTCGATTAATGATTTGCCCGGCGGATATACGTATTCTATGGGGTCCTCAACAGTGATAACATGGGCTGCCCGAGTTTGATTAATCTTGTTTATAAACGACGCCAAAGTGGTAGATTTGCCATGACCGGTTGGCCCTGTCACTAGAATAAAACCTTGCTTTAGTCCTATTATCTTATTTATCACAGGGGGGAGACCTAATTCTTCAATAAGTGGTATACGGTAAGGAATAAGCCGCAAAGCTGCGCCGGGGTGGCCCTTTTGTCTGTATAAATTTACTCTAAACCTGGCTCTCCCTTCAAATTCAAAAGAGAAATCAAGTTCAAAGGTTTCCTTAAAAATATTCGCCTGCAAATCCGTCAGCAGGGGTTTAATCAAGCTTTCAATTTGCTCCGGTGTAGTAGATGGTTCACCCGGCACGGGAATAAGTTCTCCGTGAACTCTAAGGGTGGGAGGAAAACCCACAGAAAGGTGGAGGTCGGAAGCATTCCTGCGAATGGTAAGATCTAATAGCTGCTGTATGTTCATCTTCTAGTCCTGGGCTACTCTCAGCACCTCCTCCATAGTAGTTATCCCTTCCAAAACCTTTAAATACCCGTCCTGTTTCATGGTAATCATGCCTGCTGCCACAGCAGCTTGTTCAATGCTGCCGGATGAAGCATGCTCCAGCACCAATTTGGAAATTTCTTCCGTAATGGAAAGTATCTCAAATATCCCAACCCTGCCAACGTAGCCTGTATTGCCACAAAATGGACAGCCTTTGCCTTTAAAAAGCTTCAGAGTAGTGCTGCCGGAGGGGAGAATTTTACCCAAAACCGCCTTTATGTTTTCAACTACCTCCGGTGGTGCACTAAACTCTATCCTGCAGCGCTGGCAAATCTTCCTGACTACCCGCTGCCCCACCACGGCATTCAAAGCTGAAACCAGTAAAAATGGCTCCACTCCCATATCCAACAGCCTGGGCGGAGCGCCGGAGGAGGAATTAGTATGAACGGTAGAAAAAACCTGATGCCCGGTTAAGGCTGCCTGGATAGCCAAATCTGCAGTCTCAGTATCTCTGATCTCACCGACCATGATTATGTTAGGGTCTTGCCTGAGAAAGCTGCGAAGGGCCGAGGCAAAAGTTAAACCAACCTGGGTATTGACTTGCACTTGATTGACTCCGGGGATTTGATACTCAACAGGATCTTCAATTGTCACTATGTTTACCTTTGTAGTAGAAATCTTCGTCAGGATGGAATAAAGGGTGGTAGTTTTTCCGCTGCCGGTCGGGCCGCAGATCAGGATAATTCCATGAGGCCTGAGGAGTTGGGTTTCCAGACTTTTTAAAGAATTCCCCCGTAGTCCGAGTTCCAAAAGGGACGGCGCCCCTGTTGATTTAGGCAATAACCTCATTACCACCTTTTCCCCGAAAACAGTAGGCACAGTGGAAATACGAAGGTCTACCACATTTTGTCCGAAGGTAAAAGTAAACCTGCCGTCTTGAGGTAATCTTTTCTCGTCAATTTTCAAAACGGAAAGGATCTTAATCCGGGAAACCAGGGCGTCGTGTACGCCTTTTGGGAGCAGGATTTTTTCCTGTAAAATACCGTCAATCCTGTAGCGTACCCTGGTCCGATCCTCCTGGGGCTCAATATGGATATCAGAGGCTCGGCTCTTGATGGCGTATTCCAAAAGCTGGTCTATGATGTTGGAAACAGGTGCCTCGCGTAGAATTTCCGGACCGGTTTGTATTTGTTCTTCCGGCCTGACAGCTGCCACTTCCTTTAAGGCTGATGTTACCTCCGAAGTTAAGTTTTGGGAATATTGGTCGGAAATGGTTTTAAGGACATCTTCGGCCAGGGCTAAAAAGGGTTTGACGCGCAGGCCGGCCCGCTTTTCCACAAACTCGGTAATTTGAATATCCAAAGGGTCGGCCATCGCCACCCAAAGTTCATCATTTTTTTTATCGAAGGGGATGATTACATAGCGACGGGCTGCCGCTTCTGGCACTAAGTTTAAGATATCTGCAGCAATGGCTTTACCTTCAAGCTTAATATAAGGAACGTTCAGGATCTGGGCTTTTGCCTCCGTAATTTTATCAGTAGGTATTTGATACTGCGCAAGAATTTTCTCAATAGGCTGGCCGGAGTTAATACTTTCCAGCTTAATCGCAGCCAACTGGTCGGCATTTATCAATTTCTCCCTGAATAAGATCTCTTCCAGGGAAGAATCAGGCGCACTTTGGGCAGGTATATTGGGCATATACTCATTATGTTAAAATCTCCTTGTGATTGCAAGGCTTTTAATTTCACCCAGTATTGAAAGAAGGGTAGATGAGATAAAAAAGATACTAGCTTCCCACATCACACGTGGGCTAATCGCCCAAGGAAGTGGGAATACAAATCATCCGGATTTGCTATACATTAAAGCAGGAGAAAAACTGGGAATTGCCCAGGCCAGAAAGATTAAAGAACACTTTTCCTTAAAGCCATACTCTGCCAAAGGCGCAGTTGTAGTGTTAGAAGATGCATCAGTCATGACAGACGAAGCGCAGAATGCCCTGTTAAAAACCCTTGAAGAACCACCAAAAGAAGCTATTTTAATTTTGGGGGCCAACTCCGATACCAACTTTTTGCCTACCATACTATCAAGGTGTAAAATAATAACTCTGGAAACCAGAAGTGATGATAGACTAGTGTATCATAGTAGATTCATTCCAGACCTCGAGAAATTATTAAGTTATTCCATAGAGGAACGTTTTGCATTTATTGAAAAGCTCAAAAACAAGGAAGAATTTTTAAAGGCATTAATATTATATTTTCATCAGGATGTAACTAAAAACAAGGACTTTCTAATGAAACTCTTGCAGACAGAGGCGTGGGCCAAACAGAATGTCAATATCAGGGCAATTTTGGAATATCTAATGCTGGTAATGCCGAAGAAGAGTCAAGAGTCTAGTGACTAGAATCTAGGAAAATAAATACTTGACTCTAGACTCTAGCGACTAGTCACTAATTATGTTAAACTATACATACCTCAGAGAGGTTTTTTAATGGCTCAATCCAACAAATATTCCGCAGAACAGATCCAGGTTTTAGAAGGCCTGGAACCGGTCCGCAAACGTCCCGGCATGTATATCGGATCCACGGATTTACGCGGTCTGCATCATCTGGTTAAAGAGGTTGTTGATAACTCTGTAGACGAAGCTCTGGCAGGATATGCCAAAAATATCTGGGTCGTGTTGCATGAGGATAACTTCATAACGGTTGCTGACGATGGAAGAGGCATCCCGGTGGAAATCCACCCCAAGGTTGGTGTATCTGCACTGGAGGTTATTATGACCACCCTTCACGCCGGTGGCAAGTTTGGGGAAGGGGGATATAAGGTTTCTACCGGACTTCATGGAGTCGGCGTATCTGCCGTCAATGCGCTGTCAGATTACTTGCGGGCTGAGGTCAGACGCGAGGGTAAAGAGCATTTCCAGGAATACTCGAAGGGCAAAGCTAAAAGTAAAGTCGCCCCCACCACAACCAATTCCAATCTGCCTTACAAAACCAGTTTCAAGTGGCCGGTCAAAAACGGCACTAAAATTACCTTTTTGGCTGATAAAACAATTTTTTCAACTATCACTCCGGAGCTTGACAAACTGGAAAGACAACTTAAACAGGTGGCATATTTAGTAGCCGGGATCTTTTTCCACCTTTATGATGAACGAACTGACGAAGAACGACACTACTATTTTCAGTCAGGCCTGGCCACTTTAATCAAACACTTAAACAGGAATAAAATCCTAATCCACCCGGAGCCGATTTTAATTCACAAAGTGGCGGATGGGGTGGATATTGAAGCGGCAATCCAATATAACGACGGCTTTAATGAAAACGTCGAAAGTTTTGCTAACGTTGTTCCCACCACAGAAGGAGGATCCCATCTAACCGGCTTTAGGATTGCCTTAACCCGGGCCATCAACGACTATGCCAGAAAAATTGAAGCCTTAAAGGAAAAGGATGAAAACCTAACCGGTGAGGACATCAAAGAAGGCTTAACAGCTGTCATCTCAATTAAGATGGACTCTGATAAAATCCAGTTTGAATCACAAACCAAAGAAAAACTGGGTAATGCTGAGGTTCAACCCTTAGTTTCCCAAGTAGTCAAGGATGGCTTAGACATGTTCTTTGAAGAAAACCCTTCCGATGGACGCAGGATCATGGAAAAGGTTCTTCTGGCAGCCAGGGCCAGGGCAGCAGCCAGAGCGGCCAAAGATGCTGTCATCAGAAAAGGCGCTTTGGAAGGAATGACGCTACCCGGAAAGTTGGCAGATTGCCAAAACAGGGATGCTGCAGAATCCGAGCTTTATATTGTTGAAGGAGATTCAGCAGGCGGCAGCGCCAAGCAGGGCAGGGACAGAAAATTCCAGGCCATTTTACCGCTTCGAGGCAAAATTTTAAATACTGAAAGAGCCAGGCTGGATAAAATCTTGGAATTTGAAGAAATCAAGGCTTTGGTGATTGCTTTAGGAACAGGAATAGGGGATACGGTTGATTATAGCAAGACCAGGTATCACCGGATTATTATCATGACAGATGCGGATGTAGATGGGGAACACATTAGAACACTGCTCCTGACATTCTTCTTTAGGTATTTACCGGAGGTCATCAATAAAGGCTATATGTACATTGCCCAACCGCCGCTTTTTAAGGTCCAAAAAGGTAAAGAAATTCATTATGCCTATTCTGATGAAGAAAGGGATGGAATTTTAAAAAGGTTATCAGGTCTCAGTTCTCGGTTATCAGATAAGGGTCAGCCGGTTGTCAGTTCATCAGTGACTGGCCAACAGACAACAGACCAACAAATATCTGAAAACGGACAACCGAAAACCGACATCCGAAATGTAATCATCCAACGTTATAAAGGTTTGGGAGAAATGAACCCGGACCAGCTTTGGGAAACTACCATGAATCCGGAAAACAGGGTTTTAAAACAGGTGACAGTGGAAGATGCTGTGGCAGCAGATGAAGTATTCACCATGCTCATGGGAGATGAAGTCCCGCCCCGCAAACGCTTCATCCAAACCCATGCCAAGCTCGCTACATTAGATATATGATTTTTTCCACCTGGAGGGTGGACTAGCTTGGCACCTGTCCTTTTCTCGCATTAACAGGTTAAAAATCATATAATGTAGCTTAAGTTATGGCTACAAAAGTTCATTTTTTAGGAATAGGGGGGAGTGGGGCATCGGGAGCTTCGGCGATTGCGGAAGCCCAGGGTTTTGAAGTTACCGGATGTGACCTAGAACCTCACAACGAATTCACCACCATCTTTAAACCCAACCAACTCTTTACCGGCCACAACCCCAAACATTTAGCTTCCCACATCGGAAGTGGGAACGTAGATATCCTAGCAGTTACTCCCGCCATTTTTTCTTTAGACCCAAACAATCCAGAACTTGTGGAAGCTAAGGAAAAAGGCATTCCGGTTATCACATGGCAACAATTTGTGGGAGAGTATCTGACCAAAAACAAGTTTGTCATTGCCATCTGCGGCACCCACGGCAAAACCACCACCACCGCTATGATTGCCAAACTATTGGAAGATGCCGGACTAGATCCCACAGTTTTACTCGGAGCAACTATTCCCAAATGGGGAACAAATTTCCGCTTGCCAAAACAAAAACATGACGGCCGTCAGTATTTTGTGGTAGAGGCAGATGAATTTAATGATAATTTTTTACCAACCAAGCCGGATATTGCAGTTGTTACCAATATAGAAATGGATCACCCGGAATATTTTAAAGACCTGGAGGCAGTTAAAGACAGCTTTAAAAAGTTTTTAATCCAAACTAAAAAGACTGTAGTCGCCAATTTAACCGATCCCGGAGCTGCCGAAGTAGTAAAGGTTGTCATGAAGGAACCAAAATCACAAACGTCCTCCGATCGTGGGACAAATGTACAATACTTAGATTATACCAGAAATGAATTGGGTATGAACTTACAAATCCCAGGAGAGTTTAACAGACTAAACGCTAAAGCTGCCATGCAGGTGGGGCTTTTATTGGGGATAGAACCAGCAACCATCAAAAGAAGTTTAGAAAACTACACCGGAGCCAGCAAAAGGTTTGAGTATATTGGACAGTATAAAGACGCCCAAGTTTATTCTGATTTCGGCCACCACCCGACAGAAATAGAAAAAACCATGGAGGCTGCCCGGGAAAAATTTCCGGACCAGCGGATATTGTTAATTTATCAACCACACATGTTTTCCCGGACTAAAGTTTTGTTTAACGATTTTGTAAAAGTTTTTCAAAAAGTACCCGTGGATAGAACCTTTGTTATGGACATTTATCCATCAAGAGAGGTAGATACCGGTTTAATTACCAGCAAACAACTAGTTGAAGCAATCCAGAAAGGAGTGGTACCAAAATTTCGCAATAGCGAAAAAATGGTACCTTTAGTTTTATATATAGGAGAGACAAAGCAAGTATTGGAAAAATTAAAACCGGAAATTAAGCCGGGTGATATTGTCTTTTTTATGAGTGCCGGAGATACTGATAAATTGGCAAAAGAACTAGTCGGCGGGCTTAAATGAAGTCACAAAATCTTTAAACTGATTACCTCTATCTTCATAATCCTTAAATAAATTAAAGCTGGTTGAAGCAGGGGAGAGGAGAACTATTTTGCCTGGAGTAGTATGTTTAAATGCAATTTCTACTGCATCCTGCATGCTGTCAGTATCGAATTTCCGAATTTTCAATTTTAAATTTTTAATTTTCAAACTCACAGCTTTCCAGATTTTTGTACCAGTATCCGGAAACAGAATTAGGTTTTTTATCTTTGACTTGGCAATTGCCTTACCCAAAATAGAATAATCTATACCTCTGTCATACCCACCGGCAATTAAAGTTTCAACATTTCTTCCCAGGGCAGCCAGTGCCTCAACTGTAGATTGTGGAATGGTCGACAGCGAATCATTATAGAATCTGATTCCGGAAATTTCAGCCACAAATTCCAGCCGATGAGGAAGGGGCTTGAAATTGATGATTGCCTCTTCAATTTTCTCATCCGGAATTTTAAATAATCTTCCTATAATAATGGCTGGCACAATATTTAGGAGATTAAATTCTCCCAAAAGAGGGATCGTATCTTTGTGTACTACATCCGAAACCATCTGTTTATCTTTCTTGGAAAAGGCAATTTTTTTGGCATGACTTTGTTCCGCAATATATTTAAACTCCGCAATATCTTGATTATAGATTAGATAATCCTGACTTGTTTGGAACTTGGTGATATTATTTTTTGCCCTGACATAAAGAGGGAAATCTCCGTGACGATCTAAATGTTCCGGATAGATATTGGTCATCACGCCTATATGAGGACTTTTATCCAGATCTTCCAGCTGAAAAGAGGAAAGTTCATAAACCACTACCGAATTTTCGTTTAAATTGTCTAATAAATCCAGAGCAGGTTTGCCGATATTACCTACCAAATGTGCATCCATTCCGCCCTTTTTTAACACTTCATATATTAACGAGGCAGTGGTACTCTTGCCCTTGGTGCCGGTTATTCCAATAATTTTCCCTTTAAAGTTATTGAAAAAAAATTGAGTAGCTGATGTAATAACTTTTCCTTGTTTCTTTGCTTCTTTTATTTCCGGAAGATAGGGGATACCCGGAGATTTTATTATTACATCATAATCCTTTAACTTTTCTAAATAATTTTCTCCATCACTTTGATCTGCAATGCCAATTTTCCTATTGGGGTAGTGTTTTTTAAAATAATCCAGAGTAGCTCTTCCTTCTCTGCCAAATCCTAGAATCAAAGTTTTCTGATCCTCAAAACTCTGTAAGAGCTTAGGAATTTCCTGACCATCTGTCTTTACCCTTTTAATACTTAAAGAAATTGCAGTTTTTATCTCATCAACAGTTGCCACGCACTCAAATGGCTTAACCTCGCCGTTTTCACGGAGCAAGCCGCGAACTACAGGTATCAGATTTTCATCTTCCAATAAATTTTTGCCGAAAATTTTTTCAGTTTTGCTTCCCAGAAAAGGGTAGAGTAAAAGATAGGTAGATACGCATTTTGGACATTTACCACACCATATGCCTTTTTTAAAACCCTTGTTACAACTTCTAAACAGTTTGTGATACTTGTCCATCTTAGAAAAAATCTCGGCTATTTGAAGTTCACCCAAGTTCCTTAAGAAGCTAAAATAATTTGTAATGGTAGATAAATACTTTTTGGAATAATCCCTAAAATCATGTTCAAATTCAGTAGTTTTGGAGTACTGATGGTTTATTTCCTGACCCAGCCATTTCAGATTACTTTCATTAGAACTGGCTTCATTGGAAACAACCAGATTTTTATAGTCATATAAGACTCCGACCAGAGTAGAAAGGAATGCCAAATAAGCAGAAAAGGGGGTATGGCCATTCAAATATCCTTGCCCATTAAGCTCCAGAAGCTTTGGGTCTATTGTTCTTCTAATAATTATCGGATTTTTACATCCGCCAACTTCTGCAATTTTTATTGCCGCATCAGTTGGGTTTAAGATTAGGCAGTTAAACTCTCCTCCCTTCTTACTAATAGACTCCAGTGTCACGGCGGAATCCTTTCCTCCGCCAACTAAAACCAAATCCCGATCCTGTAAATGCCCAGCATATTTAGCTTGCAACCTTTCAGGTTGACGCACAAATTTAACCAGATCCTTTTGGGTAAAATCAATCTGGTTCTTATAAAAAAATTCCCCCAGGCCTTTGATTAGGAGATTCTGCCAAAAAGCAATTTGCTCCTCATTTAAGAAACCGGCTTTGATAATAATTTGCGGGGAACAGGTTGCTTTCCAGTAACTTAGCAGCTCAACCATCCCTAAATTAAATACCAAATTCTGCAATGCTTCCGGGCCAATTTCATCCAGTCTTGCCTTTGAAACATTCAACAAAATAACTTCCGGGTTAAATTTAATATCAGGATCAAGAAGAAAATCAAAAGCTATTTTTAAATTTCCCTGCTCAAGCACTGTCTGGTAGCCTTTATAAATAAACTGACTATGTCTTTTCCTGAGTGTATTAAAATTCATTTGTGCTCTAAATTATACCTTCTAATCAATTTAGATGCTATTAGCCTCCTTTTGAGGTATAATCTAGCTTCAGAATATGACTCAAGTTAATAATAACTATTGCACGCTTTACCTGATTCGGCATGGCCAAACAGATTGGAATGCTAAAGGACTGACTCAAGGCCAAACAGATATCCCCTTAAATTCTGAAGGCATTAAACAAGCACAAACTTTAGGCGAAAGTTTAAAAAATATAAAATTCAATGCAATGTTTTCTTCTGATTTAATTAGAGCCAAAAGGACTGCCGAAATTATCGCCCTGGAACGAAAGCTGGCTATCAAAACAACAGAAGCTTTAAGAGAACGGTGGTATGGAGAACAAGAAGGCAAGAATGAACAATTACTTCAAAAATATTATAAAGCCTGGGCCACTTTGAGCAGGAAAGAAAGAGCCGCTTTTAAACCATTTCCCGACTATGAAACCAATGAAGAGCTAATCAGCAGACTTATTATTTTCTTAAGAGAAATTGCAGTCGCATATCCGGGAAAGACAATATTAATTGTCAGCCATGGAGGAATTATACGGGCATTTCTAAATCACTTATCTGAAGAAATCTACTTAGACGGAGCTATTAGTAACATGGCATATATTAAACTGGAATCTGATGGTGTGGATTTTTTTATCAAAGAAATGAAGGGTGTTAAAAAATCCAATGCTTAAATTCTTAAATTTTTTTGGAAACAAATATGAAGCTCTAAATCAAATAGAGATCTCACGCGATAGCCTACTACACAATTACCGTTATCTGTCTTCCCTTAACAAAAAGGTTAAAATTGCGCCGGTTGTCAAAAGTAACGGCTACGGGCATGGCATCACAAATGTCGCCAGAATCTTAGATTCCCAAGGAATACCATTTTTCTGTGTTGACAGCCTGTTTGAAGCATATCAGCTGCAAAAGGCTAACATTCAAACTAAAATCTTAATCATGGGTTATACAAATCCGGAAAATTTTAAAGTTAAAAAATTACCCTTTGAATTTGCAATTTACGATATTGAGACAGCCAGAATTCTAAATAAATTCCAGCCAAATTCCAATGTGCATATTTTTGTAGATACCGGCATGCACAGGGAAGGCATAGTTATTGAAGAATTACCCAACTTTTTAAACCAGATCAAGGAATTATCCAACATTAAAGTCGAAGGATTAATGTCGCATCTTGCATCTTCGGACAACCAAAGTGATTCGCTTTTCCTTGCTCAAATTAAGCAGTTTGAAAAAGCAAAAGAAATCTGTAAGAAAATGAAGATCACTCCTAAGTGGTTCCATATCGGCGCAACCGGCAGCATCATCAATCCCGAGACCCGACCGATTATAGCTAAAGTTTCTAATCTGGCCCGGGCTGGTTTAGCACTTTATGGTTTCTCCTCAACAACTTTTGACAAGAATCTAAAACCTGCTTTAACCTTAAAAACTAAACTCATCCAGATAAAGAAAGTTTTAAAGGGAGAGAAATTAGGTTATGACGGCACTTACACTGCCAAAACTGACCTAACAGTTGGCGTGATACCAATCGGTTATTATGATGGGGTAGACCGCAGGCTATCTAATAAAGGAGTATTTTTAGTGGATAATATCGAATGTCCAATATTAGGCAGAGTCAGCATGAACATAAATATAATTAATATAAGTAAAATCCCAAATCCAAAAGTAGGACAAGAAGTTGTAGTATATTCCAATAATCCGGAAGATAAGAACTCAATAGCAAACTGCGCTAAAATTTGTAACACTATTTCTTATGATCTTCTGGTAAATTTAGCGGAAACAACAAAGAGGGTGATTGTATGAAAGTATTAGTCATAACTGGCGGAGTCACTTCGGAACGGCGCATTTCCTTAATGTCGGCCCGTGAAGTTAAAAAGGGGCTGGAGAAAACAGGTCACAGAGTTAAATTATATGATTTTAAAAAGGGTAAAATCTCAAAAAACTTAGTCAAGGATTTTGATGTAATCTTTCCGCTAATCCATGGCAAACAAGGGGAAGACGGCAGTTTATATGGATCATTAATAAAGCTGGGCAAACCTTTTGTAGGCTGTAGTCCACAATCAACTAAAAAAGCTTTTGACAAAATTCTTTCCAACCGCATATTTGACCAAGATAACTTTCCCAGACCCAGATGGAAAATAGTAAAAAATGTTAGAGATATTAAAAAATTCGGCTTTCCTTGTGTTTTAAAAGCTGCCTCAGGAGGTTCATCTAAGGAAATAGTGATTTTGCATTCTGAAAAAGATCTTAAAAAGGCTTTAGTCAAGAGAATTTTATCTCTTAAGGATAAGTTTCTAGTTGAGCAACTCATTAAAGGAACAGAAATAACAGTGCCTGTACTTTTTAATCAGGCTCTGCCGGTAATAGAAATTATTCCTCCGGAGAACGGCTGGTTTGATTATAAAAATAAATATAGCGGACAGAGCCAAGAAATTGTCGACGCTCCTTCAGTTGATAAAAGAATTAAAGGCTATGCTCAAAAAATTGCCTTAGAAATTCATAGAAACTTAAATCTTTCTCCTTATTCCAGAACTGATTTTATTGTGGCAGACAATACTCCTTTTGTTTTAGAAGTAAATCCAGCTTGCGGAGTAGGATTAACTTCAGAGTCTTTATTTCCCAAAGCAGCCAAAGCAGTTGGCCTAACTTTTCCTAGACTTTTAGATCAAATAGTTAAATTCGCTTATGCAGACAAAATTTCTAAAACCAAATAATCCGCTGCTTAAGAAAATTGCTGAAGAAATCTCTCCCAACCAGATTAATTCACCCGACACCAGAAATGCAGTTAAGCCCATGCTAAAAGTGGCTTATGGGGAACAAAAAGACAGCAGCAAACCCATTATGGTGGGGTTAGCAGCACCTCAGCTCGGCATCCCTAAAAGAATTATTTTAGTAGACACTAAGGCGGATGGAGAGGGGAAGGTTGGGGATTTGAAAATCTACATCAACCCAAAAATTGTCTGGCAATCTAAAAGAAAAGGGGAGTGGTATGAAGGTTGCTACTCCACCGGCAGAGTTTGCGGCATAGTCTCCCGTCCAATCTCCATCAAAATCCAAGCTTTGAACCTACACTCCAGGAGTGTCAATTCAAATTCACTCCTGGAGTGGAAAGCTAAACTTGTAGAAGAAAAATGGTCAGGGTATATAGCTAGAATTTTTCAGCATGAGATAGACCATCTGGATGGAAAATTATTTTATGACCATATTAAAAATCCCGACCATTTACATTGGGTAGAAGATAATGAATTTCCGTTATACAGAAACAGGAAGGCCTGGCGCAATTGGCCCAAAAAGTACCCCTTGCCCCTTGCTTAAAGAAGGCCAAAAAAGGTATAATTTAGATGGCTAAAAAGCCATTTTTTAATGTCTCCATCACATGAGTAACATTGGCAAAATCCAACCAGCACCTATTATCGAAGAAATGCAAAAGTCGTACCTCGACTATGCCATGTCAGTTATTGTTTCCCGGGCCCTGCCGGATGTCCGTGACGGACTAAAACCGGTCCAGAGGAGGATTATTTATGCCATGCACCAACAGGGCCTGCACCACACTTCCCGTTTCCAAAAATCGGCCGCTGTGGTCGGAGAAGTCTTAAAAAACTTCCATCCTCACGGCGACGCCCCGGTTTATGAAGCCATGGTCAGGATGGCTCAAAACTTTTCCATGAGATATATGCTGGTAGACGGCCAGGGAAACTTTGGCTCAATTGACGGGGATTCCCCTGCTGCCATGAGGTATACCGAAGCCAGGCTTTCTGCCATCTCCGAAGAACTGCTGCGGGACATCAACAAAAACACGGTTGAATTTATAGACAATTATTCCGGCACTACCCAGGAACCGGTATTGCTGCCATCTGTTATACCAGATCTGCTCTTAAACGGCGCCTCCGGTATCGCCGTGGGCATGGCCACCCAAATCCCGCCTCATAATTTAGGGGAGGTCTGTGATGCATTGGTTTACATGATAGAACACCCAACGAAAGAGTCTAGAGTCAAGAGTCAAGAGTCAAGTGAAGAAAATTCTAGACTCTCGACTCTAGCGACTAGTCACTCTTTCCAATCTGATGCTACTGTTGAAGACCTGATTCAATTTGTCAAAGGCCCGGATTTTCCAACAGGCGCTTCCATTTACGACCAAACCGAAATCCTGGCCGCTTATGGAACCGGAAAAGGCCGGATTGTCATGCGGGCCAAAGCAGAGATAGATGAAACCCCACAGGGAAAAATGCAGATTATTGTTTCAGAGCTGCCTTACCAGGTTAACAAGGCTACCCTGATTGCCAGAATTGCCGAGCTGGTCAAAGACAAAAAAT
Organism: Candidatus Daviesbacteria bacterium; assembly: GCA_016184225.1. GTDB lineage: Bacteria > Patescibacteriota > Microgenomatia > Daviesbacterales > UBA10151 > UBA10151. Next base: position 739,309 of record JACPDA010000004.1, read on the forward strand.
TGGACGGCATTGCCGACCTTAGGGATGAATCAGACCGTAAACAAATGGTCAGGATTGTTTTTGACTTAAAAAGAGACGGAAAACCCCAAGCCATTTTAAACAATCTCTACAAACACACTGCCATGCAATCGGTTTTTAATGTTAATTTAGTCGCCCTCTCAGACGGCGTTCCGCATCTTTTAACCCTAAAGCGCATCCTGGAAGAATTTATCCACCACCGGCAGGTAGTTGTCCGGAAACGTTCGGAATTTGAACTGGCAGAAGCAAAAGCCCGCGAGCATATTTTAGAAGGCCTGAAAATTGCCGTTGATAATATCGATGCGGTTATTGAAACCATTAAGAAATCCAAAGACGCCGATGCTGCCAAAGTGAATTTGATGGCTAAATTCAAACTAACCGAGATCCAGGCCCTGGCCATCCTGGACATGCAGCTGAGACGTTTGGCTGCGCTGGAACGGCAAAAAATTGAAGATGAGCTGAAGATGGTCCGGGAAACCATTACTTATCTGGAAGATTTGCTGAGTCATCCGGAGAAAATCTTAAAAGTTATCAAAGGAGAACTGGAAAAAATTAAGGAAAAATACGGCGATGACAGAAGAACCCGGGTTTATAAACAAAAAATAGGGGAGTTTAATGAGGAAGACTTAGTGCCGAATGAGGTGACCATTGCCACCATCACTGAAGGCGGCTATGTCAAGCGTCAATCGCCCATGTCTTTTAGGACCCAACAACGGGGTGGTAAAGGCGTCATGGGTATCTCCACCAAAGAAACCGATGCTGTGTCTCACATTTTCTATACCCAAACCCACGACAGCATCCTCTTTTTTACTGACAAGGGCAGAGTTTTTCAAATCAAGGTTTGGGAAATTCCGGAAACACAGCGTGCTGCCAAAGGCCAGGCGATTGTTAATTTAATTAATGTGGAACAAGGAGAAAAAGTGACGGCTGTCCTGACCACCCGCCAAAAAGGGGAAAGCACTCAGTTTTTCTTCATGTGTACCCAAAAGGGTACTGTCAAAAAAACTTCCCTGACCGAATATGCCAATATCAGAAAAAGTGGTTTGGTGGCAATTAAGCTGGATTCCGGAGATGAACTAGGGTGGGTGGCTGCTACCTCCGGCAAAGACGACCTGATTATTGTCTCAAGAGCCGGCAAATCAATCCGCTTCTCTGAAACCCAGGTTAAGCCAACCCACCGGGACACCTCCGGGGTAAGAGGCATCAGACTTAGCAAAGATGACGAAGTAGTCTCATTAAATATTGTCCAAAAAGATGCCCAGCTTCTGGTAATCATGGAAAACGGTTTGGGCAAAAAGACTGAATTCTCAGCCTGGAGCAGGCAGGGCCGGGGAGGGCAGGGGGTTAAAGCTGCCCAGGTGACAGCCAAAACCGGGCAAATTGTGACAGCCCAGGCAATTGATGGCAAAATGGATACCTTGGTATTAACTTCCACCAAAGGACAACTAATCAAAATGGGTCTGGCGGAAGTACCGACACTGCAACGCCAAACTCAGGGAGTCATTTTAATGCGTGTTAGGCCGGGAGAAAAAGTAGTAGCAGCAACTGTTGTAGCGTCTAAAGAAAAAACCGAACAGGCAAAATCTAAAGTATGAAAAAATCTGCTTGGATTTCAACCATTGGAGTCATCTACTTTATGGCCGGGTTTATCTTTGCCATAGCTTTTGCTATCTATTACCGCTGGCCTTATCTTTCTTTTCTATCCCCGGGATTTTATAGTGTGATTTTAACCTGGCCCTTCCAGGCAATCGGCCTTGTAAGAGACCTCCTAATCTACGGCCTCGCCGGCAAGCCAATATAGAACCACCCTATAGTTGACTTTATGTCGTTAGTATGGTAGATTACACTCCATGGCTGGACAACCTGAAAGAAATCTTGCTGAACAAGACCAAATCTTTTATGCACTCCAAAAGATAGCAGATGCCGAATTAATAGCTAATAGGGATCATAAAGATTATACCCAGGGATATCATAACAGACCTAGATTCGATGCTATTGAACTCTTAGATACAGCATTAGAAGTATTAAGACCTCTTGGAGGTGTCGAGATTCCTACAGCCAGAGCGCTTGAGGTATATGGAGATGTGGTACCTGAGGTTGTTGGAAGTCAAAGACTACTTGAACCCTTAGAGTATTATCTGAAAGCTCTTAGTGTTCTTAAGACTGCTCCTGATCTAGCAGCGGTGACAGATCCTATCATTAGAATTACTCAAAAGATCAATAGAAAACCTACCCCAAATCCTTAACTATACTTGTTTTGTTATGATAAACTAGTTTATCATAGTATTAATGCCCAAGTTATCCATCTATACTGATCCAAAGAAACTATCAATATTTATCCATAGATTTTGGGATGCTATTACTTTAATAGAGGATAGAGGAGAGGCTATCACTTTTTTAAAAGATTTGCTGACACCAACTGAAATCAGAATGCTGGCTAAAAGATTACAGATTGCTGATATGTTGGCTAAAGGCTATAAATACGAAGACATCAAAACCCATGTCAGGGTAACTGTGCAAACTATTTCTCACGTCAACAATAAACTTAATTTTGGAGACGATGGCTTAATCAAAATATTACAGAAACTGGAGAAAATTGATAAGTCAAGACAAGATCGGCTGGAAGGTAAAAGAGGTATATTTGCTCAGCCTCCGGGATTGGGACGAGCTGCATCTAATTTGGCAGTCTTAGGACTTGCTAAAGCAGTCCGCCATCACAAGAAGGTAAGTAGTATCAAATCCTCAAGAGAAAAGTTATGATACTCTAGTGTATCATAACGAACATCAAGTCGCACTACTTACTTCCCAAAAATTTCTGCACCAAGTCATTAAGATAGTTTGACAGACGGGCAATGATAAGGGCTGATAGGAGAAATTCCCAGAAAGGGCTTCTGATTTCTGTTCCCAAGAGGACATTGAATAAACTTACCTGGAAAGCAAAAGTCAGTAAAATTGCAGTTGCTAAAGATAGTAGGGGAATATAGGGCTTCAAAGCTTGAATACTACCTACCAGATACTCAATCACAGCCTCATTTAATGTAGTGAAAATCAAAACCACCAACCAACTCATGCGACCTTTCCGGGCGGGAAGAAGAATTTGTACAGGTTAATCAAGATACCTACTATTGTCAAGGTATTATCAGCATGCGGTTTTACCTCTTCTGCGGGTTTAGACTCCACCAACCGTATTTCCAGATCTTTTATTCTTTCGTCTCTTTCTTGAATGGTCTCCTGCAAGATTATCACCTGCTGGTTTAATGATGCCAAAGTTGTCTGCAGGCTTTCAACTTGGGTCTGTAAATCACCAGTGGATGAGGATGCTGGCCCCGATCGAATCGGAACTGGAGCGTTAAAAACTATTTCAGACATAAAGGTATGAGGCAGTGTGCCCTAAATACTACAAGAGCTTGCTCTCACTGTCAATCTAATTTAGATTTTAAAGAGAGATCTTAAAGGGGGTAGTGTAATGATTAATAGTTGAATTGCCAGGATAATCACCACTGAAACAAAAAGCTTTTTGTTAGACAAGATAGAGTGATGCCTTCTCATCACAAAAGGCAAAACCATCTGCAAAACTACCATGACGGTAAAAGTAACAGCCCGGGATATCTGCAGGCCTAAATTAGTATAGAGAAAATAAAAGATTAATAAACAAATTAAGGCAATAATAAACCCTCCGGACAGGATAAAACGCAGGGAATCTCTGCTTAATAACCCCCGGCGCTTAGCCGGGGAAACCTGCATTAGGTGGGAAGAAGCATTATCAAAACCTAAGGCCAGCGCCGGCGGACCATCTGTCACAAAATTAATCCATAAAATCTGAATAGGGAGGAGAGGAGCCGGCAAACCTAAAACTGCACCGCCACCAATAAGGAGCATTTCTGATAAGTTGCCGGTAAGTAAAAATTTAACTACTTTTATGATATTACTGTAAATCAGCCGGCCTTGTTCAACAGCCGCAACCAGTGTCGCGAAATTATCATCCAGCAAAATTATATCGGATGCTTCTTTGCTGACATCGGTGCCGATTTTACCCATGGACACCCCGACTTCTGCCTGTTTTAGAGCCAGGGCATCATTAACTCCGTCTCCGGTTACTGCCACCACTTCTCCTAAACTTTGATAGGCTTTAACAATCCGGAATTTTTCCTCCGGAGTAATCCGGGCAAAGATTTTTACCTGACCGATTCTTTGTAAAAGCTCTTCGTCGTTTAGATTATTTAATTGACTGCCGGTTAAAATCTCATCGCCTTCCGATAGCAGTCCGATTTTTTCTCCCACGGCTTTGGCTGTTAACTCATTATCACCTGTTACCATGACCACTTTGATACCGGCTTTTCTGGTTAAATTAAGGGCCTCTTTTACCTCAGGACGAACTTCATCAGCAATTCCCATCAGGCCTAAAAATTCTTTATCTTTGGAAAAAGCCAATACCCGCAAACCCTTTTTGGCCATTTTCTGATATTCTACGTCCCATTTTTTTCGCTGGTCTTCTGATAATTTAGATTCCGGAATTAATACTTCCGGAGCGCCTTTGGTAAACTCGCTTTTTTCGCTGTCTTGCCAGATCACAGTCATTTTTCTTTTTTCCAGATTAAAGGGAATTTCTTCTATTAATTTGCCCTCTGACTTCATTAAATCAATATCAATACCCTGATCTCTGGCGTAAAGGAGAAGAGCTCCCTCAGTAGTATCACCCAAAACGTCAAAGCCGCCTCCATCTTCTTTTAAGACTAAGCCGGCGCTGTTACATAAAACTGCGCATTTTAACAGGTCAGCTTTTCGTAAATCATGAAGACTGACTTCCTGCACCCGCATCTCATTTTTAGTTAAAGTACCGGTTTTATCCGTACAGATGATGGTGGCAGAGCCCAGTGATTCAACTGCCACCATTCTTCTGACCAAAGCTTTTTTGCGGTACATTTTTTGCATACCCAAAGCCAAGACAATGGTGACCACAGCCGGTAAGCCCTCCGGTACCACTGCCACCATAAAAGCAATGCTGGAGATGGCTATGGAAGAAAGATCATAGCCTTGCCCCAGGCGCAACAGAAAGATAAATACGGCTGCAACCAGCGCACCCAGCCCCAGCATCCGGCTTAAATTTGTCAGGGTTTTTTCAAAGGGAGTCGGTTCCGGCTGAACACTTGCTAAACTCTCGGCCAAGGAACCGAACTTAGTCCTGGCTCCGGTCTGTAAAACCCCAACTTTGGCCCGGCCGGCTGTAACAGTTGTGCCAAAAAATACCAGGTTCTCATCTTTTTTAGTAGTCTTTTTAACCGGTAAAGATTCACCGGTTAGAATTGATTCATTAACTTCCAGGGCATAACTTTCCAAAATCTCTCCGTCTGCCGGAATCCTGTCTCCGGACTCTAGAATCGCTAAATCACCCGGGACAATCTCGGAGGCCCTAATCTCAATCTGTTTCCCACCCCTTTCCACCCGGCAGTATTCAACTTCCAGTTTTCGCAAAGTTTCCAGTTCTTTTGAAGCTTTGTATTCCTGCCAGAAACCCAGGAAGGTATTTAAAATCAAGATGGCCGCAATTAAAAAACCATCCAGGCTGTCACCTATGATAAAAGATAAAATAATGGCCCCCAAAAGCAAAAAAGAGAGGGGATTTTGCAACTGCTTAATCAAAACCTTTAGGGCAGAAGTTTGCTGTTTTAACGGCAGTTGGTTTAAACCATATTTAGCTAAGGCTTCTTTGGCTTGTTGAGTTGTTAATCCGTATTTCATGAAATTAAGTTAATCGGTAAAACTATCAGCAGGATCCCGGCAGTGTTTAATATGTAAGTTAAGAAGGCGATTTCCTGATACCTGAGCTTCGATACGCCCAACATCATCAAACCTAACTCATCCGGAAAAGGGGAAGCCACAATAATAGCTCCTATAAGCGGCACAATAAAATCCAGATGGAGCAATTGCAAAAGCTTATTAATCTGTAAAAGCCGCAGCGGTCCGGAAACCAAATGCAAATTTGATGATAATTCTTTTCTAAAAAAACGGACCATGAATAAATCTGCTGAGGCTGCACCGAGCCCTGCCAGTAAAGCAGTGATAATCGGATTATTATCCTGAGCCAAAACTATCAGCATGGCTACCGAAATAGGGGAAGTTAAAAATGAAGTATATAAAACACCGGCCAGGATTTGTGAAAGTATTCTAAAAGGCAAAACCGTATCAATTAACCCCTGTAAGTATCCGGCTTTAACTAGCCACCAGGCAAGACTTAAGGATAAAATAAAAACACCGGTTCTTAAAATCAGTTTCTTTAGCTTTGGGTCCATTATTTCAGTTTAGCAGAAACATTGACCCCGATCCAATCGAGATCGGGGTTGACATATTCAAAAAAATGCTTCAATATAAATTAGAGGGGAGGTGAGTAACTTTGCAAATTATTATAGCCTTGGTCCTAAACGCACTAGCCCTTATTGTCACAGCCTACATTGTTCCTGGAATCCAGGTAGTTGATTTCACAACAGCTTTACTGGCTGCAATAGTCTTGGGAGTGGTTAATACTTTCATAAAACCAATTCTCAGCTTTATAACAGCACCTTTAACAATAGTCACACTGGGTCTTTTTACCTTTGTGATAAACGCTGTGGTCTTATTTATAGTTTCGGCAGTGGTGCCGGGAGTAACGATTGCCGGCTGGACACCGGCAATACTGGGGGCAATTGTCTTATCAATTGTCTCAACAGTCCTAAATTCCATGCTTAAGGATTTGGGTAAGCTGAAGAAATAACAGGAATGTTATTTATTACCCGAGTGAAACGCCTTATGCACGTCTTTTAGGTGGGCATTGGTGACGTGAGTATAGATTTGGGTGGTGGCAATGTTTGAATGGCCCAGCATCTCCTGAACCGAGCGGATATCAGCACCATTGATCAGTAAATCCGTGGCAAAGGAGTGGCGCAAGGTATGAGGAGTAGCTTTAACAGAAAGACCTAAGACTTTGACATATTTTTCTACAATCCGCTCAATCGATCGGGGGGTCAACCTCATAGCTTCACCATTATCTGTAGGATCTACCTTCCCCTGAAACCGCACAAAAAGGGGCTTGAAAGTGTCTTTCCGAGCTGTTAAATATTTACCCAGCCACTCAGAGGCCGAATCGGAGAGAAACACAATCCGCTCCTTTTGTCCTTTGCCTACAATAGAAAATTCCCGCCGGCTTAAATTAATGCTATCCCGGTTTAAAGAAGCTGCCTCAGAAACCCGCAGTCCCGTAGAAAAAAGCAGTTCCAAAATAGCCTTATCCCGCATGCCGCCTTTTATAGAAACATCAGGAGCTTCCAGTAAGTTCTTTAAGGCCGTTTCATCCAAAACCTTAAGCGGCCTGGCCTCTGCTTCACCCAGCTCCACTTTCTCCGGAGATAAAGTTTCTATATCCACTCGGGCCAGGTAGCGAAGAAATGCCCTAAGCGCTATCATAAAGTAATTCTGGGTGATCCTTTTCAAAGGCTTGTTATGTTTAGGATCTGTCCACCTGGATAAATACAACCTGTACTTTCTGACTAAATTTAAATCTATGTCTTTAGGGTTAATATCTTTGGCAAATTCCAGAAATCGTTTTAGGTAGTGGTCATAATTGCGGATGGTCAGTTGTGAAGCGTTACGTTCCAGTTCCAGGTATTCCAGAAAATCAGTGATAAGAGCAGATAAAGTCATAGTTAGAGTCTAGTCGCTAGAATCTAGAGTCTAGGAATTTTAAGTCTAGACTCTTGACTCTCGACTCTAGCCACTTAAAGTAGTGCCAGTCCTAAAATTCCCAAGATGGTTAAAACCGATCCAATAATAGCTAGCGTAAGGGTAAGCTCCTTCGTCCCTCCCTCCGGTAAGCTCTTAAGCGGGACATAAGTTGTAGGCGGATTATAGGCAGAAGGGGTAGACACATAACCTGCTCCTTGCCCTCCGGTATTTGGCATGACCACAAATCCAGATCCGGGAGATGTTCCTGCTTGGGTCGGAGCCGCGCTGGCAACCGGCTGGGCGCCACAGACCCCGGTCCCTATAACAAAGCTGCCGTTTAATACCGAATCCAGCATATCCACAACTACCCCTCCCACTACCCCAGAAACATTGGAATCACGGGTTTCATCCTTTTTTTGGGGATTAAAGTCAAAGCTAATTTGGGTTGTCCCCGTAGCAGCACTGTTTGGAACCGTAAAATTTATACCGGCAAAGACACCTGAACCGGTAAAAGGCGAACCCACGGAAGCGATGGCAGAAATGGCAATCCTGCCGGTAGCGCTGTCTATATTATTTATCGGATAATCGGGAAAAATTGTGCCTTTGGTAATGGAATTGGCAGTCAACCTGGAGGAATCATAAATAATAATGGCATCAACTCCCTCGGTGGCAGCTCCGCCTGTTTTAAGTTGGATATTTAGGGAAAAACTGCATCCTCTGTTAAAAGTGCCGTTGGCCGGATCCAGCTCCAAGGAAGTGGTCTGGGCCAACACCCCGGCAGGAAAGAAAAGAGCAAAAAGGCTAAGGATCAAGAGTAGGGCAAGAAACTTTTTCATTCGATTGTAATTTCCAAATTATCAACTTCTTCTAAAATGTTTTTGGATGTATTTGCCTCCACTAAATTAGAGGCTGTAGTGGTATCTTTCTCAAAGTTAATTGTCAAAGATGTATTTGCAGTCTGTTTAGCTTTGAAATTCAGAGTGGCAAATTCACCTTTACCCGCAAAACCGCCGCCTAAGCTGCTGATCCCGGAGATGGAAACTAAACCGCTGCCGGAATCCACAGACATCAGCGGATATTCATCCAGGATGTTACCCTTGCTTAACCCTGCTTTGGTAATTTCCAAAATTTCCGGGTCATACCGGACTATCAAATCAACTCCGGAAATGGTCTTCAAACCACTGTCGAGTATGACGGAAACAGGTATTAAATCACCGACCTGAAAGCTTTGTTGAGGGGCAGTTAAAGAAATCCTTGCTGTTGACCGCTCCGTAGTCCCAGCAACAGGTGGGGAAGTGGTGCCGGATTTGGGAAACAGGGTCCATCCGGCATAAATTATCTCTACAACCAGCACCACCCCTAAAACAATAAAAATAATTTTAAGGACTGAAAACTTCTTCGGCAGATTATCTGTTGTTACATTAAAATTATCCATATATATTTTGTACTACAATCAACAACTTTTTGCCACCCTGCATTACGTTCCTGGTGATGCACTTGGGCTGGGACTGGCAGTTGGACTGGCAGAAGGGGAAGAGGTGGGACGGGGGGAGATCACCTGAGGTAACCCCGGAACTGCTTCCGGATCGCCGCTGCGGCCATTGGCATCTTTCATAGAAAAGCTCATACAGGCCCAGTCTATAGAATTAACCCGGCTGTCCTGGTTAAAATCCCCAGACCTACCTTTGGCATCACCGGAAACAATCCATTGTCGGTTTAGTTCTGCTTTATCCGCACCATTGATTAATCCGTCTCCGCCATCTGCCGGGAAAATATCTCCCACCCACAGAACAAAATCAGAGAGATTAGTAGTCCCTGGTCCTGCAGTAAAGGTGGTGGTTTTTCTTAAGGCTTTCGGGGCTTTAATTGACAGGTTGTATTGCCTGCCTTCTTCCAACCTTTGGGTGATACCCTGAACCACACCATCTTTATCAATGCTGACTTTCTCTCTGACCAGCCGGCCGCTCGGGATGGCTTCTGCCAAAGTCAAATTCACATTATCTGTCTGGTGCAAAGAAGGCTGCCGGCAGAAAACCCTGGCTCCTAGAGCTAGCTGAGAAAGAGAACTGCAGCTAACATCAACACTTTGCCCGTCTGCAGTTGTCAGAACAACATTCAGGTTTTGCCCGATGGGAGCGCTTGGCCAATCAACTTGTACATTATTATCACTCCACTGCCTAATTCGCCGGGCAGTAGTACCGGTGGCAGCTGTTCCTTGAGTCGACCCAAAGTTTCTCCCGCTAATATTCAAAATAGCCATGCTTCCATCTGTTCCTAAGGAACAGTTTCTTTTTTCAGGGGCATCTCCTAAAAGCCTGATTTGGATGTTGCGCTGCTCTATCTTACCCTTGGAATCTCTAAACTCCACCCAGATAAACTTTGGCCCGGCAGTTTTATCTTTAAATTCAAAATTGTCAATCCTAGTCGGCTCAGCTGTATAAGGTTGCCATCCTTTGTTTGGATCAGCAACAAAATCAGCCCGTGTTTCGGTAATCCTGAAATCCGTTGTCACCACCGGAGCCGGGCTGGGGGAGGGGGAAGGTGAAGGTGAAGGGCTGGGTGGAGCCAGCAGTTCTATTTGGGCACTAACCGTTTCTTTCTCATCAGTGGTAGTATCCCAAAACTGGACAAAGATAGTTTTTGTACCGGGATCAATATTCCTAAATGTATAGTTACGCAGTGTTCCTGGGCCGGTGTAATCCTCCCAAACCGCTGAATCCAGATTTAAGCTATTTTCTTCAGCCACCCTAAATCTTATCTTAGAAGTCGGATTCTCTGAAACAATTCTCAAGGCTTTACTACAATTTGCATTAGATAGCGATGACAATCCAAATTGGTCAATAAAGTAACCGTTGACCTGCATATTGACTGGTTTCTTGTTGCCCCAATTTAAATCCGGCTTATCAAAATCAGTAAAGTTAAAAACAGAAGCCAGGCTTTTTGCGCCAGAGCCGGCCGGCTTGTCAATTACCAAGGGAGACCCGCCGTTTGGACACTGGCGCGCTGTTTCCGCTGCATCAACTACAGAGACAATCCCTTGTTGGCAAATAATCTTGGTGTCATTATCCCGATTGTAAAAAGCGTAGCGGAAATTAGCCAGCTTTGCTTCACTGGCAGTAGAGGTAATTGTTACTTGACCCCCTACAGGAACTATATCAGAGGAAACAACTGTCGAAACGCACAAATCCCGCCTGACCGGGGTCGAAGGATTAGATGGCCCGCCAGTCCCTGGACCCGGATTAGGCAGGCTGCCGCCACAAGAGGTTGCACAAACGCCGGTCTTTAATTCATTGCACTGCCTGGCCGCTTCCGCACCAAAGCCGTTACACCACTTATTCAATATCTTCTGGTCACTACAGCCACTGTAGTTACTGGTTCCCTTTTTGATGATAGAGATGACACTTGGAACATTAGTGGGGGAGGTTTTAGTACTCAAACAGGCTGCACAAGTGGGACCTAAATCCGGGGACTGGTCATCAATATTACTACAAGTTCCGGTATCGCCACCAACACCGCCTCCGGTACCTGTATGCTGCAGTTGAATACAACGGTTGCCTTCGGTAAATTCATAACACCAATTGCTGGTGGAAGCTCTAACGTTAGAAGGATCAGAAGTGTTTTGTGGACAAACGGCATGGGCAGCAGCAGCATCAGCACCGCCGCAGGCATTATTTGCCCCAAACCTGGCAGTATCTATTGCCGGCGCGCCTCCTGTACCGGGCGGGATTAATACCCACTTATAAGATGAGTTCGGAACCGGGGCGCATTTTTCGCAAGTCGGTGGTGTGGTGTTTTGGGAAACCTTACAAACAGTCCCATCACTGCACTTGGAAGAAACGCTTCCGCCAGCCGGCGTCCCTCCGGTTGGCGTACCTCCCGCAGGAGGAGCAACTCCAACATTGCCGGGTGTTCCCCCGGAAGGAACACAATTATTACTACAGTAATCCTGACCACCAAAGTTACATTCATACTTGGTCCAGTTCGTACCGCCGGAACATGAACCGTTAGTTACACCTACAGTACACTCAAAAAATCCTGCCTCTTCACAATAATTGTTGCCACCACCGGATGTTATAGTACCCGGTTGCGGCCCACCAGAACTACTGTTTGATATACAATTTCCTTGACCATCACAGATCTTCCCGTCTCCACAAAAAGTGCCTTCACTAAAATTATTTCCCCAGACACCCCTGCAGGGATTAGAAGTATCACCAGTTGTTGACCTACAATTTCCCTGACCGTCACATATCTGTCCATCTCCACAAAAAGTGCCTGCCCTAGTAGGATTACCTTCCGTATCCGTACAGGACACAGTTTGGGCAGGTGTACCTCCGCTGGCTATACAATTTCCTAGCCCATCGCACTCCCCTCCATCCCCACAGGGAGTACCTCTGGCAATATTATTATAAGGAGAAGGGCCTTCACCAACACAGTCGTTAGGAAAACTGTCACCTCCTGGTGCATTATTGGGTGGTGCATTATTGGTTTGAGCTGCCCTGGATTTTAATATCTGCTGCTGCTGGACTAGCTTCACAGTCACCGGAATGGCTAAAATCAAAATTCCTATTAATATAATCTTTACTAAAGTACTCATCACAAATCCTTTTTCTCCCAGTACTTTCATTATTACTTATACCTACTTTCTTCAGACAGATTAGTGCCGTTCCCGAACATCGCTCCCCAGCCGGTAGAGCTGTCAAAGTTCCAATATTTGCCATAAGCAGTAATGGATTCAGTCTTCTTACCGTCTTTTACTAACATAGTTCTGCTGTCAAAAGTGCAGGTAGTTTGACCGCTACAGGGCCCACTAGCATATCTATCTACAGAAGTTAAACTAGAGCCACTCCCGGACATTACTTCCCATCCGCCGCTGGTTGGACTCCTGAAATTCCAGTATCTGCCATAAGCTGTAATAGATTCAATCCTTGAACCATCAGTTTCATAATACATGGTTCTGGTCTACAGGGCCCACTAGCATATCTATCTACAGAAGTTAAACTAGAGCCACTCCCGGACATGGCAGCCCAACCATTGGCACCATCAAAATTCCAGTATTTACCATTAGCAGTGATCGTTTCAATTCTTTTTCCGTCTGACTGAACAAACATATTCCTGGTATCAAAAGTGCAGATAGATTGACCACTGCATGGGCCATTGGCATAACGGGGAATAGTAGTCAGGTAATCACCGCTTTTCTCCAGTGTAATCCATCCGCCGCTGGTTGGACTCCTGAAATTCCAGTATCTGCCATAAGCTGTAATAGATTCAATCCTTGAACCATCAGTTTCATAATACATGGTTCTGGTGTACAAGGCAGGGGGGGATTAACTGTTACCGCAACACTAACTCTGGCTGAGTTAGCTGCTCCGCCTACGCCTTCACAGCGCATATTATAAGTGGTTGTCTCCGTCGGAGAAAACGTATCTGAACCCGAGGCATCTACAGTTTTAAAGACTCCCGGGGGATTGAGAATACATTTCACGGCATTTGTACTTGACCAGGTCAGCGTTGTTGATTGACCTGCAGTAATAGTAGTTGGACTGGCAGTAAATGAAACAGTGGGTGTAGCAGGAGCTACTTGCCTGGTACAGGTAAAGGAACCCTCTGCCGCGCCGGTACTGCAACCTGAGGCATTACAGGCAAAAACAAACCACTGGTAAGTAGCTCCGGGGATCCTGCCGGTTAAAGATTTAGAGGTAGAAGTCAGCGGTTCACAGAAATTAGGCGGGGTACAAGCATTTCCCCCGGACTCTGTCGATCCCCAGACCAACGCCGGATCAGCAGTATTGTGGACATACAAATCATAGCGGGTGGCACCGCTAACACCTGTCCAGCTAAACTTAGCCGCAGTCCCGGGATCAGGACAAGATGCAGAGGGATTGGTAGGGGTAGAGGGGACTGAAGCGGGCGGTGTAGGGGTTGGGGTATTCCCGGAACCTAATCTGGAAGTAAGTTTCAAGGTAATCGGCTGGTCTGCCCTTAAAGCTACCCAGCTGTTTCCCCTTCGCTCAACATTATTTCCGCTGAATTCAATCGGCTCGCCGGCAGCCCGGGACTTAAAGATTTGCTGTTGGGTAATCAAAAATATGCCCACAGGAAGGGTTAAAACCAACACTGCTAATATAATAAGGTTTCTCTTGTTTTGGAAAAATTCCGAATTTCTTAAATTATCTAAAAATTCTCTCATTCATTAGCTCCTTTAGGCGGACCCAAAGGAGAAGTAAGCTCTATGGAAATTTTGGCATCTTTCCTGGCTACCCATTCTAAAGTTCCGTCCGGCTTAGTTTTTTGAAATACATCTTTTGTCTCTTGGATTACAATTGGTTCTCCGGCAGCCCGGGATTTAAAAATTTGCTGCTGCTTGATTAAATTTATGCCTAAAGGAACTGCCAAAATTAGTATCCCTAATATAAGTAGGGTAATAAGGGTTTTTTTCTGTTTAAAAAGTTCTGAAAATTCTCCCATCGGAAAAGGGCTCTTCCTCTATACTTTCACCTTTTGATATAGTTTGTCAATAGTAAAGAATATATTGTACGACAAACGGGATTTCAGGTTAATCGTAGCTTAGCATTTTCCCGATTTAGAAACTCCTGTTTATACTTGATATATTTAAAAAAGCGTGGTTTAGCTACAAACAGAAAAACCTGCACGTCAGCTGAATGAGGATAAGGCAAGATCAGCATCTTTTCTGCAGTGGGAAGAATAAGGTATTTTTCAAGTTTTAAAGCATTTGTATCTCCGCATTCAGCTGGAAATCGTAAGTCCTTATCAATAACATCTACCTTAAAACCTATCAGTGGATACTCATAACGAATATCTTGATCAGATATATTACAATTCTGGATTAGAAAATCTCTAGCAAATGATTTTAAAGCTAGATGGCCGTAACTTTCACCGCTTTTAACGAGTCCGCTTTCAGGGTCTTTTACTATATCTATTTTCCTGATAAATTCATCTTTTGAGGCAATTGTTTTGGCAGACACAGTAAATAACCCTTCCTGATACATCCAGGTAATCTCATCTATATTCGCCCAATCAATATTCGGACTAAAATTACTGTAAAAGATCTTTAAGAAATCTTCACTTGTCATTTAGATTTTTCTGCTAAAGGATGATACTTCCGGTGAGTTTCCTGAGCAAATTTATCTGACGCGTTAATATACCTTGTTGTTGTGTTAAGAGATTCATGCCCAAGCAAAATCTGAACTGCAGCTGGAGAAGCCCCTTCTTCTGTTAAATAAGTTGCAAAACCATGCCTCAAAGAATGAGCACTGGTAGGAATATTAATTCTTAATTTTTCCCTATAT
Organism: Candidatus Daviesbacteria bacterium; assembly: GCA_016184225.1. GTDB lineage: Bacteria > Patescibacteriota > Microgenomatia > Daviesbacterales > UBA10151 > UBA10151. Next base: position 754,329 of record JACPDA010000004.1, read on the forward strand.
CTTTTAATCCTTTCTTGAAGGTAATTAGTTGAAATCCGTCTTTGGGATTTTGTTATATTTTTACCTTTAGTCGGTACAAATAGCGCTTGTTGTGTATCGTTTCTAAAGCTAAGATACTGTTCTAAGTAGGCCTGTGCCCGTTCGGTCAGATATACAAACCTTTGTTTTCGTCCTTTGCCAGTGATAAAAATCCGACCGCTACCATCTATATCCCTCCTGTTCAGGTTAAGCAGCTCGGAAATCCTCATTCCAGTTGCAAATAATATTTCAAGCATAGCTCTATTCCTGCTAGATATTTCTGGGTCTTTTTCCAAAGTAGAAGGAGCTTCAATTAAAGAAATTAATTCATTAAGTTCTGCAATATTGGCATGCGGACGCTCTCTTTTAACCATCTTAAACTGATCAGGTACAACAGGACAATCATATTCCTGGTCAATAAGAAAAAGGATATAAGCTCGAACTGCTGACAAGCACCTATTGATACTTGCGGATGAGAGCCGCACACTCGCTTCTTGTCGATTTGTAGGAGTCTCCCGCTCATCAGATGAGAGATAAGCCTTAAATTCAAAAATTAATCTCTTATTCATATCTTTTATATAAATATTTCTGGATTTCAGAAAATTATCGAAGTGGAGTAAATCCTTTTTATAGTTATAGATTGTTTCAGGGGAGTAATTGTTGGTTTGAAGGAAAAGAAAGAAGTCATCAATCAAATCTAAATTAGTATAACGAGTATAAGACTGATCATTTTTTTTATTTTGAGCCTTGGGCGAGCGTGAGTCCATACTGAGTATAAGGTTGATTATACTCATAATAATAGGTTCAGGCAGGCTTTGTCAAGCATCTAATTGAGTCTAAGCTTACGATAAGCTAGGTAAACTATTAGGATTTCCATTGCTTGCTGAGAAGCAACCTGTGCGAAGAATAAACAAAAGTCTAACAAAGAAAGCATACTACACAAACAAGGAAGCGTACCTAAAACGCTGTCTATACTAGCTATTTTCAGCTCTTTTAAGGCTAGTTAGACACGAGGCCTTGGAAGGCCCCAAAAACGGCTTTCTAGGGGATAAGACGTAGGATAGGTCATCTATAGTTTAGATTGTTACAGAAACCTAAACCTATGTGTTAAGTGGCAATAAATTGAAAAGGAAAAATGACAGAAAATTTAGACGGGAACTATTGTTTTTAAATTTAAATAATTTTTCTTTAATTCTTCTTAGTTTTACATCAGTTTGAAGTTCGCCTTAGCGACAAAGGCCACTTCTCCGATTTTTTCCTGTTTCTATATTGTACGACATCAATAATATAGGGAAGGATGACTAAAGAGAGAAATAAGGGATATTAGGATATTGGGATATTTATTAAGGATACAGGGTCTTTCTATATCGTAATATTCTTATATCCATACTCAAAGAGAGCGGCCCTCTTCTCTCCCTACCTTCGGGTATTATTTAGCAGTTATCCACAGAGCATGCCAGAAATAAGCACATATAGGCCCCATAGTTTTCCACTTTCGTGCCTATTATCTATATCACACTATATCATCCGTAGTTTTCACGAAATATCCCATAATTTTTCACGAGCAGTATTTTTTCTAACTTTTCCCTTTGCACTTTTCACTTTACACTTATCTCTACCCTGTCCATGATGTTGCAAAAAAGCTGACCAAAAGCACAGCCGCACCTATCCCTATATATTCCCATACCACTCTCCTATTTATCCTGCCTCTTAAAACATGGGTAGTTAAGCCTAAAAGAACATACATTGCAGACGATAGAGACAATGACCAAATTATGGCAATACTGGGCCAAAACGAAAAGCTTAAAGCAAGCTCCCCCAAAATCAAACTAAGTATTAAACTTTGTATCAGGACAGCCGCTCCCATTTTATCCTCCATTGCAATTGTCCAAAGTGCCTGTAGGATTAACGGAAAGCTGACTAATAAGACTATTACCCCATTCCAAAAAGCCGATAAATGAAGGGCAAAGATAACCACATATATAAAAAAGGCTGAAAGCAGGGTAAATAAGAAACTGGCTGTTGATGCTGCCCGATATAGTGGAATGGTCCGTAAACTTGCCACATTAAACACATTCTGGGCTAAAAGCAGTAAATAAAATGTCAAACCAAACATAAAAGCCACCGGCAGCCTGGTCAGCCACCTGACAGGCAAGAGAAAATAAAAGCTGGCAACGGCCACCGTAAAAAGGGTGGGTAAAATCAGGAGCACAACAGCTTTTGTCAGGTTTAACCCCTCCCAAAGGGACCAGAGGGAAAGGGCGTATGAAAAAACCGCCAGGCCGCCCAAGAATCTAAACCTTAAATCAAAATTCACCAACTGGGTTGAAAGAAGCCCTATAGTTAATAAGGCTGAGCTGATAATTATTTTATGTCTTTTGTTTAGGTTAAAGTCCATATCATTTCAGGGATGACACTACGTGTCACTTGGCCACCATTTTTAGCACATGACAAATGGCTATTGCCAGCGCGTCTGTGGCATCATCCAAATGCCCGCCTTTCCAGTTTACTTTCAGTCTATTCCTCTTTCGCCCGTTAGTTCCCAGAAACTTCCTTACTCCATCATGGACTTGATTCTTGTCAGCCCTACCAGAGCCGGCCACCATCAATTTTACCTGTAAACCAGTATAGTCCTGGAAGGGAATCTTATACTGGGCAGCGGTCAGCATGATTACTCCCCTAGCCTGTCCTACCATAATGGCCGTCCTGGTATTGGCTCCAAAAAATAACATCTCGCAAACCATCTGATCAGGCCGGTATTTTTCAATTACTCCTGATAACTGCCCGTGTATCATATGTAAGCGGTCTTGCATTAACTTTTCTTTGGGGGTGCTGATATTGCCATAAGAAATCAGTTCAATATCATATTTAAACTCCCTGCCTAGGATATCATCAGGGATTTTTATAACTCCATAACCGGTTGTCGCAGTCCCGGGATCAATTCCTAAAATTATCATAAAAGGCTTTCTTCTATATCAAAATTTGCATAAACTTTTTGTATATCATCCAGTTCCTCTAACTTCTCTGTAAATTCCAGGACTTTTTTGGCTGTTTCCGGATCTTTTATTTCCACTAAAGTGTTTGGTTTATAGGTAAGCTCCTGCGACTCTACCCCAAAACCAGCCTGAGTAATTTTATTACCCATAGTATTTAATTCTGAGCTCTGTGTATATACTAAATACTTTCGTATTCCGTCTTCAATAAACTCTTCCACATCTTCTGCTCCCAAATCTATCAATTCCAGCATTTCATCTTCTAGACTCTTGACTCTAGACTCTTGACTCTTGACTCTCATCTCCCCATACCTTCCAAACATATACGCCACACTACCCTGCCCGGCTAGACTGCCGCCATTTCTTTCAAAAATATTTTTAACTTCCTGAAGGGTCCGAAGCTTATTATCAGTGACACCTTCCACCAAAAATGCTACTTTACCGGGCCCAAAACCCTCATAAGTCACTTCCTCTAAAGTCTGTCCTGGCAACTTACCCAAACCTCTGTCAATTGCCCGCTGGACATTCTCTTTGGGCATATTGACGGCTTTTGCAGCCTCTGCAGCCATTCTAAGCCTGGGATTAGATTCCGGATCCCCTGAACCGCCTACTTTAACAGCAATAGTGATAGCATTGGCAATTTTGGTAAAAGTTAAGCCACGCTTGATATCCGCCGCCCCTTTTTGTCTTTTGATTGTCGACCACTTAGAATGTCCTGACATGAAAGATATTCTAGCATAAATCCAAGAGCTAATATAACACGAAACATTGACAATTACTCCCTTTTCTATCTATACTTTCTCACTTAGATGGACGACTCCACCTCACCCCCCAGCCTTTCCCAGCAAGCAATAGATACAGCCCTAGATTCTAAGTGGGAAGAAGCCATTAAGATCAATAAAAAAATAGTTAAGTTGGACCCGCAGAATATTGACGCCCTCAATCGCTTGGCAAAAGCTAATATGGAACTTGGCAAATCCAATTTGGTCAAAAAATACTACTCTGAGGTTTTAAGAATTGACCCTTACAACCCTATTGCCCTAAAAAACCTTAAGATTATGAAATCCTTTAAACCTAACGGCCAAAGCTTTACCTCAAATTGCCACAGCAGGCTTTCCCCCTCCCTTTTTTTACAAGAACCTGGCAAGACTAAAATGGTGAATCTTCTAAAAGTAGCCGAGCCCCAAAAGCTGTCTCATGCTTTTTGCGGGATGAAAGTCATGATGGCTGTTAAAAATCGCAAAATCACAATTATCGATTTAAATGGAGACTACCTGGGGGTTTTACCTGACGATATCAGCCACCACCTGCTGCGGCTTTACAAAGGAGGCAATAAATACGAACTCTACATAAAATCCATCAGGGTAAATAGCTTGTCTGTAATTATTAAAGAAACCTTCCGCAGCAAAAGGTTTAAAAACCAACCCTCATTTTTAGAAAGCTCAGGGTCAACAGCTGCCACAAACATCTTAACCTCCCTGGATAGAACAAGCGCTGATGAGGATTCAGAAGAAACCGAAGAAGAACAGGAAGTTTAGACCTTCAAAAGACGTATTACTGCCTCCGTGTCCAAAACCGGCCCGCTGCTGTCTTTTCCCAGGCTCCGGAGTCTATAAAAATCCATCATTTGTTCTGTAGAAAAAGGTTTTGGGACCTTGATCAAACTGCCTGCCTGTAAATTCTCAAACAAAGGCACCAATACTTTCCTCCTGAGAGGGTCTTTGGAATAAACTACCGCCCTGATTTGGGTCTGAAAAACTATTGTTTCCTTGATTTTCTTTGCCCCCAACACCAGTTGCCAAAAAAATTGCTCATCAGCGCCTAAGCGAGAAATGTTTTCAAAAACAGTATTAACGCTCTGATGGCCGGTTTCTCTGACACCCATTTCCCAGACAGCAACCTCACTGCTGCTATAACCCTCCGTATAGTCCTCAAGCTCCAAAAGGCTTAAACTTTCCATAAATTGATCAAGCATCCTTTTGGGACCAAATATAGTCAGGGCAGCCTGGCTCCCTTTAAAAAGCCTCTCTAAACTGATGATTAAGCCGTCAACCAGCATGGCTTTCCCAATATGATCCAGGATTTGGGCGCTAAAATTGCCCGGTTGGCGAATTAAGAATAAACCATATTCTTCCTTTTTTCTTTGGGGGATGTCCTGGTAATCTCTCATTGACCGAAGGGCCAACACAAAAGAGATAGCCACCACCAGTAAAAAAAGCGCTATCCACAAAATCATAGTTTGTTATTTATCAAAATCTTCCCCTAAAAACAAATTTACCTCCGCGCGGGACGCAGTATCGGCGCTTGACGAGCTAATTTTATCATCTAAATTAAATATCTGCTTGAGCCTTTTCAAAGTGGCTGATTTTTCCCCTGCCACTTGGGTTTTTTTAAGCCGCTCCCCGGCGTTTGCCGTGATAATTACGTTACCGCCTAAATTCGTTATCAACCTGGCCGCCTTCTGAGCAAGCTGCGGGCGGTCTGTGGCATTAAAAACTGCGATAGTTTTGTGCTCCTCCGTAATAGCCGGGTCTGCCAAATCCGATAACACACTATCCAGCTTAACCGGATCTGCCGTAAAAACAGGAGTCCCGTCAGGCAGGGTTTCATTCTCGAGTACGCCAAATTTATCCAGGCTGATACTCTTTACCTTATCAAACCTAATGCCAGCAATGCTGAATTTAAGCCTTAGAATCTCCCACATAGTCAAGTTGGTCTTCAAACCGGATAAAAGGTTAAAACCCGAAAAGGGATTTTTCCTTAGGGTTTCTACCACCTCGAGGCTAGACTTAGCCGGTTTTTGGGCGCTAAAATCCAAGTACCCGTCAATCGGGATGGCAAGAAAGACCTGCAGGGAGTCTACCAGTAATTTATGCCCACCTACCTGTTTTTGGGACTGCCCCAGTTCATATACCGCCCTAAGCTGCCAAAAGTTAAAACCGTGTGGTACTTCCAGGAAAACCTCATCGGGGATATTAATAATTACAATTCTGCCCTGTTTAGGATTTAAAGAGACTACTGAAATATTTTTGGAGCGGAAAAGCAAATTAATATTAAACTGTGTATCCCAAATATAGTTTCTTTTTATGTTGGTATGAGTTTTCCAGGGGGTAAACAGGCTTTGGGTAAAACTGATAACCCAAGAGAGAATTAAAAGCCCCACCACCAGACCCAAAACTCCCAGGGCCAACTTTGTCCGCCTGCTTCTTTTGAGCTTAGATTGGACATCTTTCCAACTTTTTTTCCCTGATTTAGTTGGCCGGTGTTTGGCGGGCATACTCCCAGTGTACATAAGAAGGGCTTGACCGCGCAACTGGTTACAGGATACACTTTAAAAGAGAGGGGGTGAATTTTTTAATGGACGATCAAAATAATAATGCGGGCGGCAGTGCTCCGTCTGAGCCGGCTGCACCGGTAACAGAACCGGCTGCTGAACCTGTTATGCCGGCGGCACCGGTCACAGAACCTGTACAGCCGACCGCAGAGGGCGTAGCCCAACCACAGACCCAGCAACAGTGTGCAACCTGTGGAAATACAGCTTCGGACGGTAATTGTGTCGCTTGTGCACAAGGAGAAGCCAATTGTACTTGTCCCCCGGCGGCGCCTAGCGGAGAAGTCGGCGGCCAAAGCGCACCTGTAGTTTAAGCTAGTAAATTATATGGGTATATGAGGTATGCAAATTAAAATTGTGTACCTCATAACTCATACTCCATGGTTTTTCTTCAGATTTTTAAAATTCCCCTTAATAATTGCTCTCCTAATAGTTTTCATCAAGTTGGTAATAAAATAGACATTATGGTATGTAGCCAGTTGGTGGTATAAAATCTCATTTGCCAGATATAAATGACGCAGATAACTCCTACTAAAATTCAAGCATGTATAACAGCCGCATTCTGGATCAACTGGTTTTTTATCAGAAATAAACCTGCTCTGCCTGATACTGAGGGTAAAATTATTTTGCTTGTTGCCAACTGAATAAATCCTCCACCTCTCCAATGCCCAGAAGATGCCTAGGTTTATCCTCAGAATGTAGCTACATTTCCACCCTCCAGGTGGATTAGCTTGGCACCTATCCTTTTTTTATACTCTGCCAGGCTGCGGAGACCCCACCTTTCAGTCAGTTCTACGGATTTCAGCATTGGAAAACAACTCCTTCTTCCGTAATTTTATTGAGTCGAGGCTTTGCCTTAAAATTGTCAATTCCCTTCAGCACTTTACTGTTTCCATGCTCCAGTGCCACCCCCAAAGAAAATACCTGGAACCCACCGGAATCCGTCATAATAGGTTTATCCCAGCCCATGAATTTATGTAACCCGCCAAACTTTTCTATAAGATCTGCTCCCGGCCGGAGCATCAGGTGATAAGTATTAGCCAAAATTATCTGGGAGCCGATTTCCTTAAGCTCCCGCGGCCCCAGGGCTTTAACTGTAGCCTGTGTTCCCACCGGGATAAAATTAGGGGTATCAATAACTCCATGCGGAGTCGTTAACCTCCCCACCCTAGCTTTACCAGCTTTGCAAAGAATCTTAAAATTTTTCATCCCCAAGACAGGATTTTGCGGGAGAGTTTTTCCAGTTCTATCCGGGATCTCTCTTTAAAGTAGCTTTTTTCATTTAAATGATCCCTTAAAGTATCCAGCAGTTTATCCCCTGCCATAATTTCCGGGAGAATCACAAAATCCGCTCCTCTTTTATACAAACTTTGGGCTTCCTTGACAGTTTCCGCCCTAACTATCACTGGTGTATTTATCTTCCTTATTTTTAGATCCTCTAACAAAGTTTTATTGGCCTCAACGTCAGGTGTAGTAGAAATAATCATTTTTGCCTTATCCAAATTAAGGATATCCAAAACTTCCGGATCAGACATGTCCCCATAAATTACCGGTATCTCCTCAGCCAGTAAAACTTCCACCAAATGTGGATTAAAATCCAAAACCACTATTGGGTGTTTTTCTCTTTTCAAAAACCGTACTACTTCCCCTCCGACCCGATGAGCGCCAATAACCGCCACATGGTCTTCCAGCTCAGCAGATTTTAAACTGTCAACATAAGAGATGTTTTTTCTTTCAAAGAAACCTACCCAAATAGTAGCTAATCTATAGATCTTGTTCGATTTAGATATCATTAGAGATGATATGATAATAGACAAAACTCCGCTACTTGCGATTACCGTCAAAGCTTGCTGACTAACCAATCCCTCATTTAAACCTACCAAGAGGATAATCAAAGAAAATTCTGATATTTGAGATAAATTTATTGCCGTGTGGAACATAGTGTGTTTTCTAAATCCCAGCGTGCCAAGTAGCAGTATAAAAATAGCCGGTTTAACCACAACCGCATAAGCGGTAAAAATCAGGATTAGCCAATAAGTTTGACTGATATGCACAAAGTCTACTTTAGTACCAAGGTACACGAAAAAAAGCGCCACAAAAAAATCTCTCATTGGCTTGATTTTGCTCTGAATCTGATAATGATAAGGGCTGGATGCCAGAGCCACCCCTGCCAAAAATGCTCCAATCACAACAGAAAAACCCAAAACAACAGAAAAAGATATAAAAACAAAGCACCAAGCCAAGGCGGTCAAAAATAGCAGCTCTGTTGACTGCGAAATGATCCTAAACAGGGTTCCCAATATATAGCGGCTGATAATTAGCGAAGTGCTGAAAAGTATTAAAACTTTACCCATAAACGCTAAAATAGGCGATGCAGAAGTTAAACCTGTACCTAAACTCGAGGTAGTGGAAGTTAATCCCAGCAAAATTACTACCGCCAAAAGATCTTCTAAAAGTAATATTCCTATTGATAGTTTTCCATATAAAGACCTCAGATCCTTTTTCTCAAAAAGCAGCTTAATTACTACGATGGTGGAAGAAAAAGAAAGCCCAACACCTAAATAAATAGATTCTACCAAACTAAATCCAAAGCTTTGACTGATAAAGGTACCCAAAATCGTGGTCATAAAAATCTGCAATATCCCTGCTATGATGATTGGTTTGCCAAAACTTCTTATCTCACGCAGATCCAATTCCATTCCCACTAAAAAAAGTAAAAATGCGATACCGATTTCCGGTAGGAACGACAAGGCAAAAGAGGTACCCACATCAAAAAAACCTACAAATGCTATCAGTAACCCTCCTAAAAGATAGGCAATTAAAAGCGGCAGCTTAAGCTTATATGTAATAAATCCTAGGGCTGATGATAAACCTAATATGATGGCAAGTTGTATAAAAATATTATTCATCTAATTTTTCCAGTGCTTCTTTCAAATCCTCCGGCAATGGGCTTTCAAATTCCATCCATTCTTTTGAAACCGGATGCTTAAACCCTATCTTTGCCGCATGCAAAAAAATCCTGGGGCACCACCTGCTGTCCAGTCGCGATACTTTACGGCCACCATACTTTTCATCCGAAACAATCGGATGATTGATATATTTTAAATGTACCCTAATTTGATGTGTCCGTCCAGTCTTTGGCTTGCACCGGAGTAGAGTAAACAGGTTGTAGTGGGCAGTGTACAGTTTGCGCATCTGAATCTTATTAAAATTTGAAAAGATGTCCTGTAACCCTCCCCTTCGGGGGCCCGCTGTAACCTGTAACCTTTCCAATGGCTCATATTCCGTCACTGCCTCACGTCCACCTCCCAGGAGTCCATTCGGCCACCTGGGAGGTGTGCTCTGTTCCAACGGACGCGCTCTCCTCCCAGGTGAAACAACTGTAAATTTCTCCCGGTTTACTGGGTTTCTCATAATTGCTGCATCCACTCTACCTGGCTCAGCCACTAAACCATGAACAAGCGCCAAATATTCCTTTTTTACCACTCTATCTTTAAATTGGTGCTGCAGGTTCTCTAGTGCTGGTTGGGTCTTGCCAACTAAAAGTATCCCTGAGGTATCCTTATCCAATCTATGAACCAAACCCATTCTCTCAGGGACATCTTCACTATGATACTCTTTTTCTTCATAGTAAGCTTGCAGCCAATCCATTAAAGTCTTACCCTTAACAGTTTCTGCCTGATCTACCACCAACCCGGGGGGTTTATCCAACACTAGGAGATAATTGTCTTGGTAAATTATCCGGGGAGTTGTCATGAACTCTTCTGCAAATAGCTTTTTATTTCCGTCAATACCTGGTCGGGGTTTAAAGCAGATTTTATTAGATACCCATCTGCACCTAAATTAAAACATTCCTTAATAACCGTATCTTGTCCCAAGTTAGTTAAAACAACGATCGGAGTATTTGATGACTTGGCAGGAGCTACCTTCAGGTCCTTTAGAATTTGCACCCCGTCTTTTTTAGGAAGCATCAAGTCTAAAAGGATTAAACTATAATCATTGTTTTGGATTTTACTTAAACCAATCTCTCCGTCCGCTGCCGTATCTACATTATAGCCTTCCGCTACCAGCAGTTCCTGATAAAATTCCCTTAAAAACTGATCATCTTCCACTATAAGAATCTTTTTCTGTTGATTATCCATAATGTCAGGGTATAGGGACTAGGGTATAGGGTTTAGAGAAAAAAATCAACTATTCCCTAACCCCTAGACCCTAAACCCTTCCTAAATCGCCACCGGCTCCAAGCCTTTGGCTTCACCCTTAGGCTTTATTCGGAAACTGTCTATATTTTTTAAAGTCTCCGGCGTTGCAACCGGCACAGACACAATAAATACAGAGCCTTTGTTTATTCCTTGCGAATAAGCCCTAATTTTTCCATGCATAAGCTCAATTAAACTTTTGGAAACATAAAGACCCAAGCCTGTCCCGCCTGAGGTGGCAGTTGCAGTATAAGAATTATCCAGCCTGCCAAATTTATGGAATAATTTACTTAAATCATCTTTGGATATTCCTATCCCGGTATCTAAAACAGCAATCTCCACTGTTTTACCATCACAGAAGAAGTCAAAAGAAATCTTCCCTCCGTCAGGGGTAAATTTCAAAGAATTTCCCACCAAATTTAAAAATACTTGCCGCAGTTTCTCCGGATCGGCAAATATTTTGGGACACTGCTTTTCCAAAATTTCAAATTCAATCTTTTTCTCCTCGGATTTAGAATAATACACTTCATCAACAATGTCTTTGATGAGTAGAAGCGGATCAATTGGTTCAGGGTTAATTTCAATTTTACCGGCTTCAATCCGGGAAACGTTTAACATATCATTAACTAAATTAATCAACCTCTCGGTTGACACTAAAACCCTGACGATGTATTTTTCCAGGGTTTTCGATAAAGGGACATCACTGCGGTGCAGCGCCATCCAGGCATAGGAGCGGATGGCTGTCATCGGGGTCCGCAGTTCGTGCGAAGCAATAGATACAAAATCATCTTTGAGCCGATCAAGCTCTTTTAATCTGTCATTGGCTTTTGCCAGCAAAGACAAAGTATTACGCAGCTGCTGGTTCACTTCCGTATTTTCCTGTGTTAAAACTACCAGTCTTTTATTGCGTTCCTCCAAATCCTTGGTTTTCTGATTGTAGAAAAAGTTGATTATTAAAATGATTGCTAGAAGGCCAACGCTAACCAGGATGATCATTTACTTAGATTATACCAACAAAGTTAACTGAAATTAAACCCCATTTTATTAAAAAAGTTGCAATCGTTTTTAGAACTTGCGCAACAAAAGAGGGCGGCACAATTAATATAACTACCTTCTATAACAATTCCCCAAAATAAATCCATTCTCATTGACTTTTAATACTCCTCTTACTTATTATTAAAGTATGCCCACGTTTTGGCAAAAACCCGTTTTTTGGGGAGTATTGTTTGTAGTGCTAACAGTAATTCTGATTCCCCTATCTTTTTATCTTTTTAAAGGTCCTATTCTATCCAGTCTTCCTCTCAATCTTATTGGTAAATCCAACCCCAATCCACCTTCAGCACAACCATCTACTCAACTAACAATCGGTTGTCCCGTGCCAAAAGAATTCTGCCAAAAGGGCAGTTATATAACTTACCAGGGAAAGACAATTGGTTTAGGGTTTACTCTACCTGCTAATACCTCTCTAACAGCAGTTTTCCCCGGTACGCTGGAAAATGGCTCAGAATCAGGAGGAATCTTTAAGATTAAATCTCATCCTGTCAGATGGCTTCATGGTAAAGGAAAATTCGAAGGACTTATTGCCAGTTACAGTTTCTTTGGAGAAGCTGTTTCATCTTTTGGGGCGGACAAGTTAGTCAAACCTTTTACCGAAGGAGAAACTATTGCCACAACTTCCGCAGATACTTTCCCTACTGAGGCTCCATTTAATGAGGTAAATCTAATCTTCTCTGTCACTAAAGGAGATAGGTTTGGCATTCCGGTTGATTTCTCATTTAAATAATCTCTTCTTAATTTAACTCTTAATTTAACAAGCCACAAGTAACCCAAAACTCCGCCAAATTATGGTATAATAAACTTAATAAAAAGACCACAATTATGGAAACCCGTACACCAGAACATGTATCACATATTCCCCATATACCCCTACCGGATATTAGGGGTGGATTAAGATGGGCCAGAAATCATTGGCAACCGGTTGGGATATCTTTAGCTATAATGGCTGGAGGCGTGTATCTCATAGCTGTCCATGACAGAGGTCCACAGAGTTCAGTAAGGCCAACTACCGAAGCTTCAGATCCCTTCAATCCTGTTGAACCTGTAGGTGTAATTATACCTGCTATGCCGATAGAAACACCTACCCATATTGCTACTGCACCACCAACTCCGGAACCAACTACTCCAGAACCTGTTAAAACTGTTAAAGATGTGATCAATAACCAAACTCCCAATTTAGTTGATTTACCTCCCAATGAAGTCCAAAAAATAGTGGATGAGGCCAAAGCCAAGGGAGAAACTGTTATTGCCTTACCTGACTTAGTCAAGAGTGATGGCGTAGAGGTAACTCAGTTCAAATCTAAAAAGGTAGGCACACAAGGCTTAGTCATTACAGCGCCAAGCGGAAAATATGAATTGCCAGCCTTAACAGGAGGAAAAGTTTCAGTTCTTATAGTCGGCCCAAATAATACTGTCAACGAGATTGCCATTAGCGTTGGAAATGACCAAGATTGGTTTATTATCATACCTCCTTCTGCCACAAGCACCCTTAAGGTAGGCCAGGAAGTTACTGCAGGTCAAACTCTACTTAGTTTTGACCATGATCCTGAATCAAAAGCTGGCCAAATCTTTCAAAATTTCCTACAGGGCCAAATTACTACAAACCCAAATAATACCATGGCGCTTGTTGGACTCGCTAAAACCGGCAATATTAATTCTGGAGTAAACTTAGGTTTCCAACAACTAGCCAAGGATAACCAGAATAACGTTGCTGTTATTTCCAATAAATAGACACAGATTGATCTCTCCTCTTATTGTCTGTTTTATCCCTTTATGCTACATTAAAAGTGTGAGGTAAAAATGTGAGAACTGCCATTAAAATATTGGCTTTAGTGCCTATATTAATCATCGTCTGGATATTTTCTTCTCCTGTTTTTGCAGCCCCCCAATACTATGACCAAAACGGTGGAGGCTATAGTTCTCCTCCATCTGATCCGTATTTTATCTGGGACCCAACAACTGGTTCATCAAGTTGTCCGTTTGGTTCTATCACTACGCCAAACCTGAGCCCTTGCCAAGGAAGTATTGGCGGCTATAGCAACGCTTGCTGTACCTCTGGTGGTGGCTGTACTGCCGGAGATGGTTCCCGGATTAATCTGTGGGATTACAATTATGTGAGTGGATGTACGGCTACACCGATCGGATTTGGAGATTGCAACTTCTCTTATAACTACCAAACTCAAACCTGCGGGGCAACTGATACCTGTCAATCCTCCCCTTACCTTTATGCCGGAGCTTGTAACCCTGCCTGTACAGGCCAAACATCCTGTACAGGGACTAGTGCCTGTACTATAGGAGGACTATATAAAACCTGTTGCAATTCAGATGGAACTGTTGACGGAAGCTGTAATGGCGGCCAGTTTACCGGCACTTGCCCATCAGGTACTACTACTGTAATTTGTGGTGTTTCCAGCTGTAGCGGCATTGGCGGTAATTGTACTACAGCTGCCTGTGGAGCACCTGCCTGTGCAACCCTGGCTCCTTCCACTCCCAACTGCAATAGTGGTATTTCCTGCTCCGGCTCCTGCAGCGCTACTTCCTCCAATACCTGTGCCAATAATGGTACACAGGGTAGCTGTGTTTACACCACCTACAGCAGCGGAGGATCCTGTACTCAGGTAGCTGCTCCCAACCAAACTTGCAGTGTAGACAATTGTTCTGCCGGAAATACCTGCCAAAATGGCACTTGTACTGTTTCTGGTGGTGGAGGCGGTGGTGGAGGTGGTGGAGGATCTCAAGTTTGTGAACCATATTCCCAGGGCCCGGTCTGTGATACTGCATATTGTGCCTCAGATTATGCTGTCTGTGCCCAGGGCCACCAATATTGCCTGTGGGATGGCAGCGGCTATGGAGAATGTTCAGAAGAAGTCAACAACTGTGCCAGCCAATGTACTGATCCCTGTCCGGGTGGAAACTGTACCCCTCAAGCCAGGTATGCATGTAGCGGCACTTCATGTATCCGTGATGACGTAAACGGCAGCTATACCACCTCAAATTGTAATAATGCCTGTTCTATCGGTCCTTCCCCTTCTCCCAGCCCTTCCCCGAAAAACCCCAAACCCCTGCCTAGCTTAACCTGTAATGAGTTTGTCAGTGCAGATGGAGGCACTACCTGGTCAAAGACTGTGTCTGCCCAGGCCGGAGGGCAGGTTAAATTCAAGATGGAAATTAGAAATACCGGAGATGGCATAGACTGGTTTGCCATCAGGAATAAATTTGATGAGATTATTGGAGGATATACCAATATCTGGCAAAACAGTGTTGATCCTTTAGGCGGGGTGTTTTGGCTGATCCGGAGCAACAGCCTGCCCGGGATCTCCTGGGATGCAAATTACGCAGATTACGGCGGTTTTGGAACCGGGTTGGTTGATACCACTACCTGGACCAATACCTTAAACCCCAATCCCCAAACCTTTAAAAACACCGGCTATGCCGCCTACTCCGGCTATGCCCGGCCCTGGCAGTTCCAGGGTAATTTTAATGACCGCTGCTGGCAGGATCCGGACAGCGGCGGACAAACCTGTCTGCAGATTGTCCCGGCTTCGGATGGCGGCCGCTGCAACCCCAGCTGGGAGTGGTGCCCGTACAACATCAGCTTCCAGTGCAACACTGTCACTGTCAGTACTGGTACTCCTACCCCTACTGTTTCTGTCAATAACAGCTGTACCCCGGCAAATACAGCTGACCTGGTTACCATCTCCTGGACAAATATCCCCGGCGTCCCCCCGGTTACCTGGGCCAATATCAGTACTGACCCTAAGTTCCAGGGTTACTTTCACAAAGATGTCTCCGGCACTACCCGGAGC